>CANGIS010000005.1 GCA_947454055.1 Hyphomicrobiales bacterium
AAGTCCTGGCAAGAGATCCTTGCCGACGTTAACATCATATCCAGCCATCGCTTCGCTCCTTCGGTGAAAAACGTCTCAGAACCGTCTTTTACCGAGCCGAAGTGGTGGCTGCCCACCTCAGAATTTACAGCACTTTACGGACGCAACCCCAATTGGCCAATATCAACTAAGGCGGTATTGCCATGCCAGAAGGTTCACCAATTTTTGTTAAAAGCAGTTTCGTTGGGGTCCACTACGGTAAAAAAGTCAGTTATTCTTCAACGTGAACTCGCTTTGCTGTAATTTTGGGGAATATTATACAATGTCTTTATCGCGTCGCCGTGTTCTTTCGTGTCTGGCTGGCTTGGCGGTCGGTCCATTCGTTTCCCCAAACTGTAGTGCCGCAGGCGATTTTTCGACGCTTCGACTGGTCAATTCGTTCGGTGTTGGCGCTGGCAACGACATGCTCATGCGATTGGTTGCGCGACATCTCTCGCGGCTTGCTCCGGAGATACGCATAACTGTTGAAAATGAGCCGCGTGGCGAGGGCCAAATTGCACTCAAACGTTTATTCGATGGGCCAGATGAAAAAGAAGCAATTGTTCTGCTGAATAATGCAATTTTTTATCCTGATTTCTGGGGGAACCAGCCGTTACCCTTCTCCTGGTCCGATCTCGCTATTGCCGGCAATATCACGTCGCTACCCCACGTTCTTGTGATGACAGGGAAAAGCGGCATTGGCTCGATCGACGAATTAATCCATTCAAAAGATTCATTCGTCGTACCAACAGCATCGACTCGAGCGATACATTATTATGACAGCTTATTCCTCAATGCTGCACTGGGTACACGGCTTCGACCAATTCCGGGATATTCGGGAGGTTCGCGAATTTTGGCTGCTGTGTCGGGAGAGGCGCAAGCAATTATTGGCAACCCTAGATCCCTAGCCGAGGTCCTGCAAATGCCCGGATCGAAGATTGTCTTGCGCCTGAATTCGGTTCCGTTATCGCCAGAATATGGCGCCATACCGACGCTTGCTGACATTGCAACAACGGAGCAAGCGAGCAAGATTGCATTGTTTATAAATAATGTTTCCCAAGTAGCAAACCTGCTTGCCGTATCACCAAAGACATCGACGGCCGAAATGGCAGCGATCCGGCAGATCTTCCGTACGGTACTCGATGACCGTGAGTTTATCGCAGAAGCACAAAAAATGGGCCTTTCGCTGGATCAAATGCCCTTTCAAGACACAGCCAATCGCGTCAAAGCCATGTTGTCCGAAATCGATGCGGACAAGGCTGTTTTATCTTCAGCCGTCGTGTGTGGCTTGACCCGCGCCGAGGGAGGCGATACTTGCCCCTAAGAGGTTAGGTTTCGCATGTTGCTTGTAAACGCGTTTTTAGAAATCGCAGGCAAGGCATCGTTACTGGAATCAATGGCTTTGGGTTCCGTTCTCGGCCTGCTGATGGGACTCATTCCCGGCATCAATGGACGCATAGGCCTACTGCTTGTCATTCCGTTTGTTCTGGGCATTGATCCGATGGTCGGCGCCGTTTTTCTCGTCGCCATGCACGCGGTAATTCATACATCGAGTTCTATTCCTGCCATTTTATTCGGCACACCGACATCGGCCGTGGAAGCAGCAACCGTGGTCGACGGATTTCAACTTGTCCGCAAAGGTCAGGCAGGGGAAGCGGTGGGCGTGCTTATCATGTCGTCACTCGGAGGCGGGCTGATTGGCGCGGTAGGACTTCTGCTTCTGGCTCCGATTTTTTCGATCATGATCAGCTATATCGCTACACCTGAGATCGCCGCGCTCTCTTGCCTCGGTTTACTGGCGATCAGCGCGTTGTCGAATTGCGGCCTTGCGATCGGATTTGCTGTTGCCGCGTTGGGCATTCTGACATCGACCATTGGCTTGGACGCCATGACAGGTTCGCATCGCTTCGTATTCGGCAATCTGGAATTGTGGGACGGCGTCAACATTGCGGCCGTTGTTGCAGGACTTTTTGCCATTCCGGAGATGACCGCGAAGGCGGACGATGAACCACGAAACGCACCACCAACCCGGTTTAATAATATGACGGCCGGGTTATTTTTAACGCTAAAGCATTATTCGCTGCTGATCCGATCATCAATCATCGGCTTCGTCGTAGGCTTTATTCCCGGCTTAGGCGCAGGAACGGCTGTCTGGCTCGCCTATGGTGAGGCGCGCAAAACATCGGTGTCCGAGATTCCGTTTGGCCAAGGGGCGATCGCGGGTGTCATCGCTCCCGAAGCTGCCAACAATGCAAAGGAAGGGGGCGCGCTGGCTCCCCTCCTCTTTCTCGGTATTCCCGGAACAACCAGCATGGCCATTCTAGCCGGGGCCTTCACGACCATGGGCGTTGAAATCGGACCGCGGATGTTGACGACGCATCCCCAGTTGATTGCTACGCTGGCGTGGACCATTGTGATCGCCAATCTGATAGCGGTCCCCATCTGTCTGGCCGTCACGCCAACCATCGCGCGTTTTGCCGCCTTGCGGCGCAAGCAAGTGCTTCCGTTTGCGCTTGTTGCTTCCGTTGCAGCTGCCATGATGGTGGATAAAGGCAACGCAGCGCTGTTTCAAATTGCCGTCTTTTCAGTGATCGGCCTTGGATTAACCGTTGCCAACGTCTCGCGAGCGCCCTTTTTGTTGGGATTTGTGATAGGACCCCTTCTCGAAAAAACGCTCATCCGAAGCTCGATGATCTATGGCTGGGGCGGGTTCATGCGACCTGGCGTCTGGGTCATTATCGGGCTTGCCATCGTCTTTTTGCTCCTGAGCCGCCGAAAGGCAGAATCAATCGCGGTTTCGAAACCCGACCAGCCCCTAGGCGGGGTAACAGCTTTACTTGTCATCGGCCTTTTGATTTTCGGGGGAGCGGCTTTTTCGGTACCGTTCTTTGCTCCGTTAGGCCAGATTGAACCGGCTCTTGCAATCCTTGTTGGTATTGGCGCCTGCGTTACGGGCTTGATCGGGCATCGGAAGCTATGGCGCAGGCCGTTTCAATTTGCCACGTCGCAGGACTTTTATCTCGTTTTAGGCCTGATCGGATTTCTTGTTGCCATTCCTTGGATCGGGTTTTCAACCGCCGCCGGACTTTTTGTAACGCTGGCCCTTTTCACCCGCAGTGGAACCTCGGCTATTCTTGCAGGATTCTGGGGCCTTGTTTTGATGATTACGCTATTTTTTGGCAATATTTTGTGATTTTTACGCCAAAATCCGCGCAGAATAAACAAATTACCCAGTGGAAGGATTGCTAAACTTCATCTTGGCAATTAGAAACTTTTTCAATGATTTGTAACGAGTCGAGGTTGTGTGATGAAGTTGTCGACTGTTTTATTATCCAGTGTCGCGATTTTGGCTGCTGGCGCTGTTTATGCTGCGGATCTACCAGCTAAGAAAGCGGCAGCACTTCCCGAGATTCAAAAGCCGAAGGTAATCCCCGCTTTTGTGCCTTATATTGCTATTGGCGGCGGGTTGAATTTTACGAATAATCCATCGGTTGAGTTTGTATCTGAAACGCGTAATCCCAGCTATACTTATCCCGATACAGTAAGCCGCGATAATGGCATGGACCGCGGTGGAGTGTTTTTTGCTGCTGTTGGTGCCGATTTCGGCAATGGATGGCGAGCAGAAGTCGAAGGTTCGTATCGCAAGAATTCAGGCTCGAAATATTCGATTACGGCTGAAGGCAATTCGGCCGTTGCTATCGATAGTACAACCAGCGCGGTTCTTTTGAATTTGTGGCATGATTTTGCCGTAACCGATCAGCTTAGCGTCCATGTTGGCGGTGGTTTGGGTTATGCCAATGTCAACAATTCTGTAACCGCTAGCGATGGCGTCCATACCGATACACAGTTTGAATTGAACCATTCTGGTCTTGCTTACATGGCTGGAACGGGCATTTCATATGCGGTTCCGGGACACAACAATATCAAGCTGACTCTCGATTATCGCGTTACTGGTCTTCCTTCAAGCAGTTCAGATCTGTCATTCTTGGACAGTTATGGTGATACTACAACCGCAAGTGTTGGCGGTAACAATGTCGATCAGTCGGTATTGGTTGGTCTGCGCATTCCGCTTTCGTTCTAATTCGAACGACACCGATCGTTGTATGAAAACAGCCGGCATTTAGCCGGCTGTTTTTATGGTTGCTATAACAAAGAAACAAATTCCTCAAATTTCCCGCCCGAGCCATTTGGGATGTCATCGACGAACTGAAAATCGATGGTGAACGCTCCGGGAAGCCTTGAAGCGATGATCGCCCGCACTTCATCCTGAGCGGCTTGTGTCGGTTGCGTTTCAACGACCATCCAGACTTCCATCCGGTCAAGCGCCACCTGTCGAAATTGGTGCCGTTTAATCGGTATAATTTTTTGCCAAGCGCGCGACCCCATCGACGGCCAAAAATGCTGACCATCGGGTAGGGTCAGCAAATTACGATAGCGTCCGACAACGCGATTGATAACACCAAGTCCGCGGCCGCAGGCGCACGGCGAGCCTGCTTCGGCCATATCGCCGAGCTCATATCGCAACAAGGGGGTGGCGAAATTGAAGAGCGGTGTAACAATCACACGCCCGATTTCACCAGCCGCGCAGGGCTTACCTGCCATATCGACAATTTCGACGATAATCGCCTCTGATTGAATATGATAGCGGCGGCATGTGGGGCATTGGGAGGCTATAACGCCGACTTCTTCCGCTGAATAGACGTCATAAATATCGGCACCAAGAAAGCGCCGCGCATCATCGCGCAATTCCGCACTCACCGTTTCGCCGACCGTCGAGATACCCTTGAGCACAACACTTGACCGCTTTTCTGCTGCGGCCAAAATGGCGAATTGCCGAATGATCGACGGATAACTCATCAGATAGGCCGGCTTTACGCCTGCCAGCCATTTCCATTGATGCTCGACGCTGTAGGTCGTTGCCAAAAAGTTTGCCGGACCGGTTTTGACAGGGAGCACCGCCTCGTCATCCCAGCGATCGCGGACGATACCTTCGGACGGCTCGAGCTCCGGACCAAATTTCCGAATAACCGCCATGGGCAGATCAAATTTTCGTCCTGCCCACAATTGAGCACGAAAATTCAAAGCATGCTGCCATGCGAAGGAAATGTTTGTCCCTTCCACCGCGATGATTTGTCCCGACGAACCTGACGATATGCGCTCGCCTGCTTTATGATGGCCTTGTGGCAAAGTTGCCGACCGGAACGAGAGCGATTGGGTTGCCAAATCATAGCGTGATTGAATGGGGATTATATCGAGCGCTTCGCGAAGGCTCTTGGCTTCCATGAGCGCCAGCATGTCGATTTTGGAGGCGTAATAGGGTGCATTCAGAGCCGCGAAGCCAGCCAATCGCTTAAGATGCCCAAGTTGATAGGTTTTAATTTTGTCGCTCGAAAACCATTCGCTCTCGGCCAGACGCTCCTGAAACCCGAACGCTTGGTCGGCCTCGCCAGACCGGACGGCGCTCGAGCGTAACCGCTTCAGCCTGAGATGGGTGTTATCTGCCATAATTTTACTGCTACCCGATTACTTGAACACCCAACAAAGCTTCAGCCCCGCGCTCCTGCTATTTGGTGCGGCAAAGACCTCAAAAGGGTAGCGTCCTAGGGTGTCAGGTTGCAAGGCGCTCGACCAAGAAATAATCGGACCGTTTGGTTGGCGCTCCTCCACCGCCATGCAAGGCGGCAAATCGGACAGCTTCCGTATGCCATTGCCGGATGATACCAAGACCTGCCTCTTGGAGAACCTGCTCAACGGGCGCAACGATCGTAACCGAACTTTCATACTCGTGTCTTTGCCCTGCCTGCATCAGCAAGGAAAAGAAAAAGTCCTTATCCTCCGGAACGGGTATTGAATTTAATTCCATAAATTTCAAAACGCTGGCCGACCAATTTTCAACTTCTGATTGGGGCTTTTCTTTCGGATGAACTGGCCGCACATGATTGACCAAAAAGATCTTACCTTCAGGATTTAGCGTTTTAGCGAGGTCGCTAAGCAACTTCACTTGACGATCGTTCTGAATGAACGGCAGAAGGTGGTGCATAAAGATAAAATCGAAGGGCCCTTGCGGAACCGTTTCGGTCAGATCAGCGACCCTGGTTTCAACCTTCCGCCCGATGCTTTCGGCGAAGACTTCAACCTGGTGGAGCGGAGTCTCGCATTTATCAACGACCATGATCGACGGTTTTTTTTCGGTCGTGGCCTGAGCTACGACTTCGAAAAGTCCGGAATCGGCCGATCCCGCGATCAATATAGTACTGGTTTCACCGGTTTGAGCACGCACAACATCTACCAAGGTCTCGCGATCATTCTCGGCCCCCCTGCGGAATCCGGTAGCTCGCAAAAATCCGCGGGTTGCGTGAAATGCCCGACACTCTTTGCAATGCGTTTTAGAGAGCGTCCATCCAAGCTTGGCTTCGGCAATCAAACGAGGAAGGTCTCGTGTCTTGGTCATAGCTTAACGTGGCTCTCTTTGATCCGATTCATCGATTTAATTCCAAGCAAAACGATCGCACGCGACGCGCCTATGGGGTGGCGGAGCTGATTTATCACGGTTTCAAAAACCTTATTAAATGTTTTACGGCGCGGACGGTGTCTTAAATGGATGGCTGTTGGATGATGGGCCGCGAATATCGTTTGACCACAGAAACCCTTTCTAGCCCCCTTGTTATGTACGAGTGAACTACGGGTTATAGCCGTTCTCCCTGGGTGAGCCCGGATAGATGTTGATCGGCTTTATACGGATCTGAACCGGATACTTTAAATTTAGGCAGGCTCTGCGCTCCCCAAAACTAAAATTGGGGAGCATAAGTATTTCCCAGGCAACTCAAATTATTGATATCAAATGATTATTTTGGTCGGAGTGATAGGATTCGAACCTACGACCCCTAGTCCCCCAGACTAGTGCGCTAACCGGGCTGCGCTACACTCCGACTGATGCGGGTTATAGTGTTGGCGCACGCGGCGCGCAAGCGCTCGCGTTTATAAATAATTTTTTGGCGCGCAAGCGCTCGCGTTTATAAATAATTTTTCGGCGCGCAAGCGCTCGCGTTTATAAATCTGACGCCGCAGCTCGTCACGGGCACCGGACATAGTAATGTCCGGCCCATTCCGCGTGGCCATCGTCGAAAATCAGCAAAGGGGGCGTTTTTGCCATCGGCAGAATGGCGACCAAAAAGCCCGCTCGCGGGGCTGTACTGCCAAAGATATAACTCGACGTTCGAGCCGGCTCGTTGCGACCATTGGTGGTCAAGACAACATTCCACAGATCTTTCGTCTGCCCGTCAATCACCACACGGATCCAACGCTTCGCGCCACCCTCGGCGCAAAAGTCAAAGCGATCCGGAAGATCACCGGCTTTGGCCTCGAAAACCGGTCCAACCGCCCATAAGAGCCCGAATAATACAAGCACACGCCATGTGTTCATGACGTTACGGCATATCAAGCCTGTGTTAAAAAACAATTAGGCGTCGTCGCCGCTTGCCACCATTCGGGCTGTGGAGATCAACCGGCTGCATTCCTCGAGCTCCGCCAGCGCTGCTTCAAGCTTCACGGAGGATTGGCCCGTCAGCGATGTGGCGCTCTGCCAGGCGGAGGGCAACATGCGGGCCATGGCCTGCGGCGACAAGGCCCCGCCCTCGCTCTGATCATCGTCGCCAAAGAGCCCCAGTTGCGGCACTTTGCGCTTCGGAGCACGAACCGCTGCCCTGAAACCGGGCGCAATGAGGGCTGCAAGATCTTCAGCCGATCCCGGTGTCGCAGGGCGTACGGGCTTTGGCTCCGGCTCGGGCTGCGGCTCCAGCCGCATGACCAGCGGTGAGTCAAAGACCCGCTCTTCTTCCACCTGCGCCGGTGAGGTCTTCCCTGCTGGCGTTACGGGCGCCTGCCCTGTCCTGCCGATCGACTGGACATGCTTGATACCCTGATCCTTCAGGATCCGCTGCACGCCCTTGATGGTAAAGCCGGTACCATACAGGAGATGTTTGATGCCTTTGACCAGATCAATATCGTCGGGGCGATAATAGCGGCGGCCACCGCCGCGCTTGAGCGGCTTGATCTGGGAAAACCGCGTCTCCCAAAAACGCAGCACATGCTGCGGCACATCGAGGTCTTCTGCGACCTCGCTGATCGTCCGATAGGCGTCAGGGCTCTTGTCCACTCCGGTCCGCCTTTAAAAACTCAATCGTCCGCCACACCCGAACCGTCAAGGCCGTTCACTCTGGCCTTCATGATGTTCGACGGCTTGAAAACCATCACGCGGCGAGGCTCGATCGGAACTTCGACACCTGTTTTCGGGTTCCGGCCAACGCGCTGGCCTTTGTCCCGCACCAAAAAGGAGCCGAACGAGGAAAGCTTCACGCTATTGCCGATCGAAAGCGACTCGGAGATCTCATTGAGCACCAATTCGACAAGCGCCGCCGATTCACTGCGCGACAACCCTATCCGCTGATAGACCGCTTCGCTCAATTCGGCTCGCGTCACCGTTTTCTGGGCCATCGAATATTCTCCCCGCAACAGCCTTCAAAAGGCCTGCTCTATCGCCATCGGGCCGAAACTATTGTGCCGGACCCTAACCGTCAATCCTCTATTTACCAATAAATATCAATAGTTTCCTCACCAGCGAATAAGAGCGGAGCCCCAAGTGAACCCGCCGCCCATCGCCTCGATCAGAACAAGGTCGCCCTTTTCGATGCGTCCGTCGTGCCTCGCCACGCTCAAGGCGAGCGGAATTGACGCCGCCGACGTATTGCCGTGCTGGTCAACGGTAATCACCACACGCGCCGGATCGATGTTCAATTTTTTGGCCGTCGCATCAATGATCCGGCGATTGGCCTGATGCGGCACAAACCATTTGATTTCATCCGGGCTGACACCCGATTTTATGAAGGTTTCCTCGACCGTTTCGGCCAGATTGGCCACGGCATGGCGGAAAACCTCTTTCCCCTCCATCCGCAAATGCCCCGTGGTCATCGAGGTTGAAGGTCCGCCATCGACGAACAGCTTGTCCCGGTGCCGGCCATCCGAGCGTAGATGCGTGCACAGCACGCCGCGATCGGCATTGGTGCCAGCCCCCTCCTGCGCGTCCAGCACAACCGCACCCGCACCATCGCCGAACAGGACGCACGTCGTCCGGTCCGTCCAATCCAGCAGGCGCGAGAAGGTTTCCGCGCCAATCACCAGCGCGCGCTTGGCCGAACCGGCTTTGATGAAATTATCGGCCGTTGCCAAAGCATAGACAAAGCCCGAGCAGACCGCCTGCACGTCAAAGGCCGCTCCGCCATGAATACCCAAGGCGGCTTGCACCTGTGTGGCCGTCGAGGGGAACGTATAGTCGGGCGTCGCGGTGGCCAGCACAATCAAATCAATCGTCGTAGGATCGATGCCCGCATCCGCAATGGCAGCTTGCGCCGCCTTCGTCGCCAACATCGAGGTCGTCTCGCCATCGGCGGCAAGATAACGCTGCTGAATACCGGTCCGCTCGACAATCCATTCATTGGACGTGTCAACGAAAGTGGTAATCTCCGCATTCGTCATACATTTTTCGGGAAGATAGTGGCCCGATCCTATAACAACGGAGCGTAAGGTCACGGTTTATCCCCCTGTGCATTTTCCTGCGCATCGTCCGGTCCGGCCATGGTGGCGCCCGCCGAAAATTCATGATCGAGTGCCGACCGGATCCGGTCGAGCAGATCGTATTTCACCATATCATAGCCAACATCAATGGCCGCGGCATAGCCGGTGGCATCAGTGCCGCCATGGCTTTTGATCACGACCCCATCAAGGCCCAAAAACACGCCGCCATTCACCTTACGGGGGTCCATCCGGTCCTTGAGCGCTTTGAAAGCCGAGCGGGCAAACAGATAGCCGATTTTGCTCATCAACGAGCTCGCCATCGCCTGTTTGAGATAGGTGGCGATTTGCTTGGCGGTTCCCTCGGCGGTCTTGAGGGCGACATTGCCGGTAAATCCCTCGGTGACAACCACATCCACCGTGCCTTGGCCAATATCGCTGCCTTCGACAAAACCGGCATATTCCATGCTGGCGATCGGCGCATCGCGCAACATGCCGCTGGCGAGCTTGATCTCGTCAAGCCCCTTAGCGTCCTCGGTGCCGACATTCAGCAACCCGACGCTCGGCCGCTCGATATCGAACAGAATGCTCGCCATCGCCGAACCCATCAACGCCATATTGACCAGATGGCCCGCATCGGCACCGATCGTGGCGCCGACATCCAGCACAATCGACTCGCCGCGCAAGGTCGGCCAGATGCAGGCGATGGCCGGACGGTTGATCCCCGCCATCGTCCTGAGACAGAAGGTCGCCATCGCCATCAGCGCGCCTGTATTGCCCGCCGAGACGGCAACATCGGCCTCCCCGTCCTTGACCGCCTGAATGGCCAGCCACATCGACGATTTGCCACGCCCCCGCCGCAGCGCCTGACCGGGCTTCTCGTCCATCGTGATAAAGACGTCGCAGCCGCGCAGCTCCGTAACCGCCTTCAAGGCAGGATAGTCGGCAAGGATCGGCTGACACAGGGCCTCGTCGCCATACATCAGAAAGGTCACGTCTGGGTGGCGTTCAAGCGTTAACGCAGCCCCCGGAATCACGATGCCGGGACCGTGATCGCCGCCCATCGCATCAAGGGCAATTCGTACCCGTCCCATCGTCATCTAGATCAAAACCATTTCGCAAAATTCAAGGTTCACAGAGCTTGGCACCTCAGTAGCACAGGCGCCGCCAACATTAACGATGCAACCCGCATCGGCCAACCTTTTTTCGTGAGGATCAGCGCTGAGGCTCGGGCCGCTTATTGTGGCGGCCTAAGGCTGGCCAAAGCGCCAAAAGGAGCAGGCTTTTCATCGCCCTTATCCATTTTATCCGTAAATTCGAACACTGCTCCGGGTTTGCGGGGATAGGGATCGAGCGCCAAGGCCGTAAACTCACCTGCCAAAGCGCCGACATCGATGATGCCGCCGACGATCAGATCGGGAGCCTCCTCTTCCGGACGCAGTTCCAGCGCCTTTGCCGGATCCTCGTCGAAGGCCACTTCGACCTCCTCGCGGAAATCGGTGTCGAAGGGTTCAAGCGTCAGAATACACACCTGCGTGAAACGCCCGAACACAACGCCCGTCACGCGGACATGGGGGCCTTTCTTGCGCAGAAGGAAATCAGCCGTGAGGCTGGCAATACCGGGAATGCCGAAACGCTCGGCAAGCGCAGCGCGTTCGGCGTCGCTGGTTTCGACATGAAAGGCCGACCCGTCCGAGCGGATCGACGTGATCTCGATCGGGCGGGAAAGCGGAAGGGGAGCACTATCGGTCATGGCGTGTGTCCGGACATCAAAGGGAAAAAGGAGGCAGCGGCAATTTGGCCGCATGATAGTCATCAATCGATCCGCTTTCGAGGGCGGCCACGCTCTTTAGCACATCATCGGCAATCTTTTCTGCTGCACCCGCAGGAATGGGAGCGCGGCCATAGAGATTGCGCTTCAGCGCGGTCAGAAGGGCCTCGTGATCGCCCGAACGAAGCGCCTCGTCATAGGCACTGGCGCGACCAAGATAGGCTCCTGCCATCGCCTTCATCCGTTTGGGCATTGAAACATCACCCACGCCCATTTCGCGAAGAGCGGAATCAAATTGGGCGAACGTCACATCGACCAGATCCTGCGCCATATCCGGGCCTGGCGTCGGCAGGGCCCGCAATTGCCGCGTCACCAGCGTCATATAGAGCGTCAACATCTCGAAACGGCCGTCGACGGAGTCAGGCACACCGAGATCGCGATAAAAAGCCGCCGAGCGTGAACGCTCGACAATGACCGCATAAATCCCCTCGATCAGGGCTCTATTCTTACGTTGACGGCCAAAAAAGCCAAACAATGCCATGGTGGTCTCTCGGTAGTCGTTCATACAGAACCATGTCGGCTCTTGCGTTCAATGCGGGGTAAGGCATAAGGAAGGATCATTGCAAGCGAAAACCCGCGCATCCCTCAACCCTTGGAAGGCGGACCATTCCGATGCCCGTATCAACACCGACCATCTCTACCCGGCGCCTGTGCATCCTTGCCCTTGGCGCAGCCCTCTTGTCTCCCCTCGCCGCCTGCACCACCGCAGGTCCGCAGGTACAAGGCTATGTCATCGACGAAAAAGCCGTTGCCGAGATCAAGCCCGGCATGAGCGCCGAGCAGGTTCTCAAAATTCTGGGCACCCCCTCGACGGTTTCGACGGTGGGCAATCAGAGCTGGTATTATATCAGCCAGAACACCAACCGCTCGTTCATGTTCGACAAGCCCACCATTACCGATCAGCGCGTGCTGACCGTTCTGTTCACCAAAGCCTTGAAGGTGGAGCGCATTGCCAATTACGGACTCAAAGATGGCGCCGTGTTTGATTTCAACGCGAACGCCACGCCAACCGGCGGCAAAGACCTCTCGTTGGTTCGCCAGATGCTTCGAATGGTCGGCTCCAGCTAAACCCTTCGATATTGTAGCAAACAAAAACCCCCGGCAGATTGCTCTGCCGGGGGTTTTTTATGATCGGTGCTTCGGCCGAACCTTATGCCATATGGGCAAGGATCGCGATCAGCAGCAAGGCCACAATATTGGTGATCTTGATCGCAGGATTGACCGCTGGACCAGCGGTGTCCTTGTAGGGGTCGCCGACGGTATCGCCCGTCACCGATGCCTTGTGCGCATCCGAACCCTTGAGATGCTTCACGCCGTCCTTGTCGACGAAACCGTCTTCAAAGCTTTTCTTGGCGTTATCCCAAGCGCCACCGCCTGAGGTCATCGAAATGGCGACAAAAAGGCCGTTCACGATCACGCCGAGAAGCGAAGCGCCAAGAGCGGCAAAGCCCGACGCCTTGGAACCGGAGATCCAGTACACGCCAAAATAGGCGACGAGCGGAGCCAGAACCGGCAACAGCGAAGGTACAAGCATTTCCCGGATCGCCGCTTTGGTCAGCATGTCGACTGCACGGGCATAGTCCGGCTTGTCGGTACCGGCCATGATGCCTGGCTTTTCTTTGAACTGGCGACGAACCTCTTCCACGACAGAACCAGCGGCGCGGCCAACAGCCGTCATCGCGATACCGCCGAAGAGATAAGGAATCAGACCGCCGAAGATCAGGCCAGCGACCACATACGGGTTGGCCAGATCAAACGAGACGACACCGATATCCTTGAAGTACGGCACACCAGCCTTCGTGAACGCCGCAATGTCGTTCGTGTAGGCGGCAAACAGCACCAGCGCGCCCAGACCGGCCGAGCCGATGGCGTAGCCCTTGGTGACGGCCTTGGTCGTGTTGCCAACCGCATCGAGCGCGTCGGTCACGTGACGCACTTCCTTCGGCAGGCCAGCCATTTCGGCAATGCCACCGGCATTGTCAGTGACAGGACCGAACGCGTCGAGCGCCACGATCATGCCCGCCAGACCCAGCATCGTCGTTACCGCAATCGCGGTACCAAACAGGCCGGCCAGCTGATAGGTCGAGATAATGCCGCCCACGATGACAAGAGCGGGAAGCGCCGTCGATTCAAGCGAGATCGCGAGACCCTGAATGACGTTCGTGCCATGGCCCGTTACCGAGGCCTGTGCGATCGAGACAACAGGACGCTTGCCGGTTGCCGTGTAGTATTCGGTGATCCAGACGATAAGACCCGTCACCGCCAAGCCGATCAGGCCGCAAATGAAGAGGCTCTTGCCCGTGATGTCCATGCCATTGGCCTTGCCGATGACATCCCAGCCGAGCTGGTTTGTAGCAACCCAGAGGCCGCCGATCGACAGAATACCGGTGGCAATCAGGCCCTTATAGAGCGCGCCCATGATCGAATTGTCAGCGCCAAGCTTCACGAAGAAGGTGCCGATGATCGAAGTCACGATGCAGGTTGCGCAGATCGCCAGGGGATAGAGCATGGCGGACGCCAGAACGCTCTGGCCTGCAAAGAAGATCGAGGCCAAAACCATCGTGGCGACAACCGTCACCGCATAGGTCTCGAACAGATCGGCGGCCATACCGGCGCAATCGCCGACATTGTCGCCGACATTGTCGGCAATCGTCGCAGGGTTGCGGGGATCATCTTCCGGAATACCGGCTTCAACCTTGCCGACGAGATCGGCACCCACATCCGCACCCTTGGTGAAGATGCCGCCGCCAAGACGGGCGAAGATCGAAATCAGCGAAGCACCGAAGCCAAGGGCCACAAGCGCGTCAACAACCGTACGGTCCGACGGTGCAAGGCCCATAGGACCGGTAAGCACCCAGTAATAAACAGCAACGCCGAGCAGCGCCAATCCGGCCACCAGCATGCCGGTCACCGCGCCCGCCTTGAAGGCGACGTCGAGGCCAGCGGCAAGCGATTGCGAAGAAGCCTGTGCGGTGCGCACATTGGCGCGAACCGACACATTCATGCCGATAAAACCGGCAGCGCCAGACAACACGGCACCGATCAGGAAGCCGATGGCAACCTGCAAGCCGAGCAAAAAGAGGATGGCAACGAAGAGCACCACGCCGACGATGGCAATCGTCGTGTATTGGCGCTTGAGATAGGCCTGCGCGCCTTCCGCGATGGCGGCTGCGATTTCCTGCATCCGAGCATTACCGGCATCGCGACCATTAACGTCCGCGATTGCCCAAATTCCGTAGGCGAGCGCTAAAAGCCCCCCCAAGATAATCAAGCCCATGGTCATATTGTTGTTCCAATCCTCTGGTTTTTTTATTTTCTCAAACGAGCGCCGAAGCACCAGCCATAGGTTATGGCATGGCGATTTCAGGACGTCGCCCTATTCCCACCCTGTATCTGCCAAACTTGAGCGCGTCTGGCAAATCCGACTTTCAAACCCTATCCCAACGCCACCGCGGCCTCGCGCTTGCGGCCAAACAGCATCAACGCGCCAAATCCCGCCAAAACCAGCGGAAAAACAACGATATTGACCATAGACCAGCCATAATCGACCAAAATCCGTCCCGATGAGAACGAGCCTATCACCATGGTACCGAAGACAAGAAAATCGTTGAAAGACTGAACCTTGGTCCGCTCCGACGGCAGATGCGTCTCGGTGACCAGTGCGGTGGCGCCGATAAAGCCGAAATTCCAGCCGAACCCCAAGAGAATCATGTTCGCCCAGAAATGCGGAACCGTGATGCCTGCCAGGCCAACCGCCGCCGCTGCAATGATCAGCAACATCCCGAGCGCAATGATCTTTGGCGCGCCAAATCGCGCAATCAGCGAGCCGGTGATGAAGCTCGGCGCATACATCGCCATGACATGGAATTCGATCGCCAGATTGGACTCGGTCACATCATGGCCGCACAGTTTCATGGCAAGCGGGGCCGAGGTCATCATAAAATTCATCAGGCCATAGCTGACAATGCCGCAAATGACGGCGGCAATAAACCGCGGCGCGCGCACAATCTCGCTTAACGGGCGGGCATCGGGCGTGTTGGCGGCCAAAGGCGGCGGCGCCTTGACGAACAGCAGCACGATCATGGAAAGCGCGGCAATGCCGGCCTGAAACAGATAGCTTGCGGCAAACAGATAGGGTTGCCACATGTTCATCGTATGGGTGACGAGCTGGGGCCCAATCACGGCGGCAAAAATGCCACCGGCCAGCACCCAGGCAATCGCTTTGGGACGAAAGGCGTCGCTAGCGGAATCGGCCGCCGCAAACCGATAGGATTGGGCGGTCGCGCCATAGACGCCGCCGAAAAACGTCGCCAGACACAGCAGCGAAAACAATCCATAGACAACCGCCACCGAGGCGAGAATACCGGTTAGAACACCCGCTGATGTGCCGGTCACAAAGGCTGTCCGCCGCCCGTAACGACGCGCTATATAGCCGATCGGCAAGGTTCCAAGGGCCATCCCGACCACGAAAAACGAGATCGGGATCGTCGCATAACTCGGATCGGAAGCCAGTGCCGCGCCGACAATCGCGGCCGTCGCGAAAATCACCGTCGCATTCGCACCCGCAAGGGCCGTGGCAGTGGCCAGCAGCAACGCATTGCGGCGCGCAAGCCGGTCGCCCGCATTCAGATCCGTGGCGGTATTCATGTCAAATCCTTGCTTAAAAATGGCTGTAGGAACCGGTGCGCGTCAAAAACGTCTCACCTTTATGGCTGATCGACAAGGGCTCGTGCCCCTCTTTAACCCGGCCAATGACAGTCACCGGCAATCCCGCGTCTTTGGCGAGTTCTCGGATCGCCTCCAGCCGCTCGGGGGCGAAGGTGAAGAGGATTTCATAATCGTCTCCCCCCGTCACCGCATCCGTCAGCAACACGGGATGAAGCGCAATCGCCGAGTGGGCCGCCGGTGACAGGGGAACATCTTCAATCTTGAGCGTACCGCTGACTCCCGAGGCCCGCAGCATCTTGGCGAGATCGCCGATCAGGCCATCGGACACATCCATCGCGGCATGGGCATTGGTCCGCAATGCCATGGCAAAGGCGGTTCTCGGCTTGGGACGCAGATAACGATCCAGCAGGAAGGCAAAATCACCCTCATTCAAGCCATTGATCCAGTCGAGTTCGGGAGCCGACCGGATCTTGAGACCAAGCGCCGCATCCCCGATGCTGCCGGTCACCGCAATCAGATCGCCCGGCTTTGCCCCGGTGCGAGGCACCATTTGATGGCGGGGTACGCGGCCAAACGCCGTAATCGAAATCACCAGAGGGCCCTTGGTTCGGGTGGTATTGCCCCCCAGCAGCGCGCAGCCATACCGCGCGGCAACCTTGCCCAGCCCGCCTGAAAAGGCTGCGAGCCACGCCTCGTTCCAATCCGTTGGCAGCGCCAGCGCAAGCAGAAAACCTAAAGGCTCGGCCCCTTTGGCCGCCAGATCCGACAGATTGACGCCCAGCGCCTTCTCGGCAATCGCGTCCGCCGGATCATCGGCAAAAAAATGAACGCCGGCAACGACCATATCGACCGTGGTGACGAGTTCACTGTCGTCCGGCACATCAATCAGGGCAGCATCGTCGCGAAGTCTAAGCCCGCCCGGACCGGCCAATGGCGCAAAATAGCGCTCGATCAACATATCCTCTGTGGGTCTGTTCTCGTTCGCGGCCATCAGACCACCCTCTCCGCCCGTCAGGCGATACGCAAACATATGACACCCAATACTGACACAAGAAAACTAACCACGCACGACCCGGCTAACGCGGCGGAGTGCTTAAAAATCGTCCGGCCGCATCTCATGGGCCAAACGATCCAGCACCGCGCTGATCATTCCAACCTCTTCGCCTTCATAGAAGGCACGGGCAATGTCGCCATATTCCCGAATAACGACTTTGGCCGGTACATCCTTGCGACGCAAAAGCTCGAAACAGCCCGACCGCAAAATCGCGCGCAACACGGCTTCGATCCGCGCCAACGGCCAACCGCTGACCAAAGCCGCGTCGATTTTGAGATCGATGGTGCGCTGATCCTTGACAACACCTTCCACCAGACTGCGGAAAAAAGCGCTCTCGGCGGGCTTCATCTCGACATCATCTACGATCTGGCCGAGCCAATGGGCTTCGAACTCGGCGATCACATCGCCCAGATCCTTGCCCGCGATTTCCATCTGGTAGAGGGCTTGAACAGCGCCAAGCCGTGCGGATGACCGCAATTCGCCACGCGACATTCAAAGCACCCCGGCAATGGCTGCGCGCTTGATGCGCAAAACCGCCAGAGCCGCTTCCGCCGCGCCGCCGCCTTTATTCATCTCGTTGACGCGGGCGCGCGCCCAAGCCTGTGCCTCATTTTCAACCGTCAAAATGCCATTGCCCAGCGGCATGCCATAGGCCACCGAAAGGTCCATTAGCGCGCGCGAGCTTTCGCCCGCCACAATGTCGTAATGGCCGGTATCGCCACGGATCACGGTGCCCAGCGCCACCACGGCATCAAACGGCTTGCCATGGGCGGATGCCGCCTCGAGCATGATCGCGATGGTGGAGGGAATTTCCAGAGCACCCGGAACGGTCACCACCGTACAATCGGCACCAACAGCCTTGATCGCGGTCAGCGCGCCTTGCAGCAGCTCATCCGCCATTGCGTCATAAAAACGGGCCTCGACGATCAGAACGCGGGCATCCTCGATCGGCTCGACGGATGAAGGGGCTTGGCGGGGTCCGGCCATAAACATAGTCCTCGTTTAAATTGGTTGCGTCTCAGTACCCCTGCGCATGCGCTTCGGCAAGACTGCCTGTGCTCTTGACTTTGAATGGCACGACGACGATTCTCGTAAAATGGAAGATATTCTCACGATTTCTGAAAGAAAGCAGGCCCGCGTGTCCGCGATCCGTAAGGCCCTGCCGACGTTAGAGCGGGAATTGCAAATCTTTGCCCGCAGGCGGCACGGGCGCTATATGATCTTCGGGTCCACGGTGACAGAGCGCCTGCATTACGGCAGCGATATTGATATTTTAGCCGATTTTCCGCTCGATACCGTTGGAGCCGCGGTGGATTTTGCCAATATGCTTGGCGAACGGTTCAATGTGCCCGTAGACGTTGTGTCCTATCCGCACTGCAAGCCCCAATTTCTAGAACGCGTTTTGGGCCACGCGCGGGTGCTGGCATGACCGATGCGCGATGGGTGGGATTGATACGGACCTGGAAAATGCCATCGGGCATTTCGAAAAATCCATTGCCCTTTGCGAACTCGGCGGATTCGATCAAACTGGCCTTCAAGGTTATCAGGCTGAAATGGCGCTGATGCACGCTGTGCAATCGGCGCATACCTCGCTCGAAAGCGGTCTGTTGCGCATTCTCGAAATGCTGGATGAAGAAAGACCGGAGGGGCGCAATTGGCATGCCGACCTGATTCGTCGGGTTGCCCGCGAAATGCCTCGACGCCGACCAGCCATTCTCAGCAAAGAACTGGCGGCTGCCGCCGATGAAACCCGACGGTTCCGTCATCGTGCGACCAATAATTATGACGGTTTCGAAATCATGGATATCGATCCGACAATCACTGCCGCGCGCAAACTCGTGCAAAGATTGCGCGCTGAAATAGCGATTTTTAAAAGCGTGATCGATCCGGTCTAAAACCGGTTCTCAGCATGCCATTCAATCTTTGAATTCGGCAAGCCGCGCGGCATAACGGGCCATCTGGTCCACCTCGATATTGAGCTTGCTGCCCGCCTTCACCGCACCCCATGTCGTCACTTCCAGCGTGTGCGGGATCAAAAGGACGGTCAGACGATCGTGATCAACCGAATTGATCGTCAAGGAGGTGCCATCAAGCGCCACCGAGCCTTTCTCGACAACAAATTTGGCGAGCTCCTTCGGAACACGGATGGTGAACTTGGCCGTTGCCCCCCACGACGAGCCGGCTTTATCTGTAATATCATCGCGCGCAATGACGTCGGCCACACCATCGACATGGCCGGACACCAGATGTCCGCCCAGCTCATCGCCGATTTTCAAGGCCCGTTCGAGATTGAGCTTGGTACCAACCTGCCAGGACCCTACCGTCGTGCGGGCCAAAGTTTCGGCTGCGGCATCAATATCAAACCAGCACCCGCCCCCAGCTCGCGGGCCAAAGCCCACCACCGTCAGACACGGACCGGAACACGCAATCGACGCCCCCATCGCAATGGTCGCCGCATCATAGGACGCATGAATGCGAATACGCCGCAGCGAGGTGCCATGGTCTTTGACGCTCTCGATCACGCCAATATCGGTAACAATGCCGGTAAACATCAGCCTCTCCTTGCGGGTCAAACCCGATAATAATGAATCAGACTATCGCGTCCGCTGGCGATCGGCTTTGCAGCCGCAAACCGCTTTTTATTAGCCAGCGCCTTTTTCAACCCGGGCCGCATCGCCACAATGCCTTCACGCCCCAGCGGTTCGGGGCTCGTATAGATCGTCACGCCGTCAACCATATCGGCCACAACCAGCGCCTCGGCCAACATCGGCCCCCCCTCGCTCAAGATCCGGGTCAGGCCGCGTTCAGCCAGAAGGTGCAATACGGCCACCACATCGAGACGCTTATCGGAACCGAGCGCCGCCCGCTCGACAATAACGCCCTGCGCCCGAAAGGCTTCGGCCTTTTCTTCTGTCGCTCCAGGTCCTGTCACGATCCAGGTCGGCACCGAATGACAGGTCTCGACCAGACGGCTTTCGAGCGGCGTATCCAGATGGGTATCGACCACAATCCGCACGGGCGAAAATTGCATCATGCCGGGCAGCCGGCAGGTCAGATCCGGATTATCCGCCAACACGGTGCCGACACCGACCATAATCGCATCATGGGCGGCACGAGCCAGATGCACACGGTGCTTTGAACTGGTTGACGACACCATCAATTGCCGTCCCGTGACCCCCGCATAGCCATCCGCGGTTTGGGCCAATTTCAAGGTGACAAGCGGACGGTGATCGACAATTCTCCGGATAAAGCCGAGCGCAACCGCCCTTGCCTCGGCCTCGCATACGCCGTTGACGACCTCGATGCCCGCTTGACGCAAGATCGCGTGGCCGCCGCCCTTCACCCGCGGATCAGGGTCTTCAAAGGCCGAAACAACCCTCCGGATACCGGCTGCAACAATGGCTTCCGCGCAAGGGGGCGTTTTGCCATGATGCGCACAGGGCTCCAGCGTCACCGCCATGGATGCGCCGCGGGCCGCCTCCCCTGCCATCGCGATGGCTTGGGTTTCGGCATGGGGCCTGCCGCCAGCTTGGGTAAAGCCGCGCCCGACAATCACCGGATCCTGACCTTCCATCCGCCAGATCACGGCTCCGACAGACGGATTGGGCCACGTCCGACCAAGTCCGCGCCGGGCCAGCACCAGCGCGTGACGCATCATCGCCCCGTCAATCGCGGCAGAGATTTCCATCACGGTCAACTTTCATCGGGTCTGGAAGCCGGGCGGTCGCCCGTTTCCTCGTCCGCCGATAATTGGTCCAGCAACTCGCCAAAATCCTTCGCCTCGCGAAAATTCCGGTAGACGCTGGCAAAGCGCACATAGGCGACATCGTCGAGGCCTTTGAGCCCCTCCATGACCAATTCGCCGATCGTCTGGCTCGTAACCTCGCCCTCACCCATGCTTTCAAGCTGGCGAACAATGCCATTCACCATCCGCTCGGTCCGCTCCAGATCGACAGGCCGCTTGCGTAATGCAACTTCAATCGAGCGCATCAGCTTGTCACGCTCGAACGGAATGCGTCGACCGGAGCGCTTCACCACCGTCAATTCGCGCAATTGGACGCGCTCAAACGTGGTGAAGCGTCCGCCGCAATCAGGGCAGACTCGCCGACGCCGGATGACGGATCCGTCCTCACCGGGACGAGAATCCTTCACCTGGCTTTCAACACTGCCGCAATAGGGACAACGCACCTAAAGCCTCGCTTAGCCGTAAATCGGAAAGCGTTTTGTCAGCGCATGGACGCGTTCTTTGACGGAGGCCTCGACCTCGCCATTGCCGGTCTCGCCGTTCTTCGAAAGGCCATCCAGCGTTTCGACGATCAGCTTGCCCACTTCGCGGAATTCCTCGACGCCGAAGCCGCGCGATGTGGCCGCTGGTGTTCCAAGACGAATGCCCGAGGTGATGGTCGGCTTTTCAGGATCAAACGGCACGCCATTCTTGTTGCAGGTGATGTGCGCGCGGCCAAGGGAAGCCTCGGAAGCCTTGCCCGTAATGCTCTTGGGACGCAGATCAACCAGCATCAAATGGTTATCGGTACCGCCGGTAACGATCTTGAAGCCGCCCGCAATCAGCGTGTCGGCAAGCGCCGACGCGTTCTCGACGACGGCGCTGGCATAGGATTTGAACTCCGGCGTCAGTGCCTCGCCGAAGGCTACGGCCTTGGCCGCAATCACATGCATCAGAGGACCGCCCTGCATACCGGGGAACACCGCCGAATTGATCTTTTTGGCAATATCCTCGTCGTTGGACAAAATAATGCCGCCGCGCGGCCCCCGCAGGGTCTTGTGCGTGGTCGAGGTTGCGACATGGGCGTGCGGGAACGGCGATGGATGGGCGCCACCGGCCACAAGGCCCGCAAAATGCGCCATGTCGACCAGAAAATAAGCGCCAACCTTATCGGCAATTTCGCGGAAGCGCTTGAAATCCCAATGACGGGCATAGCCCGAACCACCGGCGATGATCAGCTTCGGCTTGGCTTCAAGCGCGAGTGCTTCGACCTTATCCATATTGATCGTCTGTGTTTCCGGCTCGACGCCATAGGAAACCACCTTGAACCATTTGCCCGAAACATTCGGAGGCGCGCCATGGGTCAAATGACCGCCAGCTGCGAGATCAAGGCCCATAAACGTATCACCGGGCTGTAAAAGCGCCAGAAAGACGGCCTGATTGGCCTGCGAGCCGGAATTGGGCTGCACATTGGCAAATTTGCAGTCGAACAATTGGCACGCCCGCTTGATGGCGAGGTCTTCGGCAATATCGACAAACTGGCATCCGCCATAATACCGGCGGCCGGGATAGCCTTCGGCATATTTATTCGTCATCACCGAGCCTTGCGCCTCAAGGACAGCACGCGAAACGATGTTTTCCGATGCGATCAGTTCGATCTCGTCGCGCTGGCGACCAAGTTCAAGCTTAACCGCTTCCGCGATTTCGGGATCACGATCCGCAAGGGACGCGGAAAAAAAGGAATTCGACAAGCGCGAGGCGCGATAGGCGGCAAGATCGTTCATGGGTCAGGATGCTTTCGAAAGTGACACAACCAAAGGGGACTACACCGATTAACCCTCCCTCTACGTGCACACGTCAAAGGCGGTTCATGATGATCATCCCTATGGGGGCGGCTCCTAGCACGCCCGCGCCGCCGCGTCCAAATCCATTTGTACGGAGAATGGCGGGGGCAGAAAAACAACCGCGCTTTAGTGTGTCCGGCTAGCGCCTTACCCGCCAAACCCAAGCTACCCCCGTTCACAAAAACGTCACAGGTTAACGGCACCGTGAATGGCAATGTTCAAGCATATGATTCGGAGGGTGGATAATGAGCCTAACGGAAATGCACCTGCCCCCGCCCTTTTTTGGCTTTTCTTGGGATGGCAGCTTTTGGGAGGGCAGCCTGCCCGAAACCGCCGAGGCCCGCATGACCCGTGCCCGCAGAGCAGCTCTCGCCCGAAGGGCTCGGGCCTTTGTCGAGCTTTATCTATCCGAAGCGGTGCTTGAATTATCACAAAACCCGATTGTGTTATCGGACGATAATGCCGCCGATATCGCCTTTGGCCGCTCCGATTGTGACTTCCTGTTTCGCGACTGAGGTTTACCGCGAGACAAGAAGACTGCAATAATCGTCGTCCGAAGGCTGGACAGCACCCTTCCTACCCACTATAACGCCCGCCTGTTCAGCGCTTTTACGCCGGACGCCCAGGTAGCTCAGTTGGTAGAGCATGCGACTGAAAATCGCAGTGTCGCTGGTTCGATTCCAGCCCTGGGCACCATTTTTTTAGCAACATTTCGAATTTAACCAAGCGAAGCAGGTTATTTTTCGATAACGGCTTTTTTCACGGCGCGCCGCCTAAGATCGAACGGTTTTGATGCACTTGGCGTTCAGCCTGTTATGAAACACGGGCAATATCCGCTCAAGCCCGATGCACCGAAACTGATCAGCAACAACAAAAGAGCGTTGTTCGCCCACCACCGCCCGCTACCACGGGTCAGCCCATCATCATCGTCATACGCGCTGCGTCGTTCAAGGGCGCGGGTGCATATTAAAGATCAAGTGCAAATCTATTATATTTTTTAAGTCTTTAGGAAAAAAGGGTGTTGGACCGCATTGTGCCGAAAATCTCGTCGGTCGTAACCAATAACCAAGCCATGGGCTCGCCCAATCGCTGGGATGACATGGGTCTGACGGCGGCGCACCTTACCGCTCTCAGAACGGCGATGACCGATAGCGGAATTGAAAATACCAACCCGAACTTTGCAAAATATCTGTTTAATCTTTCTGCCGTTTACATGAATCTTTCAGGAACAGCGCGTTTGGGTTCCGAAGGTGCATCGGTCATCCCGTTACGCGCCTATGCCTATGTCTTGATGAGAGCAGCAGCCCAGGCCGACAACACGGTGTTTCGTCCGGGAGAGATCGAAGGCGAAGACGGTTATCTTGAGATTGCCCGTGCCGACCGCTGCGCGCACGTCCTGAGTAAAGATATAACGGGCACGGCTCGCCTGATTGACCGGCTAATGTTTTCGGCGATTATCCATCAGAGTTTAGGATCGAACGCTCATAATGTAGCTCGTCCCGAGGGAAAGGATCGACCCCGCTCCGTGCGGCTTGACAATGATGCAGGTGATTGGGGTATCTCGATCTTGCGTCGCCAACAGTGCAACAGCGGCGAGATCAACAACGAAATTGTCCGTGTTATCGATTCTTTCGACGAAGAATCAGAAAAGGCGAGTTCCTTCGCCGATCAAAACGACAATGCATTTCGAAATTATATGCTTCAACTGATGGGTAATTTAGATAACCCGAATTACGGGGATTAATTCCCTAGAACTTAGTCACATCTTGAAATAGCCGGGGTGAAAAGCCGAAATCACCCTGGCGGTTATTTTGCATTGAAAACACTTTTTTTGACAGTCGGAACGACTGCTCGTTTGTCCAGCGTGATGGAGTGTGGGCCGTCGATTGCACGGCTTGGGTAGCGTTCAGCGCCCGACGAGGCCTCGCACCACCAGGGATAGAAGGTGCGTCGGCCAATGCCGCTCATGGCAGCCCTTAAACCATGGTCAATTCTGGCCTCGACAGAAATATAAGCTGGCCACACTGCAATTGACCCAGCCTTTATAGCCTGACAACCAACCCAAATACGTTTCAAAAAACGAGTTTTGCTGACGGAAGCTATTTTAGGTATAAGCCGATCAGCCTTACGATCGCTTGTGACCTGCCATGAGGAATTGACCCGCTATGAATACCCATCCGCTCGCCGACGTCGTTTCCAGTCAATATGAACGGTGGATGTATCCTCAGCCGATCCTCGATCTCCCCGCATGGTTGACCGGGAACTGGCAATGGTTTGACCCCAGCCATGCCCATCGGATGTTCTGGCCGGATCGCGAATACAAGGCTGGCATGGACATTCTTGTCGCCGGATGCGGAACCAATCAGGCCGCAGTCCTTGCCTATACGAATCCGGAAGCCAAGATACTGGCCATCGATGTCAGCCAGCCATCCTTGAACCATCACCAGTTCCTCAAAGATCGCTATGGGATGAACAATCTCGAGCTTCGTCTGCTCCCGATTGAAGAAGTGGCAAGTCTCGACCGCAATTTCGATCTTATTGTCACCACCGGCGTGCTTCACCATCTGGCTGACCCCAAAGTCGGCATGAAGTCGCTTGCCGCTTGCCTGCGTCCGGAGGGCGTCATCGCAACGATGCTCTATGCCCGATATGGACGGATCGGCGTCGAGATGATGCAGTCGGTCTTTCGTGAACTGGGGTTACGTCAAAACGACACCTCGGTCCTCATGGTCAAGGACGCCCTTGCCGTGCTGCCGCCGGATCACCCGGTGAAGTCCTATATGAGCATTGCACCCGACCTTCAGTTTGATGCCGGTCTGGTGGATACTTTCCTGCATGGCCGTGATCGCAGCTATACGGTGCCCGACTGCCTCGACCTCGTCACATCCGCTGGCCTCGTCTTTCAGGATTTATTCCTGAAGGCGCCCTATTATCCACCTCAAAACCATTCAAGCGCCTTCTATCATTCGGTGGCGGCTCTGCCTGTTGCGCAGCAATGGGCTATTATGGAGCAGATCAATTTCCGCAACGCCTGCCATTTCTTTACCGCACGCCACAAGGACAGTTCGCCGGAAAGCTACAAGATCGACTTCGAGACGGAAGCAGCCCTCGATTATATACCGTCGCTGCGTTATCGCTGCACTACAAACGGTCGCCAGATTTCCCGTCAGAGCTGGAACATGAACCTTGATGCCGTGCAGTCGGCGTTCGTCGAACAGATGGATGGCTACCGCACCATCGGCGAGATCGCGGCCGCCGCTCGTCCGCATCCGGCGATTGCCATGCGAAGTCAGGGCGAAGCCGACATTCTCGCGAAAAATTTCTTTCAAACCCTGTGGCGGCTCGACATTTTAGCGGTCAGCTTGACCGCGCCCTAAGCAGAGTGAAGGCAGAGGCCTGTCCATCGCTTGACCTCGAATGTCCCTTGGCAACTGCCTTTGCACCTGTTGGGGACGTAGATCGCGCGCGTTCACGCCGTCAGTGCTGTTGACGGGCAAGGCGTCAAAAGCGCCAGTGAACACCTGCCGATGCAACGGCCTCGTCGACCGAGGCCTTGCTGGCATCGTGATTGCGAAGCGATAGCGAAACCCCGTATCCGATCGTCTCTTGTTGCGCTGCGTAGGTAAAGCCCAAATCGAGAGGAATGGAAGGCGACCCCAAGGACACTCGCCGTGTCACATAATCAACGGTTCCATCGAATTCGCGGCCGATCGCCACATGCGCATCGACCTCACCGGAAACGATTTGCCACGGGCTGATCAACGAAACCTGAAACAGATCATTGGGCTGCACAATTTGTTTGCTCAAGAAGCTGATCCCGGCCTTGCGCGACCAGACATCCGAGAGCGGCGAAAAGATCGTGTCGGCACTCTCGCCCGATTGGGTGCGTCCCATCTGGACAAAGGCATCAACGGAGAATCGCTGATCGAACGCTTGCGAATAACCCAGGTTGAATAATTGCGTCATGGCTGACGGCCCGAACGAAAACGCACCCCGATTATCGATTCCGAGGACGGCGCTGTCCTCGCGCAAGAGGCCTATGGCGGCCTCCAGATGCCGCGTGTCACCAAGCCGGACCGATCCCCCCATCATCGCAAGATCGCTTTGAGCTGTTCCGGCCTGATTGATGGCATCGACCCAATTCGAGCTTGGATCAAAATTCTGTCCGGAACCGTGCGCATACAGCGTCGAAACCGAAACTTGCGGCGTCAGTGCAAAATCTGCGGTGCCAAAATAGCCATTTTCAAATTCACGCCCGACATCGCCCGAGGCCGTGAAAAAATGCGAGCCAAAGTGTTGGGATTGAGGTGTCCCCAAGACCGGCGCGCCGGCGCTCACAAAATAGGCCTGTGCACTCCCGAGGCCTGAGGAAACGGAAACCCGATCATCCGCGAAGGACAATCCGCTAAACGGGGAATTCTGCGAAGGGGATTGGAAAAACTGCACCCCTTGACGGCCTGCTTGTTGGGACGCAGCCCCATCAATCGACGCATAAAGGGCCGTGGTTGCATCGCCGATCAAGGTCGAGCGCGGGGCGGCAGGCTGAACGGCATTCAACGTAAATCCGCGTCCATAATCATCAAAGACCACCATCCCGCTCAACAGGCTATTGAAGGCCGCTTTGGAACCCAAGGTCGATGACGAAGTCAAGGAGGACGTCGAAAGGCTTTGTTGACTGGTTGAAACCCTGCTGGTTGTTGCAACCCGTGTCATGCCGATCGGGCTGAGCGCGGCACTGACATTCAACAATCCCCACCCGTAGACGGAATCGATACCGCGCGTGCCGAGATCGGTTGCCGACCGCTCCAGAATGGAGACCACATCAGCAGGGGTTAGAAGGGTGTTGCCCGCATAGGCTTTCTGGAACACAAGGCCTGCCGCACCTGTCACAAGCGGGGTAGCCATCGACGTACCACTCATCGCGCCGTATTTATTGCCGGGCAGATCGGATAAGTCGTTTTCGCCAGGCGCAACGATGAAAAAATTCTGAATTTTATTGGCAGCGGTGCAATTACCCGTCGCTGCGATGCATGCCGATCCAGGCCGATTTGAAAATGACGAAAGCTGATTCCTGGAATTCACACTGCCGACGATCAGCACATTGGCGAGATCGGTCGAGGCATTGCCCGCGTAATATTCGTTCATCATATTGGCGCCGCTATTGCCTGCGGCTCTGACAAGCACCATCGATCCAAGATAGGTATGGAACAGCGTCAACTCGCTATTGATAAATACGTCGCCCCGCGCGGTGGGGCTGTAACTCATGTTAACGACCTTCGCTCCGAGCGATTGGGCTTTGTCGAGCGCTATTTTACCGACGTCGGTCGGAACCCAGGTCGTATCATCAAAGACCGGAATTGAAAAAATCGTCGCAAAGGGGTCGACACCGGCGATTCCTGCATTGTTTCGGCTGGCGCCCACAAGACCGGAAACATGGGTCGCATGCGTATCGGCTTTGGTAAAAGTGCCGGAATAAACTTGGTAAACCGTCAACCGTCCGGTCAAATCGGGATGCGTCGCATCCGCTTTTCCGTCGAGAATGGCAATTCCAAGATTTTTTGCGGCTAAATTGGTTGATCCCGCAATATAGGGGGAAAGGTTGGCATGCAGCGCGCTCGTTACACCGATCTGGGACAAATAGGGCTGATAATTGGTCGAATATTCATAATTTTGAGCGAAAACACCCGACGTCGGCAACATAGCCAACGCTAACGCGCAAATTCCGATATACCAACGACTACGCATTTACATATTACCCACAATAGGCATCATAGATTGGCGACCTGAATATTGTCAAAAGAGTGGCAAAGGCAACGGCCGGCACCCTCGCATGGTAACTTTCATGCCGCCACCACCAAGGGTGAGCGACAGAGTTCCGTCTCACAATGGAAAAATCCTGATCCGCTCCGTCGCGCAGCAAATGGATGCAGCGAGCGGCTCAATTTCCTAAAACGCCCAACCCGCCCCCCGATGCCTAAAAGGTCAACGGCAGGGCGTTTGATACTACATCGCACCGGGGCCCGGGATCGCACCTGCCGGGCATTTACCCAAAATGATCATGCCCAAAACTTCGTCCTTCGTCACATCGCCCACACGTGCGGTTCCGACAATTCGGCCATTCTTCATCACGGCTACACGGTCCGCCAGATCAAAAACGTCGTGGATATCGTGGCTGATCAAGAAAATGCCGATCCCCTGCTTTTTCAATTCCAACGTCAGATCAGCCACTTGCTGGGTTTCCTGCGGCCCTAACGCTGCTGTCGGCTCGTCCATAATCAAAATATTGGCATTAAAATGGATGGCGCGTGCGATGGCGACGGACTGGCGCTGACCACCCGATAGTTTTTTAACGGGCTCTTTGAAACGCCGGAAATTCGGGTTCAGACGTCCCATCACCTCGCGGGTAGCCGCTTCCATGGCAATATCGTCTAATGTGCCCCATTTCGTCCGAATTTCGCGGCCTAAGAATAAATTGGCAGCCGCATCCACATTGTCCGCCAATGCAAGCGTCTGATAAATGGTCTCGATGCCGTAGCGCTTCGCATCGCGCGGATTATTGATCTGCACCTTTTCGCCATTGATATAAATTTCACCGTGATCGCGCTGATAGGCACCCGACAAGATCTTGATCAACGTCGATTTGCCGGCACCGTTATGGCCCAGCAACGCCACCACTTCGCCTTCATACAGTTCGACCGAAGCGTGATCGACGGCGCGGATGCCGCCGAACGCGATCGAAATATCGCGCATTTCTGCAAGCGGTTTGCGACCTTCGCTAAAGGCGGCAATGGTAGGCGGGGTATCAATATTCATCATGGTGGTCATGGTATGCCCCTCCCTCAATTCGACCGGCGGCGATAAAGCTGATCAAGCCAAACGGCAAAAACCAGCACCGAACCCACCGCCATATCTTTGAATGCCGAATCGAAATTCAAAAGCGTCATTCCCGATTGCAACGACTGCATCACAAGAGCACCAAGAATGGCGCCATAAATCGTACCGACCCCCCCTGCGAGGGATGTGCCGCCGATCACCGTTGCAGCAATGACATAAAGCTCGTCGAATTGTCCAAGCGCGTTTGAAGCAGCGTTCAACCGGGCGGACGAGATGCACGCCGAAACAGCCGCAAGAATGCCCATGATGCTAAACATTAAGAGCGTAATCCGCCGAGTATTGATACCCGCCAATTCAGCTGCTTCTGGGTTGCCGCCGATGGCGTAAATATAGCGGCCAAATCGCGTGCGCATGGCAACGAAGGTCATGATAATGCCCGCAGCGGCCGCAATCAGCACCGGAATAGCAAACCCGTGCGGGATGAAAAGACCACCATCCGGAATAGGGATATTGTTCGCTTCCGCGTAATCATTGGCAAGCTTCGGGGGGAAATAATAGGAATTCACCAACCAAACAGTGCCGAGTGTCAACAAGCAGCCAACGGTGCCTAGAAAATTCTCGGCCCAAATCGGACGCAAGGGGAAATTAAATTTTTGACGTGACTGCCGTCCCGACCGAATGGCAAGGATGATCAAGCCGCATATGACGAGCCCAAGGATCCAGCTCGCCGTGGCCCCGATCGAGGCATAGAAAGGCCCGCCCCCCAGAAGTTCAAAATTCTCGTCCATCGGCGCAACCGTCTCGCCGCGAATAACGGCCCAAGCCGCGCCGCGCCACACAATCAAGCCGCCCAATGTCACAATAAAGGAAGGAATGCCCGCATAAGCAATCAAATAGCCGTGAAACGCGCCAAGCAATGCACCTGCGCCAAGGCCAATTAACACGGTTAAAATCCAAATGGCGGGATGACCCACGCCGAGCCAAGGGCCTAACACATAGACTTGCGCGTAGCCCATAATAACCGCGATGACGCCTAACAACGAGCCAACGCTCAAATCGATATGGCGCATGACGATGATCATCACCATGCCGGTCGTCATGACGGCGATGGACGATGTTTGAACCAATAAGATCCAAAGGTTACGGGGGGAAAGGAAAATCCCATTTCCCGTGCGCCAGATGCCGGCGAGATGAAATCCGATCCAGATGAGAACAAGCGCTCCAACCATACCGAGCAAGCGCGTATCAAGTTCAGTGGCTCTCAAAAAACGCTGAAATGCGCTTTCTTGCGCCATGGCGGGTTCAAGATTTTTATCCGTTCCACTCGCCATCGCCATTCTCTCCCGACTCTTCGTCAATCTTTTACATTCGTGAGTGACCATGCATCGCAGGTCAGAAAAATCCGCGCCGCTCAGCGAGCGACGCGGACATCGTTTATGAAGCGCAGTCAGACCAAACTGATGCGCGAAGCGTCATATCAGCCGCAAGCCTTGACCGAACCAGCCTTCACGCCAGCGCAGGCCTTTTCCTTCGAGATGTGACCGGAGTCGATCGCGAGGTTAAGCGAGTCTTTGGTGATGACGGTTGGGGCGAGAAGGATGGAGTTCATCTCTACGCCCTTTTTGCCGAGGTTAAACTTGGCAACGCCTGGAAGCTTGTCAATCGCGGTACCATCGGCAATCATGTTAGCAGCTTCGCCAGCAGCCTTGCCGAGTTGGGTCGCATCTTTCCAAACCGAAACGGTCTGGGTGCCAAGGGCAACGCGGTTGATGGCAGCAAGATCGCCGTCCTGACCGGAAACAGCGACCGAGCCGTCCATGCCTTGCGCCTTAAGGGCTGCAACGGCACCCGAAGCCATGCCATCGTTTTCAGAAACGACCGCATCGACCTTGTTACCCGTTGAAGTCAAGCACTGCTCCATTTCCTTCTGAGCATTGTCTGGCTTCCAGCCATCCGTGAAGGTTTCGCAAACATTCTTGATTTTGCCTGCCTTGATCGCATCGCCGAGTACTTCCTGGATGCCCTTGAAAAGGAAGGTAGCGTTCGGATCACCCTTGTCACCCTTGATGAAAGCGTAGTTGCCCGATGGCTTTACCTTCTGGACTTCTTTCGCCATCAAACGGCCAACGCCAATGTTGTCGAAGGTAATGTAGAGTGCGCTTGGATCTTCGAACTGGACATCATATGCCATCGTCTTGATGCCAGCGTCGCGAGCAGCCTTGATGGATGGGAGAATGGCATCCGAATCATAAGCAACGATGACGATCACGTCGACCTTCTGAGTGATCAACCCTTCAATGTCCTTGGCTTGCTTTTCGGCCGAACCTTGAGCGTCGGTCGAGACATATTTGTTGCCACCGGCCAGCACTGCGGCCTTGATTGCAGCTTCGTCGGTCTTCCAACGCTCTTCCTGGAATGTCTTCCAAGAGACGGCAATTGTCTTATCCTTTGCAACGGCAGGCATAGCCATAGCGCCTAAAAGTAGCGCGCCGCTCACGGCAGCGATTGAAGCTTTAAACATCCTTGGAGTTCCCTCATGTAAGGTCGTCATTTAAAAATGCAGGCCCGTTTAATCGAACCTCAAAAACCAATTGCCAAAACTCGCCAAAGAGTCAACATAGCAGGTATGAATATTACGCAGGTGTCAAAAAATTATCGAGAATGAAAGTTGAAGCCCGAGCGTGAGAATCCATCAAAACTCGATAAAAATGATGGTAATCAAAATTATAAATTTGAGTAATTTCAATGACTTGCTTTCAAAAAAATATCAATTTTGGCACTAATGCGACGCTGGAAAAAAGAATTCATGCTTTGTGGCAAGGATGGGTAACCTTCCTCCACGATTGTATTTCAAGTCGGCTCCCGGCGCTCTGTATGATCGCGCTTGTTGCGCTTTCGTCGGGCACAGCATCGGCGGCTACTTCCGACGAAATCTTGCGAAAATGGTATGGCCTCAGCCTGTCGCTGATCCGGCACACCCCAACCTATTCCCCACCCGTTGCAAGCCGCGCGCTCGCTTATCTCGGCGTCACCTCGTACGAGGCCGTAGCGAGTGGATCGCCCCAATTACAATCGCTCGCTGGACAGCTCAACGGCTTAAAGCCGCTAACCGCTCGGGAAAATGGGTTGGATTACGATGACGTCGTTGTCCTCGAGACGGCGCTTGCCACGGTAATCCACGATTTGTTCAACAATACGGGGCCTAGCGGTCAGCAAGCGATCCAACATCTTGAAGATGAGTTGAAAGCAAGCACCGTAACACTGGGCTCGACGCCAGAATCCCAAGCGCGAAGCACCGCTTATGGTCGCACCATCGCCGCGCATATTATCGCTTGGTCACGAGAAGATGGCGGTGCAGTCATCGACAATATGGGCTTTCCGCTCACCTATGGGCTCGACAAAAGACCCGGCCATTGGGTGCCGACCAATCCCCTGGCGCGACAGCAGCAGGTGCCGCTTTTACCCAATTGGGGTAAAAATCGCCCCTTTGCGATGCCGGAGGGCGCCTCGTGCCCCTTGCCTCCACCGCTCGACTATAGCGAAGACCCCGGCTCGGCCTTTTATAAAGACGCCCTTGAGACCTACCAAACCGGCAAATCGCTCACCAATGAGCAAAAGGCCATCGCTTTTTTCTGGACCGATGATGCCATGGCATCGCCGACGCCTGCGGGGCATTGGTCATCGATTTTGCTCCAAATTGCCGAACATGATCACTTGCCACTTGAAAAGCACGTTGACGCGCTAGCCCGTTTGGGTATCGCCATGGCCGATGCCTTTATTGGCTGCTGGCATGAAAAATACCGCTATGATCTGGTTCGCCCGATTACCTATATCCGAAAATTCATTGCGCCCGATTGGACCCCGTTTTTGCTGACCCCGCCTTTCCCGGAATATCCGAGCGGCCACAGCACACTGTCGGCGGCAGCAGCAACCGTGCTGGCATCGGTTATTGGCGACCCTTATTCTTTTACCGATCACACCCGCGAGCGCGATACAGCCATTCCCCGCAGCTTCGATAGTTTTTGGAGCGCTGCAAAAGAGGCCGAAATTTCGCGCCTCTATGGCGGCATTCATTTTCGCACAGCGATTGAGCGGGGCTTCGAACAGGGACGCTGCATTGGTGCTTATGCGCTCGCGCTCAAAACAACAAGGTAAACAATGTTTGTCCTCAAGAGACTACTTTTTAGCATTTGTTTGACATCAGCAATAACGAGTTATTCGGCACCAATCTGTGCTGCTGATCGTTTGACGGCTCCCGTCTTTCAAGAAGAAACGGCATTATCGGGCATAAGCAGCATCTATGCGGGCGATTGGCAATATATGGTGGGCGGCGGCGTTGCGACCCTCGACTGCAACGGCGATGGCTATCCCGACCTTGCCTTCGCAGGCGGGGAAGCAAAGGCGTCTTTATATATCAACAAAAGTACCCGAGGTGGACCTCTCTCGTTTGAACGTGCCGAAAGCGGCCTAGAACTTGAACACGTCACCGGCATCTATCCGCTCGATATCGACGGCGACGGTATAACCGACTTAGTGGTGTTGAGGGTCGGCGAAACCGTGCTGATGCGCGGGCTTAGCGAGTGTCGCTTCGAGCGCGCCAACGAGGCCTGGCATTTCAACGGCGGTAACGCCTGGTGGACGTCGTTCTCTGCCACTTGGGAAAAAGGGGCTTCGTGGCCGACGCTCGCCTTGGGTGCCTATATTGATCCGCAGTCGGAAGCCAACCCTTGGGGTTCGTGCACCGAAAATCGTCTGTTTCGTCCGCTTGGTGATCAAAAAGGGTTCAACGACCCGGTCGCCCTAAAACCCAGCTATTGCGCTCTATCCATGCTCTTCACCGACTGGAATCGTTCAGGTGTCCCAGCGCTTCGCGTATCCAATGACCGCGAATATTATGAGGGCGGTCAAGAACAGTTATGGCACATCGATCCGGGCGAGCCACCGCGCCTTTATTCGGATGCGGAGGGTTGGAAATTTCTCAAAATTTGGGGAATGGGAATCGCAAGTACCACCTTCCCAGACGATCGTTATCCGTCCTACTTTTTGACAAGCATGTCGGATAACAAGCTTCAAATTCTTCAGCAGCCGAACAAGGAAGTTCCTCCCCTCCCGGCTTATAAAGATCTCGCCTTCGACCGAGGCGCCGTAGCCTATCGGCCCTATACCGGCGACGATCTCAAGCCTAGCACCGCTTGGCATGCACAGTTTGAAGACATGAACAATGATGGGTTACCCGATCTGTTCATTGCCAAAGGCAATGTCGACAGGATGCCGGATTTTGCGCAGAAGGACCCCAATAATCTTTTGCTCCAGCAGCCCGGCGGAACCTTTAAAGAAGTCGGCGATATTGCGGGCGTGGCTAGCGTCCGGAACGCGCGCGGTGCCTCGCTCGCCGATTTCAATCTCGATGGCAAAATCGATCTTCTGGTCGTCAACCGCCGGGAAAATGTGCAACTTTGGCAAAATGTCACACCGGATGCCGGCAACTTCATTGAAGTGATGCTGCATCAGGATGGCCCTAACCGGGACGCCATCGGAGCTTGGCTCGAAGTCGACAATGGTGACCGCATCATCCGGCGTGAAATCACGGTGGGCGGCGGGCACGCCAGCGGACAATTGGGCTGGCGTCATTTCGGTGTCGGCGCTGCCCAAACCGTCAAGATCAGAACCATCTGGCCGGACGGCTCAACCGATGCGTGGGAAACGGTGTCGAGCAATGCGTTTTACGCGTTGAACCATGGCCAGGCTGCCAAGCTTTGGCAAACGGGATCCGCACCGTGAGAGCCCTAAAAAGCCGCATGGACAAAGTGACGTTGTGTTCAGGTAACCGGTAAAAATCGGATAGAGAGTTCAAGGTGTCTGTGAAAAAAAGCCCTACCAAGAAGGCACCAAAACAGCTTGGCGCCGTCTCGCAAAATTATGAGGAAATCGTCAACGCGATCATCTTGAAATATCCGTCGCTATCGGATGGATATCAGCAAATTGCTCGCTTTCTTACCCAAAACCCGAATGTCGTGGCGCTGGAAACGATCAATTCGATTGCACGCGGATGCCATACACATCCATCCAGTCTCGTTCGCTTTGCCCAGCTTTTCGGATTTTCGGGGTTTAAGGCGATGCAGTCGGTTTTTCAAACCCGACTGGCCACGGCCGCGCCAGGCTTCCGTCAACGCGTTCATGCGCTCGAAAGCGACCTCGCCCATTCGAACCATCAAGGCGATAAGGGCTATCTCAACAATCTCGTCGTTCGCGATATTGCCTCGCTGCAAGGCTTGCTGGAATCTGTCGATGAACGCGCATTGTCGGACGCTGCCAAACTGCTGGCGCGGGCCGAAACCATTTACATAGCCGGCCAACTTCGTTCCGAACCCATCAGCATTCTGTTGAGGTATTTATTGGTGATGCTGAAAAGGCGCACCGTTTTGCTGGACCCCGCAGGCGGGCTTGCCGAGGAAATGGCGGCAATATTGACACCCAAAGATGTCTTGGTGGCCATTTCCTTCCGCCATTATGCCAAAGAAGTTGTGACAATCAACGAAGTCGCCATCGCCAATTCAACGCCGACCATCGCTATCACCGATAGCCCGTTGTCGCCCATCGCGAAGAATGCGCGCGTCCTGTTCAGCATACCCGAAGATGAATATTCCTTCTCGCGGTCGCTGGCCGCCCCCATGTGTCTGGCCCAATCGCTGGCCGTGGCAACAGCCGCCGCCCTTCAGCCGGATAAAACGGCCCACCCGCGTATCCCGACGGTAACGGGCAAAGCGAAGGCCAAGCGTCGGCCAGATCAGGACCAATCAACGTGAAACAGGGCGGGTCGCTCCACGCCTGCATTTTTCAACAAATAAAATTGCCAACTGCAAAAAATAACAATATTAATTGCAAAACATTGTTATACGATCATCCAAAAAGCGTACCTGTCAAAATTTCATCTGACACTGGCTATTGATGTTTGAACAAGACAATAGACGGGAGAGACCCATGATTGCGGATCAAAAAGAAAGCCTGTTTATCCATGGTGAATGGCATAAAGGCCGAGGCGCTGTGGCAGCGGTCACCGATCCCGCAACCGGCGAAACCTTGCGCGAAATCACCACCGCCAATGCCGCCGATGTGGCGGATGCCATTGCCTCCGCAGAGAAGGGCTTGAAGCTCTGGCGCTCGACAGCCGCTTGGACGCGCGCTGACATTTTGCACGCCATTGCCGGCGTTATGCAGGAACGCACCGAAGAAGCTGCCCGCCAAATCTCGCTTGAGGCGGGCAAGCCGTTGGCGCAATCGCGCCGCGAATGGGCGCTCTGCGTCGATCAGTTCCGCTGGTATGCCGAGGAAGCCCGCCGCATCTATGGCCGCATCATCGAGAGCCGTGCACCGGGTGGCCGGATCGAGATTTTGCATGAGCCGGTGGGCATTGTCGCGGCCTTCACCGCGTGGAATTTTCCGGTCGTGCTGATCGCGCGCAAAGTAGCCCCTGCACTGGCCGCCGGTTGCTCTGTCATCGTTCGCCCTTCGAGCGAGGTGCCCGGTCCGGCAGCGATCATTGTGGATTGCATGCGGCAGGCTGTCCTTCCCGCTGGCGTCGTTAATCTCGTCATCGGCCCGACGTCGGAGACCTATCAGCCTTTGATGGCTTCGCCGAGCGTCCGGAAAGTGTCGCTCACGGGCTCGACCGCCATTGGGCAACAGATGATCCGCGATGCGGCTGCCACCATGAAGCGCGTCAGTATGGAGCTCGGCGGTAACGCACCGATGATCGTGTTCGAAGACGCCGATGTCGAAAAAGTGCTCGATGTTGCGGTGCCAACGAAATTCGCCAATGCCGGTCAGGTTTGCGTAACGCCGGATCGTTTCTTCATACATGAGACGTTACACGATGCCTTTGTCGAGGGCTTTGCCAAGCGCGCCAAGGCGTTAAAACTCGGCCATGGCCTTGATGAAACTACCCAGATGGGTCCGTTGATCAATGAGCGTCGCCGCAAGGCGATTGAAACCATTGTGGCCGATGCCGTAGCGCGTGGCGGCAAAATCCGTACGGGTGGTGGACGTCCCGCAGAACATAACCGCGGTTTCTTCTTCGAGCCGACGGTAATCTGCGATCTGCCCGATGATGCGCTTGCTTTGGCCGAGGAAAATTTCGGCCCGATTGCCGCCATTACCCGCTTTGCGACGGATGATGAGGTTTATGCCCGCGCCAATACAGGCGGGTTCGGCCTCTCGGCTTACGTCTTCACGCGCGATCCGTCGCGTATTCGGGAAGCGGTGGCCTCGATTGAATCCGGCATGGTTGGCGTCAACAGCTTTGCCCTTGCAGCGGCGGAAGCGCCCTTCGGCGGCATTAAAGACAGCGGCATGGGCCGCGAAGGCGGCAGCGAAGGCATTCACGACTATCTGAATGTTAAACTCTCGCAAGTAACGCTTTAACAGGAGAACCCGTTATGGTTCCTAACGGTATTCGCGCTTTATGGGCTGAAGGCAAATCGGCATTGAATGGTTGGCTTTCAACCGACAGCCCTTTTGTGGCCGAGATCATGGCCGCCCAAGGCTATGACAGCCTGACGATTGACCTTCAGCACGGCTTTGTCGGCTATGATGCCGCGCGCAGTATGTTGCAGGCAATGCGGGCCAGCGGTGTAACGCCGATGGTGCGCGTGCCATGGCTTGATCCGGCCGATATTATGAAGGCGCTGGATGCCGGTGCCTATGGCATTATCTGCCCGATGGTGAACACGCGCGAGGAAGCCGAACAGCTCGTTTCCTATATGCGCTATCCACCCAATGGCGTGCGCAGTTTCGGCCCATCGCGTGTGACGTTTTCAGCTGGTGCCGATTACGGCCAACATGCGGATAAAGAAGTGCTTTGCTTTGCGATGATCGAGACGGCGGAAGCCATGCGCAATCTCGAAGCGATTGTTACAACGCCGGGCCTTGATGGCGTCTATATCGGCCCTGCCGATTTGACGCTCGGCCTTACCGGCCGGAAATATCCGACAGGCTTTGACCGTGAAGAACCCGAGATCGTCGAGGCGATCAAGCGCGTGCTGGATGCGGCCCATAAAGCAGGCATTCGTGCCTGCTTGCACAATGGCTCGGCGGCTTATGCGGCGAAGGCTGTCGGCTGGGGCTTTGATCTCGTTACCATCTCAAACGATGTCCGGCTTTTGGCAGGGGCTGCGGCGGCAAGTGTTGCGGAAGCCCGCAAGCTGATCGGCTCGGCACCCACTGACACGCCGGCACAAGCACGCGGAGGATATTGACGTGCCCCATCTTCTAATTGCCGGAAAAATCCACGACGATGGCATCGCCCTTTTAAAAGCTGCCAAGGGCGTCACCTATGATTATGTGACCGAGATTTCGCATGATTCCTACGCCCCCTTGATCGAGAAGGCCGATGGCCTCGTCATCCGCACGCAGCCTTTGCCTGCCGATACCATTGCCAAAGGCAGCAAGCTCAAAATCGTCTCGCGCCATGGCGTTGGTTATGATGCGGTGGATGTGCCCTCGCTTAACGCACGCGGTATTCCGCTGGCCATTATCGGCGATGTGAACTCGCGCCCTGTGGCCGAACACGCGATGATGCTGATGCTGGCGCTCGCCAAAAAAGTGCGCGCCTATGATGCAGCAACGCGCGTCGGTCCATGGGGCTATCGCAACAGTTTTGAAGCCATCGAGCTGCACGAAAAAAGCCTGCTGATCTTAGGCTTCGGGCGGATTGGTCGACATGTTGCGAAAATGGCTTCGGGCTTTGGCATGGTGATTTATGCGTTTGATCCGTTCCAATCGAATGAGGCGATTAAGGCCGGTGGTGCAGAACCCATCACGGATTTGAAAATCGGCTTGGCACTGGCGGATTTCGTTACGGTGCATGTTCCGATGTCGGGCGGTAAGGCTTTGATCGGCTCCGAAGAGCTCACCTGCATGAAAAAATCCGCCTTCATCGTCAACACTGCACGTGGTGGCCTGATTGATGAAAGCGCCTTGCAAGCGGCCCTGCAAAGCGGCCAGATTGCTGGCGCCGGAATCGACGTGTTTTTAGACGAGCCACCGGCTGTCGATCATCCTCTTTTTGCCAGCGAAAAAATTATCCTATCACCCCACTCGGCCAGCCTCACGGCAGAGTCGGCGATCCGTATGGCGGTGATGTCGGTCAAGAATGCGCTCGATTATTTTGAGGCGAAAATCGACCCCGCCCTTGTGGTCAATCGCGACCATCTGTCCGACGAAGCACGCCTCCATCTCAAGGCCTAAGCACAAGAGGAATTGACCATGCGTACCATTAAAGGCCCCGGCGTCTTTCTCGCCCAATTTGCGACCGATGAAGCCCCCTTCAACACGCTTGACGGCTTGGCCGGATGGGCAGCGGGCAAAGGCTTTAACAGCGTGCAGATTCCAACCTGGGATTCACGCGTCATTGATTTGAAATTGGCCGCCGAAAGCCAAACCTATTGCGATGATATTCGCGGCACGCTGGCCAAGCATGGCTTGGAGATCACCGAACTTTCCAGCCATTTGCAGGGCCAGCTTGTAGCACTTCACCCGTCCTTTGATCTTCCAGCCGATGCCTTCGCGGCCCCCGAGGTTCGCCGCAATCCCGCCAAGCGGCAGGAATGGGCGGTTGATCAATTGCTCATGGCCGCCAAAGCCTCGCGCCGTTTTGGCCTTGATCGCCATGTGACGTTTAGCGGTTCGCTGCTCTGGCCTTACCTCTACCCTTATCCGCAATGGCCTGAAGGGTTGATTGAAGACGGCTTTAATGAATTGGCCAAGCGCTGGCGCCCGATCCTCGACGCCTATGATCGCGAAGGCGTCGATGTCGCTTACGAAATCCATCCGACCGAAGATTTGCATGACGGCCTGACCTTCGAGATGTTCTTGGAAAAGGTCGACAATCACCCACGCTGCAACATCATGTATGATCCGAGCCATCTGATCCTGCAGTCGATTGATTACCTGACCTATATCGACCACTATCACGAGCGCATTAAATGCTTCCATGTGAAGGATGCCGAGTTCCGCCCCGATGGTAAGACGGGTGCTTATGGCGGCTTCCAGCCTTGGCTCCGTCGTGCCGGTCGCTTCCGTTCACCGGGCGATGGCCAGATCGATTTCGGCGGCATTTTCTCGAAACTCTCCGGCTATGATTATGATGGCTGGGCGGTTTTGGAATGGGAATGCTGCCTGAAAAATTCCGAAGACGGTGCTGCCGAGGGCGCGCGCTTTATTCATGACCACATCATCCGCATAGCCGACCGCGCCTTTGACGATTTCGTTAAAGCGGGCGACGACCGCTCCGACAACAAGACCATGCTTGGCATTTGATAAAAGGCGTTATTCATGAGCACTGCAACCATCCGTAAACTCCGGCTCGGCATGGTCGGCGGCGGCTTTGGGGCCTATATTGGCGGCATCCATCGCTTCGCGGCACGCCTTGATAACCATTACGAACTCGTCGCGGGCACGTTTGATGTGAACGCCGATCGCGGCCATCAATTCGCGGCTGAAAACTATATCGCAGCCGACCGTTCCTATACCGATTACAAAGCGATGGTGGCGGGCGAATTGGCCCGCGCCGACAAGATCGATGTGGTTGCCATCTGCACGCCAAACCACACACATTTTGCGATTGCAAAAGCCTTCATCGATGCGGGCTTTCATGTCATTTGCGAAAAGCCGATGACCACCACGTTGGAAGATGCCGAAGCGCTGCACGCTTTGGCCAAAAGCTCGGGCCGTTTCGTTGGCGTCACCTACACCTATTGCGGCTATCCGATGATCCACACAGCGCGTGCGATGGTGGCTGCTGGTGATCTGGGTAGCATTCGCGTCATTCAGGTTGAATATCCGCTCGAATGGATGGCCACCGCGATTGAATCTGAAGGCAACCAGCAGGCCAAATGGCGCACCGATCCGAAGCTATCAGGACGCGGCGGCTCGATTGGCGATATCGGCACCCATGCCTATCATCTCGCGGGCTTTGTGACGGGGCTTAAAGCCGAGGCACTCTGCGCGGACCTCACCACTTTTGTTCCAGGCCGTAGCTTGGATGACAACGCCCATGTGATGATCCGCTATGAAGGCGGCGCGCGCGGCCTGCTCTGGTCGTCGCAAGTGGCGATTGGCTGCTCGAATGGATTACGCCTTCGCGTGTTTGGCGAAAAAGCCAGCATCCAATGGCATCAGGAAGCGCCGAACGAGATCACTTTCTCGCCGCTGTTTGGCAAGCCCGAAACGATCAAGCGCGGACGCGACGATCTGGGCGATGGCGCAACTGTGCGCACCCGCACCCCTCCGGGCCATCCCGAAGGCTATATCGAAGCCTTCGCCAATCTCTATTCCGGCTTTGCCGAGGCGATGCGCGCAATCAATGAAGGGCGCGATCCGAGCGCCATCGGCGTCAATCTGCCCACCTCCTATGACGGATTGAAGGGCGTGGCCTTCGTCGATGCCGTCGTTGACAGCCACGAGAAGGCACCGTTTGGCTGGATCAAGCCAACCCACGCTTAATTACGACAAGACGGGCAAGGCCGCACTTGGTTTTGCCCGTTCGTCGATGAGCGATGAGACAGCCATTCAGCACAAAATTCTTTGGACTTTCTCGAGATTTTCTTTTCATATAAGCGGTATAGACTCAGTTTAGTTTACGGATTGTCGCTCGTTGGCCTTTGCCTTGAATTGGATATTTACCATGTCTCATCCATCCTTTATCCGCATCGGCCTTTTGGCCACCCTTGCTCTCACCACGGCGGCCTGCAACACGACCAGCCAGCCCAAAATGGCGAGCGCCAATGTCACGGTGAAGGATGAATCCAGCGAGGCTTTGGATCTGCTCAACAAATTCCGCGCGAGCAACGGCCTTGGTCCGGTGACGATCGATGCCAATCTGATTGAAGTGGCCAAGTTCCAGGCCGTTGCGATGGCCTCGCGCGATGCGCTGACCCATGAAGTATCGGGTGATTTCACGAGCCGGATCAATGCGGCAGGATTTACCAATTCAAGCGCGATTGAAAATGTCGGCGCATCCCATGCAACGGCGGCGGATGCCATCGCCTCATGGATTAAATCGCCCTATCATCACGAAAATATGCTGATGAAAGATGCCACCCGCATGGGCATGGCTAAGGCCGATGCGCCCAATTCGCGCTATGGCAATTATTGGTCGCTCGATTTGACGTCCGATGTGGCAGGCGCGCCGGCAAGAACGGTTGATGCAACCGCTCCGGCACCTTCTGCCAAGAAAATTGTTTCAAATTAAACCGTTCAATGACGCCAGACGAAACGACGATGGGTGTTACTTAACCATCGTCGCGACAACGCTGTCATATTCCGCCTCATCCGTGCAGTAGCTGGCCTCATTATAGGCGAAGCCGTAATTGCACGTCAGCACCCGCGCTTGGTCTTCATTGCTCTTTTTGGCAACGCCATAATAGGTCGCATAGATTTTGCGCTGGAAGGCGTCGACAAGAAAGCGGGTCGTGACGATTTCATCCTGATGGGCAATCTTGAAGCTAACATCGAGCAGGCATTTACTGTCCCAAGCCTTCTCATGCTCGGTATGTTTAAAGTCCCGAATGGTGCCACCCATCTTGCCCCATATAATCCCCTGCTCATGCTCATAATTTTTAGCTGATGCTTCGGCTGCTGCCGAGCAAGACGTGCCCGCCAAGGCCGGCGTTGCGAGAGCTGCAAAACAGGCAAGTGCTAATACCGATACAAACTTTGTCATGATTGACCCTACTTTCATTTTTATTACCCCTCAACAGCCCGCCATCCTAGGCGGAAGCGTCGAAAAAGTTCTGAAATTGTCATTCCTTCTATAAGCCGAGCCTCACGATTCATGCAATGAGGTGACCGATCGAAGGGCATCTCAGAACCTAGCTGCACCTGCATTGCTATGAAGCATTATCGGCGATACGTAGTTTACGAGCTTACCCCGACAGCTTCGCCCCTTTAGTTTATGCAGACGTTGCAGAGCGGTCGGTCGAATGGTCTTCGTCATACGATCCCAATCCATTGGCGAAAAACCTTTAACCGATGGCTCGAATGCGTTTCACAAAAAGGAGACGAATATGTCGAACATTCCAAGCAAAGACCAAGCAAATCTGAACAAGAGCGGTGGCACGGTACATAAGGATATGAAGTCCACTCCTCCTATTTCGGGCAAGCCTGCCGTATCAGAGCCGGATTCGACCCGTACTCCGATGCATCCCAATGCCAACAAATCTCACGAAACGCATAAATCAAGCGATCATCGCTAACTAAAAAATAGGGCAGCGTTTCATGAGTGAAATGCCGCCCTTTTTCTCGATTGTTCCGAATCGGATCAGACGAGATCGAAACGATCCGCGTTCATCACCTTGGTCCAAGCGGCAACAAAGTCATGCACAAACGCTGCTTCCGAGCCCTTTGACGCATAGACTTCCGCCAAGGCCCGCAACTGCGAGTTGGAGCCGAAGACGAGATCGATGCGGGTGCCGGTCCACTTCAACGCACCCGTTGCGCGGTCATGGCCCTCGAACACGTCCTGCGCTTCCGAAGTCGCTTTCCACACCGTGCCCATATCGAGCAGGTTGACGAAGAAGTCGGTGGTCAGCGCTTCAGGGCGCTTGGTGAACACGCCGTGCTGGGCGTGGCCGGTATTGGCATTCAACACGCGCATACCGCCCACCAGCACCGTCATTTCAGGAGCGGTCAAGGTGAGCAACTGCGCCTTGTCGATCAGGAGTTCCTCGGCCGAAACCGTGTATTCCTTCTTCAGATAATTGCGGAAACCATCGGCGATAGGCTCCAGCACCGAGAAGCTTGCAACATCCGTATGGTCCTGCGACGCGTCCGCACGGCCCGGCGTGAAGGGAACCTTCACCTCGTGGCCCGCCTTTTTTGCCGCCTGCTCAATTGCAGCCGCACCGCCAAGCACGATCAGATCGGCCAGCGAGACCGATTTGCCGCCGGATTGCGCGCTGTTAAACGCCTTCTGCACGCCTTCGAGCGCTGCCAACACCTTCGCCAATTGCGCGGGCTGGTTAACCTCCCAGTCCTTCTGAGGAGCAAGACGAACGCGCGCGCCATTGGCGCCACCGCGCTTGTCCGAACCACGGAAGGTCGAGGCCGAGGCCCATGCCGTCGCAACCAGTTCGGAAACCGTGACGCCCGAAGCCAGAATCTTGGTCTTCAGCGACGCTATATCCTGATCATCGATCAACTTGTGGGTAACCACTGGTATCGGATCCTGCCAGAGCTGGGCTTCCGGAACCTCAGGCCCCAACAAGCGAGCGACAGGCCCCATATCGCGATGCGTGAGCTTGTACCAGGCGCGCGCAAACACATCGGCGAACTCGGCCGGATTTTCAAAGAACCGGCGAGAAATCTTCTCGTAAGCCGGGTCCATGCGCAATGCCAGATCGGAGGTCAGCATCATTGGCGCATGGCGCTTTGATGGATCATGGGCATCCGGCACGGTGCCTGCTGCCGCGCCATTTTTCGGCGTCCACTGCCACGCACCTGCCGGGCTCTTTGTTAGCTCCCAATCATAATTGAAGAGGTTTTCGAAGTAGTTGTTGTCCCACACCGCAGGGTTCATCGTCCAAGCGCCCTCAAGGCCGCTGGAGATGGTGTGTACGCCATTGCCGGTTCCGAACGTGTTCTTCCAGCCAAGGCCCTGCTCTTCAAGGCTTGCGCCTTCCGGCTCCGGCCCGACATATTTCGACGGATCAGCCGCACCATGCACCTTGCCGAAGGTATGGCCGCCGGCGATCAGCGCCACGGTTTCCTCATCGTTCATCGCCATACGCGCAAACGTCTCGCGGATGTCGATGGCGGACGCCAACGGATCAGGCTTGCCATTCGGGCCTTCCGGATTGACGTAGATCAGGCCCATCTGGACGGCGGCGAGCGGGTTTTCGAGCTGGCGATCACCCGTGTAGCGCTTGTCATCCAGCCAGGTGTTTTCCGTGCCCCAATAAATATCTTCTTCCGGCTCCCACACATCGGCGCGGCCGCCGGCGAAGCCGAAGGTCTTGAAGCCCATCGATTCAAGCGCGCAATTGCCCGCCAAAATCATCAAATCGGCCCAGGAAATCGCGTTGCCGTATTTCTGCTTGAGCGGCCAGAGCAAACGGCGCGCTTTGTCGAGATTGACGTTATCCGGCCAGCTGTTGAGCGGCGCAAAGCGCTGCGTGCCCGATGAGGCGCCGCCACGGCCATCGCCCGTGCGGTAGGTGCCGGCGCTGTGCCATGCCATGCGGATGAAGAGCGGCCCATAATGGCCGTAATCGGCTGGCCACCACTCCTGCGAATCCGTCATCAACGCGACCATGTCTTTTTTCAAAGCAGCCAGATCAAGCGTCTTGAAGGCCTCGGCATAGTTGAAGGCCTTGCCCATCGGATTGGAAAGATCAGAGTTTTGATGCAAAATTTTGAGGTTTAACTGGTTTGGCCACCAATCCCGGTTCGATTTGGCGCCAAGTTTGGCATTGTTGGGCGCGCTGTGCATTACCGGGCATTTGCCGGCAGCTTTGGTATCATTTCCGCTCATCATTCTCTCCAATCGTGGCTACATTGCCACCCGACTAGCACAGTTACGCCCTCAAATTAAGTTGGATTTGCTAATTATGGCGTTTAACCGAGGGCCTATCCCTATTTTGCATCGATTAAGCTTTTAAAATCAGAATACCGTTGCCAAAATCGGCCGATCAGGTCAAAAAAATTATTGGCTCCACGTCGAGTATCCAGGAACGACACCATGAAACCATCCACTTATTATGCGCCCCATGGCGGCTTGCCCGGCCAGACGGTGCTGCTCACCGACCGCGCCGTCTTCACCGATGCCTATGCCTTCATGCCCAAAGGCGTCATGCGCGATATTGTGACGAGCTATCTGCCGTTTTGGGATAAAACGCGCGCTTGGATAATTGCCCGTCCACTCTCAGGCTTTGCCGAGACGTTTTCGCAATACATCATGGAAGTGGCGCCCGGTGGCGGCAGCCAGAAGCCGGAGCCGGATGCTCAGGCCGAAGGCGTTCTGTTTGTGGTTGAAGGCACGTTTACGCTGGTCCTGGCGGGTAAAATCTATGCCATGAAGCCCGGCAGCTATGCGTTCATCCCGCCTGCAGCCTCATGGAGCGTCAAAAACGATAGCAGCGAGCCCGCGCGCTTCCATTGGATCCGCAAATCCTACGAGGCCGTTGACGGTCTAGATTATCCGGAAGCCTTCGTCACCAGCGATCACGACGTAGCCCCTATCGCCATGCCGGATACCAATGGCGTGTGGGCCACCACCCGCTTCGTCGATCCGCTCGATTTGCGCCACGACATGCACGTCACCATCGTCACCTTTGAGCCGGGCGGGGTTATTCCCTTTGCCGAAACCCATGTCATGGAGCACGGCCTTTATGTGCTCGAAGGCAAGGCGGTGTATCGGCTCAATCAGGATTGGGTCGAGGTTGAGGCGGGCGATTTCATGTGGCTTCGCGCCTTCTGCCCGCAAGCTTGCTACGCGGGCGGACCGGGGCGTTTCCGGTATCTGCTCTATAAGGACGTCAACCGCCATATGAAGCTGGGCCCCAAATGAGCCGCACCTTAACAATCGAGCCTCTGACGAAAGAGGCCTTTGCACCCTTTGGCGACGTGGTGGAAGCCGATGGCGCAACCCAATTCCAGATCAATCAGGGGTTTGGGTTACGCTTCAACGACCTTGCCCATGTCGACATCACGGCGGAGGGCGGCACGACGAATATCAGCTTTATCGTCGGGTCCGCGCGTCCGCAGCCGATAGCCTTGCAGGTGATGGAGCGGCACCCGCTCGGCAGCCAGATATTCTATCCCCTGCAGGATCAGCCTTGGCTGGTTGTGGTGTGTGGCGATCCGGAAGATGTGTCGAGCTTCCGCGCCTTTCGAGCTACCGGACGGCAAGGCGTCAATTATGCCTGCAATATCTGGCACCATCCCTTGCTGGTTAACGCCAATGAGAGCCGCTTCTTCGTGGTGGACCGCAAAGGCCCGGGCAATAATCTGGAAGAACATTGGCTGACCGGTGAGGCGCTGGTTCTAGCCTAATACCAGCACCACTGGCCTTGGAGGTTCAGCCCTCATGCTGACGATTGTGTATGATGGCGAATGCCCCTTCTGCAGCGACTATATCAGCCGCCTGAAGCTGAAAGCCCATTGCGGGCCGGTAACGCTGATCAATGCGCGAGAGTGTACCCCAAGCGTTGCCGACTATTGGCAAACAGGCTTCGATCTCGATCAAGGCATGGTCGCGGTGCTCGATGGGCACGCCTATTATGGCTCGCACGCTGTGACGCTGCTTGCCAGACTGAGCGATCCATCCGATCTCTTTAACCGGCTGAACACATGGCTGTTAGCGCGCCCGAAAATATCAGCGTTTTTATATCCCCTGTTCAAACGCGCAAGGCGCACCGCGCTGGCTGTTAAAGGCATAGGCCCACTCACGCCTTAGCCGAGCTGGGCCGCCAAAAAGATCAAAGCCGGATAGGTCGCAAGCCACGCGAAGAAAAAGCGGTTTAGGCCGAAATACCAAAACACCAGAAAATGAAACAATATCCCCGTCAGGCAATAGGCCACCATGGCTAAGGGGTCGACAAAGGCCAGCGGCACAGCGATTTCCCATACAATAAACGCCCATGAACACAGGATGGCCACAGGGCGTTTCCAGAACAGGCTATCAGGCTTAAGCGGTCCATAAATACCGCTATCCAGAAACAACCCCAAGGCCTCGCCCGAGCGCCACTCAGGGTTCAACAGTTTCACGCTGCCCGAAATGAAATAGGACGAGGCGGAATGAATGGCGATGTAGATCAGCCCTGCCCGCCACGCGATATCCGCATACCCCGCAACCGTTCCAAGCGAGCCGATCAAGAGGCCGGTCATCACGACCAGCGTCATAAAATCGCTGCCACCATTAAACGCCCCGCGCCAGCGGATGAGCAGTTGCACAGTGCTTAAAAACAAAAACACCATCACCGCGGCAGACGCGCCAAACACCATCAGATAAAGCGCCGCCAGCAATCGCAGCACAAGGTGCAAACCGTAGACATCCTCGCGCGATAAAAATGCAAAAAGCGTCCGCATCCCGTGAGAGCTATGGGCCAGATCATCGCGCTGCACCGCATAGGACCAAACGCCCTTCTCACCCAGAGCGTGGCGCAGGAATAAAAATTCAACAGTCTGCAGGCAGAGGCTCAAGCCCGTTAATATCTCAACGCCCCGGACGGCGAGCCAGAGCCTATCCTGCATGGCGCGACCTCAAAATCGGCGAAAGCAAAACGCCGTCGCGATCAACGTCAACCGGCGCGCCCAGGCGTTGCATGCACAGGCAAAACTGAAAGCCGGTATCGGGCGGAATTTGAGTTTTAAGTTTCAACCGCACCAAGCGTTCAACCATGCGATAGGTCACAAAATCCTGCACCTTCGCATCAGACACACTATCGGCAATATCGCTCGATAAATGCTCGACCAGATTTTGCTCGCCAAGCGCCAAATTGACCTGAGGGTTGAAGACCAAATGCGAGAGCCGCCGCTCATAACGCGGCAGCAGCAACGCCCATTCCGACCATGCGCGATCGGCGGCGGAAAATATCTCGCGCCGCCAATAGAGCCGCGGCACCCATCCCAAGGCATGGAAAAATTTCCAGTTGGGGAAGAAGCTCCGCAACAGAAAAAGCCATTGATGCTGAAAGAAGCGCCCACCCACCAAGAGGGCAGCCATCAGAAAACCAAAATAGACGATAAATGGCACACTGTTCAGCAGCACTATACGCTTTCACTTGAAACCCACTGCGCCATTCAAACACGTTAGCGCGAGCCTTCACAAGCATTGGGTGTCTCAGAGGGCCGATAAAAACGCAACCGCCCGCTTGATGCCGTCACCCGAAATGGAGTGGCCGAGGTTTGGGAAGATCTGATGCGCCACATCAAAGCCCGCAGCCCCTAGCATCTCGTTGGCCCGCAATGTCTCTTGCACGGGTACAACGGGGTCTGCATCGCCATGCAACAGCAACAGCTTGGTTGAGGAGACGGTAAAAGGCGCATTGGTGGCAAGGCGACCCGAAAACGCAATGGCAGCCGCCACCGGCCAACGACCGGACGCGACCGCATCCAGCGTCATCATCGAGCCTTGCGAGAACCCGATTAACACCACGCGGTCCAGCCGATCCGCATAACCCTTCTCGGCCAAAATACCCTCGATCAGCGCATCAAAACCCGGGCGCACCGCCTCGATCCGCGCGGGGCGATTTTCCGTCGTGACACCGGCAATGCTGAACCATGCCCGCCCTTGGCCGAAGTCCGCGGGTGAAGGCGCATCGGGCGCGACAAAGTCAACATTCGGCAAGGCAGGGCTCAAAACTTCCGCCAATCCCATCATATCGGCCCCGTTACTGCCCACGCCATGCAACATGATCGCCAATATCTTGTTTTCGTTGTCCGCCATTGATCCCATCCATTCATTCGTCCTTAACGCTAGCTAAGCCCGCTGGTGGTCGAATACCATTGCAGCGACGCAACCCGCGTTTGGCATTTTCAGCACTCAGATGCGCACCCTAAGCCAGCTTTTCCATGGTAAAGGGACTGCATCACCCGCCTCACAGGATTGCACCATGTCTGCGCTCAACACCGCCTTTGCCGACCTCAAATCCACCCCGCGCATGCCGACTCTGTTTGTTGGCCACGGCAACCCGATGAACGCGATCGAAGACAACGCCTATAGCCGGTCGTGGAACAAAATCGGCCAGAGCCTGCCAACGCCAACCGCCATTCTCTGCGTCTCGGCCCATTGGATGACGCGCGGCACAACGCTGGTGAATGTGACGGCCAAGCCCGAAACGATCCATGATTTCGGCGGCTTTCCGCAAAAACTGTTCGACCAGCAATACCCTGCTCCCGGCGCGCCTGATTTTGCTCTCGCAACGCTTGATCTGTTGCGCGATAGCCATGCCGAGTCGAGTGAAGAATGGGGTCTGGATCACGGCGCATGGTCGGTGCTGATCAAGATGTTCCCGAAGGCGGATATCCCCGTCTATCAACTCTCGCTTGATCTAACCAAATCGCCACAGCAGCATTTCGAGCTCGCCAAGGATTTAAAAGCCTTGCGCGAGAAGGGCGTTCTGATCATCGGCAGCGGCAATGTCGTGCATAACCTCATAGCGTTGGCACCTGGTGCCAAGCCCTATGACTGGGCGGAAGGTTTTGACAGCTTTGTGGCGGAAGCCGTCGAGCGTCGCGATTTCACCGCGATTGCCAATGCCAATGGGTTGGGCCAATTGACCCGCGCCGCCCACCCGACGCCCGAGCACTTTTTGCCGTTGCTCTACACCCTCGGTGTCGCGGACAAGGATGAGAAAATCACCTCGTTTAACGCCACCTTCGATATGGCGTCCATTTCCATGCGGTCTTTTCTCTTCTCCTGAAGGGATTTTCATAAATCTTTGCCTTAAACGAGCGAAGCACCCTTACGCGCGCCGTCAAAAATGGCATAAGGGCGCGCGCTCTCTCGTAAAGGTTTTAATCAACGCATGATCCGCTTAGAAAATGTCAGCAAGCAAAATGGCCACCAAATCCTCTTCATCGAGGCTTCCGCCTCGCTGTTGAAGGGCGAAAAGATTGGTCTGGTTGGGCCGAACGGATCCGGCAAAACCACCCTTTTCCGCATGATCACCGGCCAAGAACAGCCCGATGAAGGGCTCGTCGCGGTCGATCGTGGCGTCACCATCGGCTATTTCAGCCAGGATGTCGGCGAAATGTCAGGCCGCTCGGCGGTGGCCGAGGTGATGGAGGGCGCTGGACCCGTCAGCTCTGTGGCCGCCGAACTCAAAGAACTCGAAACCGCTATGGCGGACCCCGACCAAGCCGATCAAATGGACGAAATCATCGAGCGCTACGGCGAAGTGCAAGCACGCTTTGAAGAACTCGACGGCTACGAGCAGGAAGGCCGCGCACGCGAGGTGCTGGCGGGCTTAAGTTTTAGTCAGGAAATGATGGATGGCGATGTCGGCAAACTTTCCGGCGGGTGGAAAATGCGTGTGGCGCTTGGCCGTATTCTGCTCATGCGTCCCGATGCGATGCTGCTCGATGAGCCATCGAACCATCTTGATCTCGAAAGCCTGATCTGGCTCGAAGACTTTCTCAAAAACTATGAAGGCGGCTTGCTGATGACCTCGCATGACCGCGAGTTCATGAACCGTATTGTCACCAAGATCGTCGAGATCGACGGCGGCGGGCTCACCACCTATTCCGGCAATTACGAGTTTTACGAGCAGCAGCGCGCAATGTCTGAAAAGCAACAACAAGCGCAGTTCGAGCGCCAGCAAGCGATGCTCGCCAAAGAGATCAAATTCATCGAGCGCTTCAAGGCGCGTGCCTCGCACGCCGCCCAAGTGCAAAGCCGTGTGAAAAAGCTCGAAAAAATTGACCGCGTCGAGCCGCCCAAGCGCCGCCAGACGGTCGAGTTTGAGTTCCCACCCGCACCCCGCTCGGGCGACGATATTGTAAACCTCAAAGGCGTCCATAAAAGCTATGGCAGTCGGAGCATCTATGAAGGGCTCGATTTCCAAATCGGCCGCCGCGAGCGTTGGTGTGTGATGGGCGTCAATGGCGCGGGTAAATCGACGCTTTTAAAACTCATCACCGGCACAACCGAGCCTGATCAAGGCAGTGTGGCGGTCGGCTCCAGCGTGAAGATGGCCTATTTCGCCCAGCACGCGATGGAAGTGCTCGACGGCGAGCGCACGGTGTTTCAATCGCTCGAAGACAATTTCCCGCAAGCCAGCCAAGGCTCGCTCCGCTCACTCGCCGGTTGCTTCGGCTTCTCGGGCGATGATGTCGAAAAGCGTTGCCGTGTTCTATCCGGCGGCGAGAAAGCGCGTCTTGTGATGGCAATCATGCTGTTCGATCCGCCGAATTTTCTGGTGCTCGACGAGCCCACCAACCATCTCGATATGGCCACCAAGGAAATGCTGATTACAGCACTCTCGCAATACGAAGGCACGATGTTGTTCGTGTCGCATGACCGGCATTTTCTAGCGGCCCTCTCCAACCGCGTGCTGGAGCTAACACCCGACGGCATCCACCAATATGGCGGCGGCTATACCGAATATGTCGAGAGGACGGGACAAGAAGCACCGGGATTGCGGAGTTAATGCTCGTCGCTATCGCTCGCAATGACGGATGATAGTGCAGCAGCACTTAACGGACCGCGCGCGCCCTGGCGCGCAACCTATGCGAGGCAGGAGCCTCGCGGTTCGAATTACCCCCTTAATGCCCACCCAGATACGCCGCCTGCACCGCCGGATCATTCTTTAACGCGCGCGCTTCGCCTGAGGTGCGGATATGGCCGTTTTCCATCACATAGCCGAAATCGGACACTTCCAACGCTGCGGCGGCGAATTGCTCCACCAGCAGCATCGTCATATTTGCCTTTTTCAGCCGCTCAATGATGACGAAAATCTCCTCGACCAGTCGCGGTGACAGGCCCATCGAAGGCTCGTCGAGCAACAGCACTTCAGGGTTAAGCATCAATGCGCGCGCCATGGCCAGCATTTGTTGCTCGCCGCCTGAAAGCGTTCCAGCCAATTGCGTGCGACGTTCTTTTAAGCGCGGAAACAACTCGAACATACGGTTGATGTCGCCGTCCACATCGCCCTTATGACGCGAACCCGTCAGGCGCGGAAAAGCCCCGAGCAACAGATTATCCATCACCGGCAGTGTCGAGAACACGCGCCGCCCTTCGGGCGAATGCGCCAAACCCATCCGCGTGATTTCATGCGAGGTAAGCCCCGCTATGTCTTTACCACCCAACGTGATTGATCCGCTCTCCGGCTTCAACATGCCGGACAAAGCCCGCAGCGTGGTCGTCTTGCCCGCGCCATTGGAACCAATCAGCGCCACCACTTTGCCCTCGGGCACCATGATGGAAATACCATGCAGAACTTTGACCTTGCCATAGCCCGCCACGAGATTGTCGATTATCAGCATCGTTGTCTCCCGTCAGACGGCATGGGCGGCAGCGCCGCCGCCAAGATAGGCTTCGATCACGCGCGGGTTGCGCTGCACGTCGGCAGGCAGACCTTCGGCAATCTTTTGACCGAAATCGAGAACCGTCACGGTGTCGCACAGACTCATCACGACATCCATATGATGCTCGATCAACACAATCGTCAGCCCCGCTTCGCGGATTTTGCGGATGATGGCGATGAGCTCGACAATATCGGGCGCGGTCAAACCGGCGGCCGGTTCATCCAGCAACAACAGGCGCGGATCAAGCGCCAGCGCACGGCTGATTTCCAACAGGCGCTGCTTGCCATAAGGCAGGTTGCGGGCTTCTTCACTGGCCAAGCCGTCAAGCCCCGTGAAGCGCAAAATATTCATCGCGCGGGCGCGTGCCCTCGCCTCCTCGTGACGTGCCAAAGTGGTTTTCAACGCGACGCTGAAAAAGCCGGAGCGGTAGGTGTGGTGCAGACCGACCATCACATTTTCAAGCACGCTCAATTCGCCAAACAGCTGCACATTCTGGAAGGTGCGCGCGATACCCTTCAACGCAATCTCCGGCGATTTCAACCCGGCCAGCGCCACGCCACCGAAACGGATTGCACCGCTGGTTGGCACATAAATGCCTGTAAGCACATTCATCATTGTGCTTTTGCCCGAACCATTCGGACCAATCAGTCCGTGAATGGTACCAGGCTTGATCGCAAGCGACACGCCATCCAGCGCTTTCAAACCGCCAAATTGCATGAGGATGCTTTCAACCGCCAACAAGGTCTCGTTGTTTGCCGATACACCAGCTTGAGCGGTGATCGCCTGCGCTTCAGGAGACGCCGCCACGCCAGCATCAATCTTGATCGCCTTGCCGCGCCGTGACCAAAGCTGCGACAAGAAGCCGACTATGCCTTCGGGCAGATAATAGACGACAAACAGGATCATGACGCCAAACACGGCGAGCTTATAATCCGTGATCTTTTGCAAGAGCAGCGAGAACACGAAGAAGGCCACGCAAAGCAGCACCGGCACCGCAACGCGGGATAGGTTTTCACGATGGCGCAGCGCCGTGACACCGGCGGATATCAACGCCACAACGGCAATGCCGCCCGCGATGATCCGGAACAGTCCAATATCGGCCAGAAGGTTCGGCAGAAATACGATAATCGCCGCACCCAAAATAGGCCCTAGGCGGGATTTGCGCCCACCCAAAGTGACACCGAGCAGGAACTGCACGGAGAGTTCAAAGGTAAAATTATTCGGCGCGACATATTGTTCGGAATAGGCGAACAATACACCCGCTAACCCCGACAACGCGGCGGAGAGAACGAACGCAATTACCTTATGTTTGTAAACGCTCACCCCCATACAATCCGATGCAATCGGACTATCGCGCAAGGCTTCAAACGCGCGGCCATAATGGGAGGCTAGCACGCGGTTGATGACGAGGATCGTCAACAGCAAGGCCGCCGCCGTCACATAGAAAAATTCCATCTCTTTCATGCGCTTGAACGACATGTCGAGAAACGGCAGAACGGATGAATAAGGCCGCAAATCGAGAAACAAAGGCGTATTGAATTTAACGCCCAGCGGACCATTGGTGAGGTCCGTCATTTCATTGATCAGGATTTGAATGATCGTGCCAAAAGCCAGCGTCACCATGGCGAGATAAGGCCCCGTCACGCGAAGCGCGGGCAAGGCGAGGAGCGCGCCAAACACAGCCGTCACGGTAATCGCAATCGGAATCGCTGGCCAAAAGCCAAGGCCAAAATGCATCGACAACACGGCGGCGGTGTAGGCCCCAATGCCGAGCAAGGCTGCGTGCCCGATCGACACTTCGCCCGTATAGCCAAACACCACATCAAGGCCGAGCGTAACAATCGCAAAGATCGCAATCGTTACGATCAGATGCAGATAATACGGGCTCGTCATCACAAAGGGCAGCGCCGCTATCGCCGCAATGGCGAGGATCCAGAATGCTCTCGTCATCAGCTTCAAACCTTCTTGATAGCGGCTTTGCCGAAGAGGCCAGAAGGCTTCAGCGACAAGACAATCAACAGCAACACAAGGCCGGGCACATCTTTATAGCCCGTCGAAATGTAATATCCCGTCAGCGTCTCGGTAATGCCGAGGATAAGGCCGCCGATCACCACGCCCATCCCGCTGGAAAGGCCGCCGATAATGGCTACCGCAAAGGCCTTGAGCCCTAGCACCGCGCCCATGGTCGCGCCCGTCAATGTCACGGGGGCTACCAACACGCCCGCAAAGGCCGCGCTCATGGAGGAAAGCGCGTAAGAAAAGGTGATGATGCGGTTGGTGTTGATGCCCATCAAGCCCGCGGCATCGCGGTCATTCGAGGTCGCCACTACGGCTTTGCCGTAGATTGAACGGCGGTTGAAAAACTCGACGCCGAGCATCAGCGCAATCGCCCCCACAACAACGACGATTTCCATCGGCTGAATGCGAATACCGCCAAATGACAGCGAGGCCTCGGGAAGTGGCGACGGAAATTTCAGCGCATCGCGGCCCCAGATATTTTCGGCGAGGTTTTTGAAAATAATGCCCAGCGCGATGGTGGCCATAATCCACCCCGCTTCCGATTTGGCGCGCATGGCGGGGCGAACCCCCAGCCACTCCACCACACTGCCCTGCAGCGCGCCAAAGGCCAGCACCACGGGGAGCATGATCACATAGGCCCAAAACGTGCCGATCTGTTGACCGATGAGAAAATTGATGGTGGTCAGGCCCACAAGGGCGCCGAGCATCAGCGCTTCGCCCTGGCCGAAATTCAGTGTTTTGGAGGTTGAAAAGGTCAGCTGATAGCCAAAGGCAATCACGCCATAGATCATGCCAACCGATATACCGCTGACAATCAACTGCATCAAAATCTGCACGGCCCGCCCCCCTTTTGTGAAAACCCCGCCCGCTTGATGCGGGCGGGGACGATCATTACCGTCTCTAGCCGGGCAATTTATGCCTTTGGCTTGATGCGAAGGGCCTTATCGCCCTCGAGGTCTTCAGGGTGGGCCGGTCCGACACGGCCGTTCTTCACCAAGCCGAACACCGGAATATTATCCGAGATCGCTTCGTGATCGGTCGCGGTGAACGGATGGTCATAGGTCGTCACCACGCCTTCAACCTTGGTGCCGAGATTTTCGAGGGCTTCGCGGATGGCGCGGCCTTCGGTGCTCTTGGCCTGGTTGATGGCGGCTGCCAGCAGATAGATCGAGTCATAGCCTTGCGCTGCCGAAACAGGCGAAGGAATCCGGTCGATATTATAGGCCTTCTGATAGGCTTCGATAAACGCCTTACGCTTTGGCGTGGTTGGCTGCTGAATGAAGGTTTGCGGCATCATCGCGCCGTCGCCATTCGGGCCTGCCGTATCGATGAAGCTCGCCATCGACAGCGTCCATGAACCGATCATCGGCACTTTCCAGCCGAGCTTGGCCATACCGTTGGCAATCTGCGCCAGCTCCGGACCAATCGCATAGGTCAAGATCACATCAGCGCCCGCTTCTTTCGCGCGGAGCAATTGCGCGGTCATGTCGGTATCGCCGACGTTGAACTTCTCGGTGGCCACCGGCGTGACACCGAGTTTCGAAAGCGCATTGGTCAGATCGGTCTTGCCGAGCTGACCGTAATTGCTGGCATCCGCCAAAATCGCAGGCTTTTTGAAATTCTGACGCTTCACCGCCTCTTCCGCGATCATGGCCGACTGAATCGTATCATTCGCCGCGTTGCGGAAAATATAATTAGCCTTGAAATCGGCACCCGCAAATTGCTTGGTGACGATCGAACCGGTGGCCACATTGTTGAACACGGGAATTTCGGCCTCTTGGTAGAAGCGCTGCGAGGCCAACGCCACGCCGGTATTGATATAGCCGACCGTTGCGACCACGTTTTCCTTGTTGATCAGCTCCTGCGCAATCTGCACGCCGAGTTCGTTCTTCGCTTCATCGTCACGCTCGACGACTTCCAGCGGCCGGCCCATAACGCCGCCTGCCGCGTTGATTTCGCTGACGGCCAGCTTGACGCCGTCCCGCATGCTGACGCCCATGGACGAAGAGCCGCCCGTGAATGGACCGGAAAGACCAATCTTGATGGAATCCGCAGCCAGTACCGGCGCGGTGAACATGCTGGCTGCTAGAAGCCAAGCAAACTTAATCTTCATGTGGCGTACTCCCCATTTTTTATGTCGTCATCTGGCATTCTATGTCGGACCACATCCTTACGAAAGGGCCTATTAAGCAGATTACCCTAAGACCATCGACGCAGATCATTTTTTACAAAATCCTGCAAATAATACCGATATTGCATCTTACGGTTGGTTTATTCTCCCATGACACGCGACCTAAGCCGCTGCGCCTTGCCCGAAGGAGAGATGCCATCGTAATGTCGCCGTTCCGCATGCAGAGCCGAAGCCTTGTCGCCATCGGACTTCTGCTGACGATTACCATCCTCACGCTTGGCGGTTGGGCCTTGATGTTACGGCTCTCCGGCAATGTCCATGCGGTTGTCGAGGGCCAAATCTATCGCTCGGCCCAGCTTTCTCCCGATCATCTCAGAGCTCTGATACGCGAGGAGGGGTTGCGAACCATCATCAATCTGCGCGGTGAACAGGCGGACGCGGAATGGTATCGCACAGAGCACGCAACGGCCGATGCTGCCGGCCTGCATTATGTCAGCATCCCGCTTTCGGCGAATGAGGAGCCGAACGAGGCTACGCTGCAATCGCTTATTGATGTCATGCGGAGCGCGGAACCGCCCGTCCTGATCCATTGCGAGGGCGGCGCCGACCGCTCAGGGCTCGCTTCGGCGCTTTATCGACTGATGATCTCGGGGGATGAGGCCGGTCAGGCTGCCGGCCAACTCTCGTTTCGCTACGGGCATTTCCCGTGGCTCGTCAGCCGATCCGGGGCGATGGATCGGGCTTTCTGGCGCGTCGCTGACGCGCCAGAGCGTTTCAAAGGGGCCGAGTAATTACTCAGCGCGCGCCTTGCGAGCAAAGAAAGCGCCTGCCACCGGCACAGAAGCCAGCGCCAAAGCAATCTTCAGGGCTTCCGGAAGCAGGAAGGGCATCACGCCAACGGCAAGCGCCTTTTCCGCACCAAACAGCACCGAGAGCCATGCGAAGCCCAGACCAAGAATCACGCTATCGGCCACGATGAACACGGCCAGAGCGCCAAGCAGCGTGCGGGCATAGCCGCGCTCGAACGCATAACCGGTCAAAACGGCGGAGAGGAGGAAGCCCGCGAGATAGCCACCCGTCGGGCCGGCCATAAACGCCAAACCGGCGCCGGTCGAGAAGACGGGAAGGCCCGAAGCGCCTTCCACCAGATAGGCCAACACGGTTGCACCCGCGAGGCGCGAGCCGCCATAAGCCCCCATCAACAACACAACCAGCGTTTGCATGGTCATCGGCACAGGCCAGATCACTTGCACTTTTGCGGAAATCGCAAGCAGCGCGGAACCTAACAGCGCAAGCGCGGCACCACGAACGAGGTTTGAAAGCGAGGTCCGTTCGGTCGAGGCAGCAAAAATGGTCTGCATGGGCTTTAACTCCAATCATATCGGGCGGCCGGTTTGCGCCGCCGCACGCAAGGCTATCGTATACCCGACGTGCCTTCAAGGCGCGGTTCTGTCAAGCGGTCGAAGGTATCATGTCCCGCAAAAGGTCTGGAAGACCTGCTCGGAGGGGCCCGCAGGCTCGGCATAGGCTTCCCGTCCAGCGACTTCCTCATAGGGAGCAGCCAGTATAGCGTGCAGGCGGTTGAAGGGCCCCAGATCGCCCACCTCAACGGCAGCCGCGAGCGCCGCCTCGACCTGATGGTTGCGCGGAATATAGATCGGGTTCACCTGTCGCATCGCCGCGGCACGGTCTGAAGGTGCCAATTGGTCCCGCGCGCATCGGGCTTGATAGTGCGCAAGCCAGTCGGTCAGCAGGGCATCGTGTTTAACAAGGGCTGGAAAAGCGCCGGCCTTGTTCCCGTCCAGCGTATCCGCCAACCGCCGGAAAGCGAGCGTAAAATCGGTACTGGTACGTTCCAGACCGTCGAGAAAATCCCCGATCAGTGCGCGGTCATCCTCGTCCTCGGTAAGTAGCCCCAATTTCGCCCGCATGCCGGCAAGCCACGCCTCGTGATAGATCGGTGCGAAATCCGAAATTGCGGCGGAGGCCAACTCCACGGCCTTTGCCTCGTCCGGATCAATCAAAGGCACCAGCGCTTCAGCCAATCGGGCGAGGTTCCACTGCGCAATGCCCGGCTGCCGCCCATAGGCATAGCGGCCGAACTGATCGATCGAGCTGAAAACGGTTTTGGGATCATAGGCATCCATAAAGGCACAGGGGCCGAAATCGATCGTTTCACCCGATAGCGTCATATTATCGGTGTTCATCACGCCATGGATAAACCCTACCATCATCCATCGCGCGATCAGCTTGGCTTGCCGCTCGATAACGCCTTGCAACAAAGCAAGGGCGGGGCTCTCGGCGTATAGCGCTTCGGGGTAATGACGCTTAATCACATAATCAGCGAGCGTCCGGATGCCGGCCCAATCGTCACGGGCGGCGAAATATTGAAAACTGCCGACGCGAATATGGCTGGCCGCCACCCGCGTCATCACCGCGCCCGGCCGATACCCTTCGCGCAACACCTGCTCGCCTGTCAGAACCGCAGCCAGCGCCCGCGTGGTGGGAATGCCCATTGCATGCATGGCTTCGCTGATCAGATATTCACGCAACACCGGCCCGAGCGCTGCCCGCCCGTCGCCGCGCCGTGAATAGAGCGTGGGGCCGGAGCCCTTCAGTTGCAGATCGCGCAGCCGCCCTGCCCGATCACGCACTTCGCCGATCAAAATCGCGCGACCATCCCCCAATTGCGGCGCGAAATTGCCGAATTGATGCCCCGCATAAACCGCCGCCAAAGGCTCGGCACCGCTCGGAACAACATTTCCGGCAAAAATCGCAGCCAAATCTTGCTGCGACAGCGTCGCCGTCTGAAGCCCCAATTCCTTGGCGAGGTCATCATTAAACGCGAGCAACACCGGCTGGCTTACCGGCGTCGGGTTCAAACGCTGGAAAAAGCCGTCGGGTAGCCTGGCGAAGCTGTTTTCAAACGCGCCAATCGGGATGCTTGCTTGCGTCATACGATTTACCCTTCACCGATCAAAGATCGGCGACACTTTGCTTGAACGCGTCGCCATAATCGGGGTGCCAGCGCGACAATGGGGGCCGGTTTTCAATAATATCACCCGCCGCCCACGCAATGCGCCGTTCATCAAGCGCACGGCTCACATCATTGTCGGGGCAGAGAATGTAGAAGTCACCGGCATTGATGCTCGCCACCATAAAATCAACCGTCTGCTCGGACGTCCAGGCAGCTGCGGGCTTCTCGGTGCGGCCATTGGCCGTCAAGGCCGTGAACACAAAACCGGGGATCAGCAAATGCGCGCTCACCTTGCAGCCCTCTTGATTGCGCAACTCATACTGCAACGCTTCGGTAAACGCCTTCACACCCGCTTTCGAGACATTATAGGCCGGATCGCCCGGCGGCGTCGTAATGCCCTGTTTCGATCCCGTATTGATGATCAAAGCCGGCTTTCCAGTCTTGATCATCGCCGCCGCGAAAATCCTGCTGCCCTCGATGATGCCCCATAAATTCACATCGATGATTCGCCGCCAATCGCTCGTAGCCCCGAGGATCGAACTGCCCGGTTGAACACCGGCATTGTTCATCAACACATCAACGGCACCAAAGGCCGATGTCGCGGCGATTTCCAGCGCGCGGATGTCGTCGAGCTGACTGACATCGGTCGGTACCGCGCGGACGCCATCGGCTCCGTGTTTGGATCGGGCCGCCACATCTCTGGCCGCAGCCTCAAGCCGCTCTCCGGCAAGATCGGCCAGAACAATTTTCATCCCCAAGCCCGCAAAGGTCTTGGCCGCCGCCAGACCAATTCCCGACGCTGCACCCGTGATAACAGCCACATGTCCATCCGCAAAAGCCGGATGATGGGGCACGGTCCCGATTTGTGTCATGGCCTCTTCCTTTTCTTTTGGCGATCAAGAGCGGATCGCGCACCAACCCATAAGGCATCGCCGGTATCAAGTCTGTCAAAAGCGTTAATTACGGAAAGCAGAAATCCCATCTTGACCTTTGCCACGCCCCGCCCTTCGATGATAACCGAAGCGTTCATTTTTTTCATCCCGGATTTGCCATGCCCCGCGCCATTGATAATGCCTTCGCCGATTTGACGGCCCATTACCAAGCCCATTCCGCGCATCCGATTCGGGAACTCTTTGCCGCCGATCCAGACCGGTTTAACCGCTATTCCACCGCATCAGGGCCTTTTCTGCTTGATTGGTCCAAGACCTCGATTGACGATCCGGCGCGCGCCAAACTGCTCGATCTCGCAATCGCTGCCGGCGTGGAAGCCCAGCGGGATGCCATGCTTTCCGGGGTCAAGATCAACACCACGGAAAACCGCGCCGTTTTGCATACCGCCCTGCGCCGGTTCGATAACAGGCCGATCCTCGTCGACGGCAAAAATGTGCAGCCCGATATTGTCGCCGAACGGAATAAAATGCTTCATCTCGCCGAAAGCATCCGGATCGGCGAGATCAAAGGGGCAAAAGGCGATATGTTCACCGATATCGTCAATATCGGCATTGGCGGCTCCGATCTGGGCCCGGCCATGACCACGCTCGCGCTATCGCCCTACCACACAGGGCCAAGGCTCCATTTCGTCTCCAACATTGATGGCGCCCATTTAACCGATACGCTGGAGCGGTTATCGCCGGCGCGTACGCTGTTCATCGTGGCGTCCAAAACATTTACCACCATAGAAACCATGACGAACGCCCATTCCGCGCGACGCTGGATTGCCGAAGTCCTCGGCGAAGAAGCCGTCAGCGACCATTTTGTGGCCGTTTCCACCGCGCTCGACAAAGCAGCCGCGTTTCCGATCCGGCCGGACCGTATTGTCGGCTTCTGGGATTGGGTCGGCGGGCGTTATTCGATCTGGTCCTCGATCGGCCTGCCGCTCGCGCTGGCCATCGGTGCCCAGCATTTTGAAGAATTTTTGAAGGGGGCTGAAGCGATGGACCGGCATTTTGCCACCGCCCCGCTCGACCACAACTTACCCGTTCTGCTCGCTTTGGTCGGAATCTGGCATCGCAACATCGCCAACCTTCCAAGCCGTGCGCTCATCGCCTATGACCAGCGGCTCGCGCGGTTTGCCGCCTATGTGCAGCAGCTCGACATGGAATCAAACGGCAAGCGCGTGGATAAAGCCGGCGCGGCATTGACGCGGGCATCCGGCCCGATTGTCTGGGGAGAGCCGGGCACCAATTCGCAACACGCCTTTTTCCAGCTCTTGCATCAGGGTACGGACATTGTGCCGGTCGAATTTCTGATCGCCGCCGAAGGGCATGAACCGGACCTCGTCGAACACCACCAATTGCTCATGGCCAATTGTCTGGCGCAATCCGACGCCTTGCTGACGGGCCGCACGGAGGCCGAGGCCGAACAGCAATTGCTGGCCATGGGACGCTCGCCGGAGGAGGCCCGCCGACTGGCACCGCATCGGGTTTTTCCGGGCAATCGCCCCTCGCTCACCCTCGCCTATCGGCGCCTCACGCCCGAGACACTTGGCGGCTTGATCGCGCTTTACGAGCACCGCGTGTTTGTAGAGGCAGCCATTTGGGGGCTCAATGCCTTCGATCAATGGGGTGTCGAGCTCGGCAAGGAACTCGCGACCCAATTCTTGCCCGTCGTGAAGGGTGAAACGCCGACCGGAGGGCTCAACGGCTCCACCGCCGGCCTCGTCCACTGGTTGCGTCAAACCGTCTAAAGCCGGTAAGACCGGCATATCCATGGTTGCCTTATTGAACGATTATTCTTACGTAACGTAAGAATTGCTTAAAGCACTCGAAGCTAAAGCTGTTCTATCGCAACCGTGGAGAAAATCGGCCATGCTCAACCAAGCGTTGCAGCGGGAAAAAGAGGGGTTTCCCCAAGAATCAGCCGAAATGCTCGCCCGGCATCTCGACGCGCTGCGCCAAGACAACAAGCCGGTTCTCATCGCCGATTTGCTCCAGCTCAGCCGCCTATTATTGATCACCGGCAAGCCACAGGAAGCAGAACGGCGCCTTCGTGAAGGCGTTCAAGGCAATCCCCGCCAATACGATCTCTGGAACATGTTGGGCGTCGCCCTGCGCCGACAGGGACGGATTGAGGACGGCCTGAAAGCCTTTGATCAGGCGATCAAACTGGATCCGAAAAATCAGGGCGCGCTTCTCAACAAGGGCAACCTTCTGCTTGACGCCAAGCGCGGCGTTGAGGCTGCGGCGATTTTTGGCCAATTGGTTCGCCATAATCCAAAATCTCATGAATTTCAGAGGCTTCTCGGCACCGCCTATGTCCAGATGGGTGACCTGCCCAAAGCCGTTATGCGCTTCGACACCGCCCTTCGCTTGAAGCCGGACGATGTGGCCAGCTGGATCGATCGCATCAAGGTTGCAACCGATTTCGAACATCATGACGAAGCTGTTGAGCTGGTTGAAAAGGCGCTCGCGAAATTGCCGACCAATCACCGCTTGATCGAGGCGCGTATCATGGTCCTGCGGCGCGGCGGTCGCTTCAAGGAGGCCGAAACCCTGCTTGAGACCCGCATAGCAGAAGCCCCAAATGATGCCTGGGCGCATTTCCAATATGCTGAAACCGTTGGCCGGTTTGACCGCCAAAAAGGCAATGAGCACTATAGACGCGCGGTAGACTTACAGCCCGACAACGCCATTTACTGGATGAATTACGCCAATAGTCTTGATCGCTCGCGGTATGGCGATGAGGCCGAGCATATTCAGGCGGGCTATGAAGCCGTGATCAAGGCCCTGTCCCTTGGCGCGCTTCCCTCCCGCTTCATTCGCATGGCCCGAAACGTCCTTGTGCGGATGGGCCGGTTCGATCTCGTCGCCCGGTTGGGGACGTTCAAGGAATTGGGCCGCACCTGGGCGAATGAAAGCCTGCACGATGCGTTGCATTATCACCTGGCCCGCGTTGAATTGCCGGAAGATCGCTACGAAATTCTCGAACAACACCGCATCTGGGGCCGAATCGAGCTTGCAAAGGCCAGGCTGAACCCGATTTCTGCCCCTCCTGTGATTGAAAAACGCTCAAAAATCCGTCTCGGTATCATGAGTTCGGATCTGCGGAACCATCCCGTCGCGTATTTCGCCATGCCGCTGTTCGAGTTTGTCGATTACGATAAATTCGAGCTCTATTGCTATTCATGGAGCCGGAATAATCCCGATGGAGTTCAGAAATATATTGAAACGCGGGTCAATCAATTCCATTGGCACAAGGCCATTGCGGATCGCGATGCGGCGCAATTGATCGCTAAAGATCGCGTCGACATGCTGTTTGAATTGGGCAGTTCAACCGACATGAACAAGCTCGAAGTCATGGCGTATAAGCCTGCGCCCCTTCAGGCCAGCTGGTTGGGCTATCCCCATTCGGCGGGGCTTGAAACCATCGACTATATTTTGGTTGATCCCTACATCAATCCGCCCGATCCCGCTTTGTTGATCGAAAAACCTTTCATCATGCCCCAATCTTGGGTCGCGATGGGCAATTTGGGCTTTAACGAGCAGGAAGCCATCAACCCGATTATTCCGTCGCAACGAAATGGCTATGTGACCTACGGCACAGCCAACAACCCCTACAAATACAGTCCAAAAGTCTTGGAAACCTGGGCGAAAATTACCGCTGCAACACCGGGGTCCAAATTTATGTTCGTCAGGCCTGAGTCGGGGGTGCCGGCTTTTAAGGAATCCATGATCGCCGCTTTTGCACAACAAGGCGTTGCTGAAGATCGCGTGCAGTTTATCTATGTGCGCGGCAAGCATATGCGCTGGTATAATGAAATGGATATTTCGCTCGACACCTTCCCGCAAACGGGTGGAACCACGACGTGCGAGTCGATGTTCATGGGAGTACCTGTGATATCTCTTGTTGGACCGGCCTTTTTCGAGCGCTTGTCCTATTCCAACCTGTCCAATGCGGGACTTGGCGATCTCGCGTGCTTCAGCATTGAAGACTATATCCGCAAAGCCCTTCAACTGGCGGGGGATACCGAGCGCCGCAAGCTCTTGCGCAACGGGTTGCGGATCGACATCAAAGACCGCCCCTTGGGTCAACCCCATGTTTTTGCAAGGGATTTTTACGCGATGGTCGAAAAAACGGTGAACGAACGACGCTAGCGCATCGCCAGTTTTTCGGCGCCGGCGCGGTGTATATTCCAGTTTTCCAGATAGGATTTGGCCAGCGTCGGATCATCCAGCAACAGCAGATTTTCCGCGTTTTTCGATTCTGCGGCTTTTGTGAAATTATATGATCCGGTGATTAAACGGTGCTCATCGATAATGATCACCTTATTATGAGCAATGGCGCAGCAATAATCGACAAATACCGCCAAATGCGCATCATGCAGATCCGGTAACACCGAAGAGCGCTCTGATGTCTGGCTTTTGTCGACGATAACGGCCACATCCACCCCCCGCTTAGCGGCGGCGATCAAGGCATCCGCTATCTCGTGCGAGGTAAAGCTATAGGCTTGAACGCGAATACTGCGCTGCGCTGCTGCAATTTCGTCGAGAATAATCGTTGCGCAATGCCCTTCCGGCGAGAAGCAGACCTTCGGGAGAAGGGTGGACGATCCAGCCTTCACCGGCGGGGTGAACGACGACATCACCAACAGCCCGACGATAACCAAAGCGGCAAGGCCGGTCGCCGTCAAATGTCGATGAAAACGTGAAGCCGATGCCATGATTGCACAACCGAACCGAAACCCGTTCACGCAAGGTAAAACGACCGGTGACTGCAATCAATAGGGGAAATTTAAGGCTACACAACCAGATGGCAGGAACGCTCTGCCCATCTTATTCCGGCGCATATGGGGCGTTCAGATCATCTTCGGACAGGTCGGTTTCTTCCGCCGGAATGGCATAATTGCCCCCCAGCCATTTGGCGAGATCGAGATCGGAGCAGCGTTTCGAGCAAAACGGGCGATAATCCAGCGTGGCCCGCTTACGGCACATCGGGCAACGGCCCAGCATGACGATGTCGGCGGATTTCTTCTCGGATGGCTTATCGCTATCGCTCATGACGAACCCGATTTTATAGGTCCGAAGCCTGCCAGCATTTGGGCTGTCTCATAGAGCGGCAACCCGACAACGCCTGAATAAGATCCCGACAGATCGCTGACAAAGGCCGCCGCGCGCCCTTGAATGGCATAACCTCCTGCTTTGCCCTGCCATTCGCCACTGGCCAGATAGGCTTGCCGCTCCTCCGCCGATAGCCGCTTCATCGTCACCCGCGTTTCAACCAGCCGCTGGCGCGTTGTGCCGTCCGACGTTGCAATGCACATGGCGGTAAAAACGCGATGGGAACGACCCGACAACACGTCAAGGCAAGCTTCCGCCTGATCGGGCGTTTCCGCCTTCGGCAAGATGCGCCGCCCGGCGGCAACCACCGTATCGGCCGCTAGCACAAGAAAGCGCTGATCAGGCAGCAAGGCCCGTGCGGGCTCAAGACACGCGAGCGCCTTCGCAAGGGCCAAGCGTTTGGCAAGCTCGCGCGGTAGTTCGACAGGCTTTGGCGTTTCATCGAGATCGGCAGCAAGGCACGCCACAGGCTCTATCCCGATCTGTCGCAACAGATCGAGACGACGCGGCGACGCGGAAGCCAAAACAAGGTTGAATGAAGTCACGCTCAATCCCATCCCCTCGGCCCCACGCCATCAGCCCGCAAAACGCCGGACTTTACTTGAAGCGGTAGGTAATCCGGCCTTTGGTCAGATCATAGGGCGTCATTTCGACGAGCACCTTGTCGCCAGCCAACACGCGGATGCGGTTTTTGCGCATCTTTCCTGCCGTGTGCGCGATGATCTCGTGATCATTTTCAAGCTGCACGCGAAACATTGCGTTCGGCAACAATTCCGTCACCGTGCCGGGAAATTCAAGAACTTCTTCTTTCGCCATCAAAAACCTTCAAACGCCATATTGGCTGATAAACAGGCCGTCATGCGCGACCCTTCAGGAAGCGCGGACCCTAACCGAAACAAAACGGTTTGTGAACCGCCTCAACCGACCGGATGCTCGGCTTTTTGCGCTTTTTCCAAGGTGCGGTACTTTTTGACCCCAAACGGGATCAAAATCAAATACAGCACGGTAACAGACGCCAAAAATCCGAAGGGATACGTCACCAGCAGGCCGACCATAGCAATCGCAATCACGAAAAACGGCACCACCCACTCCCGCGGAACGCGGCTACCGAAGGTTTTACCGGCATAGGTCGGAATCCGGCTGATCATCAGATAGGCGATGAAAAGCAAATAAAGCGCCTCGACGACCGAGAAAAACGGCGGCGGCGTGAAGCCCAATTCCATGAAATAGGCCGGCAAAAGTCCCGTCAAAGCACCGGCCGGTGCCGGAATACCGACAAAAAAGTTCTTTTGCCATTCGGGCCGCGCCGGATCGTCAATCATCACATTAAAGCGCGCAAGCCGAAGGGCTGCTGCGGAGGCAAACAGCAATGCAACAATCCAGCCGATGGATTTCAGATTGTTCAGGCCAAACACATAGAGGAGAATCGCGGGTGCCACGCCAAAGCTGATAAAATCGGCAAGGCTGTCGAGCTCGGCTCCAAACCGCGATGTGCCCTTCAACAACCGCGCAATGCGGCCATCCAGACCATCGAGTACGGCAGCCACGAGAATGGCGATAATCGCATCACCAAGCTGGCCTTCAAAGCCAAAACGAATGGCGGTTAAGCCGGCGCAAAGCGACAACAGCGTCACCACATTCGGGATCAATAACCGCAACGGCACGGTATTAAACCGGCGCGGACGGGTCTCTTTATCCGGCTCAAAGGAGGGAAATAGATCCGTCATAGCGTGTTGAATTCCCGCGAAGTGGCCGCTTTGCCCTTCATCGCAATGACCGTTTCGCCCGCCACCATGGTTTGGCCTACGCCCACTACCGGATGCACGCCATCAGGCAAATAGACATCGACGCGCGAACCAAAACGGATCAGGCCAAACCGTTCGCCCACTTCCAATCGATCGCCTTCATCAACAAAGCTCACAATCCGCCGCGCGATCAGACCCGCGATCTGCACAACGCCATAACGCTCTGTACCCGTATCAACAATAATCGCATTCCGCTCATTATCGTCGCTGGCTTTGTCGAGATCGGCATTGAGAAACAGGCCGGGCCGATAAGCGATTTTTTCGATGACGCCCGCCACCGGCACGCGGTTCACATGGCAGTTGAACACGTTCATAAACACCGAAATGCGCGTCAACGGTTGATCCGAAAGTCCAAGCTCGGGCGGCGGAACGGCTGGCATAATCAGGGACACAACGCCATCGGCGGGCGAAATCACCAAGCCTTCGCCAACCGGTACGGTACGGGCCGGATCGCGGAAGAAATAGGCGCACCATGCTGTCAGAATGGCTCCAACCCAGCCAAGCGGACCCCAAATCCACGCAAGCAGATTGGCGACGACCGCAAAAATCGCAATAAAGGGCCAACCTTCGCGATGGACCGGTACAATCTGTTTACGAACGGAATCAAAGATCGACATGAAAGCTCCAAATGCCGCGCGAATGCGCGAATAAATCAACTATCGGCTGAAACTGCTTCCGGGGTCAAGATTTCACCCGTATTCTCAAGCGTTTGCCGTGCCTCCGCCACTTGGCGCTGACGTTGCCAAAGATTGGCATAGATGCCCTTGGCCTCCAGCAATTCATGATGGCGCCCGCGCTCGGCGATTTTGCCCTTCTCCAGCACCAGAATTTCATCGGCATTGATGATGGTGGAAAGCCGGTGCGCAATCACCAGCGTCGTGCGGCCCTGCGAAATCGTATCGAGCGCGTTCTGAATTTCACGCTCGGTAAAGCTGTCGAGTGCTGAGGTTGCTTCATCCAGCACCAGAATCGGCGGCGCTTTCAAAATCGTCCGGGCAATGGCAACGCGTTGTTTCTCGCCGCCCGAGAGTTTCAACCCACGTTCGCCGACGCTGGTCTCATACCCATCCGGCAGGGATTTGATGAACTTGTCGATCTGGGCGAACTTCGCCGCCTCTTCAATGTCCTCAGGCGACGCATCCCAGCGGCCATAGCGGATATTGTAGAGGATGGTGTCGTTAAACAGCACCGTATCCTGCGGCACCATGCCGATGGCCGCGCGGAGCGAGGTCTGCTTCACCTCGCTGATGTTTTGTCCGTCGATCAGAATACGGCCCGATTGCGGCTCATAGAACCGGAACAAGAGCCGCGAGAGCGTCGATTTACCGCCACCCGACGCGCCGACAATTGCAACCGTCTTGCCGGCGGGCACAGTAAAGCTGATGCCATCCAGAATCTTGCGCTGCGGCGTATAGGAGAACTGCACATTCTCGAAGGTGACTTCGCCATTACTGATATGCAGCGCCTTGGCACCCGGATGATCGGCAATCTCGGGCTCCTGATCCAGAACATCGAACATCTGGTCAATATCAATGATGGCCTGTTTGATCTCGCGATACACCATGCCCATGAAATTGAGCGGCTGATAAAGCTGCAGCAGCATGGCGTTGACGAGCACGAAATCGCCGATCGTGTGGCGACCTTGGCGGATACCATCCACCACCAACACCATGCACAGCGTAAGACCGCCGGTGAAGATCACCGCCTGTCCGGCGTTTAGCACCGCCAGCGAAATATAGGCTTTGACACTGGCGCGCTCGAAACGCTCCATCGCCTTGTCATAGCGCGAGGCTTCGCGCGCCTCGGAGCCGAAATATTTCACCGTCTCGAAATTCAAAAGACTATCGACGGCCTTGCCGCTCGCATCCGTATCGCTCTCGTTCATCGAACGGCGGATATTGATGCGCCATTCGGTCGCTTTGGTGGTGAACACCATATAGGCGACAATCATGAGAATGGTGATGATCGCGTAGCGCCAGTCGAACTCATAAAGCAGCACCGCAAGGATCATGATAAATTCGATGATCGTCGGAAACAGCGTCAGCATCGTCATGCGCACGATGGATTCAATGCCCGCCCGCCCGCGCTCCAAAACGCGAGTCAATCCACCCGTCTTGCGCTCGAGATGGAAACGCAACGACAGGCGATGCATATGCTCGAACGTCTCATTGGCGAGCCGGCGCACCGAGTGCATGGCGACCGCGGCAAATAGCGCGTCGCGCACCTGGGTGAGCAACGCCATCAAAGCGCGGGTGAAACCGTAGATCAGCGTCAACGCCACTGGAATGCTGATCAGCCACCAATCCGATTGTCCGGAAATGATCGAAGGGGCCAGCGCATCGGTCGCCCATTTGAACGTGTAGGGAACGGCAATCGTCACCAGTTTGGCGAGCAGCAGCAGCAGCGTCGCCCAGATGATCCGCAATCGGAGATCGGCGCGATCCTCCGGCCACAGATAGGGCCAAAAACCACTGACTGTCCGCCACATGGACGAATTACCGCGTGACGACGCGGCTGGAGGGGCAGAACGACCGCGAGACATGGAACGCGCCATTAAATTATCCTGAATACACATTAAGCACTGCAATACCGGGTCGCGCCCGTAGGCACGCCACAGTTGTGGGAGAGATGCGTCACTCCAACAAAAGGTTCAACCCGAAATAGACAGATTCTTGCTTGGCTGCAGCAACTTTACGGGTTCAATTTAGGCAAAACAAAGATTTGGCCGGGATAAATCAGATCAGGATCCCGAATCTGCTCCTGATTGGCCCGATGGATATCGGTATAGCGATAGCCCGAGCCATAGGTCTTGCGGCTGATCCGCCACAGGCTGTCGCCGCGAATAACGGTCGCGGTCTCGATCGAATCAACCACTACCGTTGCTGCCTGCTTTGGCATGGTCGCTTCCGCGGCCGGCGCGGGCGCCGGCGCCGGTGTTGCGGCGGTGGCAGCCGGTTTGGCGGTAAAATCAAACGTCACCTCGGCCCTTGAAAGGACTTTGCCGGTTGCCGGATCAACATCATCGGCCCGGATGCGGTATTGGCCGGGCACCACCCCCTTGGCAATCTTGAGCGACCAGGCCGCATCCGCACCAACATCGGCAGGGGCAAGATAGGTGTCGTTCAGATAAAGCCGAACGGTTGCCCCCGGTGCCGCCTTACCCGCGGCATAGAGCGTTCCGGCATCCTCCGCCTCAACAACGGTGATGGCTACAATCGCTCTTCCTGCATTCGTGTCCGGCGTTTGGCTCGTTTGTGCGGAAGGGGTCGTGGTCGACGCGGACTTTGCCTCTTCCGGGGAAACCGGTGTCAACAATTGGGTTGGTTTACCTGCCTCGGTTTTGGCAACCAGAAGCGGACCCGATTTATTGTCCGGCACATCAACAGCCACATTTTGGGTCGACAAAAGGGTTTGACCATTGCCCAGCTTCATCGAAAGCGTGAGATTATGCGAGCCCGGCGTCAAAGGCTGCGGCACCATGGCAAACTGGCCATTATCACCCACTTTAACCTTATCCAACGGCTTGCCGCCATCCAGAAGCGTCATTTCAGCGCCCGGCTCACCCCGCCCGCCGACAACCAGCTCACCGGTCGGCTCCACCCGCACAATATCAAAACTCGGTGCTTCGATGGCGGGCTTTGGCGGTGGAGCAATCGGCGCCGTTTCCGCTGGCGCGGCCTTCGGAGGCGGCAGGGCCGCTTCGATCGGAGCCTTGGAAGCATCGACGGACAACACCGACCCTGGTGACATGCGATAATAAACCCCAATGCCGATCAGCAAAACGACCGCCAACCCAAGCAAAAGCCAATTTTTCATCGATGCCATCTCTTCGTTTCTCCGACTACGCCATAGTGATACATGAATCGGAATGAATGGCCAGACAGGACCTTAACGCGCCTTGACGACAACTCTTTCGCGGTGCAACAAAATCCTATGAAAAAACTCACTTCGATTTGCGTTTATTGCGGCTCTGGTCAGGGCAATGACCCTGCTTTCGAGCAAGCAGCCTTTCACCTCGGCAAGACCATGGCTGACGAAGGCCTCCGCCTTGTCTATGGCGGCGGCAATACCGGCTTGATGGGTACTGTTGCCCGCGCCGTCATCGATCATGGCGGCAAGGTCACAGGCATTATTCCGGAATTTCTCAAAGACCGCGAAGTGATGCTGAAAGAAGCCGATGATATGATCGTCGTGCCCGATATGCATACCCGCAAGCAATTGATGTTCGATCGGGCGGATGCCTTCGTCGCCCTGCCCGGTGGTGTTGGTACGCTCGAGGAATTGGTCGAACAGCTCACTTGGTCGCAACTCGGCCAACACACCAAACCGATTCTGATTGCCGATATTAAGGGCTTCTGGAAGCCGCTTTTATCCTTGTTCGAGCATATGCGGGACACGCGCTTTATTCGCGATCGGTTCAACGTCAATTATCTGGTGGCCGATACGAGCGAAGATATTCTGCCCATGCTGATGGCTTCAACCCGTCATCACGTCCCTGAAGAGGGCGATCGGACGATTACCGAAAAATTGTAAAGGTCAGGGCTCGATCCTGACATCACGCCCAAGGTGCAAGCCGTCATTTGCAGAAATGGGGCTTTAAGCGGGGCCGGTTTCACCCTATCTCTCTCCTATCACATCGCCGTTCTCAGACAGGATCCATCATGTCCATCCGCCCCGTTCGTCATATCTCCGGCACCACACCCCATCGGGAGGGCGCTGGCGTCAATCTGCAACGCGTCTTCGGCTTCGGTGATCCGAGCCTGACCGATCCTTTTCTGATGATGGACGATTTCCGCAATGACCGGCCGGAAAACTATCTGAAAGGTTTCCCTTGGCACCCGCATCGCGGCATCGAGACGATCACCTATGTGCTCGCGGGCACCGTCGAGCATGGCGACAGCCTCGGCAATCGCGGCACGCTGGGCGCGGGCGATGTGCAGTGGATGACGGCAGGCTCCGGCATCATGCATCAGGAAATGCCGAAAGGCGACGCGCTGGGCCGGATGCACGGTTTCCAGCTTTGGGCCAATTTGCCCTCGAACCTCAAAATGACGACGCCGCGCTACCAGGATGTCGGCTCGAAAGAAATTCCGGAAATTCTGGAAGATGACGGTACCCGCGTGCGCGTGGTTGTCGGTTCCTTCTGGGGCAAGACGGGGCCGGTCGATGGCATCGCGGCGGACCCGCAATATCTCGATATTTATGTGCCACCGGGCAAGCGCAAAGTGTTTCCTGTGGACACCTACCGCTCGGCCTTCGCCTATATTTTTGAAGGCTCGGCGACCTTCCGCGATGCATCAAAGCCCTTCGGCGTTCTGGTTGAAAAAGAGGTCGCGGGCGAAGAAATCCACCTCCGCGATATGAGCGGAAACCGCACCCTCGTGGTGTTCGACACCGGCGACGAAGTGGTCGTGCAAGCCGGCGAACACGGCGTGCGCTTCTTGCTGATCTCGGGCGCACCGATCCGCGAGCCCGTCGCATGGCACGGGCCGATCGTGATGAACACGCGCGAGGAACTGATTACCGCAGTGAACGAATTGCAGGCCGGCACCTTTATTAAAGAGGGCGTTCGGAAAAGCTAAAGGGTCGGCAGCTTAAACCACCGCCCCGCTTCGCACCAACTTGTAGGTTATCGAGTCAATCAGCGCCTGAAATGACGCGTCGATGATGTTGCCGCTGACGCCGACCGTGGTCCAGCGCTCGCCGGTTTCATCCGAGGTTTCAACCAGCACGCGGGTGACAGCGTCCGACCCGCCTTGGAAAATGCGGACTTTGTAATCCACGAGTTCAAGGTCCTTGATATAGGTTTGGTATTTTCCCAAATCCTTGCGCAATGCCAAATCCAACGCGTTCACGGGGCCATTGCCTTCGGCCGCCGAAATCAGCGTTTCACCATCGACGTCAACCTTTACAAATGCCTCGGCGATCGTTTCGGTTTCGCCATCATCCGAGAAGCGCCGTTCGACATTCACGCTGAAACGCTGCACGCGAAAAAACGCCGGCACTTCGCCTAAAATGCGCCGCGCGAGCAAAAAGAAACTCGCATCCGCGCCTTCATAGGAATAGCCCAGTCCTTCGCGTTCCTTCACCTCGTCGAGAAGGCGCGAGATGCGGTGATCGTCTTTTTTCACCTCGATCCCGAGCCGTTCCAGCTCGGCCAAAATGTTGGACCGTCCGGCCTGATCGGACACCAAAACCTTGCGGTGGTTGCCGACGCTTTCGGGCACGACATGCTCGTAGGTGCGCGGATCTTTCATCACGGCAGACGCGTGAATGCCCGCTTTGGTCGCAAAGGCCGACGCGCCGACATAGGGCGCGTGCCGGTTGGGCGAGCGGTTCAAGATTTCATCGAGCGTCCGCGACACTTGGGTGAGCGTCTTTAACGCCTCGTCCGATACACCGGTCGTCACCAGAGCGGCAAATTCGCCCTTCAGTTTCAAGGTGGGGATGATGGTTGCGAGATTGGCATTGCCGCACCGCTCGCCCAACCCGTTGAGCGTGCCTTGCACCTGACGCGCACCGGCGCGCACCGCGGCCAGCGAATTGGCCACCGCCTGCCCTGTATCATCATGGGCATGAATGCCCAGATGGACGCCCGGAATATGCTTGGCCACGTCGCCTACGATTCGCTCGATTTCATGCGGCAGCGTGCCACCATTGGTATCGCACAATACCACCCAACGCGCGCCTGCGTCATAAGCCGCTTTGGCAACCTCGAGCGCATAGGCCGGATTGGCCTTGTAGCCATCGAAAAAATGCTCGCAATCAAGCATTGTCTCGCGGCCAGCGGCAACCGTTGCGGCAACGCTTTCGCGAATGGAATCGAGATTATCTTCCAACGACGCCTCAAGCGCGACACGGACCTGATAATCCCAGGCCTTGCCGACAAAACAAATGGCATCGCTTGATGACGCCAACAGCCCTGCAATGCCCGGATCGTTCGAGATCGAACGGCCGATTTTCTTGGTCATGCCGAACGCGGTGAAGCGCGCGTTCTTGGTCCGCTTTTTGCCGAAAAACTCGGTATCCATCGGGTTCGCACCGGGATAGCCGCCCTCGACATAATCGACGCCCAGCCCGTCCAGCATGGTCGCGATCTGGATCTTGTCATCGAGCGAAAAATCGACGCCGGTTGTCTGCGCGCCATCGCGTAGCGTTGTATCGAAAAGATAGAGGCGGTCGGTCATGATCTGGCCTGTCATTGAGTCGGCGCGGAGGTGAGTTTTTTGGTCAAGGTGGTGTTGGCAAGCCACTCGTCACCAATGGAAAGCGTATTGCGACGCTGCGGCTCATATCCTCGGGCAGAGAACAGAAGAACCGCGCCATCGCTCGCCTCAACCGTCAGCGCCGCGACACCGCGGGCGAGGCTGAGTTTCTCGACCGCATCGACCAAAGTGGTCGCCACACCGCGACGCGCAACGCCCGGCGCGACATAGAGGAGGTCGATCTGATCAGTGCCTTTGAGCGAGACAAAACCGGCGGGTAGGCCTTCAAGCGTTGCCACCAAGGTCAGCCCTTCAGCCAGACGGGCGGCAAACGCGTTTTCATCGTCAAAGGATCGGATCCACGCGTCGATCTGGTTGGGCGAATAGTCCTCGGTCGCCAACTGTTCGATGCTGGTGCGCACAATGCGAAGCAGGATTGAAAGATCTTTCGGCAAATAAGGCCTGAGCGCGGGCGCCGACCATTTGGGCGTGGCGGAAAGGATCATAGGGTGCATCTCCCCTTAAACCCGTCGCAGTTTAGCCCGTCATTGCGAGGAGGCGTAGCCGACGCGGCAACCCAGCTCTTTTCTTGACCATCAGCTGGGTTGCTTCGCTTCGCTCGCAATGACGGTGTAAAGAAACGGCTCATCGCTTCACCTCCCACGCCGTCGTCGGATTACCGGTGACAGCGTCTTTGCCGTCTTTCAGCTGGATACCCATGGCCACGAGTTCATCGCGGATACGGTCGGACTCGGCAAAATTTTTGGCGCGACGCGCATCAAGGCGGGCGTTGATCAGGTGTTCAACCTTCGCCTTCACATCGGCAGCAAGACCCGCCATCGCACCTTCAGCCTGCGCGTTTGAAAACCATGATGCTGTATCCAGCCCCAAGAATTCCGCGCAATACACCAGCTGTTGCGCATCCTGAGCATTTTGCCGTGCCTTGCGCGCCAAATCCGCCAGGACGGCGAAGGCGGCGGCTGTGTTCAAATCGTCCTGCAAGGCATCCAGCAAGGCCGGTTCAATCGGCCCCGACGTTAAGGCAACCTTGTGACGGCTCGCCAATTCAGCCCAGCTTTCCAAAGTCTTTTCGACTTCTTCCAGCGCCTTCACGGTAAAATCAATCGGTTGCCGGTAATGTGTCTTCAACATCGCAAGCCGGAGCACTTGGCCGGACCATTTCCGTCCGCCGAATTTCTCTGTCGCCAGCAGCTCATTAATCGTCACGAAATTCCCCAGGCTCTTGGACATTTTCTGCCCTTCAACCTGCAAGAACCCGTTATGCATCCAAACCTTCGCCATCACATCTCGGCCAAAGGCGCAGCAGGATTGTGCGATCTCGTTTTCGTGATGCGGGAATACCAGATCAATGCCGCCGCCATGGATATCGAATGTCTCGCCCAAATAACGGTGGCTCATCGCCGAGCATTCGATGTGCCAGCCGGGGCGACCATAGATCGAAACCTCTGTACCACCCTCGATAAACGCCCCGTTCCAACCGGGCTCGGAGGGCGAAGACTCTTTCCACAGCACAAAATCGGCAGGGTTGCGCTTATGCGCTTCCACCGCCACGCGGGCGCCTTCGATCTGCTCGTCGAGCTTACGGTTCGATAGCGCGCCATAGGCGGGCATGGAGCTGACCTCAAACAACACCTCGCGGCCCTGCTCACCCTCGGCGATGTAAGCGTGACCATTCCCGATCAACCGGTTGATGATGCCGACCATTTCGTTGATGTTATCGGTCGCGCGCGGCTCCACCGATGGCGGCAAGCAACCAAGCGCTGCCACATCGGCGTGAAACTGGGCCGCCGTGCTTTCCGTTACCTTCCGGATCGCCTCGTTCAGCGGTAAATCGGGATAATCCCGCGCGGCGCGGTCATTAATCTTGTCATCCACATCCGTGATGTTGCGCACATAGGTGACGTGGCTCTCGCCATAGAGATGCCGCAACAGCCGAAACAGCACATCAAACACAATCACCGGACGCGCATTGCCGATATGGGCGAAATCATACACCGTCGGGCCGCAGACATACATCCGCACATTCGCCGGATCGATCGGCGAAAACGGCTCTTTTTTGCGGGACAGCGTGTTGTAAAGGTTGAGTGACATCAGGGTTCCTGCCTTGACTGGCTATCGGAAACCTTTGCTCTGTAATCAAGAGAAAAACGGCCCCGGCCAGCAAAAATGCTAGCTAATCATCTCGCAAATGCAAATCGCGAAGGGACTGTTCATGTCGTGATCATGCCGCTGCGGGTCTTCGGCGTCAAGCTCGGCTTTGACAGGGGCATCTATTTATTTGGTTGCGTCTTAGTTTTTTACACGCACCGGTTACAATTTTAACGGTTTTGCAAGGTCTAGAGTTGATTTTCGGCCCATCATCAGATCCTCGGGCCTTTTTTTCATGCGTATTATCTCTTTTGTATCGGCGCTCCTTGTCGTTGCCTCGATCCCTGTGGGCACGGCGTTAGCGGGCGATCCCTTGGTGCGCGATTTTATCGTTCCGGTCGATGACGGCTATGGAATGGATGATTGCCTCGCCGAAGGCGGGGCCTGCGCCAAGCTGATCGCCGATTCCTGGTGTCAGGTGAACGGCATGAAGACCTCGCTGCATTATGTGGCGGCAGAGGCCACCGAAATTACGGCCTCGCTGTCGAAAAAGACGGTGGATCGCCTGCCCACCCCCTCCTACATCGTTACCTGCTCTGAATAATCGGCCCGCGAGAGTGCTTGACGCCAAGCGCTTGGGATGGAAAGACGGGTTCGGATCGGTCATCTTTTTGATGCGATCTTGAGGCCAATAGCCGTTTTTGTCGGTTAGCCGTCTTGCCATTGCAGAAAGTCCGATGATCAAACGCACCACTCTTGCCCTGCTGTCTGCGCTGACGCTCATATCCGTGAATGCGGATGCCGTGCTGGCCCAAACCGTTGGCTATTGCGACCAGCTCAAGAGCGAATTGGCGTCGGTAGAGGCTTCGCTGGCCTCGAATGGCAATGCAGACATCGCCGTAACGCTGAAAAAGACCCAACGCGAACTCGATAAAACCGCGGCCTATGCGCGCTCGATTGGCTGTAATGACCTGCGCATCCCGCTGCTTTCCGGTCCCGTTCCGGCCAAATGCCCTTCGCTTCAGGCCCAGATCGGGCAGTTGGAGCAGGACGTTGAGTCGTTAAAACAAGAATCGGGACGCGGCAGCATGGATGATCTCGCCGTCCAGCGGGATACGCTTAAAGCAACGATTGACGGCAATTGCACCGCAGGGGCCACACCTGCCAACGGACAGGCCAAGGGCGCGTTGACGCCGTTTGGCGGTCAGCCGGACGGGATGCAAGCCTCCGAAATGCCGGATGATCCGATGGCACGGTTGGGCGCCTCGACCGCCAACGGGTTTCGCACGATTTGCGTCCGGTCCTGCGACGGCTATTTCTTCCCGATCAGCCAGTTTGGCTCGAATGGACGTCTCGCCGCCGATGCCGAGCTATGCCATGCATCCTGCCCCGGCGCCGAAGTCAATCTTTACGTTCAGCCGACGGACAAGGAAGTCGACGGGGCTGTTTCAGCCGATAGCGGCCAGCCTTACACCGCGCTTCCCAACGCGTTCCACCACCGCACCGCGTATGAGGCCACCTGCTCCTGCCGTGGTCCGGGACAAAACTGGGCCGATACCTTGGCCGATGCCGAGCGTTTGTTAGGCTCGAACGGCCAAACCGACCCGATGGTATCGGAATTAAGGGCGCAAGAACTCTCTCGTCCGCGCGACCTTAAAGCGCCAGCGAAGTCTAAAAAGGGCGATCCGGCGCCGGCCATGACGCCAGCAGCCGATATGATCGCCCTGCAGAACGCCATCCCGATCGGCACCAATATTGTGCCCGTGGGTCAGGGCGATATTCAGGAAATCACGCTGCCCGATGGCACGAAGCGTAAAATCCGGATCTTGCGGGCGCCTGGTGCGGCGGCTGTAACGGCCGTCCAATAAAAGTCCGGTCGCGAGGCGTTCTAAACCGACGTCAGCCGTTCGCGGGCTTTGGCTTCACCGATCAGGGGTAAAAGAAACTTCAATTCTGGCCCATGCTCCAACCCGGTCAGCGCCAACCGGAGCGGCATGAACAAGTCTTTGCCTTTTCGGCCTGTCGCTTCCTTGACCTCAGCGGTCCAGCGGCCCCATGTCTCGTGATCCCATGGTTCGGCTGGGAGCAACGCCAAAGCAGCGGTCAAAAATGCGGCATCCAGTCCGTCCGGACGGGCAATCGGACCGGCCAGCATCGTGGCCCATTGGGCCGCATCCGACAACACCGACAGATTGCCCCGCACCGCCAACCAGAACGGCTCGCCTCCCGCAATGCCTAAGCCAGCCAGTCGGGACGCTACCGTTGCATAATCGGTTTGGTGCAGCAGCTTGGCGTTAAGCCCATCCAGCTCGTGTTCGTCAAACTTGGCAGGCGCGCGGGACAAGCGCGCGAGATCGACCAGAGCGCCAAGCTCGTCCAGGGTCGACACGGCCCGCACCGCTTCGGACGAGCCGACCAGCACCGCCAGCGACGCAACCGCCATCGGCTCCCGATCCGCCTCGCGTAAGGACGCGATCGAGAAATGGCCAAGACGCTTTGAAAGCCCCTCGCCGCTCGCATTGGTCAGAAGATTATGGTGCCCGAACTGCGGTGAACGCCCCGAAAGCGCCTCGAAAATCTGGATTTGCACGCCGGTATTGGTGACGTGATCCTCGCCCCGAATAACATGGGTCACGCCGCGCTCGATGTCGTCCACGACCGAGGGCAGCGTATAGAGATATGATCCATCCGCACGGATCAGCACAGGATCGGACAACGAGGCGCTGTCGACATGCGAAGGGCCACGCACAAGGTCCGTCCATTCGACGCTGCGGTCTTCGAGCTGGAAACGCCAATGCGGTGTGCGCCCTTCGGCCTCGAATGCCGCCTTTTCTTCCGCCGTCAGCTTCAGCGCGGCCCGGTCATAGACAGGCGGCAAATGGCGGGCGGCTTGCCGTTTCCGTTTCCGCTCCAGCTCGTCCTCGGTCTCGTAGCAGGGATAAAGCCTGCCCATCGAACGAAGCCGGTCAGCGGCAGCGTGATAGAGGTCAAAACGCTCCGATTGACGGATCGTCTGATCCGGCTTGATGCCCAGCCACGCAATGTCGATCGCAATCCCGTCGGCAAATTCGCGGGTGGAGCGTTCAAGGTCGGTATCGTCATACCGCAGAATAAATTGGCCACCGGCCCGCTTGGCAAACAGATAGTTCAGCAACGCCGTGCGGGCATTGCCGATATGGATGCGACCGGTTGGCGATGGCGCAAAACGTACGATAGGAGCTGTCATTAAAAATCCACCACATCGGTCCCCGTCGAGCCGCGGCGGGGCGCTAGCTTCGGACCGGGGGTAAACGCTGCCCTTCCCTGATCGCGGAACCGGTTGACGATCGGATAGCGCCGATCCCGCCCGAAATTCTTCAGCGTAACTTTCACACCCGGCGCGGATTGCCGGCGCTTGTATTCGGCACCATAGAGCAGGCGCTCGATCCTTTTGACCGTTTCAAGGTCAAAGCCTTGCGCGACAAGATCGGACACCCGCATCTCTTTCTCGACCAAGCCTTCGAGAATCGCATCCAGCACCTCGTAAGGCGGTAAAGAATCCTGATCGGTCTGGTTCTCGCGCAATTCAGCCGATGGCGCCTTGGTGATGATCCGCTCGGGGATGACGATGCCGGACGGTCCCTTCGCCCCTTCCGGCTTCCATCCATTCCGAAGCGCCGAGAGACGATAGACCTCCATTTTATAGAGATCCTTGATCGGGTTAAACCCGCCATTCATATCGCCATAGATCGTGGCATACCCCACCGACATTTCCGACTTGTTGCCGGTGGTGACCACCATCGAACCGAATTTGTTCGAAAGCGCCATCAGGATCGTACCCCGCGCGCGGCTTTGCAAATTCTCTTCCGTGGTGTCAGCGGCTTTGCCCGCAAAGACCGGCTTCAGAAGCGCTTCGAAGCCATCCACCGCCGGCGCAATCGGCAACACGTCGTAGCGAATACCCAAAGCCTTGGCACAGGCCTCCGCATCCTCGAGGCTCTCGGATGAGGTATAACGGTAAGGCAACATCACGGCATGGACGCGATCGGCTCCCAACGCATCCACCGCCATTGCGGCGCAGATGGCGGAATCAATGCCGCCCGAGAGGCCGAGCACCACACCGGGGAAGCGGTTTTTGTCGACATAATCGCGCAAACCCAAAACGCAGGCCGCGTAATCGGCCTTCTGATCGTCATCGGCCAGCGCCTTCGGACCCTCCGCGCAGTGCCAACCATCAGTACCCCGCGTCCATTCCGTCACAACGATGGTTGATTGAAAGGAGGGTAACTGGAAAGCCAGCGAACAATCGGCGTTCAGCCCAAACGACCCGCCGTCAAAGACGAGATCATCCTGCCCGCCGACGAGATTGAGATAGATGATCGGCAGGCCCGATTCCGTCACACGCGATACGGCGTTGTTCAACCGTATATCCGTTTTGGCCCGATAATAGGGCGAACCATTCGGCACCAGCAGCAGTTCCGCGCCGGTCTCGGTCAGACATTCGACCACGTCCTCGGTCCAGATATCCTCGCAGATCGGCAGGCCGACGCGCACGCCGCGCAGCACCGCAGGGCCCGGCATCGGTCCCGACGCAAAGACGCGCTTCTCGTCGAACTCGCCATAATTGGGCAGATCGACCTTGAACCGCACCGCCTCGATGCGGCCGCCGTCCAGAACCGTATAGGCATTATAGAGCTTGCCGTTCTCGACCCATGGCAGACCGATCAGCACCGCCGGACCACCATCTGCCGTCTCGCGGGCCAGCTGCTCGCACGCGGCAAAGCAGGCTTCCTGGAAAGCGGGCTTGAGCACAAGATCTTCCGGCGGATAGCCCGCGAGAAACATTTCCGGAAGCATCACCGCATCCGCGCCAAGCTTCGCCGCTTCCGCGCGCGCGCCTCGCGCCAGCGCAAGATTGCCCTCGACATCGCCGAGGGTGGGGTTGAGCTGGGCAAGGGCTAGGCGGAGGGTATTGTGTGCGGAGGTCATATCACCCGTTTAACGCCACAAAGCCGGTTGGGCAATGTCCCCCACCCCGTCATTGCGAATGAATGCGCAATGACGGGGAAGGTGCTAAATCCAAAACAGCCAACCCTCACTCGAACCGATAACAATCCATCATCAACACGCCATATTCCTGGCTCGTATGGATGCGCTCGCCATGCGGGTGTTCACCTGCCGCCCCCATCGCCACAAAAAGCGGAAGGATATGATCCTCGGACGGGTGGTTTTTGACCGCATTCGGCGCCCGCTCGCGGTAATGGGTCAGCGCGTCGGTATCGCCCGCCGCGATTTTATCATGGAGCCAGTCACCGAAGCTTTTTACCCACTCAGGCGCGGGCGTATCCATTTGATAATTACCCCTGAAATATTCATGCAGATTATGGGTAGCAGCCCCCGAGCCGATGATCAGCACGCCGGAATCGGCCAGGGGCTTTAACGCCTGACCCAGCTTGAAATGATAATCGGCGCCCTTGTTCGGCTCGACCGAGAGCTGCACCACCGGAACATCGGCCTCAGGCCTGAGCAGCACCAGAGGCACCCAAGTGCCATGATCAAACCCGCGATCGGCAAAGGCTGGCTGCAATCCGGCTTTCTCCAGCAGGTCGAACGCTTCCTGCGCCACATCCGGCGAGCCGGGGGCGCGGTATTTAACCTCGCGCAATTCCTTCTCGAAACCACCGAAATCATAGATCATGGGCGGATGGGCATTGTTGGTCAGCGTCGGCCGGCTCGTCTCGAAATGCGCCGTGACCATTAAAATAGCGCGCGGAGTACCGATATTCTTGCCGAGATGTTCCAGAAAATGCCGCGCTTCCGAATTGTGTAAAATCAGGTTCGGTGCGCCGTGCGAGACAAAAAGCGTGGCCATGACTCATAGGCTCCCTCGTGGATTAATCATGACGATTAAATGGCCCCAAAGGAGAGATTTACAAAGTGCAAAGGCGCAAGCCCGCTTTTGCGGGCCCGCGCCTCTGGATACCGTTAGACCTTCGTTTTGGTCCGGCTTATTCCGCCGCCTCAACCAGGGGGCGCCCCTTGGCCAGACGCTCTTTCTTCAAGAGTTCTGCCACCAAAAACGCCATTTCGAGCGCCTGTTCGGCGTTCAGGCGCGGGTCGCAATGCGTGTGATAGCGATCATGCAGATCCATGTCGGAAATCGCCCGCGCGCCGCCCGTGCATTCGGTCACGTTCTTGCCGGTCATTTCCAGATGGATGCCACCCGCATGGGTGCCTTCGGCCTGATGGACATTGAAGAAGGTTTTCACTTCCGACAAAATCATATCGAAAGGCCGCGTCTTGTAACCCGAACCCGCCTTCACCGTATTGCCATGCATCGGATCGCACGACCACACCACCGAGCGGCCCTCGCGCTTCACCGCGCGAACAAGGGCGGGCAGATGCGCTTCGGCTTTGTCCGCACCAAAGCGCGCGATCAGCGTCAAGCGGCCCGCTTCATTGGTCGGATTTAACACGTCGATCAACCGGATCAATTCTTCCGGATCAAGCGACGGGCCGCATTTCAGGCCAATCGGATTCTTGATGCCGCGGAAATATTCGACATGGGCATGGTCCGGCTGGCGGGTACGGTCGCCAATCCAGATCATGTGACCCGAGGTGGCGTAATAATCGCCCGTCGTTGAATCAATCCGCGTCATCGCCTGCTCATAGCCAAGCAACAGCGCCTCATGCGAGGTGTAGAAATCCGTCGTGCGCATTTCAGGATGTGCTTCCGGATCAATGCCGATGGCGCGCATAAAATCGAGCGCTTCGGTGATGCGATCGGAGATTTGCCCATATTGGCCCGATTGCGGGCTGTCTTTCACAAAGCCCAGCATCCAGCGATGCGCGTTTTCCAAATTGGCATATCCGCCATTGGCAAAGGCGCGGATGAGATTGAGCGTGGCAGCCGACTGGCGATACGCCATCAATTGGCGATCCGGATCCGGCACACGCGCTTCCGGCGTGAACTCGATGCCGTTGACCACGTCGCCGCGATAGGATGGCAATTCGACATCGCCGATTTTCTCGTTCGGTGCCGAGCGGGGCTTGGCGAACTGGCCAGCGACACGGCCGATCTTCACCACCGGCGAGGAGCCGGCAAAGGTCAGCACAACGGCCATCTGCAGGAACAGGCGGAAGAAATCACGGATATTGTCGGCAGAATGCTCGGCAAAGCTCTCGGCGCAATCGCCGCCTTGCAACAAAAACCCCTCGCCATTGGCCACTTTGCCCAGTGCGCGCTTCAATTTGCGGGCTTCGCCTGCAAAAACGAGCGGAGGAAAGCCGGCCAATTGCGCCTCGACCGCCTGCAAAGCAGCTTGATCGGGATAGGCTGGCACCTGTTGCACAGGCTTTGATCTCCAGCTCGAAGGGCTCCAACGTTCCGTCATTGTCTCGCTCCATACCGCGCCATGCACCCCCCTAAAGTGAGGGCTTCTCAGGCGAAAGCGGTTCTATACCGGAGGAGAACGGACAAGGCTAGAAAAGATTGCGGCCCCTCACTCCACGCTGAGCAATACCTCCAAAAACGCCTCGCCATAGCGTTCCAACTTCGCCGTTCCAACCCCATAAATCCCCGCCATCTCGCGCAACGAGAGCGGTTGTTGGCGCGCCAGCTCAATCAAGGTGCGATCCGCAAACACCACATAGGCTGCAACGCCCTCTTCGCGCGCCAGCTCCAGCCTTTTGCGGCGAAGGGCGGTGAAAATCCGCGTCTCGTCGTCATCCAGCCCTTCTGGCGCGTCCTGTCCCTTGCCCGCTTTCGAGCGCGCGGGCTTCGGCGCTTTCGGCGGGTCTTTGCGCAGTTGAATGCTCTCTTGGCCCAACAAAATCGCCTCGCCCTTGGCGCTCAGTTTAAAGCCGCCATGTTCTTCGCTGGCCGTCTCAAGCGCGTCGGCGGCAAAAAGCTGGCGAATAATGCCACCCCATTCATTGCGCGTTTTATCGAACCCCACGCCAAAGGTTTTGATCGCCTCATGGCCATTGCGCGAAACGCTTTCACTGGCCGTTCCCGTCAAAACATCGGTAAGGTAAGTCGCTCCAAAGCGTTGGCCGGTGCGATACACCGCCGAGAGGGCTTTTTGCGCATCCACCGTGCCATCATAAAGCGCCACCTCACCGCGACAAATATCGCAGCGGCCGCAAGGCGGCGCTTGCTCGTCAAAATAGGAGAGCAAAACCTGCCGCCGACATGAGGCCGCTTCGCACAACATCGCCAACCGGCCGAAACGGGCATGCTCGATGCGTCGGCGTTCGTCGCTGATTTGCTTTTCAGCGATTTGCCGACGCCTGAGCGCCATGTCTTCCACACCGTAAAGCGTTAGCGTTGAGGCGGGCAATCCATCACGCCCCGCGCGGCCGATTTCCTGATAATAGGCTTCCACACTGCCCGGCATATCGGCATGCACCACAAAGCGCACATCGGGCTTGTTGATTCCCATGCCAAACGCGATTGTGGCGGCCACGACAATACCATCCTCTTGCAAAAAGCGATCTTGGTTACGCGCCCGTTGCCCCGCATCCATTCCCGCGTGATAGGCAACCGATTCAAATCCGCTGTCCTGCAGC
>CANGIS010000006.1 GCA_947454055.1 Hyphomicrobiales bacterium
ACATCCAGCAGCGAGCGGTGCAGACGCTCCACCAGCGACAGGGCCTCGAGATAAAATGTATGATGGGATGAAATGGCATTAACTCCCAAATCCCCGACAGAAATTTTGACAACTTTGTTCATGATGAAAAACCCACGCTCTGATAAAAATACAATCATTACGTTAGGTCAATAGGTTCACTCGCGTAAAAGACGACTTAACATTTAAGCTGAATCAAAGGTTGACGCGCGGCATGGTGATTCAATTCCCATTATTTTTGCTAAAATTAGACGATCGTCATCTGCTGTTCGGATTTGGAGCGGATAAAGATGAGCCTTACGCCGTGCAAGGCGAGCAAGACAAACACCACGCCGCTGATGCCTTTGGGCTGCACCATATCCATGCCGAAAAGCTGCAACCCGACATAGGCCAGCGCCGCCAAGGCCCAGACACCGCCACCCCAGCGCCACGATATCCACAGTGCCACACCGGCAATGACGTCGATCACCGGAAAGACAACCGGCACAAACAAAGCCGACCATTCGCCGAGCCTACTCGCTTCGGACGCCGCGCTATAAATGCCCATCAGAGCGGCCCAGCCCAAGAGACCTTTGGCGATCCAAAGCAGCGCAATCACGCGGTAAATCCAGCGGATCGGCCGCTCCCATCCGGTCGCTGACGCATCAAGATGGATTGCCATAGCGGGTGCCCTCGTCCGTTCGCTGCGGTCCTCGGCTTACAAGGCCCGGCGGCATGCCCGCTTTATCGGGGATTTTGGCTTTGAAAACAAGATTGAGCGTCCTATAAGATCGGCCTCACCTGAAAGAGGGGTTCGTTCCATGGCTCAAGACGCTCATTCACGGCTCATGCTGCCCCACCGGCCACGGCGCAACCGCAAGGCCGATTGGGCGCGGCGTCTGGTTCGCGAACACAGCCTGACGGTGGATGATCTCATCTGGCCGATTTTTCTCATTGACGGGCAAGCGCGGCGCGAAGCCATCGCGTCCATGCCCGGCGTGGAACGGCTCAGCATCGACATGGCGGTTGCCGACGCCCAAAAGGCAGCCGAACTGGGCATTCCAGTTATCGCTTTGTTTCCCTATACCGATCCGTCCAAACGCGATCCCTCGGGCAGCGAGGCGCTCAATACCGCCAATCTGGTCTGCGAGGCCTGTCGCGCCATCAAGAAATCGGTGCCTTCGATCGGCATCCTCACCGATGTTGCGCTTGATCCCTATACCAGCCACGGCCATGACGGCTTGCTCCACGGCGATACCATTGTCAACGACGAGACCGTGCATCAGCTGGTCCGGCAAGCGCTGGTGCAGGCGCGCGCAGGGGCCGACATCATCGCGCCATCCGATATGATGGACGGCCGGATCGGTGCCATTCGCGCAGCCCTTGATGAAGAAGGGTTTATCGACGTTCAGATCATGGCCTATGCCGCCAAATATGCGTCGGCCTTCTATGGCCCGTTTCGCGATGCGATCGGCACGAAAAGCGCTCTGGTGGGTGACAAGCGCACCTATCAGATGGACCCCGCCAATAGCGAAGAAGCGATGCGCGAAGTCGCGCTCGACATCGACGAAGGCGCGGACATGGTGATGGTGAAGCCGGGCATGCCCTATCTCGACATTGTCCGGCGCGTGCGTGACACGTTCGGAGTTCCCACCTTCGCCTATCAAGTCTCCGGCGAATACGCGATGATCATGGCCGCCGCCCAAAATGGCTGGCTGGATGGCGACAAGGCAATCATGGAAAGCCTTTTGGCGTTCAAACGCGCGGGCGCCGATGGAATCTTGACCTATTTTGCGCCGAAAATCGCTGAAATGCTGCGCGCTTTTGCACGCTAGGCTCTATTGCTGAAGAAACATCGACAGCCCGCCGGAGGCCGGCACCGTCATCGGTTTGGCGGCGGCCACTTTCGGCATCGGGCCCGATCCTGCCCCCGATGAAGCCAGATCAAGCGCCCAATAATTGCGGTAGCGGGAATTGGGCGCATCAGCCACCACCATGCCGATGCGTGTGGCGTCCTTCATCAGCATATTGTCGTGATGATGGGGCGAGCGGATCCAGGCATTGATCGCATCCTCGACCGAGGAATGGCCAGCACCCACATTTTCCGCCGCATTGGCGTAATAAAAGCCGGCCGAATTCATGCGGGTCGTAAAATCACCGCCGATTTCATGCGACAACACATTGGCGGACGCCATCGCAATGGCCTGATAGCGCGCCGCATCGACCAATCCATTGTCCACCACGACCGGCGGCAAGCCATTGCTCGCCCTAAATTGATTGATGAGGCCTACCGCCTCCTGCGACACATCCTTGACCGGCACATTGCCCGAAAGCTTGGTCGACGTCGTCGTACACGCCGCCAAAAGCAGTGCCGAGACGGTCAGAACGACGAGGCGAACGGTGGCAGGACGAACCATGGCAGACAACTCCGGAAATTTTTAACGTGGATAAAGTCTATTGATTGGCCCACCGCAAGCAAAGACGATAAATTCAATGTCCAATGTTTATTTGCGTTATCGCTGCAAGAGACGGTAAAGTGGTTTGCTCGATGGAAGCGCCGCCCAGCTGCAAGGCTTTCAGAACAGTCTTTTCGATCGTGTGCTTTTCTCCGACCCCGCCCGCGCTTTTATTCTGATGGACCTCGCTTGACCAACCAGCATCAAGATTTGCCGCAATTTTATATGACCGCGCCGCAGGCGTGCAGTTATCTAAACGGCATGGTGGAACGCAAAGTGTTCACCCATCTGGTCGGCCGGCGGGCGGCGCAAATCAATGACCTTCTCACACAGGCAGGGTTCCGTCGCTCGCAGACGATCGCCTATCGGCCGGCGTGCGACCTGTGCAATGCCTGCGTATCGGTCAGGGTGGCGGTCGACGACTTCCGTCCCTCCCGCAATATGCGGCGGGTACTCGATGACAATGCGGACCTTGTGGGCGAAGTGGCCCCCAATGTCGTCAATTCCGACCATTACAGCCTGTTTCGCGATTACCTCGGCGACCGCCATTCAAGCGGTGGCATGATGGATATGAGCGTGCTGGATTTTACGCTGATGATCGAGGACAGCCATGTCGATACACGGCTGATCGAGTATCGTCGCCGCGGCCTCGATACCTTCATCACCGGCCGCGGAACGGGACCGCTGCTTGCTACCGCGCTCACCGATGTGATGGGCGATGGATTGTCCATGGTCTATTCGTTCTTCGACCCGTCTTTGCCCGATCGTAGCCTTGGCACCTATATGATCCTCGATCATATCGAGCGGACGCGAAAGCTGGGGCTGCCCTATCTGTATCTCGGCTATTGGATCGAAGGCTCGAAGAAAATGGCCTATAAAGCCCGTTTCATGCCGCAAGAGCGGTTGGGCATTGAAGGCTGGAAAAGAGTTGAGAGCGAATAGAGGGGCAGCCAAAGCGGGCGTTACCCTCTACTCCCTCGCCTAGCCCGAAAACTTATTCGACTTCGGAAAACCCTTCGGTGGCAAACGACCGGCTTCGGCACGGTTACCAATCCATTCCTTCAATTCAGGCTCGACGACCGTCCATGTCCGGCCGGAGGTGTCCTTCCACGTCAACCCATCGGACAACGCGAAGGTGCGGATGTCGGACAAGCCGCCATCCTTGTATTTCTGAAGACGGACACCCTTGCCGCGGGCCATTTCAACCATTTGTCCGATCGGGAAGCACAATAATTTACGATTTTCGCCAATGGTAGCGACGTGGTCGCCTTCCACCATGACCGCAAAACGGGCCGTTTCCTTGTCATCCAGATTCAACATCTGACGACCTTTACGCGTATTGGCCACTGTATCGTCGGAGCTGGCGATAAAGCCACGCCCTGCCGAGGATGCAAAAATCAGCTTCGCGCCGGGTTTATGTGCCCAAGCGGTGACAATATCGGCACCCTCGTCAATATCGGCCATCAACCGCACCGGATCGCCAAAGCCGCGTCCGCCCGGCAGTTTCGAGGCATCCAGCGTATAGACCTTGCCATTCGTCGTCAGCACCATGATTTTGGCAGTCGTTTCCGAATGGAACGACAGCGCCAGACGATCATCGCCCTTGAACTGGACCGATGTCAGATCGGTGGCATGACCCTTCAGCGCGCGGATCCAGCCCTTGTCCGACAAGATCACGGTCAGCGGCTCGCGCTCCACCATCGCCTCGGTGAGGTCGAAATCACCCACAACCGGGGCATCGGCAAAGGTCGAGCGGCGCTTGCCAAGGGCCGTATCCTGCGAGAAGCTTTTCTTCACATCGCGGATTTGGGAGGCCACCACTTTCCACTGCTTGTCGGTTGAGCCCAACAACGACTCAACTTCGGATTTTTCGAGCGAAAGCGCTTCGAATTCCCGCTTCAGCTCCATTTCCTCAAGCTTGCGGAGCGAGCGCAACCGCGTGTTTAAAATCGCGTCGGCCTGCACCTCGTTCAGCTCGAAATAGCGCATCAGCTCGACTTTGGGCTCATCTTCCTCGCGGATAATTTTGATGACCTTGTCGAGATCGAGATAAACGATCAAAAGCCCGCGAAGAATTTCGAGCCGCTTGTCGATCTGCCCGAGACGGAAGCGCGAGCGCCGCTCCAGCACGACGCGGCGATGACCGAGCCATTCGCGCAGCACTTCGGCCAAGCCCAACACGCGCGGCACGAGACCCGCTGTCAGCACATTCATGTTCATGGAGAACCGGCTTTCAAGCTCGGTAAGCTTGAAGAGCGATTCCATCAGAATTTCAGGATCAACGGTGCGGGCGCGCGGCTCCAGCACGATCCGGATGTCTTCCGCCGACTCATCGCGCACATCGGCCAGCAAGGGCAGTCGCTTATCGGTCAGAAGCTCGGCGATCTTTTCGATCAACCGCGATTTCGGCACCATATAGGGAATTTCGGTGATGACGACGACCCAACCGCCGCGCGCCAACTCTTCCTTCTCCCAGCGCGCCCGAACGCGGAACGATCCGCGCCCTGTGCGGTAGGTCTCCAGCATCGAGGCTCTGCTTTCAACGATGATACCGCCAGTCGGGAAATCAGGGCCCGGTACAAAGGTCATCAACTGCTCGGAGGTCGCCTGCTGATGCGAAATCAGATAGAGCGCTGCATCGCACAATTCGGCGGCGTTATGCGGCGCAATCGAGGTCGCCATACCCACTGCAATACCTTGCGAGCCATTAGCCAGCAGATTCGGGAAGGCTGCGGGCAGCACCAGCGGCTCTTCTTCCGAGCCGTCATAGGTCTCGCGGAAATCAACCGAATCCTCGTCGAGCCCGTCAAGCAACAGACGCGCAACTTCCGTCAGACGCGCCTCGGTATACCGCATGGCGGCAGCATTATCGCCGTCAATATTGCCGAAATTGCCTTGGCCATCGACCAACGGATAGCGCACCGCAAAATCCTGCGCGAGGCGCACCAAGGCGTCATAAACGGATTGGTCGCCATGTGGATGGTATTTACCGATCACGTCACCGACGACGCGGGCGCATTTCTTGAACGCCTGACCGGGGTCGAGCCGCAGCAAGCGCATGGCGTAGAGCAGACGGCGGTGAACGGGCTTCAACCCGTCGCGCGCATCGGGCAGCGCACGGTGCATAATGGTGGAAAGCGCATAGGCGAGATAGCGCTCTTCCAGCGCATCCTTCAGCGAGATGACTTCAACACCCGAACCCTCAGGCGGCTCAACCGGCTTGCCCATCGATTATTCCCTTTAAAACCAAGGGCCATGGCTACCCTGCACGGGTGATTCGCGGCAAGCACTTCAAGCGACTTGTCCCGATCAATTCCTCAAAAATGCTCGGCAGGAAACAAAGCCACAAAAGCGGCCCTCGCCTCGGGCATCGCCACGCCGCGCGGGCCGAACAGATGCCGCTCGAGAAAAAAGCCCGTCAGCGCCAAGCCGTCGGCAATCGCGCTTGGCCCCGGAAAGCCCGTCTCGCTTCCCTTGAGAAATTCGGGCAGAGCGAGCAAACGGTCCCGATAGGGCTCGCCGGCGGCTTCCGACACCGCGCGGCCTGATTTGGGCGACACATAAATCAGCCGGTCATTGGCCCCTGTAGCGGCACATTCCGTCAAATCGAGCCCGAAGCCCAGCTCGCCCAACAGCGCCACCTCGAACCGCACCAGCAAAGGCGCGGCAAGTTGCGGATCGTCGAGCCCATCCAGCACGATGCGCAGCGTTTCATACAAAGCAGGATGCGGGTCTCGCTCGGGCAGCAACCGTAAAAGCGCACCGAGGGTTGCGACCGCATAAAGGGCCGCCGCCGACCCCATCAGCGAGGCCGCGCGCATTTTGGTCGGCTCGACGGCAAACTGGCCCAATTGCTCGTCAAGCCGCGCCCGCCAAACCAGATCGCAGCCATTGCCCGCCTGAAGCGCCGGCTGCATCCGTTGCGAGCGGCCACTGCGAACAACGCCCAAATGGCGGCCATGCTCGCGCGTCATGGCTTCGAGAATGACATCGCGCTCACCCAGACGCCGCACACCGATCACGATGCCTTCGTCCTGCCATTCCATCGCCGGTCAGCCTTTCACGCCCTATGCTTTCGGAAATTCGAGCCCCATTTCACGATAGCGCGCAGGGTCATCCGACCAGTTCTCGCGCACTTTGACGTGCAAGAACAAATGCACGGTCTTTTCGATCTCGAGACCGATTTCCTTGCGCGCCATTTCGCCGATGAGCTTGATCTGCTGGCCGCCTTTGCCCAGCACGATCATGCGCTGCGTTTCGCGCTCGACGAAAATCGTTTGCTCGATGCGCACGGAGCCGTCTTTGCGTTCCTGCCATTGGTCGGTCTCGACGGTAGAGCGATAGGGCAATTCGTCATGCAGCCGTTCGAACAGCTTTTCGCGGGTAATCTCGGAGGCCAGCATCCGCAGCGGCGCGTCCGACACCTGATCTTCCGGATAAAGCCACGCGCCCATCGGCATCAGCGAGGCGAAACGCTCCAACACGCGCGGCACGCCGCTGCCCGTCAAAGCCGACACCATGAAGGTCTCTTTGAAATGAAACAGCGTGTTGACGTGTTCCGTCAGCTTCAACAGCGACGGACGTTCCACCAGATCCACCTTGTTCAAAACCAGATAGACGGGCTGCGTCAGTTGCGGCAAACCGGCAATGATGGCTTCGGCCTCTTCATCGACGCCTTTGCGCGCATCGAGCACCAGCGCGATCGCATCGGCGTCGCCTGCCCCGCCCCAGGCCGACGTCACCATCGCGCGTTCCAGCCGGCGCTTCGGCGTAAAAATGCCCGGCGTATCGACAAAGATGATCTGCGTGTCGTCCTTGATCGCGATGCCCCGCACCTGCGTGCGGGTCGTCTGCACCTTGCGCGAGACAATCGACACTTTGGCCCCCACCAGCTGGTTGACCAGCGTGGATTTGCCGACATTCGGCGCGCCAATGAGCGCCACAAAGCCGCAACGGGTGACGGAGGATGGGCCCTTCATCGGCTCCAGATGGAAATCTTCTTCGCTCATGCCGTCTCCTCAATGCCTTCACGCTGCAGAAATTCTGCCGCGGCGGCGTGTTCTGCCGTCTTTTTCGAGGTGCCTTCGCCTTCGGCTGAGGCAAAACCCGGAATTTCTGCCGCAATCACAAACACCGGCGCGTGATCGGGGCCCGTGCGCCGCACCTCGCGATAGACCGGTATCGCCAAGCCACGGCCCATGGCCCATTCCTGCAATGCCGATTTGGCATCGCGCCGTGAGCGAACGCTGACTTTCATCCGCGGACCAAAACTCCGCTCGATCAACACACGCGCCGCTTCAAGCCCCGCGTCAAGATAAACCGCAGCCAAGATCGCCTCGCAGACATCGCCGAGGAGCGCGCCTTTTTTACGCAAGCCCGACTGCTTCTCGCCCGTGCCCAGCCGGATATAGGGCGAAACACCCCAGCTTTCGGCCACTTCCGCACAGCTTTCCTTGCGCACGAGATCGGCGAGCCTGCGAGAGAGATCACCCTCATTCTCTTGCGGAAACGAGCGATAGAGTAAATCGGCAACCACCAGACCCAGCACCCGGTCGCCCAAAAACTCCATGCGCTGATAATGCGGCCCCGCCGCAGGCGTGCCCGGCAATGCGCTGATATGGGTCAGCGCGCGGATCAACAAGGCCTGATCGGCAAAGCGGTGGCCAATGGCTTTTTCGAGATCGGATAATTCCAGCGTCGGGCGTCGCGCCATTTCGCTCAATGGATCCGGTTAAAGATGCGGCTCCACCGCACCGTCCATGGCCATTCCCAAATTTTCCAAGCGGCACCATCGACCGAGAAGAAAATCACCTCGGCGCGGCCGACCAGATTTTCATACGGCACCATGCCGACCCCATAAGGAACTTCGAAGCGGGAATCGCTCGAATTATCGCGGTTATCACCCATGAAGAAATAATTGCCCGGTGGCACCACAAAATCCGGCGTATTGCGCCCCATCACGTTGAAATAATTCTTCTTTTCCTGAAGGCGATGAACCAGCCCCTCGGGCAGTTCCTCGTTGAAATAGGTAAATTCCTCTTCCATTCCCGCGCCCGCATCGCCCTTCTCCGAGCCCGTCTGCACCTTCTTCACCGGCTTGCCGTTGATATAAAGGAGATTGTCCTTCATCTGCACATGGTCGCCCGGCAGACCGATCAGGCGCTTGATATAGTCGGTGGACTGGTCGCCCGGCCATTTGAACACGATCACATCGCCGCGCTTCGGCTCGGTTCCCAGAATACGGCCAGAAAAGACCGAAGGGCTGCCCGGAATCGAATGTTTGGAGAACCCGTAGGAATATTTCGACACAAACAGATAATCGCCAATCTGCAGCGTCGGCACCATCGAGCTCGACGGGATGTTGAAGGGCTGGAACAGCAGTGTGCGGATCACCAACGCAATCAAGAGCGCCTGGACGATGACCTTGATCGTCTCAACCAGACCGCCGTCTTCCGGCTTCGTGCCTTCCGAGCCCCGCGTAACGCTCATCCTGTCCAACCCTTTTCGAAATGGCGGCTAACGCCGCAAGACCCTCTATCGGCCAAAACCTTCTATAGGCATTGCCCCGTGCGAGGCAATGAAATCAGATACGCTCAACCGAGCGGCAATGCCTCGATCACCACCACCGCCATCGCCATCGGATGATCGTCCGTCAGCGTCAGGTGGATCACCGCACGGTGTCCCGCAGGGGTAATCTCTTGCAGCCGCTTCAGCGCGCCGCCTTCAAGTTTTAAAGTAGGAGCGCCTGATATCTGATTGATAACGCCCATATCTTTCATAAATACGCCGCGGTTGAATCCGGTCCCCAGCGCCTTGGCGCAGGCCTCTTTGGCGGCAAAGCGTTTGGCATAGGTGGCGGCCTGATGGGTGCGGCTCTCGGCCTTACGGCGCTCAAGGGGCGTAAACACGCGCTGGATAAACCGCTCGCCAAAACGCGCCAGCGTCTGCTCGACGCGGGTAATATCGCACAGATCAGATCCAAGCCCGATGATCACGCCCGCGCCCTTGCCTTCGCCCGGCCCCGTTCCATCGCCGCCCGCATCTGGCCGATCGCAAGCGGCAGGCCGATAAAAATGCCCTCGCCCACCAGAAAATGCCCGATATTCAACTCGCGCACTTCAGGCAACATGGCGACCTGCTCGGCGGAATAAAAATCGAGCCCATGGCCGGCGTGAACTTCCAGCCCCAACCGTCCAGCCAAGGCCGCGCCGGTATCAAGGCGGGCAAATTCGCGATCGGCTCTGGTTCTGTCGCCATGCTCCAGCGCCTCGCAATAAGCCCCCGTGTGAAGCTCGATCACCGGAGCGCCCAGCATCTTGGCCATCTCGATGGGTGCGGCATCCGCCTCGATAAACAGCGAAACGCGGATGCCGGCTTTGCTGAGCTCGGCGATATAGGGGGCGAGATGCTCGCGTTGACCGACAATATCGAGCCCGCCTTCGGTCGTCCGTTCCTCGCGCTTCTCCGGCACAAGGCAGACGGCATGCGGCTTTACCCTCAGTGCAATCGCCTTCATTTCCTCCGTCGCCGCCATCTCGAAATTCAGCGGCTTGGTGATTTCGAGATTAAGCCGCGCCATATCCTCATCGCGGATATGGCGGCGATCTTCCCGCAAATGGGCCGTAATGCCGTCCGCCCCCGCTTCAATTGCCAACAAGGCGGCCCGCACCGGATCAGGCGCATTACCCCCTCGCGCGTTCCGGATGGTGGCAACGTGATCGATATTGATACCAAGGCGAAGGGGGAGAATCTCGGTCATATTTTACGCTTTCAGCGCCCGACTGCCGGGCTTAACTGGCGGAATAGCGGCCAATTCGGGCGGAAGTTGGTCGACGGCATAGGTGGGAATATCCAGCGTCGCCAGCGCGATATAGGGAATACCAAGCTCCGCTTTGCCGCCTGAGCGGTCGATCAGGCATGCCTCGCCCACAAGATTGTTGGTCAACCCGTTGATTGCCTCGATACATTCACGCGAGGACAGCCCCGTCGTGATGATGTCTTCCACGATCAAAGCCTTGGCGTCTTCGGGTATCGTAAAGCCGCGGCGCAACTGGAAACGCCCTTCTTCGCGCTCCACAAAAACCGCCTTGGCGCCCAAATGCCGCGCGGTCTCGTAGCCGGGCACAATGCCACCAATGGCGGGAGACACCACAACATCGATTTTGCCGAATTTGGCCGTGATCATCTCCGCCAGCGCGCGGCACAATTTTTCAGTGCGGGCGGGATCCTGAAAAATGAACATTTTTTGCAAAAACACCGGACTCCGCAAACCGGAGGACAAGATAAAATGCCCTTCGAGCAAAGCGCCCGCGTCGCGAAATTCGGCCATAACGTCGTCGGAATTCATGCGTCTTTTCCTTGTTGAACCCGAGCTTTACCACAAGAGCGTAAAAACGCGACCCGTCGAACGGCGCTGTTCACCCCGATTTTAGCCGTTGACCCGCGTCACCGCATGGATCACGGGCTTGGCCTTGAGCTGGCTGATGATGGCACTCAAATGCCGCAAGTCCCAGACCTCGACATCAATCACCATTTCGCGGAAATCGGCGGTCTTTCCGGTGATCGAAATCGCGTCAATATTGCCGTCGCTCTCGCCGATCACGGTCGCCACCTGCGCCAGAACGCCGGGCTCATTGATAACCGTCACATGGAGCTGCGCCGGAAAACGCTGCGGCTGCGCCTCGTCAATGTCCCAACGCACATCGAGCCACCGCTCGGGCTGATCATCAAAGGCGGTCAAAGCGGGGGACTGGATCGGATAAATCGTAATGCCGATACCGGGCGTTAAAATGCCCACGATCCGGTCACCGGGCACAGCACCGCCATTGGGTGCGAATTGCACCGGCAAATCGCCGCCAATCCCGCGGATCGGAATGGCCGACTGGTTTTCGTGCGCGCCATCACCCTCGCCTGCGCCCGGCACTTTGAACACGAGGCCTTGCCCCTGCTTCATGCCGAACCAGCCACCTTCGGCCAGATTAGCCCCCGCGCCCGCCGCCTGTTCCTCGCGATAGTCGGGGTAAACCGCCTTCACGACATCGCCGGAATACATTTCCCCCCGACCGACCGCCGCAAACACATCCTCGATCGAGGTGCGTGCCAGTCTTGGCAGGGCAATTTTCAGACGGTCCTCGGAATAAGGCTTTTCGATTCGCTCGAACGCCCGTTCGACGATTTGCTGGCCAAGGCCTGCATATTGATTGCGAACGGCTACCCGTGTGGCACGTCTGATCGCGGCGCGTGCCTTGCCGGTAACCACAATGGCCTCCCAGGCGGAAGGCGGCGTCTGCCCTTCGGCGCGGACAATTTCGACCTCGTCGCCATTCCGGAGCGTGGAAACCAAAGGCACCAAAGCACCGTTCACCTTCGCACCCACCGCGGTATCGCCCACATCGGTATGCACGGCATAGGCAAAATCGATCGGCGTGGCGTTGCGCGGCAAGGCAATCAGCCGGCCCTTCGGCGTAAAACAGAACACCTGATCGTGGAACAGTTCCAGCTTGGTGTGCTCCAAAAACTCTTCGGCATTCTCGCCCTCGGCCAGTGTTTCCACCGTGCGGCGCAGCCAGGCATAGGCATTGCTCTCGCGCACCTTCAAATCGGAAGGATTGCCGCTCGCCTCATCCTTGTAAAGCGCATGGGCCGCGATGCCATATTCCGCCAAGCGGTCCATGTCTGCGGTGCGGATTTGCAATTCAACGCGCTGGCGGCCGGGACCGACCACGGTCGTGTGTAGCGAATGATAATCGTTCTGCTTCGGCGTCGAGATATAATCCTTGAACCGTCCGGGCACGCTCGACCATGTCGTGTGCACAATACCAAGCGCTGCATAGCAATCGGCCACGCTGTCCACGATCACGCGAAACCCGAAAATATCCGATAATTGTTCGAAAGAGACGGATTTCCGCTCCATCTTTTTCCAGATCGAATAGGCCCGCTTCAACCGGCCCTTGACCTGCGCCTTGATGCCGGAGGCGGCGAGTTTTTGCGTTAATTCGTTTTCGATCCGCTCGATCAGCGGTCCGCTTTTCGGCCCCAATTCGTCGAGCCGATGGCGGATGGCGGCATAGGCATCGGGCATCAAATGCCGGAAGGCTAAGCTTTCCAGTTCCTCGCGCATATCCTGCATGCCCATGCGGCCGGCCAGCGGGGCATAAATTTCGAGCGTTTCCTCGGAAATTCGCGCGCGTTTGCCTTCGGGAACAAAATGCAGCGTGCGCATATTGTGCAGACGGTCGGCGAGCTTGATCAACAGCACCCGCACATCATCCGCAATCGCCAGCAATAATTTGCGCAAGTTCTCGGCCTGCGCGGCCTTCTTCGACACGAGGTCGAGCTTTTGTATCTTGGTCAGCCCGTCCACCAGCTGGCCGATATCATGGCCGAAAAGCCGGTCGATCTCCTCCCGCGTCGTTTCGGTATCCTCGATCGTGTCGTGCAAAAGGGCGGCGACAATCGTCGCATCATCGAGTTTTAGCTCGGTTAAAATGGCAGCGACTTCGAGCGGATGGGAAATATAGGGCGCGCCGGACGCCCGCTTCTGGCTGCCATGCGCCCGCATCGCATAGACATAGGCGCGGTTGAGCAACGCCTCATCCGTATGCGGATTATAGCTTTTGACCCGATCGACCAGCTCGTACTGCCTCATCATCCCCAAACTATCCCGCTTTCGAAGCCTGTTCGCAAGTCATGGGTAAAAATGCGGCAAAAAACCATAAAAAAACCGGCTGACAAGCAGCCGGTTTTAAAAGGGAGATCGAAACGCTCGACCGATCCGGATGGTGGATCAGTCGTTGTCGTCGTCAGAACCTACCGGCGGAACCAGACCATCAAGACCCCGAAGAAGATCTTCCTCGGTCATGCGGTCAAATTCGATCGTATCTTCAGAGCCGTTCGCACTCTGCGTGCTCAACATCGGGACAGAAGCGGCTTCGGGCTCATCCACATCGACATGCTTTTGCAAGGAATGGATCAGATCTTCTTTCAGATCTTCGGGCGAAACCATCGAATCGGCGATTTCACGCAACGCAACGACCGGATTTTTATCGCGATCGCGATCAACGGTCAGCGGTGCGCCTGCGGAAATCATCCGTGCGCGATGGCCTGCGAGCAGAACGAGCTCGAAGCGATTTTCAACTTTTTCGATGCAATCTTCAACGGTGACGCGAGCCATGGCGACCCAGTCTCCTATTTGTATGTGGCGGGAGATGAAGCGTCTGATACACTCCGATCCCCAATGAAGCAAGTTTTTTACGGAGGCCTTTTGATCATTGACCCGTGATTGTCGAAAAACAGCCCGTCATGGCACCCAGAAAATCGGCGCCCGGGGGTACATGTCAGCAGCCTTACCGCTTGACGAACCTTTCAACCGGCCTTTACAAAAAACAACCTTAGAATGAATTGCCCGTGTAATTAGAATTTTTAGTTGCATCCAAGGCCATTCAACGTTCTGGCCAACATTATAAGACCCCAATTAATTGCAAAGGTTGAACCGTTGGGTTCGCCTGTAAAAAAATGAAACGAGAAAAATCATGCAAGGTACCGAGCGTATTGCCCTGTTTATTGATGGCGCCAATCTCTATGCCACGGCCAAATCATTGGGTTTTGATATCGATTACAAGCGGTTGTTGAAGGAATATCAGGCGCAAGGCTATCTGGTTCGCGCGTTTTACTACACGGCTTTAATCGAGGATCAGGAATACTCCTCCATTCGTCCGTTGATCGACTGGCTCGATTATAACGGCTACCGCGTTGTGACGAAGCCGACCAAGGAATTTGTCGACTCCACCGGCCGGCGCAAGGTCAAGGGCAATATGGATATCGAGCTCGCCATCGATGCGCTGGAGCTTGCACCCTATATCAACCACGCCGTGATTTTCTCGGGCGACGGCGATTTCCGCTCGCTGGTCGAGGCCTTGCAGCGGCGCGGCGTCAAAGTGTCCGTCGTCTCGACGATCAGTTCGCAGCCCCCGATGGTGGCCGACGAGTTGCGCCGTCAGGCCGACGAATTTGTCGACATTGTCCAGCTTCTGCCGCGCATTGGCCGTGAAGCCACCGACCGGCCAACCCGTCCGCCGGAGCGTCGCGGACCGGACGACGAGATCTGATCCCAATGCAGGAGCCCGATGCCGATTGCCCGATTTGCCCCCGTCTGGTGGCCTTCCGGCAAGCGGCGCGGGACCAGTGGCCGGAATGGCACAATGCGCCGGTGCCCTCCTTTGGCCCGGCTTCCGCGCGACTGCTCATTGTGGGCCTCGCCCCCGGCCTGAAAGGTGCCAACCGCACGGGCCGACCTTTTACGGGCGATTATGCGGGCGAGCTGCTCTATACCACATTGCTGAAATTCGGCTTTGCAGAAGGCCGCTTCAACGCCAGCCCCGATGACGGTTTGACCCTGATCGATTGCCGCATCACCAATGGCGTGCGCTGCGTGCCGCCGGAGAACAAGCCGACGCCCGCCGAGATTGCCGCCTGCCGGCCTTATCTCGCCACCACCCTCACCACCATGCCGGCCTTGCGCAGCATTGTAGCGCTGGGTCGCATTGCGCATGACACGACGCTCAAAGCGTTGGGCGTCCCCCTTGCCCGACACCCTTTCAGCCATGGGGCACGCCACACCATCGGCGATGTCACGCTCCATGACAGCTATCATTGCTCGCGCTACAACACGAATACGGGCGTGTTGACCCCTGCGATGTTCGAGGCGGTTTTTGCGGCCGTCCGCCATGGTTTCGGCTAAATCCTCCTGCCTTTATGCAAAATCGCCATTTCCCTCCGGCAAATCCGAAAGCCCCGCGACGGGGCCGCTACATGGACTTCCGACCCGTAAGCGCCTATGGGAAGACGACATAAGGACCGATTGCGCATGAACCCTCGCCCGCCCCGTTTGCTTGACGATTTTGACCGTCTTTCGGTCGAACGCGCCATCGCGGAAATGCGCGCGGGCCGTCCTGTAATCATAACCGACGGCGACCGGTCCGGATTGATCGTCAATGCGGAAGCAATCAGCGATTCTCTGGCGCAGGCGCTTTCCTATCTCATCGCCTCTCCCAAGGTGCCGGCTGATCCTTTAAAAAGCCAGGCGCATCTGGTGCTTCCCTCGGCGCGCCTTCAGCGGCTGGGCATCGATCGCCAGACGCCAGGCTCGCTGGCTTTGCCGCGCCTTGATCCCGAGCGGATCGCCGCTTTGGCCTTGAAAGTCGATGCCAAGGCCGACGCACCGATCGGCGCCACCAGCGTTATTGATCGGGCGGGGTTGGAACTGGCCTCGCTCTCGCTGCTGCTTCCGGCCGTCATTGTGGTGCCCTTGGCGGCGCCCTCTTTGGCAGGAGAAGCGCTGCAATCGGTTCGCGCCGAAGCGATCGAGCATTATCGGCGCGGCTCTGCGGCCCGACTTGCGATTGTCTCGCGGGCCCCCGTGCCGCTGGAAGGGGCCGAGAAAACCGAATTTGTGGTATTTCGCGGTGGCGAAGGCCTGCGCGATCAGGTGGCCATCGTTATCGGCACGCCTGATTTATCGGGCCCCGTCGCCACGCGCCTGCATTCGGCGTGTCTGACGGGTGATCTGTTCGGCTCGCTGAAATGCGATTGCGGCGATCAATTGCGCGATACGGTCAAATATATGGCCGAGCATGGCGGCGGCGTGGTGCTGTATCTCGATCAGGAAGGCCGCGGCAACGGCATCGCGAACAAGATCCGCGCCTATGCGCTGCAAACCACCGGCTTTGATACCTATGAGGCCGACGCGGTGTTGGGCTTGGGGATGGACCAGCGCGGCTTCGATTTCGCCGCCGACATGCTGCGCCAGCTGGGCATCAGCCGCATCACGCTTTTGACCAACAACCCGCAAAAAATCGCCGCCATGCGTCGCGCGGGGATTGAAGTGACCGATCATCGCCGCATTTTTGGTCGGGAGACGGCGGACAATGTCCACTACATCGCCACCAAACGCGACCGCGCAGGCCATTTAAGCGACGAGCGCTAAAGGCGGCATCGCTGCATTCATCATGTGCATTATATTGCCGACCATCAGCCGGGTTGCTTGCCGGTCAATCTTTCGTCCAAAACGCATCATTGGCGTAATCACAACGTCATTGCGAGCGACAGCGAAGCAACCCAGCTAGCGGATGTGATTAACGCGCATCGCGGCTAAGCCCTTTTCGTGATGGGCAGCTTATTGGCGGTCATCAGCTGGGTTGCTTCGCTGTCGCTCGCAATGACGGAGGGATGTTTATTCTTTATTAAATATATTTTCGACGAATGAGTTGTATCTCGTAAGCGTATTTAAACAATCATAAGTTGTATAAAAGTTGTATTACAATTTTTATGATGTAAAAATTGTGTCAAAAAAGCAACATTTCCCATGGGAATCGTCCGTAACATCAAAATCAACAAAACTACCGTTGCGGAATCCAATCCCGTTTTTCATGGTGTGGAGGTTGAAACGGTCCGGGACGGTCCTGGACACTCAGATGATGGATCACACCATGAAACTCTCCACCCTTCTCCTCTCCTCGGCAGCGGTTCTCGTTGCTGGCGCGGCCTACGCCGCAGACCTCCCAGCCAAGAAGGCTGCTCCTGCGGCTGTCACGGGCTGCGCTGCTTTTGGTGCTGGCTTCATCGCCATCCCAGGCGGCGATAACTGCATTAAGCTGTCTGGCCGCGTGACTGCAGATCAGACCTTTGCCGATCCAAAGGGCGATCGGACGAAGTCACTTGATACCTTCGGCGCCGGCTGGCGTTTGAACACCGACATTAAGTCGAACACTGAAGCTGGTGTTGTGCGCGCGTATGGTCGAGTTTCAGGTTCGGGCGGCTCTGGCGTCAACGTAAACTATGCCTACAGCCAGATCGGTGGCTTCACCGCAGGTTACACCGACTCGGCCTTCATCTCCCTGAACAACCCATGGGGTTGGCAGATTTCGACAGACGACGGCACGGTAACGAATGCTTTGCAATATACCGCTTCGCTTGGCGGTGCGACGTCGCTGACTGTTGCTGTTGAAGACGGAAGCACGCGCACCAGCGCTGACCTCGGCGCTTCGCAGGTCCCTGACATTGTCGGTAACATTAAGACAACCGTAGGCGCTAACACGTTCCAGGTTTCGGCGGCTTCTCACCAGAACCACGGCCATGAATCGGGCGATGTGCAGGGTTATGCGTTCCAGGTCGCTGATACTCTTGTTGCCTCGAAAGATACGACCATCTACTTACAGGCCGCCTATGCTAACGCAGCCCTCAGCTATCTCGGCTATGGCTCGCAGGTTGACGCTGTCGCAGCTGATGTTTCCTCGACCGCTAAGGGCTGGAGCGTCTTCGGTGCTGTGAACCAGGTTGTTGGCGCAGGTTCTGTTTCTGTGAACGGTGTTTACGGCGTTCAGTCCCCAATCTCGGGCGGCAAGGACGTAAAGCAGTCGCAGGTCGAAGTGAACTATGATTACACCGGCATCAAGGGCGTACAGATCATTCCTTCCCTTTATTACACCAGCACGGATGATGGTGACTCGGCCACAAACTCGACCATCGGTTTCCTCCGCATCGAGCGCGATTTCTGATCCTAACGGATTGGTCTGAGCAAGAAACCCCGGCAGGTAACTGCCGGGGTTTTTCGTGCCATCAACGCTCGCAGGAACAGGTCACCCTCACCCCATCCGCATCACGAAATCCGCAATCGCCCGCGCTGTCCGCTCGCGTCCCAGAAACGGTGCGTGCCCTTCTCCGGGCACCCTGACGATTTCCAGATTGCCATGCCGTTTGCCCATCTCGGCCAGCGTTTCCTCGGACAAGAGATCGGAATTTTCACCCCGGATCGCCAGAACCGGCACCGATCGCAACGCCTCGAACATCGGCCAGGCGGGCGGCAACGGCTTTGAAAAATCAATCCCGATCAGCGTCTTGCCCAAGGCTGGATCATAGGCCAGCCGAAACCCGTCGGCGCCTTTTTCATAAACGATGCCGGCAAAATCCAGCCACTCCGCCTCGGTCAGATCGGTAAAATCGGCATTGCTCGCCCGCAGGCGTTCCACCGCTTCGCCCCAATCCTTCGGCATTGTTCCTTTACCCACATAGGACTCAATCCGCTGTAAACCTGTTACTTCAATAACCGGCCCAATATCATTGATAACACTTGCTTTTATCAGAGAGTTTTGTGTGATAGCCAACAGCATGGTGATCAAGCCGCCGCGCGATGTACCGACAAAAACGGCCTGCTTGATGCCCAGCGTTGCGAGCATTTGGCGTACATCCACCGCCTCGACGGGCACCGAATAATGCCGCCAATCGGGATCATGGGCCGAGCCGCCCCGCCCGCGATAATCCACCACCACGACGCGCCGATGATAGGGATCGGACGATAAAATTTCGGCCATCGCATGAAAATCCTGCGCGGTGCGGGTCAAGCCCGGCAGGCACACAAGGGGCACGCGGTCGCCGTCAGCCTCCCCATAGAGCCGCGCATGAAGCCTGAGCCCGTCGCTTGACGGCATATAGAAATCATCGAAGGAGGACGAACGCATCGCAAAGGCTCCAAAAGGGCGATATGGCAGCCTATCATAAGGCCGCGCCGCGCCTCAAATCGGCCAGCAAGGCGCTCCCCGATGCGCCATCCAGCCGCGCCCGATAGATTTCGAGATTTTCCAGCACGCGCTGCACATAAAACCGGGTCTCGGAAACCGGAATCCGCTCGATCCAGCGCATCGGATCCATGCCCGCCTCGCGCGGATCGCCATTGGCCGCAATCCATTTTTTCACATTGCCCGCCCCGGCATTATAGGACGCGATCGCCAGCACATAAGACCCGCTCCAATACTCCACCAACTCGCCGAGATGCGCCGTCCCGATCGCCACATTATAGGCCGGATCACTCGTCAGACGCTCAGGCGCAAAGGCTATCCTCGCCTTTTTTGCGGTCTCCTGCGCGGTCGGGATCATCAATTGCATCAGGCCCCGCGCACCGACGGGTGAAAGCGCCATCGAGTCAAACGAACTCTCCTGCCGCGCAATCGCATAGGCCAGAGCGGGTTCGACCGCCGGATCGCCCGGCAGCGGAAACCCTTCCACCGGCCAGGCCTCGAGATCAAAGGCAAAGCCGCGCTGAAGCCCCATCTTCCCCGCCAACGTCACCAGGCGAATGTCGCCATAAGCACGTCCCAACGCGGCCAAAGCGGCAAGAGACGGCGCATCGGGCAATTTCAGGCCAATATCGCCAGCCAGCGAGGCCGCAAACTCGTTGCCGCCCGCTTCCATCAGATAGACCAGCGCCTTAAAAGACGGCAGCTGCGCCGCCCGCCCGATATCGGGCTCGGGCGTCGCATGGAAGGACAGATCAGCCGTGCCCGCTTTTAGCCGCGCCAATTGCGCATAATAGAGCAAGGGCGCCTTGGCCGTCCGCTGATAGGCCTCGCGCGCGGGTTTGCCTTGCGCCTCGAGCGCCAGCCCCAACCAGAAGGCAGCGCGTGATTTCAGCGTATCGCTTTGCGCTTTTTGCTCGGCTTCGGCGAAAAATGGCTCGGCTTTGGCGCCGTCTTTCAAATAATCGAGCGCCAGCCACCCTTGCGTGAACAGCGCGTCATAGAGATTGGCGGACGAAACGCCAGGGTGTAAGCGGGCGACCTCGAGGGCGAGATCGGCCCGCCCCGCATCGGCCAGCCGGCGGATCAGCACCCGCCGCTCCACCCACCAGTCATCGGCCCGAAACGGCGTGACACCCGCAGGCAATCTAGCCAGTGCCGCCACCGCTTCCGGCAATTTGTCATTGCGCCGCAAAAACTGCGTCTCGGCATAGACAAAGGCCTGCTCGCGCTTAAGCGCTGTGGGTGCCGATTGCAGCAGTTTCTCGGCGTCCGGCACGCGTTTACCAACCGCGATGCGGATTTTGGCCAATGCCTCGGCATCCGCCCCCGCAAGTTCGGCTGCCCGTTGTGCGGCAGCCCAGTTTTCCGCAAACAGGAGATTATCCATCCGCTCCCGATGGTCGGACGGCGTCAAATCATCGCGAAACCGCGCGACAAGCTGGGTTTCGACCTCGGCCGGATAGGCATCCTCCCGCCAGGATTTCCGGATCGTGTCGGATGCTTCCTTCACCCGTCCCGCCGCTTTCAGGCTGGATGCCAACAAAAAGCGCCCCACTGGCGTCATGGGCTGGCGAGCTTTGAAATAGGCCAGCACTGCCGCATCATCTTGCGCCTCATTAAACAGCGCTTCCTCGCCCTTTTTGCGGATGAGTTGCAGCGTCGGCCATTCGGGATTGCTGTTTAAAAATTCGTTGATCCGGTCAAAGCCGGCCTTTTCCTGCGCGGTGCGCAACGCCACCCATTCCACAACGGTCCGCGCCAGAGGATCGGTGAGACCCGATGCCGATTGATCGCCCGACGCCAGATCGCCCGCCCGATAGGCGGCAATCGCCGCCGTCATGGTGGCGGTTACCGAGGCTTCGGGCTTAAGGCTGTCAAAGCCGTTTTCTTCCGCGATCACGGGCCCTGCCACCACAACCCCGATCAGGGCCGCAGCCACACCACGCCAAAAATTTACCTTTGATCCGTACGCCACGCCGTCATCCTATTCGGGTCAAACCCAACGCCTTGCTACCGTGCTGCCAAACGTTAGGACGATTCGCACCATGCCAGAGAATAGCGATAAATAAGGCAAGGCCATGGCTACGCCCCTTCCCCATTGGTCGCGAAGCCGTTATGGGTGAACCAACCATCACGAACATGTCTTTCGGGAGCAGCCATTATGTCCAAGGGTCCAGTCTTTCAAGGGTCCATGCCCGCCCTCATCACGCCCTTCAAAAACGGCGTGTTTGACGAGGCAGCCTTCCGCGCCCATGTCGATTGGCAGATTACGGAGGGCTCGACCGCTCTGGTTCCCGTCGGCACCACGGGCGAAAGCCCCACGCTCTCCCATGACGAGCACCGCCGCGTCGTCGAGGTCTGCCTATCTGAGGCGCGCGGTCGTGTGCCGGTCATGGCGGGCGCAGGCTCCAACAATACGGCGGAAGCCATCGGTCTTGCCAAGCACGCCGAGAAGGCCGGTGCAGCGGCCGTCCTTGTCGTCACCCCCTATTACAACAAGCCGAACCAGGAAGGGCTGTATCAGCACTTCAAGGCGATCAATGACGCCATCGGTATTCCGATCTATATCTACAACATCCCGCCGCGTTCCGTGGTCGACATGTCGATCGATACGATGAAGCGGTTATATGAGCTCAAAAACATTGTCGGCGTGAAGGATGCCACCGGCAGCGTCGCGCGCATCTCGCAGCAACGCGACGCGTTGGGGCCCGATTTCGTCCAACTGTCGGGCGATGACATCATTGCACTGCCGTCGGTTGCCTGTGGCGCGCGGGGTACGATTTCGGTTATCGCCAATGTCGCGCCAAAACTGTCGGCAGCAAGGATGGCCGCAGCCCTTGCGGGCGATATGACCAAGGCGCTGGAATTGCAAGACAGGCTTGTACCGCTCGATCAAGCGACCTTTATCGAGCCTGGGCTCGCAGGGGCCAAAGCGGGTCTTGCGCTGCTCGGTCGCGGCAATGAAGAAGTGCGTCTGCCGCTGGTTCCCGTGACCGCTGCCACCAAAGCCGCTATCCGCGCGGCCATGGTGCATGCCGGCTTGATTCAGGGCTAAAAGGAACCATATTCCGGTCATGGCCGAAAAACCGAACCTGAACCGGAAGATTGCGGCCGAAAACCGCAAAGCGCGCTTCGAATACGCCGTTTCCGACGTGTATGAGGCAGGCATTGCGCTGGCCGGCTCCGAAATCAAGTCGCTGCGCGCCGGTCGCGCCACGATTGGTGAGAGCTATGCCGCCGAGAAAAACGGCGAACTTTTCCTGATCAACGCCTATATTCCCGAATATCTGCAAGCCCACCAGTTCAACCACGAGACGAAGCGGCCGCGCAAATTGCTGTTGCACAAGCGTCAGGTCAACAAGCTGATCGGCGCCGTGCAGCGCGAAGGCATGACGATTGTGCCGTTGAAAATCTATTTCAACGATCAAGGCCGTGCGAAAGTTGAAATTGCACTGGCCAAAGGCAAAAACGCCTCGGATAAGCGCGAAACCGAAAAGAAGCGCGATTGGGACCGCGAAAAGGCCCGTGTAATGCGCGATAAAGGCTGAAGCAAAATCCCCGCTTGCCCGGAATCGGTTGACTTTGCACAGCCTATCCCTATGATCCGCCGCGAAAAATGGATTAAATCGTCCCTGAAAACCCGCCACATCTGGCCGGACGCCGCGACTGAGAGGCGGCAATAGCACCATGAATTTCACCGAACTGGGCCTTAGCCCCAAAGTCCTCGAAGCCGTCACCGCATCCGGCTACACGCAGCCTACCCCTATTCAGGAAATGGCGATCCCGCGCGTTCTGGAACGCAAGGACGTGCTGGGCATTGCCCAAACCGGCACCGGCAAAACCGCAGCCTTCACGCTGCCCATGATCACGCTGCTCGAGCAAGGCCGCGCACGCGCGCGGATGCCGCGCACGCTGATTTTGGAGCCGACCCGCGAATTGGCGGCTCAGGTCGAAGAGAGTTTCAACAAATATACATCCGGCCAGAAGTTGAATGTGGCGCTGCTGATCGGCGGCGTTTCCTTTGGCGATCAGGATATGAAAATCGCCCGCGGCGTCGATGTACTGATTGCGACCCCTGGTCGACTGCTCGACCATTTCGAGCGCGGCAAGCTGCTGCTCACGGGTATCGAAATTCTGGTGATCGACGAAGCCGACCGGATGCTCGATATGGGCTTTATTCCGGATATTGAGCGCATCTGCAAAATGGTGCCGTTTACGCGCCAGACGTTGTTTTTCTCGGCCACCATGCCGCCGGAAATCCAGCGCATCACGGAAGCGTTTTTGCACAATCCTGTCCGCATCGAAATTGCGCGCCAAGCCACCACGGCTGAAACGATCACACAATTGCTGGTCGCCTCCCCGTCCGATCCGTCGCAAAAACGCGAAACGCTCCGGCGGCTGATGCGCGATGCGGTGGATGTTAAAAACGGCATCATCTTCTGCAACCGCAAATCGGATGTGCAAATCGTCTGGAAATCGCTCGAAAAGCACGGTTTCAGCGTTGCAGCGCTCCATGGCGATATGGACCAGCGCGCGCGTACGGTTGCGCTTGACGGTTTCCGCGCCGGTACGATGCAGTATCTTGTAGCGTCCGATGTGGCGGCGCGTGGTCTCGACGTGCCCGATGTCAGCCATGTGTTCAATTATGATGCGCCCCATCATGCGGAAGATTACGTCCACCGCATTGGCCGCACCGGTCGTGCAGGCCGTCTAGGCACCGCCTACACGATCATCACGCCAGCCGATGATAAAAATCTCGCAGCCATCGAAGCGATGATCAAGCGCTCGATCGATTGGCTCGGCCCGACTTTGGCGGATGCCAAATTCGAAGACGCACCACGTTCTGATCGTGGGCGGGGCTCGCGCGAGGACGCCGGCCGTGGTCGGGGTGGGCGCAAGCCTCGGCCCGTCAAAGAGGCACAAAACGAAGCAGTTGTTTCGGTGGACGCTGCACCTGTGGTCGATGAGAAGCCAAAGCGCGAGGCGCGTCCAGAGCGCCGAGATCGCCCTCAGCGGGAAGAGCTTCCGCGTCGCGAAGAACGTCCGCAGCGGAAAGAGCAAGCGGCACAGCCGGAGCGCACGCAGTCACCCCGTCGCCACCATCAGGACGATGACGGCCCAACGCCTAAAGGCCTTGGCGACCACATGCCCGGCTTTATGATGCGGTCGACCAAGCTGAAGTGACACAACCGAAGTAACACAACCAGTGAACGCTTGAACCCTTCTCCCTGAGGGAGAAGCCGACTAAGTTACTCCGCCGCATCCAATATCGGCTCGGGTGGCGTATATTTCAACACAGGGCTACGCGCTGCTCTCGTCTCGTCCATCCGCTTCACTGGCGCGTGATAGGGCGCGCCCGTAAAGCGCTCCGTTTCCCCGCGTTGAACGGAAAACGCCAGATCCCGCAATGTCGCAATAAACAGATCCAGCGATGCGCGGCTTTCGCTTTCCGTCGGTTCGATCAGCATCGCGCCGTGCACCACGAGCGGGAAATACACCGTCATCGGATGATAGCCCTCATCGATCATCGCCTTGGCAAAATCGAGCGTGGTGATGCCGGTATCTTTCAGCCACGCATCGTCGAACAACACTTCATGCATGCAAGGCCGGTTGCCGAAGGGCAGCGACATCAGATCGGCCAAGCCCTCCCGGATATAATTGGCGTTCAGCACCGCATCCTCGGACGCCTGCCGCAACCCGTCCGCGCCATGGGACAACATGTAAGCGAGTGCTCGGACATACATGCCCATCTGGCCATGAAAGGCTGTCATCCGGCCAAAGGCATGCGCGCCGTGTTGGGCGGCCTGATCTGTATCTTCCACCAGCTCAAACCCCTCATCCGTATGGCGTACAAAGGGCACCGGCGCAAAGGGCGCGAGGCGCTCCGATAACACCACCGGCCCTGCCCCCGGACCGCCGCCACCATGCGGGGTCGAAAACGTTTTGTGCAGATTGATATGCATCGCATCGACGCCGAGATCACCCGGACGGGTTTTGCCGACAATCGCGTTAAAATTGGCGCCATCGGCATAAAAATACCCACCCGCCGCATGGATCGCGTCCGCAATCGCCACGACATCGCGCTCGAATAGCCCGCACGTGTTCGGGTTCGTCAGCATGATCGCCGCCGTATCCGGCCCCGCAAGCTCTGCCACCACTTTGGGGTCAACCGTGCCATCATCCCGCACCGGCACTGCTTTTACCGCAAAATGGATCAGGGCTGCGGTGGCCGGATTGGTGCCATGCGCACTATCGGGCACCAGCACGACGTTACGCGTCGCACTTTCGCCCTTCGCCGCAATCGCCGCTTTAATTGCCATCATGCCGCAAAGCTCGCCATGCGCGCCCGCTTTGGGGGAAAGGGCTACGGCATCCATGCCGGTCAATTCCATCAACCAATGCGATAGCGTGTGCATCACTTCCAGCGCGCCTTGCACGGTGGAAACCGGCTGCAACGGATGCACATCGCCGAAGCCCGCCATCCTCGCGATCTTCTCGTTCAGCCGCGGATTATGCTTCATCGTGCATGAGCCGAGCGGAAACAGCCCCGTATCAATGCCGTAATTTTTCTGGCTCAACCGCACATAATGCCGCATCGCCTCGGGCTCGGAGAGGCCCGGTAATCCGATCTCGCTTTTTCGCTCCAACCCGCCAAGACGGGATTTAAACGGTTTTGGCGCGGCATAATCGACGCCGGTCACGTCCAGCCTGCCGGTTTCAAAGATCAACGGCTCGATCTGCGCCAGCGCCTTGTTGCCGGTGAACGTTAAATGCGCGGCAGTCACGCTTGTGCCCGGCGTGGTCGGGCGTCCCTGACGGTTCAGCATCACAGCACCTCCTTCAGCGCTTCCACAAAGGCCGCGCGGTCCTCATCCGTATTCACTTCGGTGCTGGCGACCAGCAACACGTCGTCGAGACCGCCATCGTTCAGAAGACGCGAGACGGGCACGCCTGCCATCACGCCACGCGCCGCCATTTGCTCGACGAGATGGGCGGCGTTGCTAGGCAAGCGCACGGCAAATTCGTTGAAAAAGTTGGTATTCAAGACGGAGACACCGCTCACGCCGTCCAATAGATCAGCCAGCGCCACGGCATTTGCGTGGTTGATTTCGGCCACGCGCTTCAAGCCCGTTTGCCCCAACAGCGACATATGGATGGTGAAGGCCAGCGAGCAGAGCCCCGAATTGGTGCAGATATTCGAGGTGGCTTTGTCACGCCTAATATGCTGCTCGCGGGTGGAGAGCGTCAGCACATAGCCACGCGTGCCCTCGGCATCCACCGTCTCGCCGCAAAGCCTTCCCGGCATTTGCCGGACATAGGCCGATTTCGTTGCGAATAAGCCAACATAGGGGCCACCGAAATTCAGCGAATTGCCGATAGATTGCCCCTCGCCCACCACAATATCCGCGCCCATCTCGCCGGGTGGGGTTAAAAGCCCGAGCGACATCACTTCCGTGAACACCGCAATCAGCAAAGCGCCATGCGTGTGGCATTGATCCGCAATCGCCCGCAAATTCCTAATATTGCCGAAGAAATCCGGTGTTTGCACCACAACGCAGGACACCGTCTCGTCAATATGGGAAAGCAGATCCTCCCCCGCCAGCAGATCGGGCGCGAGGGCCACCACATCCGCCTGTGCCATTTCCGAGAGCGTCTGCACCACGCCCGCATAATGCGGATGCAACCCGCCCGAAAGGACGGCTTTGTTGCGCTTGGTGATGCGATGGGCCATCAGCACCGCCTCGCCGCAACCGGTCGACCCGTCATACATCGAGGCATTGGCCACATCCATGCCGGTTAGCGCCGCGACTTGGGTTTGAAACTCAAACAGATACTGCAATGTCCCTTGCGCAATTTCCGGCTGATACGGCGTGTAACTCGTCAAAAACTCCGAGCGCTGGATCAGATGATCGACGGTTGAAGGCACATGGTGCTTATAAGCGCCGGCTCCCACAAAAAACGGCGCGGAAGACGCCGAAACATTACGCGCCGCCATGCGGCCCATCACCCGTTCCACCTCGATTTCACCCTTGTGAGCGGGCAGTTTCGGTAAAGATTTCAGCAATTTATCCGCCGGAATATCGGCAAAAAGCGCGTCGATATGATCGACGCCGATCTTGGCAAGCATCCCCGCGCGGTCGTCGTGGGTCAGCGGCAAATAGCGCATGGCACAGGCTCCGGTCTGATGATCAATGGATGGAGGCGAGATAGGTTTTGTAGTCGGCCTCGCTCATCAGGCTTGCGAGTTCGGAAGCGTCCGAAAGCTTCAGCTTGATGAACCAGCCCGTTCCTTCCGGATCCTCGTTGATCGTGCCGGGTTGCGCCTCAAGCGCGGCGTTCACTTCCCAAACCTCGCCCGATACCGGCGCATAGACTTCGCTGGCAGCCTTCACGCTTTCGACAACGGCGGCTTCATCGCCCTTGGCAAGCTTTTTGCCCGCTTTCGGCAATTCAACAAACACGACATCGCCGAGCTGGCTTTGCGCATAATCGGAAATGCCGACGACGACGACATCGCCCTCAAGCCGGATATATTCGTGGTCTTTGGTGTATTTGGTCTCGCCCATCGATCGTCCCTTTCTTTTTTTGAGATTTTAAGCGCGGTGGAAGCGGTGCGGCACAAATGGCATCGCGACGATGGTGGCGGGCATGGCATTTCCCCGCACCATGAGATGAACCTTGGTGCCAAGGGCAGAATGGGGCGTCGCAACATAGCCCATGGCACACGGGCCATTCAGCGTCGGGCCAAAGCCGCCCGAGGTAACCGTTCCGATGTTAACGCCATCGACGGTGGTGATTTCGGTGCCTTCCCGTGCAGGAGCACGACCCTCGGGCAACAGCCCCACGCGCTTGCGCACAGCTCCTTCGGCCAATTCGCGCCGGATGCGCTCGAAGCCTAGAAAGCCGCCTTCTTCGCGACGCCGCTTCTGGATCGACCATTGAATGCCAGCCTCAACCGGCGAAGTGGTCGGGTCAAGCTCGTGACCATACAGGCAAAGCCCCGCTTCCAGCCGAAGTGAATCACGCGCGCCAAGGCCGATCGGCTTGACTTCTGGATGCGCCAATAGCCGCTCATTGACCACGGCCACCTTATCGGCCTTAACCGAGATCTCGAAACCATCTTCTCCCGAATAGCCCGAGCGGGAGATATGAACCGATATGGTGTCAAATAGCGTCGAAACGCCGGTCATAAACGCCATGCGGTCAGCGCCCGCGCAATGCCTAGCCAAGACGGACGCCGCTTCAGGCCCCTGCAGTGCCAGCAAAGCGCGATGTTCGGCAATGATCAGTTTGATTTGGGGCGGCAAATGCGCCTTCAAATGGGCAAAATCGGCGTCTTTGCAGCCGGCATTGACGACCACCATCAGTGTGCCGTCTTCCTCCGGATCGGCCGAGCGGGTGACCATGATGTCATCCATCACGCCGCCTTCCGCATTCAAAAACTGCGAATAGCGCTGCTGGCCGGGTAGAAGATGGACGATATCGGCGGGGATCAACGCTTCAAGCGCGCGCGCTACGGTTTCATGATCGCGCCCGACCAGAAAACACTGCCCCATGTGGGACACATCAAACAGGCCCGCATGGGTGCGGGTCCAGAGATGCTCGGCCAGAATGCCCTCTTTGTATTGCACAGGCATATCATAGCCGGCAAAGCCGACCATACGTGCGCCAAGGCTGACGTGGCGATCATGCAAAGGCGTGTGGCGAAGGGGAACAGCAGTTGTTTCAGGCTCGGGCATCTCAAACTCCGGACATAGACGACGTCACAACCGGACCTTTCGATCCGTGTAACGCCCCCTCTGTCCGATAACCTGAGAGATTTCCCGCGAGAGCTTGCGCTCAGGGGTTACGCCCTTCGGTGGGATTGTCCGTTAGGAACAATCCGCTTTCCAGAGTGCCATCTCCTCGCGGTCCTTTTGCCTGAGCGTTTCCGGGGCGGTTGCGCCTTCGGCACCGGCGGTTCAGGCTTAACACCTGACGCCAACTTCTTCCGCGAGGATCATTTGGCTGAGCACGAGACTACGCCGGATGGTGGCGATGTCAACTGCTCAGTAAAAATGGCCTTAGCCCTTGAAACCGACCGTCACCACAAGGTCGCCGACACCGGGCGGAACCTTGATTTGATCCTCGATGGCGCGGAAAATCGTTTGCTGTTCGTCGGCCGGTATAACGGCCTTCACCGTCACAGCGCGGGTAACGACCACCTTGTCGCCGCGGGTCACAAGAATGGTAAGAGGCGCGGTCGCAGGACCCGGCTTGCCGACTGTCCCAATCAGCGCCACCCCTTCAATGCCGATTTTCATTACAAGTGTATCGCCCGATGAAGCACATTCGCGGGCCACGTTCCGGATGGCGAACTGAACCTTGACCGCTTTCTCAACACCTTGCCGGTAATTGGTGCCGCCTTCGCGGATCTCTACCTTGGGGCAATCCAGATCAGCGCCCGCGTCAACGACGGCCACCGCCACCGGAGCGGGTGCCGGCGTCGTAGCCTGTCCGAAAAGCCCAGAAAACATGCCGGTACGGGGAGCCGAATCAGACGTTGCCGCCCCGCCACCCATGCAGCCGCTCAACCCCAGCGCCAACGGCATCAAAACCAGCCCCGCAACCTTCGCCTTTGAAAATCCCGTCCCCATCGTCAAACCTCCCTGCGAGCCTCAGCCCCCGACCATCAAAATCCATTACGGCAATTTCACGACACCATTGGAAAATCCGGCCAGCCGGATCGGAAAGCCCACCCCCTCGGCCGGCGAGGTAAAAATAACAAAAAGAGCGGATTCGCCGGTGGTGAACCGGTTTAACAAATTATCATCCATCACCACTTCGGCCATGCAGCCATTGGCGAGGCAGCGCATAAAACCGGTGCGGCCGATATCAACATTGTCGATCTTCAGCCCGAGCCCCGAGGGCAAAATGATTCCGAGCGGCACGACAATGCGCAAAACATATCCGCCATTGGGGCCCTTGAGCACAATAACCACCATTTGCAGGTCGGGCTTATTGTCTGCCGCCACACTCTGCACGAGAACGCATTGCTCTCCTGCTGCGATTGCATTGCTTTCGCAGCGCAACGCCCAATCGCCGAACACGCCCTTGAACGCAGGGTCGGTCACGGGACCGGCCGCGTGCGAAGCATTCAGCGCGGCAAAGCCTGCAAACAGCGCCAAAACACAAAGCCAAAGCCGGATTGGGCCAGAAAAGGTCATTCGAAGCCCCTCCAGAGGCCGTAGCAACAAGGCGCAGAACTATGTCGGGCAAGGCCCCATTGTCAAACTTTTGCGGGTTGTTTTGTCACCTTATCGGGGGTGGGATCGTATGTCGCGGACCAAAAACCCCATTTTATCCCATCTGACACGTTGCACTTCGAGCGTCTTTGTGATTTTTGAGGTCTGAATTCAGGCTCCGCAGTCGGGCCGGAGTCGGCGTAGCCAAATCCGGTCGATGCCGACCCTCGAAGACGCGTTCAAGGAGAAAAGACGATCATGATCCGTTGGAGAAATGGCGCTGCGGCTTTGGCCGCGTGGACAGTCGGTCTGGCAAGCCAGGCTTTTGCTGGCACAGGACAGCCTTCGTCCTGGCAGTTGGGAATGCAAACTCCGGTCACGGAGTCGGCCATTTTCCTCAATGCCATGCATGACGGGGTCAACATTGTGATCGCCCTGATCACGCTGTTCGTGCTCGCATTGCTGTTGATTGTGATCTTCCGCTTCAACGAGAAGGCCAATCCGGTTGCCTCCAAGACGACCCATCATACCGGCCTCGAAATCGCCTGGACCTTGATCCCGGCCCTCATTCTGGTCGGCATTTCAATCCCGTCTTTCCGTCTCCTCAAGATGCAGATCGAACTGCCTCAGGCCGACATTACCATCAAGGCCGTCGGCCATCAGTGGTATTGGTCCTATGAATATCCGCAGGATCAGGGCGGTGGCTTCGGCTATGACAGCTATATGCTTTCCCCTGAAGATGCGAAAAAGGCCAATCAGCCCAATCTGCTCGCGGTTGATAATGAGCTCGTCCTGCCCGCTGGCAAGACTGTCGTGGTTCAGGTCATTGGCCAGGACGTGATCCACAATTTCGCCATTCCGTCCTTCGGCGTACGTATGGATGCTGTTCCGGGCCGCTTGAACCAGACCTGGTTCAAAACCGATGTTGAGGGCACGTATTACGGTCAGTGCTCGCGTCTGTGCGGTGCCAATCATGCCTTCATGCCGATTGCGGTTCGCATCGTCAGCCCCGAAAAATATGCGGCATGGCTCGTCGACGCTAAGAAAAAATACGCTGAGATCGACACGAAAGCCGTTCAGGTCGCAGCACAGTAACGAAATAACCATCGCGGAATGGTTCTCGATTGAGCCATTTCATCGAAGTGAAGAAAGCTTGGGAACACAGAAAAATGGCAAACGCAGCAGCTGATCACGCTCACGGCCACGATTCGCATAGCCACGATTCGCATGCCGACCATCCGACCGGATGGCGTCGGTGGGTCTTGTCGACCAACCACAAGGACATCGGCACGATGTACCTGATCTTCGCGATCGTTGCGGGATTGGTGGGCGGCTTCCTTTCGATCATGATGCGGCTTGAGCTCGCAGAGCCGGGCCTGCAATATTTCACGAACCCGCAGACCTATAACGTGTTCGTCACGGGCCACGGTCTCATCATGGTGTTCTTCGTGGTCATGCCCGCCGTCATCGGTGGCTATGGCAACTGGTTCGTGCCGTTGATGATCGGTGCGCCGGACATGGCGTTCCCGCGCATGAACAATATCTCGTTCTGGCTCCTGCCCGCCTCGCTCTCGCTGCTCCTGATCTCGCTCTTCGTCGAAGGTGCACCGGGCTCGAACGGCTTTGGTGGTGGCTGGACGGTTTATCCGCCGCTATCTGTTGCCGGTCATCCCGGCCCTGCGCTTGATTTCGGTATTCTCTCGCTGCATCTGGCCGGCGCGTCCTCGATCCTTGGTGCGATCAACTTCATCACCACGATCTTGAACATGCGCGCTCCGGGCATGACGATGCACAAGATGCCGCTGTTCGCCTGGGCGCTTCTTGTCACCGCCTTCCTGCTGCTTCTGTCGCTTCCGGTTTTGGCCGGCGCGATTACGATGCTGCTGACCGACCGCAATTTCGGCACCTCCTTCTTCGATCCGACCAATGGCGGTGACCCGATCCTCTACCAGCATCTCTTCTGGTTCTTCGGTCATCCGGAAGTGTACATCATGATTTTGCCGGGCTTCGGCATTGTCAGCCACATCATTTCGACCTTCTCCAAGAAGCCCATCTTCGGCTATCTCGGCATGGCCTACGCCATGGTCGCCATCGGTGCGGTCGGCTTCATCGTGTGGGCTCACCACATGTATACGGCCGGTCTGGCGCTCAACACGCAGCGTTATTTCGTGTTCGCCACGATGGTCATTGCGGTACCAACAGGCGTCAAGATCTTCTCGTGGATTGCCACCATGTGGGGCGGTTCGATCCGCTTCTCTGCAGCGATGCACTGGGCCGTCGGCTTCATCTTCCTGTTCACGGTGGGTGGTGTGACGGGCGTTGTTCTGTCGAACGCCGGTCTCGATCGCAACCTGCACAACACCTATTACGTCGTGGCCCATTTCCACTACGTGCTGTCGCTTGGTGCCGTGTTCTCGATCTTTGCGGCCTGGTATTACTGGTTCCCGAAGATGTATGGCCGCATCATTCCTGAATGGATCGGCAAGCTGCATTTCTGGGTGGCCTTTGTCGGCGCTAACGTGCTGTTCTTCCCGATGCACTTTACGGGTCTGGCCGGCATGCCACGCCACTATGTCGATTATCCGGAAGCTTTTGCCGGCTGGAACAAGATCTCGTCCTTTGGCTCTTATATCTTCGCCTTTGGTCTGCTGATCTTCTTCTTCGGCATCTACAAGGCGTTCACGAGCCCCGTGCGTGCGGCCAACAGCCCATGGGGCGAAGGCGCAACCACGCTCGAATGGAGCCTGACCTCGCCTCCTCCACACCACCAGTTCGAGATCCTGCCCCGCATTTCGGGCGACGATCACTAAGAACCCTCCTGCCCGGAACATGGTTTCGGGCAGGATTTTTATCGCTTTATGAACGACCGGTAGTCCCGGTCGTTCATCCGTTTGGATCCCCTCGGGAGCTCGGGCCACCATGTCGCTCGCCACAGACAGCCTCATCAGCGATGGAAGCGTTGCAGACGCCACCCCTCCGCTTGTCTCGAAGGCAACGGCGAAGGACTATTACGAGCTGTTAAAACCCCGCGTGATGCAGCTCGTCATCTTTACGGCGCTGGTGGGGATGATGACGGCGCATGAGCCGATCAACCCGGTTATCGGCTTTGCCAGTATTTTAGCGATTGCAATTGGCGCAGGCGCGTCGGGCTGCCTCAATATGTGGTACGACGCGACCATTGACAGCCTGATGGAGCGCACCGCCAAGCGTCCGATCCCGTCGGGTGCGGTAGCGCCGGGCGAGGCCCTGGCCTTCGGCATGACGCTTTCGGTTGGCTCGGTACTGTTTTTAGGGCTGATTTCCAATTGGTATGCAGCCGCCTTTTTGGCCTTCACCATCTTCTTTTACGTCGTTGTCTATACGATGTGGCTCAAACACTGGACGGTGCAGAACATCGTGATCGGTGGAGCCGCGGGCGCCTTCCCGCCCATGATCGGCTATATGGCTGTTACCGGTTCGATGAACATCGAAACGCTGCTGCAATTCCTGATCATCTTCATCTGGACGCCACCGCATTTTTGGGCGCTGGCTCTGGTCAAGAGCAAGGATTATGCGCGTGCCGGCGTGCCGATGCTGCCGGTGGTTGCAGGTGGCATCGAGACTCGTCGGCAGATCCTGCTTTACTCGCTCGTGCTGATGCCCGTCGGCATGTCGCCTTCGCTTTTCGGCTATGTCGGTCCCGTCTATCTGGTGATCTCGACGCTTTTTGGCGCGGTGATGATCGGGCTGGCCTATGATCTGTTCCGCAAACGCGAGGGAGAGCCCGCGCGCAAGGCTTCGTATCGCCTGTTCGGCGTGTCGATCCTCTATCTGTTTGTGCTGTTTGTTGCCCTGCTCGTCGAGGAGGTCGTCCCCGTGTTGGCCTGGAGGAATTTCGGATGAAGGAAGAAGCCTATCCAACGGTCGCCAGACTGACGCCGGAAGAACTTGCCCGCCAGAAATCACGGTCCCGTGCCTTGGGTCTGGTGCTGGGTGCACTGGTCATTCTGTTTTTTGTGGTCACCATCGCCAAGCTCGGCGGCAGCGTGTTCAACCGGGAACTCTGAGCCCATGACAAAGGCCCTGCCCCCCACCACCAAGAACCGCGCCACGCTGATTGCGTGCATGGCGGCGATTGTGCTGATGGTCGGGGCTGCCTATGCGGCATCGCCGCTCTATCGCCTGTTCTGCAAGGTAACGGGCTATGGCGGCACCACACAGGTTGCAAGCGCCGACTCGTCCGTGATTCTCGACCGCAAAGTGACGATCCGATTCGACTCCAATGTGTCGAACGGCCTCAACTGGAAATTCAAACCTGAGACGCCCACCGTGTCAGTGCGAATCGGGGAGACAGCCACGGTCTTCTTTCATGTCGAGAACCGCGGTTTGACGGATTCGGCTGGGGTTGCGACCTATAATGTCCAGCCTGATCTTGCGGGCTCCTATTTCGACAAGCTGCAATGCTTCTGCTTCTCGGACCTCAAACTGAAGGCAGGCGAAAGCCTTGATGTTCCGGTCGTCTTCTATGTCGATCCGGCCATCATGAAGGAACATGACCTCGAAAATCTGGCTGAGATTACGCTGTCTTACACTTTCTTCCCTGCCAAAGCCGCAAAAAGTCCGGTAGCGGAGTTGACAGGACAAACGAAACCGCAATTGTAACGCGCTGATAAGCGAGCCCTGCCCCAAGCACGCGGAGCCGGGCCGCCAAGACTGGAGACCGACGACCATGGCTGATGCACACGCCAAGAACCACGACTATCACATTGTCGACCCGAGCCCATGGCCGTTTGTCGGCTCGCTCAGCGCTTTCATCACCGCCGTTGGCGCGATCATGTGGATGAAAGCCATTGTCATCGGCGGCCTGAAGCCAGGCCCCGTTGTTTTCGCCCTCGGCTTTGTCGGCATCCTCTACACGATGCTCAGCTGGTGGTCGGATGTGATCAATGAAGCGCAGCTTCGTGGCAACCACACCCGTATCGTGCAGATGCACCATCGCTACGGCATGATCATGTTCATCGCCTCCGAAGTGATGTTCTTCGTCGCCTGGTTCTGGGCCTTCTTTGACTCGAGCATCTATGCGGGCGAAGCCAAATCCTTCCTCCGCTTTTCGTTTACCGGCGGTCATTGGCCCCCGAATGGCGTCGAAGTGCTTGATCCATGGCACTTCCCGCTGATCAACACGCTTTTGCTGCTTACCTCGTCGACCACCGTCACCTGGGCGCATCATGCCTTGTTGCACAATGACCGTGACGGCGTGAAACAGGCGCTTTGGCTCACCGTCATCCTCGCCGTCTGCTTCACCGGCGTGCAGGGCTACGAATACACTCACGCCGCTTTTGGTTTCGCCGGCAACATTTATGGCGCAACCTTCTTCATGGCTACCGGCTTCCATGGCTTCCACGTGATCGTCGGAACCATCTTCCTCGCCATCTGCCTGCTGCGCACCTATCAGGGTGACTTCACGCCAGAGCGGCATCTCGGCTTCGAGTTTGCTGCGTGGTACTGGCACTTTGTCGACGTGGTGTGGATGTTCCTCTATGTTTCGATCTATCTTTGGGGATCGCATTGGGGTGCAGCGGCGCTGCCGCACTGATCCGCATTTTATGGTTTAAAAGGGCGGCTTCGGCCGCCCTTTTTCATTTTTGGAGGAGTTTGACCATGGCCGTTTCGCCCCCTACGCCTGCCGCGACAGCGCTTCTTGCTGGCGTGCGGGGACGCTGCCCGAATTGCGGCAAAGGCCATTTGTTTTCAGGCTTTCTGAAAGTTGCCCCACACTGCGATGCTTGCGGGCTGGATTACAGCTTCGCCGATTCGGGCGATGGTCCGACCATTTTCATCATGATGATTTCCGGTATTTTGGTTGTCGGATCCACCTTGCTCGTTGATGCCTATTATGAGCCGCCTCTGCTGCTGCTCGCCGCTATCTTTTTACCCTTGATGGCGGTGGTCAGCATCGGCCTCATCCGCCCGTTCAAGGGCCTTCTGATCGCCTCGCAATTCCGCCATAAGGCCGAACAGGGCAGGCTGGAACTCTGATCATGGCTTCTGCGACCCGTGCCCTGCTCCTGCCTGCTCTCCTGACCGGTCTGGCTCTGGCCATCCTGATCGGGCTTGGCGCCTGGCAATTGGTGCGGCTGGATGAAAAAGACCGGCTGGTCACGCAGATCGAAGCCTCGCTAACGGCCTCCCCCGTGCCGCTACCCGTTGCCGACACTTGGGCCACCTTGCAAGCGCAGGATTATGACTACCGCCGCGTGACGCTCACCGGCACTTTCCAGCACGATCAGGAAGCGCTCGTTTTCGGCTTTGTCGATATCGGCCAGCGCGGCGACACCAGCGAAGGGTTTTTCGCGCTTACCCCAATGAAACTGGCCGATGGTTCAACCGTCATCGTCAATCGCGGGTTTGTTCCGCAAGCCTTTCGCGACCAATCTACCCGCCGGCAGGGCCTTCCCGAAGGGATGGTTACACTGACCGGCATTCTACGCGCGCCGGAAAAGCGCGGCTTTTTCACGCCGCAGGACAATATAGAGGGCAACCTCTTTTTCGGAATGGATCCAGCCCCGATCGCCCGCGCGCGGCATCTGGAACGGGTGGCTCCTTTCGTCGTTGATGCCGATAAGGCCTCGACTTCCGGTATCTGGCCCGAAGGGGGCCATACGATTGTGGTATTGGTGAACAACCATTTGCAATACGCTCTGACATGGTTTGCGCTTGCCTTTGTCCTTGCGGGTGTGTTTTTCGTGTTTGCCAAGGACCGTCTCGAAAGAGACAATCGCACTTCCGCTTTGCATTGAACATCAGGATCACCCGACCGTGACCACATCCCGCATGCACCACGTCTCCACCCGCGGCCAAGCGCCGGAGCTCGGCTTCTCCGACGCGCTCCTCGCAGGCCTTGCACGCGATGGCGGACTGTATTGGCCAACCAGCATCCCCAAGCTGTCGCCCGCCGAGATTGCGGGCCTTGCGCGCCTCTCTTATGCGGAAGTAGCCGATACCATCATCGGTCGCTTTGCCGACGATATTGATCCGAAGGCGCTGAGCGCCATGGTGCACGAGGCCTATGCCACGTTCCGGCATGATGCGGTGGCTCCGCTGGTGCAACTCGACGACAATCTCTTCGTGCTCGAACTCTTCCACGGCCCTACGCTCGCCTTCAAAGATGTGGCCATGCAGCTTTTGGGACGATTGATGGACCATGTGCTCGAACAACGTGGCCAGCGCGCGACCATTGTGGGCGCCACTTCGGGCGATACGGGCGGGGCAGCGATTGACGCGTTCAAGGGCTTGAAGCGCGTCGATATGGTCATTTTATTCCCGCATGGGCGCGTCAGCGAGGTGCAAAGGCGGCAGATGACGACCGTCAACGCCGACAATGTCCATACGGTAGCGGTCGATGGCACGTTTGATGACTGTCAGGCACTGGTCAAAGCGATGTTCAACCATCACAGCTTCCGCGATCAATTGGGCCTTTCCGGCGTCAACTCGATCAACTGGGCGCGGATTGTCGCCCAGATCGTTTATTATTTCACCGCTGCCGTTTCCTTGGGCGCCCCCCACCGCGAGGTCTCCTTCTCGGTGCCGACCGGCAATTTCGGTGATATTCTGGCGGGCTGGGTCGCCAAGCAGATGGGCCTGCCCATCAAGCTTTTGACCATTGCGACGAACGACAACGACATTTTGGCCCGCGCGCTCGCTACCGGCCGATACGAGATGACGGGCGTGAAAGCCACCACCTCCCCGTCCATGGACATCCAGATCTCGTCGAATTTCGAGCGGATGCTCTATGAAGCGCATGGTCGTGATCCGGCTGCCATCCGCTCGATGATGGCGCAACTCAGCCAGTCGCATGCCTTCACCATCGCACCCGACGCGCTCGCTTCCCTGCGCCAAGATTTTTCAGGCGTCGCCGTGCGCGAGGCCGATGTTGACGCCGCGATGAAAGACGTCTGGACCCAGTCCGGCTATCTGCTCGACCCCCACACCGCCATTGGAATCGTGGCAGGACGCGAGGAGCTTGAAAAAGCGAAAGAAACACCGATGGTTGTGCTGGGCACCGCCCATCCGGCGAAATTCCCCGATGCGGTCGAACACGCCACGGGTATCCGCCCTGCCCTTCCTGCGCATCTGGCCGATCTGCTCGAGCGCACGGAGCACGTGACGCGACTGCCGAACGATCAGAAGATCATCGAAGACTTCATCAAAGCGCATGCGCGCGCGGGTCAGGGAGCGGCTTGAGTGAACGAGATTGATCGCGCCGAGGCCGTCCGCGTCACGACCTTGCCGAATGGCTTAAGGGTGGTGAGCGAAGCCATGCCGGGGCTGGCCACCGCCGCCTTGGGTATCTGGAGCGGGGCAGGATCGCGGCACGAACACGCCGAGGAGCAGGGTCTGGCTCATCTCCTTGAACATATGGCGTTCAAAGGCACCGCCCGTCGCAGCGCCCGACAAATCGCCGAAGAGATCGAGGCGGTCGGCGGCGAGGTCAATGCCGAGACCAATACCGAATATACCGCCTATTATTCCCGCGTATTGGGACAAGATACCGGCCTTGCGCTCGATATTTTGGCCGATATCCTGACCGAACCCACCTTCGACGCGACGGAATTGAAGCGCGAGAAGGGTGTTATTCTTCAGGAAATCGGCTCTTATGAGGACACGCCCGACGAGGTCGTGTTCGATATGTTCATGGAAACCGCCTATGCGGGCGCTCCCATCGGACGGCGCATTCTGGGTACGCCGAAGACGGTCAAAGCTCAAAACAGCGCCTCCATGCGGAATTTTATGGATCGCACCTATCGCACCCCTTCGATGGTGGTCTCCGCCGCCGGTGCGGTACATCATGAACAGATCGTCGAGGATGTGACACGCCGCTTTGACGGTTTTGGCCGTGAAAGCGCACCCGCGGCCGAGCCCGCAACCTATCGCGGCGGCGATCAGCGCCGGATGCGCAAACTCGAGCAATCCCATGTCGTGTTCGGCTTCAAGGGACTGTCTTGGCGCGATCCCGACCATTACGCCATGCATGTGTTTTCCAATCTGCTGGGCGGCGGCATGTCCTCGCGGCTCTTCCAGGAAGTGCGCGAAAAGCGCGGGCTTTGCTACGAGGTCTATTCATTTTTCTCGCCCTTCTCCGATTCGGGCGTGTTTGCGATTTATGGCGGCACCGGCGACGCCCAATTGGCGGATTTTACGCCGGTGGCGCTTGATACGCTGGTGGAAGCAGCCGCCTCGCCCAATGAAGGCGAAGTCGCACGGGCCAAGGCGCAAATGAAAATGTCACTGCTCACCGCGCTTGAATCCCCCGGCCGTCGCGCCGAGCAGATGGCGCGACATATGATGGCCTATGGCCGTGTCATACCGCGGATCGAGATTATCCAGGCGATTGATGCCATCACGGTCGACGATGTCCGCCGCGTGGGACAGGGACTGTTGACCGCATCGCCGACCGTTTCGGCCATCGGCCCGATCAAGAAACTGATGCCGTTTGACGCGATTGCCGCTCGCCTTGGCGCGCCGCAGGCACCGCTTTAATCGGGGAGATTCCCGATGGGATTGTTTGGCCGTCTGACAAAGCCGCCGGAGCGCTACACCGAACGTGCTGACGGCTTGATGATCCGTCCGCCCACGATGGATGATTTTCCGGCATGGTCGGTGGTTCGGACCGAAAGCCGCCGCTTTCTTACCCCATGGGAGCCAAGCTGGCCGGCCGATGACCTGACACGCAACGCCTATAGGCGGCGTTATTTTAATGAGGCCGATCCCGATTTTCTGCATCCCTATTTTATTTTCAACGACGCCTCGGGCCAGTTGGTCGGTGGTATCACCTTCGGCCATGTCCGGAGGGGCGTCGCGCAAAGCACCATGATGGGCTACTGGATGAACCAGAGCTTTGCAGGCCGAGGCATCATGACCCGCGCGGTGCCGTTGGCGCTGCGGCAAGCGTTCGGCCCTTTAGGCTTTCGCCGGATTGAAGCAGGCTGCTTGCCGCGCAACGTGCCCTCCATCAAGGTGCTGGAACATAACGGCTTCATCCGCGAGGGCTTCGCGCGCCAGTATCTCTGCATTGCCGGTGTTTGGGAGGATCATTTCCTCTATGCCCGCCTGAAATCGGACCCGGCACCGTAAATTTTATGCCGTCATTGCGAACGAGAGCGAAGCAACCCAGATGATGGTTGCCGAACCGGCACAAAGGTAGCCGCTGCACTCCACCCACCAACGCCAGCTGGATGGTTTCGCTCGTGCTTCGCAAGGACGAAAGGGCGAGGTTCGAGCCTCTTTTGCCTCATCGCCTCATCTCAAACGGACGCGGTAAAAACCGCCTGATCCCGCAACCCATCATTTTACCTCGCCGCTTGACGTGCTATGAGAGGCTCTCAAGTTCAGGGAAGTACCAGCATTGAAGTTTCGCCGTCTTGTCTATCTGCTGATACTTCTGGCCGTCGGCGTGTTCTCCGATCACGCGGCGATGGCGGTCGATGTGGTGCGCGTGCCGCCCGAGGCCGACGCGATCAATCTTTTGCCCTATGTCGATCCGCACCGCTCGGCGGGTGATGAAATTCTGATTTCGACCGCGCCGAGTGCCGACGGCATTGTTCGCCGTATCGCGGTCAAGGCCAAGACGGAAGGCAGCCAGCCGGACTGGATCGTCTTCGCCCTTAAAAACGAGGGCACCGAGCCTTTAACGCGCTGGGTCGTCGCCCCCCACCAGCATCTTGTCGGTTCGGGCATCATCTGGCCCGATCTGGGTGCCACGCGACTGGCCAATGTGACGGCAAGCCAGGGCGGCAATCCGGAGCGTCAGCCCTCCAACGAGGCCGATATTTTCCAGATCACGCTCGATCCGGGTTCGTCGGTCACCTTTGTCGCCGAGCTTGCCAATGTCGCTTTGCCCCAACTCGTCTTATGGGCCCCCGACGCCTACAAGGACAAAGCCAACGGCCTGACCTTCTATCGCGGCGTGATCACCGGCATTATCGGCCTGCTTGCGTTGTTTTTGACCATTTTGTCCCTGATCCGCGGCACGATCATCTTCCCGTCTGCGGCCTTGATGGCCTGGGCGGTTGTGGCCTATGTCGCGGTCGATTTCGGCTTTCCGGCGGCGGTGTTTTCGACCACCCCAGAGAGCGAGCGGCTCTATCGGGCGATCGCTGAATCGGTCTTGTCGTCGACCCTGTTTGTGTTCCTGTTCGCCTATCTTGATCTCAAGCGCTGGCGGGTGCGGTATCGTCACATCAGCACGATATGGCTTCTGTTTTTAGGCGGCCTCGTCGCTATTGCGCTGATTGATCCCGCCGTCGCCTCGGGCGTTGCCCGAATTTCCATGGCGGCGATCACGGTGGCGGGCTTTATGCTGATCGTCTATCTCGCCACCCATGGCAATGACCGGGCGATTTTGCTGGTGCCGACCTGGCTTGTTCTTCTCGCTTGGGTCACGGCTGCGGGCTTTACCCTGATCGGGCAGGTTACCAGCGATCTGGCCGCCCAATCCCTGATCGGCGGCTTGGTGCTGATCATCCTTCTGATCGGCTTCACCGTGATGCAGCACGCCTTTACGGGCGGGGGCATGGCGGGTGGCGAATTGGCCGATGCCTCGCGTAAAGCACTCGCTTTGACGGGCGCGGGCGACATCATCTTTGACTGGGATATTGCGCGCGATCATGTCCGGATCGGTGCCGAAGCGGAGGCGATCCTCGGCTATCCGAAGGGGCGGCTTGAAGGTATGCCGTCCGATTTTATCGATCATATCCACCCGTCCGACCGCGATCTGTTTGCCGCCGCCGTCGACCGGTTCTGCGCACAACGGCGCGGCCGGCTCTCGCTGGATCTCCGGCTTCGCGCCAATGACGGACATTTCCACTGGTTCCGGATGCGCGCGCGCCCCATTGTCGGCGAGGATGGCGCGGTACTTCGCCTGATGGGCACCTTGTCCGACATCACCGATTCACGGCTGACCGAAGAGCGTCTCTTGCAGGACGCGATCCACGACACGCTGACCGGCCTGCCCAATCGCCGCCTGCTGATCGACCGCATCGACCTGATGCTGGCCTTGATGCGCGAGGGCGAGACGCTTCGGCCGACCGTTGTGGCGATCGATATCGACCGGTTCCGGGAAACCAATGAAGCGCTCGGCTTGAGCAGTGGCGATGCGTTGTTGCTCGCCGTCACCCGCCGGCTGTTGCGCCTGATCCGCCCACAAGACGGGCTCGCCCGCATCGGTGGCGACCGTTTCGCCATTCTGCTTTTGTCCGAGCGGGAGCCCGGCCCGATCACCGCCGTGGTCGATTCCATCCGCAAGAGCCTCGCCGCTCCCATTTCAGTGGGCGAGCGCGAGGCCAATCTGACGGCCTCCATCGGCATCGCGCTGCCCGACCAACGCAGCGAAACCAATGCTGAGCTTCTGTTGCGCAACGCTGAAATCGCGATGATGCACGCCAAAAAGCTGGGCGGCGACCGCATCGACGTTTTCCGCCCAGCCATGCGGGCGCAAGGCAGCGAAAGGCTGGCGCTCGAAATGGACCTGCGCGAGGCCGTCAAGCGCAACCAAATCGAGCTGAGCTTCCGCCCTATCGTTCACCTCAGCAACCGGTCGATTTCCGGTTTCGAGGTAATTCCGGTCTGGAACCATCCCGATCACGGTTCCATCGGCCAGAACGAATTCATGGCCATTGCCGAGAGCGCCGAGCTGGTCGGCACCATCGGCCTGCATATTCTCAAAGCCGCGGCGCAGGAGCTCGCGGTATGGCAAAAATTGATCGATATCGACCCGCCGTTTTTTGCTGCCCTTCCGGTTCCCGCTCCGATGCTCGAACGCGCCGAATTTGTGCGCGACGTGCGGGCCGTGTTGAGCAATGCGCCGATCGTCAAATCATCGCTCCGGATCGAAGTATCCGAGCGCTACCTGATGGATCACCCCGAACACGCCATCCACACGCTCAACGGCTTGAATGATATCGGGGCCGGTCTCGCGGTCGAGGATTTTGGTCAGGGTTATTCCTCGCTTGGCTATCTCGAGCGCTTCCCGTTCAGCTCCATCCGCCTGTCGCGGATGATTACGCGGCCCGATCCCTCCGGCATTCGTCCGGCCATTTTGCGCTCGATTGTCTCGCTCGCCCACGAACTCGATATCGAGCTTGTGGCGGACGGGCTCGAGACCGAATCCGATATTGTCCAATTCTCGCAATTGGGCCTGAGCCTAGGGCAAGGTTCGGTGTTTGGTCCGACGCTAACGGCAACAGCGACCCGCAAGCTGATCAAGGGCTAGAAAAAGCCGCCCTCCGAACGCAGCCATTGCCGATCAGGCATGCCCTGCATCGGGCGACAACATCGCAAGATCGACGCCGATGGAGGCAAGCGCCCGCTCGTATTTTGTCTCGAAATATTCGTCGAACAAAATATCGCGCGTCGGCGGACACAGGAGCCATCCATTGTTCTGGATTTCAGCCTCGAGTTGCCCCGCGCCCCACCCCGCATAGCCCAGCGCGAACGCCACACGATCAGGACCATCACCCCGCGCAATGGCGTGCAGAATATCAATATTGGCCGATAGCTGCACCTCGCCATCCACTTTCACGGAGCCGAATTCCTTATCGGCATCGACCGAGTGCAGTACAAAGCCGCGGCTGGTTTCGACCGGACCACCACGGATGACATGCACCTCGCGCGCCTTTTCGGGGAAATAGGCCGGTCGCCCTTCCGGAATAATTTTGAGCTGCTGCAACAAATCAATAAATGCGATCTCGTCGGCGGGCCGGTTGATGATCAGCCCCATCGCCCCTTCCTCGGAGTGGGAGCAGACATAGATCACCGTCCGCTCGAATCGCGGATCACCAATGCCGGGCATTGCCACCAGCATTTGCCCGTGCAGCGCCGATTGGGAGGCTGTGTCAAGATTCGTGCGTGTCGTCATGGCCTCAAGAATAGTCTCTCGATAGCAGGATTCAAGCTGTGATTAATGACAGTAGCATAGGGAAACCGCCCCTCTTATACTGAGGGCATGGGCGTGCAGTATAAATACGGATGTAATCGAACGCGGCTTCCATCTCTGGTTGTTATTAGCCTGTCGGCCATCCTCTTGTTTGGCCTGCCCGAAGGCACCCAGTCCGCCTCAAGTGCCGAGCTTCCGCATCCCGAGCTGACCCTGCTTGATGCCGGCGCATGGGACGGTGCGCTGCTGGCGGGCGTTGAAATCGCGCTGGAACCGCATGTCAAAACCTATTGGCGGATGCCGGGCGATTCCGGTCTGCCGCCTGTTTTTGACTGGTCCGCCTCGGACAATCTCGACAGCGCCAGCGTGTTATGGCCGTTGCCCAAACGCATCGCCGATCCGGCCGGCACGATTTTAGGCTATGACGAGGATGTCGTTTTCCCCGTCCGCGTGAAGGCCAAAAATCCGTCCAAGCCCGTGCATCTCGTTTTGAAGCTCGATTATGCCGTCTGCGGCGATCTTTGCGTGCCGGTCACGGGCAAAACCGACGTCACTTTGACCAATACTGCCGAGCCGCCCCCGAATGCTGTGCGGGTTAAAACCTTTCTGGCCCGCGTTCCGGCGTCTGCGCCGCTTGGCGCGTCCCTGATCTCCGTCACGCCGGATCCGGACGATGCCCAGGCCCTGCTGGTCGAGGCGCGACATCCCCTGACCGATCTTTTGGTCGAAGGCCCCGATGGCTGGTATCTGGGCGACGCCCAAGCCCGATCGCCAACGCTCTGGCGGATCGCCATCCTGCAAAAGCCAACACAGGCAACCCTATCCGGTCTGCACTTGACCGTCACACTGGTGTCGCAAGCGCAGGCGACCGAGACCAGCGTAATGCTCGACGCCAACGGAGCGATCCGTTAGAGGTTTCATCCGTATCTCATTTCATCTGACGTCCGTTTTATCGCCAACCTTCAAAAAGGATCGCCATGCCCATCGCCATTGGCCAGAAGCTGCCAGAATTCACCTTCCAGACTCCAACCGCCGACGGTCCAAGCGCCCGCACGACGGACGAGATTTTCAAGGGTCGCAAAATTGTGCTGTTCGCGGTTCCGGGCGCGTTTACCCCGACCTGCCAGAACAACCACCTGCCCGGCTATCTCACCCATCTTGATGCGTTCAAGGCCAAAGGCGTCGACGAAGTCGTCGTGGTCTCGGTCAATGACGTTCACGTCATGAAGGCATGGGCCAAGGCGAATGACGCCATGGACAAGATCGGCTTTCTGGCCGATGGCAGCGCCGGCTTCACGAAAGCAGTTGATTTGGTGCTCGATGCCAACGCATTCGGCATGGGCGTACGCTCGCTGCGCTATTCGATGCTGGTCGAAGACGGCATGGTAAAGATTTTGAACGTCGAAGACAGCCCCGGTAAAGCCGATATTTCGGGCGCAACGGCGTTGTTGGCCCAGATTTAATCCAAAACAAATCGGGGTAGTGGGTCGAGGGTTATTCCCGTTCCGCTACCCGCCCTGTTTGTCGTTATACAGCCCTAAACCCGATATCCGACCGGTAAAATCCACCCGTCCAATCAATCGCATGCACAGCGGCATAGGCCTTATCCTTTGCTTCGCCGATGGTGCCACCAACGCCGGTAACCGCCAGAACACGGCCGCCATTGGCCACCAGCGCGCCATCATCGCGTCGTTTGGTACCGGCATGAAACACCGTCACCCCTGCCATCGCCCCGACCTGATCGAGCACGCCGATAACCGTGCCCGTCTCGGGCTTGGCCGGATAGCCTTTGGCGGCAAAAACCACGGTCAAGGCCGCCTCGTCGGACCAATCGAGAACTGTGTTCAAAAGCTGGCCGTCGACGGTAGCGAGCAAAGCCGCCAGCAAATCGCTCTTGAGACGCGGCATCAGCACCTCGCATTCGGGATCCCCGAACCGCGTATTATATTCAATCAGCCGCGGCCCCGTTTCCGTTATCATCAAGCCGGCAAACAACACGCCCTTGAAGGGCGTCCCCCGCTTGGCCATGGCATCAACCGTGGGACGGATGATCTCGGCCATCACGCGGGCTTCGATGGCGGGCGTGACCACGGGCGCAGGGGAATAAGCGCCCATGCCGCCGGTATTCGGGCCGGTATCGCCATCCCCCACGCGCTTGTGATCCTGCGCGGAAGCGAGCGCCAAAGCATGGGTACCATCGACCAGCGCGAAAAACGACGCCTCCTCGCCCACCATACATTCCTCGATGACGATTTCGGCCCCCGCCACACCCTGCCCGAGATTATCCTCAACCGCCGCAAGCGCCTGCTCGACACTTTCAGCCACGACAACGCCTTTACCTGCAGCCAACCCGTCGGCTTTGATGACGATGGGCGCGCCTTGGGCCAGCACATAGGCCTTGGCGGCGGCGAGATCCGTAAACCGCGCATAGGCCGCCGTCGGGATCCTCGCCTCCATGCACAATTCTTTGGTAAACGCCTTGGAGCCCTCAAGGCGTGCGGCGGCTTTGGAGGGACCGAAGGCTTTGATGCCTGCGGCTTCGAGATCATCGACCAAACCGGCCACCAGCGGCGCTTCCGGCCCGACAATAACGAACCCGATCCCGTTGCTGTGGCAAAACGCAATCACCTCGGCGTGGCGCGTCACATCAAGCACCACATTGGTACCGCATTGCGCGGTGCCCGGATTACCGGGCGCGATGAACAGCGTTTCGAGAAGCGGGCTTTGCGCGAGCTTCCATGCCAGCGCATGTTCCCGCCCGCCAGAACCGATCAGTAAGACGCGCATGACAAAACTCCGCCGACAGGATGAAGGAACCCAGCGTGTCCGCGAGAATCAAGGCGGGGTCAAGACGATACCCCTCCCCATCCCCTGATTCGCCCGCTATGCTGAACTCATGTCTGATCTGCTCACATCGAATACGCCCGAATGGTCCGTCTCCGAGCTCTCCGGTGCGCTCAAGCGCATGATCGAGGGCGAGTTCGGTCATGTCCGTATCAAAGGCGAAATTTCGGGCTACCGCGGCCCCCATTCCTCCGGCCATGTCTATTTCTCGATCAAGGATTCAAATGCCAAAATCGACGCGGTGATCTGGAAAGGCGTGTTCGGTCGCGTCAAATTCCGGCCCGAAGACGGCATGGAAGTGATCGCAACCGGTAAAATCACCACCTTTGCCGGAAAATCCAGCTATCAGATCGTGGTCGAGACGCTGGAACCCGCTGGCGTTGGTGCTTTGCTCGCGCAATTGGAAGAACGCCGCCAGCGGCTGGCCGCAGAAGGCCTTTTCTCCGACGCCCGCAAGCAGCTTTTGCCCTTCCTGCCCAACGTCATCGGTGTCATCACCTCGTCGACAGGCGCTGTGATCCGCGATATTCTACATCGGCTGGCGGATCGCTTTCCGCGCCATGTGCTGGTCTGGCCCGTCCGGGTGCAGGGTGAAACGAGTGCCGCCGAAATTGCCAATGCGATCGACGGCTTCAACGCTCTAGCCGAAGGCGGCGTCATTCCGCGCCCCGATCTCCTGATTGTCGCCCGCGGCGGCGGCTCGCTCGAAGACCTTTGGAGTTTTAACGAGGAAATCGTTGTTCGGGCGGCAGCCGACAGCATGATCCCGCTGATTGCCGCGGTCGGCCACGAAACCGATTGGACGCTGATCGATTATGCCGCCGACCGTCGCGCCCCGACCCCGACAGGGGCGGCCGAAATGGCCGTGCCCGTTCGCGTGGATCTCGTCGCCACCACCGCCGATCTCGGACGCCGATTGCACCTCGCCGAACGCCACTTGATGGATCGCCGGATCGCCGATTTGCGCTCCGCCACGCGCGCTTTGCCCTCGCTCGATGCCCTCGTTGCTATTCCCCGCCAAAGGCTGGATCTTGCCGCTTCCAAACTGGGCCGCGGGCTGGAGCGGAACGCCGCCCGCCATCGCGCTTTGCTGACGGAAGCGGCGCGACGGCTCGTCCGCCTCTCCCCGCAAGCCCGTGTTGCCGCCTTGCGGGCGCGTCTCGACGGACTTGGCCAGCGGCTCATTTCCGCGCAAGGCGCCTCGCTCCGCGCCGAAAAGCAACGGCTTGACCGCCAAAAACAATCCGTTACCGATCTTGCCGCGCGTTCGACCCGCGCATTGGGCGTCTTGCTGGAGCGTCGGCGCGCGCGGTTGCGGGCGGCAAGCCAGCTTCTGGCGAGTGTCAGCTATCAGGGGGTTCTGGACCGTGGTTATGCTCTGGTGTTGGATGCCAAGGGTACGCCGCTGCGCTCCTCGTCCTCGGTGCGCTCGACAGATGCCCTGACCTTGCTCTTCGCCGATGGCGATGTGAAGGTCCATGCGGACTGACCCGAACCGCTCCGATTGCGTCCACGACCCGTTTGATGATAGGCACTCCGGAATGAACCGATTTGAACGCCCCCCTCTGATGCCCGGCGAAGCGATCGTCGAATATCTCGACGGCGATTTGAAAATCGTGCGGCCGGGTCATTTCGTCCGTTGCGCGGTAACGGGTGCGTCCATTCCGATGGAAGAATTGCGCTATTGGAGCGTTGAAAAACAGGAAGCCTATGCCACGCGCGAGGCTGTTCTGGCGTCAATCGGAATAAAGAAAGACTAACGAATACAATTATTTAATAAATCTTTTTGATCAAAAGATTTATTAAATTATCGAAATCTGATACCTGTAATCCGATCTCCAGCACCCGGATGGCGTGCAGTGCGTCGTGCGCGGTTTCGCGGATTTTTACGGCATCCTTCGTCGTGGTAACCGGCACCAGTCTTTTGGCCTCGGCGTCCGATAACAGGGCTTTTATTTCACTCGGTTGATATCGGTGGTGATCGCCAAACCAACGCTTTTCGGCCACGATGGCGCCCAATCCTTCGAGCGTTTCGAAAAACTTCTCGGGCCGTCCGATACCGGCAAAGGCAAGCACCTTCAACCCGCGATAGGTCTCCGCCTGAAGCGCATCCGTTAAAAGCTGGCCATAAAACAGAGCAACCGGAACCGAGCGGACAAACTCCGCAACGGGCGCGATATCCTCGCCGATGACCAGACACGCATCTACTCTCGACCATTGCGCCCGAAGCGGAGCGCGCAAAGGTCCCGCAGGCAAGCACCAGCCATTGCCGATGCCTTGCCCCGCATCCACCACGGCAATCGAAAAATCCTTGTGAAGCGAAGGATTTTGCAACCCGTCATCCATCAGGATCACATCACCCCATTGCGCGGCAAATTCGGCTCCCTTGACCCGATCGCGCGCCACCACCGTTGGCGCAACACTGGCCAGAAGCAAGGGCTCGTCGCCGACTTGCCGGCTGCTGTGATGCGCGGGCTCGACCCGAACCGGTCCGACCAGCGTTCCACCATAGCCACGACTCAGAAAAACAGGGCGCCTGCCGCGTTCCTTCAAAGCCTCAGCCAGCCTCATGGCGGTCGGCGTCTTGCCGGCCCCGCCCACCACCAGATTGCCGATGCAGACCACCGGCAGCGTGGCTTTTGCCCCGCCCCGCTTCATGCGACGCCCGGAGAACAAGCCATAAAGAGCCGCCAATGGGGCCAGACAGAGCGCCGGAAGTCCTGTCCGCTGCCACCAGAAGGCGGGCGCGCGCATCATGGGGTCGTCCGCGCCGGGTAGGCCATCCGCTCAGCCCCCCAAATGCATTTTGAGGAGATAGGGCGCAATTTCGGCCATCGTGCGTTCCAACGCGCCTCCGATGCTCAACACCGCCTCATTGGCGCGCCGCGCCGTATCCCGCAAGGCAGCCGTGTCATTCAAAAGCCCGCCCACGGTTTCGGCCAATTCATGCGCGTCATGCACCATGAGAGCGCCACCCGCAGCGTCAATCATCGCATAAACCTCGTCGAAATTGTGCACATGCGGCCCGTGCAGCAAGGCCGCCCCCAGTTTGGCGGGTTCAATCGGGTTCTGCCCTCCATGCGGCACCAGCGAACCACCGAGAAAAACGAGCGGTGCCAACCGGTAAAACAGGCCCATTTCACCCATCGTATCGGCGATATAAATATCGGTGGCGCTGTCCGGCAGCAGTCCCATGGACCGCTGCGAACCGCTCAGCCCTGCCCGCGCGACAAGTTGGGAGATTTCGCGTCCGCGATCGGGGTGCCGCGGCGCAATGACGGTCAACAGGTCCGGAAACGCCTCGCCCAGCGCGCGATGCACCTCAAGCGCTATCGCCTCCTCGCCCGCATGCGTCGATGCCGCAAGCCAGACAGGCCGCGCCCCGATCATGGCTTCAAGGCCCGCCACCATCACCGGCGAGGCCGGCGGCGGCGCCGAGTCGAATTTGAGATTGCCCGTCACCGTCACACGCGTGGCCCCCAAACGCACCAGACGCTCGGCATCTTGTTGCGTTTGCGCCAGACAGAGGTCGAAATGGTCAAACAGAAAATGTGACAACACTGGCAGGTTCCGCCAGCGCCGGAAACTGCGCGGCGAGATGCGGGCATTGACCAGCACCATCGGAATGGAGCGTTTGCCGACCTCGTGCACCAAATTCGGCCAAATCTCGGATTCGGCGAAAATCACAAGCTCCGGCCGCCAATGATCGAGGAACCGCCGCGCATAGAGCGGCACGTCGAGGGGGATATATTGATGCGTAGCCCCTTCCGGCAACCGCCGAGCCAACACATTTGCCGATGTAACGGTCCCCGAAGTGACGATCACGGAAATATCCCGGCTCGCCATTTCCTCGATCAGGGGCAGCAAAGACAGGCACTCGCCGACACTTGCGCCGTGCACCCACACCACCGGACCGCCCGGCCTGCTGCGCGAAGGCTCGCCACGGCGCTCGCCCAGCCTTGTCCGGTCTTCCTTGTTGCGCCGTGTCCGCTCCAGAAGAAATAGCGGAATAAACGGACGCGCAGCCTCCGCCGCCAGACGATAGGCCCGAAACGCAAGTGGTGTCCGGCTCATCGGTGCTGATCTTTCAGCACGGCACCGGGATCGACCGTGCCAAGCCGCGCATAGGCCTCATCGTGCAACGCGTCGAGGCTCAGCTCCAGCCGGCGCCGCGCCTCTTCCTGCATCGCCTCGCTGGCATCGCGTTCGATCCAGATCGGTTCGCCGAGCTTGATGACACCCCGCCCGAACGGCAAACAAATGCTGGTCCGGTCCCAATTTTTCAAATCAATACGGCGGCTTGTCGCCACAACAACCGGATAAATCGGCCGGCCCGACAGACGCGCCAACGCGACAATGCCGCTACCGGCCACGCGCGCAATCTTCGGCATATCCGGTGTCATCACGACGATCTCGTCATTCGACAACGCCTTGAGCATGGCGCGAAGACCCGCGGCCCCGCCTTTTTGCTCGACCTTCCGGCCATCCCCGCCCGACGCCCGGATCGGCTTGATGCCCATTTTCGCGCACGCCACCGCAATCGCTTCGCCGTCGCCATGGCGCGTGATCATCACCGAAACCGGTGCCCCCTTCCACATCAGCAAAGGCAGCATAAAATTCTGCCCGTGCCACATGGTGCAGATAAACGGAGACTCTGCCTTGAGGCGATCAATCAGATCGGCCGGCTCATAGGTAAAGCGCGTCGTGGCGCGGACGAATTTGAGATACCCTGACAAAAGCATCCCGATGAACGCTTGCAACGCCGGTAATCGGGTGAGGGCTTTCAGCATCTTCTTTTAAGAAACTTTTCCGTCGATTCAGCCATTTGGCCCGTGATGGGGTTCAAGCAAGCGATGAAGATGCACGATGAAATACCGCATCTGTGCATTGTCGACGGTCGCCTGTGCCTTTGCCTTCCAAGCGGCTTGAGCGGTCGCATAATTGGGGAAAATCCCTACAATGTCGAGCCTTTCAAGGTCATTGAACGCCACACTGTCGAGGTCGACGAGCTCGCCGCCAAAAACAAGGTGAAGCAATTGTTCGCTTTCAGTCGTCTTTTGAAGGTTGGGCATGGCTGAATTCCGTTGATTTTATGAGGCTGAAACGATCGCTCGAGGAGTCGGTGACACCGAAATGCCGCATTGCAAACTGACTTACCCCCCGAAATGCCGCACTGCAGCATCAAGCGCAAGCCCCGCCAATAGAATAAGCCCCGCATTCCGGTTGGAACGAAAGAGCGCCAAGGCGCCTGGACCGTCTAAAATATCAATCCGGAAGACCTGTACGCCAAGATGCAACCCGAAAGCCAATAATCCGGCATAGGCCAACGGACCCACGCCCGCCGCACCAAACGCACCGAGCGCGAAAAGGGTCGCCAAGGCATAAAACCCTCCCACGGCTGCGGGCGTCCGCCGGCCGAACATCAGCGCGGTCGAGCGAATTCCCGCCAGTGCATCATCCTCGATATCCTGAATAGCGTAGACCGTATCATACCCCATCGTCCAGAAAATCGCAGCCGCATAGAGACCTACCGCAGGCCACCCCAAAGACCCGAATACAGCCGCCCACCCTATTAGCGCACCCCAAGAAAACGCTAATCCCAGAACAGCTTGTGGCCAAGAGGTAATCCGCTTCATGAATGGATAGGCAAGCACCGGAAGGATCGAACAGACCCCCAGAACCATCGAAAATCCGTTCAGCGACACCAACACGCCAATGCCGATAAGGCATTGGGCCAAACAAAACAGGATGCCTGCTTTGACGCTCACCGCGCCGCTGGCGATCGGACGGTTGCGGGTCCGCTCGACCTTCCGGTCAAGATCGCGATCAACAATGTCGTTATAGGTGGAGCCCGCGCCACGCATCGCGACCGATCCGATCAGAAAGAGCATCATCAGAAACGGATCGGGATAGGCGCTGCCCCTGACATCCGTCGCCAGCGCCGTCGACCACCAGCACGGCAACACCAAAAGCCACCAGCCAATGGGGCGGTCAATACGGGCCAAACGCAAATAAGGCTGCAGCCAAAGCGGCGCGCTTTCATCGACCCAATTGCCCCGCGGGGCATCCGGAACGGATAATTCCGGTGTTGAATTCATCGGTTAGAGTGCGCCTTGCGGTAATTTGACAGGGCCGCCGAGAATATCGCCGGTTCCGCCCAAAGGTTGCCGCTGCGCTGCGCCGCCATTGGCGGCAGCCTTCTTTTGCTCGTCGGCAACCTTGCACGCATTGGCCTTAGCCGATTCAATCTGGGGCTGCTGGGCCTTGAGATTATCCACCGAGCCGTCAGGAGCACGGCACCAGGCGCCATCGCGCTCAAGCGCTGAGATAGCCGTTGAGTTCGATTTGGCCAACTTGGTAAAAGAACTGCAGGCCTCGTCAGCCGTCGGCTTCTTGTCTTTATAGGACTGGACATGCTGGATCAGATTAACCCGCTCCGCCATGATTTTGCCGAGCGCAGGGCACGGATCATCCACTGCGCGAACGGGCAAAGCCGATAAGGCGCCCATGAAAGCGAAACCTGCGGCCAAAACAGCCGTCCGAAAGAGAGATTTGCGGAGAAAAACCATTGATTCGCTCATAACCCTTTTTGTATCAGCATCCCTATATCCGGATCAACACGTTTGCCTAGCCGTGCTATGTGGCAGCGGTATGGCAAAACCAGTAGCCCTTCATCCCTTTTACGCGGAGCCGTTCCTTGCCCGATTATGATTACCGAACGCAGCGGCTTTTCGTCGATGACGCTCTCACCGATCAGGGCACGCTGCCGCTTTCGCGCGAAGCCAGCCATTACCTTGTAACCGTGCTGCGCTTTTCGGAAGGCGACGCGGTACTCGTCTTCAACGGCAAAGACGGCGAATGGCTCGGCAAAATGACCAAAGCCGACCGCAAAGCAGCCACCCTCACGCTTGTCCGGCAGACAAGGCCGCAGCCCGAACCCACCGATATTGACTACCTCTTTGCACCCATCAAAACCGGCCGGCTCGATTATCTGGTTCAAAAAGCGGTTGAAATGGGCGCGAGCCGCTTAACGCCCGTCATCACCCGCCATACGCAGTTCTCGCGGTTAAATGCCGAGCGGATGCAGGCCAACATGGTTGAAGCCGCCGAACAATGCGGCGTGCTGCATGTCCCCGAGCTGACCCCAGAAATCAAGCTTGATGCGCTTCTCGCCCAATGGCCAGCTACCCGCACGCTGATTTTTTGCGATGAGCGGGCCGATATCCCGAACCCCGTCGCAGCCCTGCAAGCGACGAAGCCCGGCCCGCTGGCCGTTCTGATCGGGCCGGAAGGCGGATTTTCTGCCGAGGAACGCGAAATAATCCTCAAAATACCCTCTGTCACGCGGTTGTCGCTTGGTCCGCGCATCTTGCGTGCCGATACGGCTGGCATTGCCGCGCTTGCGCTTGTGCAAGCTATTTTGGGCGATTGGCGCATGAACTGATTGCCTCGGTGCCGTAACGCCAGTATTGACCGCCTTCCCTGCCTCTCCTTCTGAGGCCGGATCATCGAGAGTGCTTATGGCCCGCGACATATCTGATACGACCCCGATTGAAAGCCGTGACGAGCTGGTCGCCTACCTTGAGGCGGGCTCAAAGCCGCGCGATCGTTTCCGCATTGGCACCGAGCACGAAAAATTTCCCTTCCGCCCAACCTCCAATGAACCGGTTCCTTACGGCGGCGGGCGCGGCATCGAGGCCTTGCTCAAAGGCATGCAGGAGCGCTTGGGTTGGGAACCGATCCACGACCGCGACAAAATCATCGGCCTGTTTGACACCAAGCACGGCGGCGCGATTTCGCTGGAGCCGGGCGGACAATTCGAATTGTCCGGTGCGGCGGTCGAAAATCTGCACGAAACCGCCAAAGAACTCGACGCCCACCTTCAATGTGCGCTCGAGGTCGGCGATGAACTGGGCATCCAGTTTCTAGCCCTCGGCATGAGCCCGCTCTGGACGCGGGAAGAGACCCCCGTGATGCCCAAGGGCCGCTACGCGATCATGACGCGTTACATGCCCAAAGTCGGCACGCGCGGGCTCGATATGATGTATCGCACCTCGACCGTGCAGGTGAATCTCGATTTCGCCTCCGAGGCCGATATGGTCAAGAAGTTGCGCACCTCTCTGGCGTTGCAACCATTGGCGACCGCTCTGTTTGCCAATTCCCCCTTTACCGAAGGCTCGCCGAACGGCTTTCAGTCCGAGCGCTCGCATATCTGGCTTGATACGGATAATCAGCGCAGTGGCATGATCCCGTTTGCTTTTGAGAGCGGCATGAGCTTTGACCGCTATGTCGAATGGGCGCTCGACGTGCCAATGTATTTCATCAAGCGCGGCGAAGACTATATTGATGTCGCAGGCTCCTCCTTCCGCGATCTCTTGGCGGGCAAGCATCCCGCTTTGCCGGGTGAAAAGCCGGTGCTGTCGGATTGGGTCAACCATCTCTCGACGCTGTTCCCCGAAGTGCGCCTGAAGAAATACCTCGAAATGCGCGGTGCCGATGCAGGCCCCGTCCCGATGCTCAACGCGCTTCCCGCCCTTTGGGTCGGCCTGCTCTATGATGACACGGCGCTGGACGCGGCATGGGATGTCGTTAAAGCCTGGACGGAAGAAGAGCGCTTCATTATGCGCCGCGATGTGCCGCGTGACGGGGTGAAAACCAGCATACGCCGTCACTCGCTCCGCGATTTGGCCGGCGAAATCCTGAAAATCTCGCGCTACGGCCTTGAGCGCCGCGCCAGATTGGCCGCCGACGGCAGCGATGAAACCCGGTTTCTCGAGCCGCTCGACACCATCATCGCCACAGGCAAGACCCAGTCGGATCGGCTGCTCGAGCTTTATCGCGGGGAATGGAAAAACAGCGTTACACCGGCTTTCAAAGCTTTGGCCTATCGTTAAACCCGCAATGACCGGCAAAAGTCCTTCGCCCGCCGTCATGACACGGCTTGACTACCTGCTCTATGGCGTCGTCGTTCTGATCTGGGGATCGTCATGGATTGCGCTGCGGATGCAACTGGGCACCGTTGCCCCCGAAGTGTCGGTGCTCTGGCGCTTTGCTTTTGCGCTCAGCTTTATGCTGGTATGGGCCATCGTGAAGCGGGAACGTCTTAGCTTTCCGCTGGCGATCCATGGGCGCTTTGCCGTGTTGGGCGCGCTATTGTTCTCCAGCAATTTCGTGCTGTTTTATTATGGCGGCCTGACGACGCCGTCAGGCTTGCTGGCGGTGATCTTTTCCCTCGCCTCGATCCTTAATCTGATGATCGGCTCGGCGCTTATCCGCCAATGGCCCAGCGCCAAACTTGCATTGGGAGGCCTGATCGGAGCGGTCGGCAGCGGCCTCATGTTCGCGCCGCAAATCTTAGGTCAGGAATTCGGCTATAGCGCTCTGATCGGACTAGGTTTTTCCATTTTGGGCACGCTTTGCTTTTGCACCGGCAATGTGGTGGCCGCTTCCCTCCAGCGCCGCAACGTATCGGTCCTGTCGTCGACCGTCTGGGGCATGGCCTATGGGGTTATGTCCTTGCTCCTCGTCATCGGAATCGAGGGCAAACGTTTAACGATCGAATGGACCGTGCCCTATTGGAGCGCGTTGGTCTTTCTCGCCTTTTTCGGCTCGGTGGTGGCTTTTTCCTGCTATCTGACGCTGCTCGGCCGCATCGGGGCGGCCCGCGCGGGCTATTCCACCGTTCTCTTCCCCGTCATCGCGCTTGGACTTTCGACCCTGCTGGAAGGCTATGTGTGGACGCTGCCCGCCATCGCCGGCTTGGGCTTGGTCGTGATCGGCAATTTCATCGTGCTGCGTGGTCCGGCCAAAGCGGCCTAAACTTCCCGTTCACCATAAGATGCAATTGAGGCGGGGAACGTCGCGTTTTACGCATTCCATTTGCCAAGGCTTAACCGTCCCCGCGCCATTTTGGCGTCGATCGAGCGACACTATCAAGCCCCAAGATAAACGGCCATGGACAAGAAATTGAAACCCAGCGAACACCCTGACAGCGCCACCGCCGCCCTTCAACACGCGGTGCTTTCCGTCATTTTGCTCGGCGTCATCATGGGCTCGCTGATCCAGATCACCCATATGCTGATCGAGAACCACGATAATCTATCGGTGGCGACGCTGGCCCTGCCGCATTAATCGGACGGTGGGTCGTTTCCCATCACCGACTGCATCGCTTTAAGATAATCCGACTGCACCGATTGTCCGGCTTTGATCCAAGTTTGGAACATTTCCATACCCTGCCCCGAAGGATCTATCGCCGGTGCTTTCGGCTTTTCAGGCGTTAGCCCCATCATCGCGGCCATCATGCCACCGATCGCGGCACCCATATCTTGGGCTGGTCCATTATCCGCAACACTCTCGCCCATTTTGAGCTTGTCCATGGCATCGGCCATGGCGGTTGCCAAAGCGGGCATCATATCTTCCAAGACGGATTTATTGACGCCCGACATCATTTCAGCCTGACGCACAATCGCGTCTTTGGCCTCTCCCGTCTCAAACATCGCCTGAAACGGATTGGAACCGCTCTGGCCAAAAGAAGGCATCGACGGAAATTCAAAAGTGGGTTTTCCAAAGGGTGGCATCGAGGGAAAGGCACTTGCAAAAGCCGCGGGCATCAAGGCCTCGATCCCCTTGCGCAGCATCATGTCATCAAGCCCGAACCGCTTGCCAACCGTCCGCATGGCCTCGCTGCCTTCGACGATTTTCAACCATTCCTGATAGGTCATCATAACTGCGACACTCCCCTCTGTTAGCTCTGTTGCGTATTCCACCGCCGCTCAATCACGGCAACAAGGCGAAAGGCTGCATATACGCCACCGATACCAAACAACAATGCGCCAATCCCCTGCCCGATCAAAGCACCCTTGACGCCACCCATCTGCACGCCGATGAGAGCAAACGGGATGGTACCAATCGTCGACTTACCCCAGTTGAACGCGGTTGCAAGCGCGGGCGCGCCTAAATTGTTGAACGAAGCATTGGCAACAAACAGCGCGCCATGGAATATCCAGGTTCCGGCAATCACAAGGCAGAAAAACGACACAAGATCCGCCGTGCCGTCCTTGGCATGGAAAAGATAAGAAATGCCGTTGCGCGCGAGCGCCAAAATAACCCATGCCAGAACGACCGCCGCAGCCGTCACAACCAGACTATCGGTCAGCGTCCGCCTGACACGTGTAATATTCCGCGCGCCAAGATTTTGGCCAATAATCGGCCCAACAGCCCCCGAAAGCGCAAACACGAAACCGAACGCCACCGGCACCAGCCGGGTGATAATGGCATTGGCCGCTATCGCCTCATCGCCATAAGGAGCAAGCACCGCCGTCATAAAAGCGCCCGCAACGGGGGCTGCCAGATTGGTCAGCACCGCAGGAAACGCAATGCCGAACAAAGGCTTGAAATCTTCAATCACCTCCAAAGGCTTAGGCATCTTGACAAGATCATGCACTTTGATTGCGCCAATATATCCCATCGTGCAAAACACGATGCGTGAGACAATCGTCGCGACAGCCGCACCATTGGTGCCGAGCCCTAAACCAAAGATCAAAATCGGATCAATAAAGACGGAGGCAATACCGCCCGAAAGCGTCACCCACATTGAACGCTTCGCATCACCTACCGAGCGTAAAGCACCCGATAGCGACATGCCCAATCCCAACAAAATATTGGATGGCATGGAGATTAACAAGAATTGATAGGCAACGTCATGGGTAACGCCCGTAGCCCCCATCACCGTCAGCATCGGATGCAGAATCGACATCATGAAAGCGGCCACAATCGCCGACACAATCATGGAGGTTACCGATGCGGTACCCGCTAACCGCCGCGCCAACTCCCGTTCGCCTGCGCCCAAAGCGCGAGACACCAGCGCCGACAGGCCAATCATCAGGCCCACATTGGTGGAGGTGGAGAAAAACATCACTGCCGTCGCATAGCCGACGCCTGCGGTGAAATTGACGTTCCCGAGCCAGGAAATATAGAGCAGGGACAACAGATCGACCGCGAAAATCGCGATCAGGCCGATGGCACCCGATGCCGACATCACCACCACATGGCGCATGATCGAGCCCGTGGTGAATTTTCCAACCACCGCTTGTGCGGGAGCTGGCTTTTCGGCGGGATCGGTCATGGGGCAACTTTCGCGTGATTCTGTTCGACGCACTCTATCCCTACCGCAGCCATCGGCGAAGGAAAAAGCGGATCAGACCCGAACGCCTTTCGCAGCCAGCGCCGACACCAAACCAGCTCTGCCCGAAAACACATGCCCCGATAGCCCCGCCTGCTCGGCACCTTTAATATTTTCCACCCGATCATCGGTAAAAAAAGCCGTTTGGGGCAAAACGCCAATGGCCTCGCAACAGGCAATAAAACAGGCCGGATCGGGCTTGGCCAATCCGAAGGAAGCGGAAACAAACAATTTGTCGCCGAAAAGCGGCACAATCTGGGGAAACAGTTCGCCGATGGTCTCGGCCACCAGATGGTCATTATTGGTTAGCAACGCCACCGGCATCTGGGCTTTGAGCGCGCCGACCAGCGCCAGCATATCGGGAAACACGGGCATCGCGGCCTTCCGCGCCGCCACCCATTCCGCCCGCGAGAGCGGATAACCCAACAACCGGCCAAATTCGGCAAGGTATTCTGAGGCTGAAAATTCACCGCGATCGGAACGGTCCAGAAAATCCGTTTCCCAGACCGCTCGGCGCACAAAATCGGCTGAGCGTCCCGAAACCCCGGCCAAATGCGCAATGCGTGTGTCGACGTTATAGTCACACAACACGTCGTCCATATCAAAAATCACGCATTCCATGCCCATTTGACTGTTATTTCCTGAATTCGGAGAACCGCATCGCTTGACCTCTTGTCGCGCCGCAGACACAAACAGGCAAGATGCAGAACGAACAATCACCCATGCCCGATCGCGCCAAACCTCCGTTGACGATCCTGCTCTGTGCCCCGCGCGGCTTTTGCGCGGGCGTTGTGCGGGCAATTGACGTGGTGGAGACCGCGCTCAAAACCTATGGCGCGCCCGTCTATGTCCGCCACGAGATCGTGCATAACCGATTTGTCGTCGATGATTTGAAGCGCAAGGGCGCGATCTTCGTCGAAGAACTCGACCAGATCCCCGACACCACCGCCCCCGTGATCTTCTCCGCCCATGGCGTGCCCAAATCAGTGCCCGAGGCTGCTTCTAAGCGTAATTTTCTGGCGATTGATGCCACCTGCCCGCTGGTCACCAAAGTGCACCGCGAGGCGGAAATCCATTTCAAACGCGGCCGCACCATTTTGCTTGTCGGCCATTCCGGCCATCCGGAAGTCGTCGGTACCATGGGCCAATTGCCCGACGGTGCCGTCTGCCTTGTCGAGACGTTGGCCGATGTCGCTCTGCTTGACGGCGTGGACAAAGACAACCTCGCTTATGTCACGCAAACGACGCTGTCGGTCGATGACACGCACGAAATCGTCGAGGCGCTGAAGGCGAAATTCCCCGCGATTGTCGGCCCGCACAAAGAAGACATCTGCTACGCCACCACGAACCGGCAGGAAGCGGTCAAGAAAGTGGCGAGCCGCTGCGATGCGGTATTCGTCGTGGGCTCGTTCAACTCCTCCAATTCCCAGCGCCTGCGTGAAGTCGCCGAGCGCGAAGGCACGCCGATTGCGCGGCTGATCAACCGCTCCGCCGATATTGACTGGTCGGAACTTGGCAACCTCCGCACCATCGGCATCACAGCCGGCGCGTCCGCCCCCGATATTCTGGTTGAAGAAATCATCGACGCCTTCTCGGCGCGCTATGCCACCACGGTCGAAACCGTCACAACGGCCGATGAGAGCGTCTTTTTCCCGTTACCGCGCGAATTGCGCGAAAAACCGTCGGAGCACTAAATTGGCCGTTTACACCGAGGTACCGGATGAAGAGCTTGCCCGTTTCATTGCAGGCTATGACATTGGCGGCGTTTTGGCGCTCAAAGGCATTGCGGAGGGGGTGGAGAATTCCAATTTCCTGCTCCACACCGTTGCGGGCTATTTTATCCTGACGCTATACGAGAAGCGCGTGAAGGCGGAAGATCTGCCCTTCTTTATCGATTTGATGGAACATCTCGCCGAGCGCGGCATCACCTGCCCGCAGCCGGTGCGCAACCGCAAGGGCGAGGCGCTCGGTACGCTGGCGGGTAGACCCGCCGCCATTGTCACTTTTCTGGAAGGCGTGGGCGTGCAAAGCGCCACCGTGCAGCATTGTGCGGCGGTGGGTGGTGCGCTCGCCAAACTTCATCTCGCGGGCGCCGATTTCAAAGGAACGCGCGTCAACGCGCTCACCGTCCATGGCTGGCGACCGCTGTATGAAGCCGCGCGCGAACGGGCCGACACCGTTACACCGGGCTTGGAATCAGCCACCCGCGCGGCGCTTGAAGAACTGGAGCAGAACTGGCCCGAACAGCTTCCGAGCGGCGTCATCCATGCCGATCTCTTTCCCGACAATGTGTTCTTCCTGAAGGGCGAGCTTTCGGGCCTAATCGACTTCTATTTTGCCTGCACCGATTATTTCGCCTATGATCTGGCGATTGGCCTGAATGCGTGGTGTTTCGAGAAAGACGGTTCCTTCAACCTCACCAAAGGCCGCGCGATGATCGCGGGCTATCGCGCCATCAGGCCGTTGAGCGCTGAGGAAATCGATGCGCTGCCGGTGCTGTGTCGCGGGGCGGCCTTGCGCTTCATGCTGACGCGGCTGGTGGATTGGCTCAATGTGCCCCCTGGCGCCTTGGTTAGGCCGAAAGACCCGCTCGAATATTATAAAAAGCTCCGCTTCTTCCAGTCCTCGCAAAAAGCCAGCGATTACGGCTACGAGGCATGAGCGAAACGCCCTCTTCCAACCGCGTGACCTTGTTCACGGACGGTGCATGCTCCGGCAATCCGGGTCCGGGCGGCTGGGGCGTCTTGATGCTCTATGGCGAAGCGCGCAAAACACTGTGCGGCGGCGAAGAGCTCACCACCAATAACCGCATGGAATTGATGGCCGCGATCATGGGGCTTGAGAGTTTAAAGCGCCCTTGCGCGGTCGATCTGTGGACCGACAGCCAATATGTCAAACAAGGCATCTCGCAATGGTTGCAGGGCTGGAAGCGCAATGGCTGGAAAACGGCTGATAAAAAGCCGGTCAAAAATGTCGATCTCTGGCAACGCCTCGACGAAGCCGTCCAACGCCATGACGTGACCTTCCACTGGGTCAAAGGCCACGCCGGACATCTGGAAAACGAAGAAGTCGACGGCCTGGCACGGCTGGGCATGGAGCCGTTTAAGAAGGCGCAATAACATCTCCGTCATTGCGAGGTCAGGACGAGTTCGAGAGGTAAAATCTCACCGTCATTGCGAGCATTAGCGAAGCAAGCCAGTTAATGGCCGTTATTTAAAAACGGCAGTAAGGTTGCGTTCTCATTCGCTACGATCAGCTGGGTTGCTTCGCTCATCGCTCGCAATGACGAAAAATTGGATCACCGCGCCGCGATGTTCAACGTCACGCGTGCCAGATTGTTCACATCCTCGTTATCGGCCAGCTCCCAGCCATTCACCAGCATCCGCGTCATGTATTGCCTGTTGTATAAAAACGACATGATGACCTGGAACAGTCCGAACGTGAACAGCGAGATGATCAAATGCAGCATGCCGATGCCGATTTCGCCGCGGAAAATCGGCACGAACCATCCGAAGAAATAATACGTCCAGCTCCAGCCAAAATAACCATATTTAATCAGCCCCGAAGCCCGATGCTTGATCAGAACCTTGCGTTGAATGCCAACGACAGCAACTCCGATGATTGGAGGCAGAAAAATGACGAGCAAGACGAGGCCGTGCCAAATCGAAAAATCGTCCATTGCTTGCGCTCCAAACCCTTAAGGCCATTGACCGACGCCCAAATCCGACAGGACTGTGCCGTAGCTTTCTAAAAAGTAAAACCTTTTTCGTCATTGCGAACAGTGAGGAGTGTTTTGCAAAGCAAACAAAAAGGTCCGGTGGACCTTTTTGAACGACGAACGAAGCAACCCAGCTGGTGATGAACGATAGGGCGCCGTGGCGCCATCGCGCCCTCTAAGCGTTCCTCTAGCTGGTTTGCTCCGCTCCCGCTCGCAATGACGGCGGGAAACACCATCGCTTCACCCAACCTCACCAAAATGTCACCAAACGGCCATGGTCTGACGCGACACTCGTGCTTATATGAGGGGCACAAGGGAGACCCACGCCATGAACATCGAAGAAAAACAGCTTCTGACCTCGCTTTTCGAGCGCGTGCGTACAGCCGCGACTGCTCAGCGTGATCCAGAGGCCGAGGCCTTGATTGCGTCGGCCGTGCGCGAACAACCCTATTCTCCCTATCTGCTGGCCCAAGCCGTTTTGCTGCAAGAACAGGCGCTTAAAGCCGCCGATATGCGGCTCCACGAGCTCGAAAGCCGTATCGCCGCTCTCGAACAGGCCAAAGCCAACGAGCCTGCCCCCGGCTTTCTTGGCGGGATCGGCGCTTCAATCTTCGGCGACAAAACGCCAAGCGGCGTTCCTTCCATAGGCACGCCACCGCCTGCGCAACCGGCGGCCAGCGTGTGGGGTCAGCCTCGGCAAGCGACCCAACCGCAATACGCACCCCAACCATCCTCTGCGCCGCAACCTGCTTATGCCCCGCAACCGATGGCGGGCGGCGGCTTCTTGCAAAGCGCCATGACAACGGCCGCAGGCGTTGCCGGCGGGGCTCTGCTCTATCAAGGCATTTCCTCGCTGTTTCACACCGGCGGGGGCTATGGCATGGGCGGTGGCTACGGTATGGGCGGCGGCCAGGTGGTCAATGAAACAGTCTACGAGACGGTCAATAATTACGCTGCCCCCAATGAGGCGCCCGCCTCCACTTCAAATTGGGCAACCGATACCAGCGTCCCTTCCGACCCAGGCTATCAGGATGCCTCCTATGACGACACCTCGTTTGACAGCGGCTCCGACGATAGCGGTTTTGCGTGATCCAGCCATGACCGGCGTGATCTTTCACCCGTCATAATTTCATGGCACAAGAGCGGGCGAATAAGGATCCGCTCTTGTCATGACCTTCCCCCCTCTTCCCGACCATCTCACCTTCCGCCCCGCGCAGGATGCCGACGGCATCGGCATGTCCGCGCTCATAGCGCGCATTTTTGCCGATTACGAGAACTGCCCCTTTGTGCCGGAAGAGTTTCCGGAGCTCGCAGCCCCCGCCAGCCATTATGGCAGCAAAGGCGGCAAGCTTTGGGTCGTGGAAGACGCGCACCAGTCAGGCGCCGATGCCGTTGTCGGCTCAATGGCCATTGTTCCGGCGCAGGCCGAAGGCGTGGCGGAACTGTTCAAGGTCTATCTCGCCCACGGCCTCCGTGGCACCGGCGTTGCCCAATTCCTGCTGCGGGAAGCGCTCGATTGGGCGCGCAGCGCCGGATTTGTGACCGCCGAACTGTGGACTGATACGCGCTTTTTGTCCGGCCACCGCTTTTATGAAAAGCACGGCTTTGTTCGCATGCCCGGCATTCGCGCGCTGCACGATGCCGCCAGCACCTTCGAATATGGCTATCGTCTGGCGCTTTCCGACGCGCTGCACCTGTGAAAACGCCGCTCCGCCACGATCTTTCCGCCGGTCCGGTCTTGCTCGCCTGTTTTGGCGTGTTTGTGCTGACCGTCATGGACAGCGTCGCCAAGGAAATGAGCCTGCATCATTCGACGCTCGATGTCGTCTCGATCCGCTATGTCTCCGGCCTGTTCTGGTCGGGCCTCGCCGCGCTGTTCATCCGTCCGCCCCTACCGGATGCTGCCATGGTGCGGGCGCATTCAATCAGAGCGATCTTTTTCGGTTCGACAAGTTTCCTGTTTTTCTATGCGCTAAAAGTACTTCCCATCGTCGAAACCTTGGTGTTCACCTATGTTTCGCCGATTTTTATGGCGCTTCTCGGCCGGATCCTGCTCAAAGAAAAAGTCCCGCCTGCCACCGCCATCGCCATTGTCATCAGCTTTAGCGGAGTGCTCATCATAGCGGGCGGCAAGAGCGAGGGGGCGCTCGGTCTCTCGGGCGATCTGATCGGCATTTTTGCCGCCCTCGGTTCCTCGGCCACCTATGCGCTTTCGATGGTCTTGTTGCGCGCCCGCACCGGAACTGACGCGATTGCCACCATTGTGGTGTTGCAAACGGTGCTCACCTCGATCCTTATTTTGCCCTTAGCCTTCTATTTCGGCGACCCGATCGGCACCATCCTATCGGATTGGCCGCTATCCCTGCTGTTCGGGTTGCTTGGCACGATCGGACAATTCGCAATGGCCACCGCCCTTCGCTCGGCACCGGCGGCCCGCATCGGCGTGGTCGATTACACCAGCCTCGTCTGGGCAAGCGTCATCGGCATGGTGATCTTTGCCGAATGGCCTGCCCTATCGGTTTATGTCGGCGCAGCCCTCATCATTCTGGCGTCCTTCCTGCTTTTGAAGCAGAAAAAGCTCCCGCCCCTGCCGAACGAATAAAAAATTTCCACCCCCATGCCTTGACACTCCAAGGCCGCACACCTATCTCCACACAGCGTGTTAGCACTCGCTTCATGTGAGTGCTAACACCCTCTCATTCAGGCAATCGCCGTTAGAGACATCGATCAAAAATAAGGAAGCGAAACATGAAATTTCGTCCGCTGCATGACCGCGTGGTCGTCCGCCGCCTCGAGTCCGAGGAAAAGACCAAGGGTGGCATCATCATCCCTGAGACCGCCAAAGAGAAGCCACAGGAAGGCGAAATCGTCGCCGTTGGCTCGGGCGCTCGTGATGAGCACGGCAAGCTCGTTCCCCTTGACGTCAAGAAGGGCGACAAGATTTTGTTCGGCAAATGGTCCGGCACCGAAGTTAAGATTGACGGCGTCGACCTGCTGATCATGAAAGAATCCGACATCATGGGCGTCATCGGCAAATAAGCCGGACCGCCTTTTTCATCTTAAAGTATCTTACTCTTAAAGGAGCAGATCACTATGGCTGCCAAACAAGTATTTTTCGGCTCTGATGCCCGCGACCGCATGCTGCGCGGCGTCGACATCCTCGCCAATGCCGTCAAGGTTACGCTCGGCCCGAAAGGCCGTAACGTCGTCATCGACAAGTCATTCGGCTCGCCACGCATCACCAAGGACGGCGTGACGGTTGCCAAGGACATCGAGCTTGAAGACAAGTTCGAGAACATGGGCGCACAGATGTTGCGCGAAGTCGCCTCCAAGACCAACGACATCGCTGGCGACGGCACGACCACCGCAACGGTTCTGGCTCAGGCCATCGTTCGCGAAGGCGTGAAGTATGTCACCGCCGGCATGAACCCGATGGATTTGAAGCGCGGCGTCGACATGGCTGTCGAAGTAGCGATCAAGGACATCAAGGCACGCGCCAAGAAGGTGAAGTCGACCGACGAAGTAGCCCAGGTCGGCACGATCTCGGCAAACGGCGATGCGCTTATCGGCAAGATGATCGCGAACGCGATGCAGAAGGTCGGCAATGAAGGCGTCATCACGGTTGAAGAAGCCAAGACCGCCGAGACCGAAGTGGATATCGTCGAAGGTATGCAGTTCGACCGTGGTTATCTCTCGCCATACTTCATCACCAATGCGGACAAGATGACCGTCGAACTCGACGATCCCTACATCCTCATCCACGAGAAGAAGCTCTCCTCGTTGCAGGCGATGTTGCCAGTGCTCGAAGCGGTTGTTCAGACCGGCAAGCCACTGCTCATCATTGCTGAAGACGTGGAAGGCGAAGCGCTTGCCACCCTCGTCGTCAACAAGCTTCGTGGCGGCCTCAAGGTTGCAGCCGTCAAGGCTCCAGGCTTCGGCGATCGTCGCAAGGCTATGCTGGAAGACATCGCAACGCTCACCGCTGGTGAGATGATTGCAGAAGACCTCGGCATCAAGCTCGAGAGCGTTACGCTCGCCATGCTCGGCCGCGCCAAAAAAGTGCGTATCGACAAGGAAAACACCACCATCATCGATGGTTCGGGCAAGAAGAAAGACATCGAAGGCCGCGTCAACCAGATCAAGGCTCAGATCGAAGAGACCACCTCTGACTATGATCGCGAGAAGCTCCAGGAGCGTCTTGCCAAGCTCGCCGGTGGCGTTGCTGTGATCCGCGTCGGCGGCGTGACGGAAGTCGAAGTCAAGGAAAAGAAGGATCGCGTTGATGACGCGCTCAATGCAACCCGCGCAGCGGTTGAAGAAGGCATCGTCCCTGGTGGCGGTACCGCCCTACTCCGCGCCAAGGTCGCCGTTGCGAAGTTGAAGTCGGAAAACCCTGACGTTCAGGCCGGCATCAACATCGTGATGAAGGCGCTTGAGGCTCCAATCCGTCAGATCGTCGAAAACGCTGGCGTTGAAGGCTCGATCGTCGTCAACAAGATCCACGAGAACAAGTCGCAGACCTTCGGCTTCAACGCGCAGACCGAAGAATATGTCGACATGCTCGCGGCCGGTATCGTTGATCCAGCAAAGGTTGTGCGCACGGCACTTCAGGATGCAGCATCCGTTGCTGGTCTCCTGATCACCACCGAAGCGATGATCGCCGAGATCCAGAAGGACAAGCCTGCAATGCCAATGGGCGGCCCAGGCGGCGGCATGGGCGGCATGGATTTCTGATAAGAAATCCATCTGTTTAATCGACATGAAACAGGCCGGGGAAACCCGGCCTGTTTTGCGTTTAAACGCTATTTATCAACCGTCATTACGAGGTGAGGAGTGGTTCGCGGAGCGAACAAAACGATCCGGTGAACCGTTTTGAACGACGAACGCGAAGCAACCCAGCTGATGGCTGAAGAAAAGATACTGTTTTTACATGGCACTTTAAACCCATCCACTAACTGGGTTGCTTCGCTTATCGCTCGCAATGACGACATAAATGACGTAACGACGGCAAAAATGACGTAATAACGGATGGATTAGCCGAGCGAGCTTCTCACATTCTCGAAAAACTGGGTCGTAGACCGTTCAAACGAATATTCCGCAGCAAATTCACGGCACCGCTCGCGCGATAATTCCAGCGCGGCGCGGGCTGCCAACGCCAAATCCTCATCCAGCCGCCCGACATCGCCCGCCGCAATATCGGCCAACAGCCCCTCGCCCGGAAACGACGCAATGGGCACACCGGAGGCGAGTGCTTCGAGTAGCACCAAACCAAAGGTTTCCGTTCGGCTTGGAAACACAAACACATCGGCAGACGCATAGATCGCCGCCAGATTTTCTCCAAATTGCGCGCCCAGAAAGCGCGCTTCCGGATAGCTCGCCTCAAGCCGTGCCCGATCCGGCCCGTCTCCCACCATCACTTTGGTGCCCGGCAGATCGAGCTTCAAAAACGCATCGAGATTTTTCTCGACCGCCAGCCGAGCCACACACAAAAAGATCGGGCCCTGAAAATCGAACGCTTTTTCCTCGCGTGGCCGGTAAAGCTTCATATCCACCCCGCGCGACCACAGCATGAGATTGCGGAACCCCGCCTCGCGCAATTCGCTGGCCAAAGCTTCGGTTGCCACCATCACGCCGTCGCCGCCATTATGGAAGCGCCGCAGCAGCGCATAGGTCAGCCGCTCCGGCACCGGCAAACGCGCCGCGACATATTGCGGATAGCGCGTGTGGTAGCAGGTGGTAAACGGAATATGGCGCGCCCGACAGTAGCGACGCGCCAACAGGCCTAACGGTCCCTCGGTGGCAATGTGAATGGCATCGGCTTTGGCCGCCTCGATCATCCGCGCCAACGCCCGGGGTCGCGCAAAGGACAGCCTGATCTCGCGATACCCCGGCATGGGTAGTGTCCGGAACCGTTCCGGCGTCAGAAACACGATCTCGTCGCCCAACCGCCGCGCTTCGGCTTCCAGCTGTTCCAGCGAACGGACCACCCCGTTCACCTGCGGCCGCCATGCATCGGTAACGACGAGGATTCGCATCAGGCCGCCGACCGCATCCGCACGCGATCAAGATCCACCACATCATCGGTAGCCCTGATCGAGGTCCACCGGATAATTTCCAGCGCGCCGGATGCATCCTCAACCAGCGCCGTGCAGCTATCGACCCAGTCGCCCGTGTTCACATACAGACATTCGCCCATATACCGCATCGCGGGGGCGTGGATATGCCCGCAGATCACCCCGTGCACATCGGACTTTTTGGCATCGTTGACGACGGCGCTCTCAAAAGCGCCGATGAAATTGACGGCACGCTTCACCTTCTGCTTGCTCCAGCCCGAAAACGACCAATACGGCAACCCTAACCGGCGGCGGAACCAACCAATCGCCAGATTGAGCCCGATCGCAATATCGTAGGCCCAGTCGCCCAAATGGGCGAGCCATTTCACATTGCGCACCACGACATCGAATTTGTCGCCATGCAGGATCAACATGCGCTTGCCGTCGGCGCCCTCGAAGATCGCTTCTTCCAGGATTTCGACGCCGCCAAAGGTATGGCCGACATAATCGCGCAAAAACTCGTCATGATTGCCCGGAATATAGATCATCCGCGTGCCCTTGCGCACTTTGCGCAATAGCTTCTGCACCACGTCATTATGCGCTTGCGGCCAATACCAGGAGGCCTTCAGCCGCCAGCCATCAATGATATCGCCGACCAGATAAATCGTCTCGGCTTCGACATGCTTCAAAAAATCAAGCAACAACTCGGCCTGACATCCTTTGGTGCCGAGATGCACGTCGGACAAAAACAGCGTGCGAACTTTACGAATCTGAACCTCTTTCAAGCCCTGTCTCCCCGACGAATCACATCACGATCATATGGAACGAAGGAATTGACGACATTATGACACACTGTCACAAAGCCACGTCATTCATGGGTATGGGCATCTTAAATCGCTGCTCAGCTCGACCAGTTCTGCTTGAATTCACCATAAAGCGTCAGCCCCCCACAGGCATATAACGTTTGTCCCGTGATATAAGACGCATCGTCGGAGGCCAGAAACGCGAAAGCTTTTGCCATTTCCTCAGAACTGGCTGCACGCCCCATCGGAATATGGCTCTCGACCGACCGTTTGGCCGCCTCGTCATTGCGCCAGGCATCGTTGAGGCTGGTCAGCACCGCGCCCGGCCCCACCGCATTCACCCGAATACCGCGATCGGCAAATTCCAGAGCCAGCGTGCGGGTCATGTTCCCCAGCCCGCCTTTGCTCACCGAATAGGCCAAAAAGCCGGGCTTCGGAATGATTTCGTGGACGCTGGTGGTGTTCACAATCACGCCACCGCCGGCACGCGATAGAAAATGCGCGATCGCATGTTCGGCGCAATAGGCCTGCCCCATCACATTGACCGCGATGATGCGCTCGAACCGCGCCGCATCGAACCCGTCGCCGGGCGTCTCGGATTGGATACCCGCATTGTTGACCAGAATATCAAGCCGCCCCCAAGTGGCGACCAATTGATCGATCATCGCTTTGACATCATCGACTTTGGCCACATCGGCAGGCGCGTTCCGGTGCGCTTTTGCTCCAAATCCCGCCTTTTGACTGATGGCAGCGAGGCTTTGCAAGGTCAGCGCGGCCTCGGTCTCATCGTTAAAATGATTGATCGCAACCGTGCCACCCTCGGCGGCGAAGGCTTCGGCCACCGCACGGCCAATGCCGCGCGAACCACCCGTTACCACTGCAAATTTTCCGTCAAACCGGTGTCTCGATAGGGTCAAAACCGCCTCCGCTCAGGATCAGACAGCCGCCCGAATCCGGCGGCCACCACGCTTTAAGCCGCGATAGGCGAGAAGCCCGGCAAGAACAAGGGCAAACACCAGTGGCCAGGTAATATCCCGCTTCACCAGCCACCAATAATGCACCACGCCGAGCACCGCGATTGCGTAGATCGCTTTATGCAGCATGGCCCAGCGCGCGCCACCCAAGCGCAAAACCCACCCCCGCGTGGACGTAATTGCCAGCGGGATCAGCAAAACAAAGGCGGCAAACCCCACCAGAATATAAGGCCGCTTGACGATTTCCCGCGCCATATCGCTCAGGTCAAACAGCCGGTCAAAGCCGACATAAGCGAGAAAATGCAGACACGCATAACAGAAAGCGAATAATCCCAGCATCCGGCGAAATTTGATCAGATCATTCCAGCCGGTGAGCTTGCGCAGCGGCGTAATCGCCAGCGTAATCAACAGGAAATACAGCACCCAATCGCCCGTCTTGTGCAAAATCGTCTCGGCGGGGTTGGCCCCCAAACTGATCGGATCCGCAACAACGGCGTAGATGATGAGCCCCCAAGGGATCAGTGCCACGACAAACACCAGCACCTTCAACAGCGAAATCCAGCGTTTTGGCAATGAGAGGGACATCGGCTCTCCTCCCGTTAAAAATGAACCGCCAGATCCATGCCCGTATAGAGCGAAGCGACTTCCGCGCCGTAGCCGTTGAATTTTTCCGTCGCTCGGCTCGCGAAGAAAGAAGGCAAAAGCCGCTCATGCTTCTGGCTCCAGCGCGGATGGTCCACGTCTGGGTTCACATTGGCGTAAAAACCGTATTCGGAGGCGCCCGCCGTCATCCAGGCCGTTTGTGGTTGTTCATCGACAAAGTCGATCCGAACGATCGATTTGGCGTTTTTGAAACCGTATTTCCACGGCGTCACGATCCGGACCGGCGCACCATTCTGGTTCGGCAGCGTTTCGCCATACATGCCCAGCGTCAGAAAGGTGAGCGGGTGCATCGCCTCATCCATCCGCAAGCCTTCGATATAAGGCCAATCGAGCACGCGAGAGCGCACGCCGGGCATTTCCTCGGGCCGCGCGGCGCTCGTAAATTTCACATATTTCGCCTTAGGCGTCGGTTCGACCAGTGCCGCAATCTTGGAAAACGACATCCCGACCCACGGGATTACCATCGACCACGCCTCTACACAGCGCATCCGGTAGATCCGCTCCTCAAGCTCCATCGCCAAAAGATCCTCGATGCCGATGGTCTTGGCCTTGGCCACCTCGCCACCAATCTCGACCGTCCAGGGCCTGACCTTGAGCGTCGAGGCATTATTTGCCGGATTGGCCTTCGAAGTGCCGAATTCGTAATAATTATTATAGGTCGTGGCCAATTCGCGCGCCGTCGGCTTATCGGACACCACAGGCGCATGACCTAAGGAAAATTTCAGCGGCTCGGTGGCTGATGTTGCAGCATAGGCGTCCTCACCAAGCGCCAAGGCGGCGCCGGTTGCAAGTGCCCCGCCCATAAAATGCCGCCGGTTAAGATAGATATCATGCGGTGTAATTTCAGAACCTTTGGGCGTCGGAAACATATATCGGGACATAAGAGCTCTCCAGAGGTTCAAGATCGAGTGCAGATGTCGTGCAATCAGCCTACGCTAGACACAACCAACGCCAGACTCTTCCAACGCCAAGCACTTCCAACGCCAAGCACTTCCAACGCCAAGCACTTCCAACGCCAAGCACTTCCAACGCCAAGCACTTCCAACACATTGTTACCTACGCACCCGAACCCGGCCAGTTCAGCCCTTGATAAACGCCTCGACCGCCGCCCGCTTTGGAATCGGTGCTACCGCACCATAGCCTTGTGTCGATAATGCGGCGGCGGCGTTGGCGTAGGCCGCAGCCGCAAACGGATCACGCACCCGCAACCACTCGGCCAAAAACGCGCCATCAAACGTGTCGCCTGCCCCTGTAGCATCCACCGCGGTGACGACACGGGCAGGAATATGCCGCCGCTCGCCCTGAACGGCCACCATCGTGCCCTTCTTGCCCAAGGTCAATGCGACAATCTTGGCCCCGAGCCCCAGATAAAAATCGCAGATCGCCTCGGGCGCTGACAGGCCGGTCAATTGCTCGGCATCGTCCAAGCCCGGCAAGGCAATATCGCTCATGGCAACGGCTGCATGGATCACCGCCCGCGCCCGCTCGATCGGCCAGAGGCGCAAGCGCAGATTGGTGTCGTAGCTGATCGTGCGTCCCGCAGCCTTGGCCCGCTTCATCGCCTCGAAAATCATATCGCAGGCCGATGTTGAAATCGCCTGACTGATCCCCGAAACGTGCAGCACTTTGGCCGATTCAACGAGGCCCTCAGGTACATGCTTGGGCCCGACAAGGCTTGCGGCCGAGCCGGCCCGATAATAGCTGAAGGCATGACCATCTGGCCCATGGGTTACAAAATAAATGCCCGTGCGGGCATCTTGCTGCAACACCACCTCGCTCCGGCCCACCTGCTCCTGATCCCACAGCTCGATAAACTGGTGACCGAAGGCATCATCGCCCAAATGGGTGAAATAGGCCGTTCTTGCCCCCTGGCGGGCGGCCGCGATAATCGTGTTCGAGGTATCCCCGCCATGGCCCGGCCGGAAAACAGGCGATACGCTCGACCGGTCTTCATTGAATTCCACCATCGGCTCGCCAATGGCCAAAATATCGATCTCGGAACGGGCCATTTTTCTCTCCTCGAACACGTCTTGCGCAATGGGCTTGCGATGACCATATTTCATCTGTGACCGCAAGGCCATGGAGTGCTGCATCAGCGGGCTCCGACGGACATAAACCGCACGAAGTGCCACCCTAAGGGCTTCGCTATGACACGAATGACATCGCTGACCTCGCCGTTTCTTCTCGGCTTTGACGAGTTTGAACGGGCGCTCGAACGGGTCGCCAAAACGGCGTCCGATGGCTATCCGCCCTATAATATCGAGCGGCTGGCACCAACGGGCGACGAGCCCGAACGGCTCCGGATTACGTTAGCCGTAGCGGGCTTTACCCGCGATCAGCTCGACGTGACGCTCGAAGAAAAGCAGCTTGTGATCCGCGGGCGTCAGATCGACGATAAAGCCCGCCTCTACCTGCATCGCGGCATCGCAGCACGCCAATTCCAGCGCAGTTTTCTTCTTGTCGATGGCATGGAAGTGTTGGGAGCCGATTTGTCGAACGGTCTGCTCTCGGTTGATCTTGCACGCCCCGAGCCTGACCGGATTGTGCGAAAAATAGCGATTTTGGAACGCGATTAGTCTCTTTAAAATAACACCGCTCAAGGAGGGTGATATGGGTATGATAACCAAGACAAACGATGCCGATTTCGAATTCACACCACAGGAGCTCGCAGCGCTCGGCGGCGGCAAGCTGGCCTATCTCAAGCCGATCCTGTCCGACGAAATCGGCGAAATATTCCCCGGCGCGCCCGAGCTTGCGCCCGGCCTTCATCTCTTCGTGCTGTTGGCCGCCGATGGTTCGCCCATCATGATCACCGATTCAAAAGACGCTGCGATTGCCAATGCGTGGGAGCACGATCTTGAAACGGTCAGTCTGCACTGACCGTTTCGCACCCTAAATTGCGAATCCCGCATCATTTCCCTAAAACGCTTGGATATGAACCAAGGTTTAAGCCCTCTCGCCGGCCGCACGATCCTGCAAATCATCCCGCGGCTCGATTCAGGCGGAGCCGAACGGACCACCGTTGATATTGCCGAAGCTTTGGTGAACGCGGGCGCTCGTGCGTTGGTGGCTGCCGAGGGCGGCCGCCTGATCCCCGAACTGCAAGCCAAAGGCGGCGTCTGGGTGCCGTTTCCTGCGTCGACCAAAAACCCGTTTTCCATTCTCGCCAATATATCCCGCCTCACGGCGCTCTGCGCCGGGGAACGGGTGGACCTCGTCCATGCCCGGTCTCGTGCGCCGGCATGGACGGCGTTACTGGCCACCAAACGCTCCGGCCTGCCTTTTGTGACCACCTATCACGGCAGTTATTCAGGCCGCTCGGCGGTCAAGGTGCTGTATAATTCGGTCATGGCGCGGGGCGATGTTGTGATTGCCAATTCCCGCTACACGGCCCGCCATATTGCCGCGATGCATCCGTTTGCAACGGACCGCCTCGAGGTGATTTATCGCGGCACGAACATGCAGCAATTTTCAACCGCTTCCGTTTCGCTGGACAGGATCAACCGGCTTCGTGACCTTTGGGGTGCCAGACCCGGCCAGCCGGTTGTTCTGCTGGCCGCACGCCTCACCGGTCTGAAAGGCCACAAGATCCTGATTGAGGCGGCGCATCACTTGGTCAAGCGGGGCTTGGAGGATGTGTTGATCGTGCTGGCGGGCGACCAGAAGGGGCGCGAGCACTATGTGGTCGAACTCAACCAGCAGATCGACCAGTTGAAGCTGTCCGACCATGTCCACTTCGCGCCGCATTGCGCCGATATGCCGGCGGCGTTTCTGGCCGCTGCGGCCGTTGCGGTTTCCTCCGTCGAGCCGGAAGCCTTTGGCCGCATCGCGGTTGAGGCGCAGGCCATGGGAACACCGGTGGTGGTTACCGATTTGGGGGCGGCCCCTGAAACCGTCTTGGCGCCGCCCGCGATTGAACCGTCCGCGCGCACTGGCTGGCGGGTTCCGCCGTCGGATGCCGGGGCGCTGGCGGAGGCTTTATTCGAGGCGCTGACGCTGAACCCGTCGGCCCGCGAATCGCTCGCCACGCGGGCGCGAGGCCATGTGGAGGGCCAATTTTCACTGCAAAAGATGACGGACGACACGTTGGGCGTCTATCAAAAGCTTTTGATACGAGAAAATACGGCCAAACCCTTTTGATTGGTTGACTTATGGCCACTTTCTGCGAATTTCCGTCCTGTTGAAAATACAGTCTGATATCGGCCGAACGTGTTCCCCTCCGGATCACGCCCGATAGGGACGAACAGAGGAGTTATGAGCCATTCGCAGACCAATGAGAGCCGCGCCCGTGCCGACCAAGGACGGGCCCCGCGCCAACCGTGATATTCGGGGCGTGCGCGACGTCCAGCTGATCGACGACACCGGAACCAATCGCGGGATCGTCTCCTACACCGATGCTTTGGAAATGGCAGAGCAAGCCGGCCTCGACCTTGTCGAGATCGTGCCTAACGCCAACCCGCCGGTGTGTAAAATTCTCGATTACGGCAAATTCCGCTTTCTCGAGCAGAAAAAATCTGCCGAGGCCCGCAAGAAGCAGAAGGTCGTCGAAATCAAGGAAATCAAATTGCGTCCCGGCATTGATGACCATGATTACGAGACCAAGATGAAGGCCGTTCGCCGCTTCTTTGACGAGGGTGACAAGGTCAAGATCACGCTGCGCTACCGCGGCCGCGAAATGGCCCACCAGGATCTCGGCATGAAACTTCTGGAACGCGTGAAGGCCGAAATGGCCGAAATCTCCAAGGTTGAAGCCGAACCTTTGCTCGAAGGTCGCCAGATGACCATGATCATGGCGCCGAAATAAGCATTTCAACCATCATTGCTTCGCTGAACGCTCCCAACCGTCATTGCGAGCGTCAGCGAAGCAACCCAGATTGCGGAAATCATTAGAGCGCCGCATTATTGTTACACCCTCATCTTGACCATCAACTGGGTTGCTTCGCTCATCGCTCGCAAGGACGGATGGATAGAAGGTGCGTCGTTCAGCCGTTATTGCGAACGAACGTGAAGCAACCCAGCTAGTGGAAATTCTTAAAGCGCCGCATTATCGTTGCACCCTCTAGTAAACCACCAATTGGGTTGCTTCGCTCATCGCTTCGCAATAACGGGTCAATATTGCAACTATCCGGATCCCTCACCATGAACACAGACGCCCTCCGCATTGACCTCGCAGCAGCCTTCCGCATGGCCGCGCATTTCGATTTGAACGAGGGAATCTGCAACCACTTCTCGGTGGCCATTCCGGGCGCTGACGAGCGCTATCTTCTCAACCCCTATGGCGTGCACTGGTCTGAAATGCAACCCGAGCATCTGCTGCTGGTCGATGGCCATGGCACCGTGCTGGAAGGCAAAGGCGAGGTGGAAGCCACCGCCCGCAACATCCATATTGCCGGTCACCGCGCCAACCCTAAGCATCTGTGCATTCTCCACACCCATATGCCGTTTGCCACCAGCCTGACCATGATTGAACAGGGCCGTCTGGAGATGGCGCATCAAACCGCCGCCCGTTTTTATGGCCGCACGGCCTATGAAGAAGAATTCGGCGGCTTCGCGCTCGACGAGAACGAAGGCGCCCGCATTGCAGGCGACCAAACCAACCGCGGCGACGCCGACATCGTCTTTTTAGCCAATCACGGCGTGATGGTGGGTGGCCCCTCGGTAGCGGTGGCGTTCGACGATCTTTATTTTCTGGAACGCGCCTGCCGCCAGCAGGTCTATGCGATGTCGACCGGCCGCCCGCTCAAAATCATCCCCGAAGCCGAATGCCGCCACACCGCCAGCCAATGGATGCAGGTGCTGGAATTCCAGGCAAACGAGCATTTCGAAGCGCTAAAGCGGGTAGTAGCTTAAGAAGCGGTTCCGAATTCGTCATTGCGAGCGAACGCGAAGCAACCCAGCTAGCGATTGTTTTGAAAACGCATTGTTACCGTTTCACTTGATCCTTCACCATCAGCTAGGTTGCTTCGCGTTCGTCACTCAAAACGATTCACAGGATCGTTTTGTTCGCTTCGCGAAATGCTCCTCACCTCGCAATGACGGGGATATTGCACCTCCCTTTGGACCGCGCGCCTCCCGGCGCGCTAGAAATGCGAGCCAGGAGGCTCGTGGTCCAAGAATGCGACACCCAATCCCGCTTGACTCCCCCACTCAAAAGCACGATAAAAATAGAACATAAAGTGAACAAAATATCTGTCCCAGTGGTACCCCATGTCCGTGTCATACGAGTCCCTCCATGCCTTGAAACAGTCGATGGAAAGCATCGGGCGAGACGGTGCGCGGCGGTTTGGCAGTCAGGAAACTGATCGGGTTCATTTAGGTTTTAATGAGGTTGATCAATCGCTTGGCGGCGGTCTTTTACGCGGTGCTTCCCATGATATCCTCCCCAAATCCGCACAAGAAGGGGGAACAGCCACCGGTTTTGCGCTGGCCCTCGTCGCAAGGCTGGCGTTTGGCGTCCCTTGGGTCTGGGTCCGGCAGGACATGGCGGCACGGGAGGTCGGCGAACCCTATGGTCCGGGTTTGGCTGCCTTCGGATTGGACCCCGCAAGCCTTGTTCTGGTCACGGTTCCGGATGCCAAGGAAGCGCTGCGAGCGGCGGAAGAATCGTTGCGATGTCAAGCGCTTGGCGCTGTTCTCTTCGAGCCGTGGGGAGACCCGAAACAGCTCGATCTGACCGCCACACGACGGCTGGCGCTGGCAGCGGAGGAGAGTGGCGTCACGCTCATTACGCTGCGCAGCGGCGGGCATTTTCCTCTCGGTTCCTGCCGGACACGGTGGGAAATCGGGGCGGCGATCAGCCAATCGGAGGGAGGGGAAGGGCTCGGATTTCCGGCCTTTTCCGCCCGCCTAATTCTTAATCGGCAGGCCGGAGCAGGAGGCCCCGGCGGCGCGTGGATGATGGAGTGGAATCATGGTAAGCATTTGTTCCAACAGGCGAATTTTGGCACTGGTCTTTCCCCGTCTAGCCACCGACCGGTTGCAAAGGCGACGCCAACCCTTCCTTTCAGGCACGCAAGCTAGGCTTCCTTTCGTCCTTTCCCAGAAAATGAAGGGAGCCTTGGTGATTGCGGCCATGGATCAGGTGGCCAGCCAAGCCGGCCTGACCATCGGCATGCCGCTGGCCACCGCCCATGCGCTATGCCCCGCGCTTGACGTGGTCGAGCATAATCCATTGGCCGATCTAACCTTTTTGGAGCGTCTCGCCGATTGGGTCGAGCGCTACACCCCCTGTGTCGGTCTCGTCCCATCCGATGGGTTGGCGCTCGACATTACAGGCGCGGCGCATCTTTTGGGTGGCGAAGAAAATCTGTTAAAAGATTGCCTTAACCGTTTCTCTTCCCAAGGTTTTTCAGTGTTCGGCGCGATTGCCGGAACCGCTGAAACCGCCCGCGCTATGGCGCTTTTCGGCAAAGGCGGTGTCCTTGCACCGGGCAGCGAGGCGGAGGCTGTTGCCCCCCTGCCCCTCGCAGCCCTCGGCATTGATGATCGCCTGACCCTCTCCTTGGCGCGGCTTGGGTTAAAAAGCATTGGCGACATTGCACAGCATCCCAGACCCCCCTTCGCCGCCCGCTTCGGTCGCGATTTGCTCGACCGGCTTGATCGGGTGCAAGGCCTTGTGGAAACAACAATTTCGCCGCGTCGTCCGCTCCCCGTCTACATCACCGAGCGCCGATTTGCAGAGCCCATAGGGCATGAGGACGATGTCCATCGCACCATTCTCACGCTGGCCGCCGACCTTGCCCGCCTGCTGGAACGGCAAGGCGAAGGGGCGCGCCGTTTGGAGCTGGCCTTCTTCCGCACAGACGGGACGATGCGGCGTTTGATGGTCGAAACAGCCCGTTCTTTACGCGACCCAAAAGCGATGATGCGGCTTTTTCGCGAGAGACTGGATGTTTTGGCCGATCCGCTCGATCCCGGCTTCGGGTTCGACGTCATCCGCCTGTCGGCCTCCGTCACAGAGCCCACCCCTGTTCATGAAGCCGATTTTTCCGGCCAGAACGATCTCTCCGAGGATGTTGCGGCCCTTGTCGAGCGGCTTGGCGCCCGCCTTAATCCTTCCCGCGTGCTGCGCCTTCAGCCGCAAGATACCCATGTGCCGGAACGCGCCTCCCGTTTTCTAAAAGCGCAAGAAGGCAATGCCGCGCTAGCCGCCGATTGGGAGCCATGGCGCGAGCCGGAGCTCCCCCCCGCGCGCCCCATCCGCCTGCTCGACCCGCCCGAACCGATTGAAGTGATTGCCGAAATGCCCGATGGCTCGCCCATCCGCTTCCGCTGGCGGCGCGTCTTTCATGTGGTCGTTAAAGCAGAGGGGCCGGAACGGATCGCGCCCGAATGGTGGCGGATTGTGGGAGAGACCATGCCGCCAACGCGGGATTATTTCCGGGTTGAGGATGAAACAGGCACACGATTTTGGGTTTTCCGCGCGGGCCTTTACCTTCGGGAGTGCGAGCCCCCCGTCTGGTTCATGCACGGGCTTTTCGGGTGATGAACCCTGCCTATGCCGAACTGGCGGTGACGAGTAATTTCTCGTTTTTACGCGGCGCATCCCATCCCGAAGAACTTGTCGTTCAAGCGGCAAAGCTTGGCCTTGCGGGCCTTGGAATTGCGGACCGCAATTCGCTAGCCGGCGTCGTCCGCGCCCATGTCGCGCTTAAGGAAACCGACGCCGACACAACAGGCTTGCGCCTCGCCATCGGCTGCCGCCTCGTTTTTGCCGACGGCACGCCCGACATCTTAGCCTACCCAGAGGATCGCGCCGCCTATGGCCGCCTCTCGAAACTTCTCTCTCTCGGCAAGCGCCGCGCCGAAAAAGGCGCCTGCATCCTCCATCTCGATGATCTCCTCGCCGATTGCGAGGGGCTGCTCCTCATCCTGATGCCTCCTGAAAAGCCTGATACGGCTACAGAGACCGCCCTCCAGCAGCTTGCAAAGGCCTGCCATGGCTCTGTCTGGTTAGGCGCCACCGTTCCCTATAAAAGCCGCGACCGAAAGCATCTCTTGAACTTAAAATCGCTGGCTGAGGCCCATCAGGTGTCCCTGATCGCGCTGAACGATGCGCTCTACCACCTGCCAGAGCGCCGCGAGCTGCAAGATGTCCTCACTTGCATCCGCGAGCACGCCACCATCGATACCATCGGCAAGAGGCTCGAAGCCCATGCCGAGCGGCATTTGAAGCCCGCGGCCGAGATGCAACGCCTCTTCCGTCACGCGCCTGAAGCCATAACAGAGACCATCCGCTTTCTCGATCGCGCACGGTTTTCACTCAATGAGCTGCGCTATGAATATCCGGACGAGCCCGTCCCCAAAGGCAAAACGCCCCAACAACACCTCACCGATCTCGCATGGGAAGGCGCCCGTCGGCGCTACCCCAAAGGCGTGCCCGACCGCGTTAAAGCACTTGTCAACAAAGAGCTCGCCCTCATCGAAGAGCTCGATTACGCGCCCTATTTTTTAACCGTCAACGACATTGTGATCTTCGCGCGCTCGCAACACATCCTCTGTCAGGGGCGCGGATCGGCGGCAAACTCCGTCGTGTGCTACTGCCTTGGCATAACCTCCGTCGACCCCACCGAAATCGACGTGTTGTTCGAGCGTTTCATCTCGGCTGAACGGCGCGAACCGCCCGATATTGACGTCGATTTCGAGCATGAGCGGCGCGAGGAGGTCATTCAATGGATTTATCGGCGCTATGGCCGCGACCATGCAGGGCTTGCCGCCACCGTCATCAGCTATCGGCCGCGCAGTGCCATTCGCGATGTCGGCAAGGCGCTGGGACTGAGCGAAGATGTGACAGCAGCACTCGCCAACACCGTTTGGGGCTCATGGGGCAAAGGGCTCTCCGATAGCCAGATCACGGAAGCAGGACTTGATACCGCCAATCCGAAAATCCGGCGCGCGGTTAATCTGGCGATGGAAGTTCTGGGCTTTCCGCGCCATCTCTCGCAGCATGTCGGCGGCTTTGTGTTAACGCGCGGGCGGCTCGATGAGACGGTGCCCATCGGCAATGCCGCCATGGATGAGCGCACCTTCATCGAATGGGACAAAGACGATATTTCGGCTCTGGGCCTGATGAAAATCGATATTCTGGCGCTCGGCATGCTGACCTGCATCCGCAAAGCCCTTGATCTGATCGCCCAGCATGGGGGCCCGCTTTACGACCTCGCCACCATCCCGCGCGAAGACCCGAGCGTCTATGCCATGCTGCAGCGGGCTGATTCCATCGGCGTTTTTCAGGTCGAAAGCCGGGCGCAAATGAACATGCTACCGCGCATGAAGCCCCATTGCTTTTATGACCTCGTGATCGAGGTTGCTATTGTGCGCCCCGGCCCCATTCAGGGCGACATGGTGCACCCCTATCTGCGCCGACGGCAAAAGAAGGAGAAGGTGCATTTTCCCTCGCCTTCTCCCGAACACGGCCCCGCCGATGAGTTGGAGCGCGTGCTTGGCAAAACGCTGGGCGTGCCTTTGTTCCAGGAGCAGGCCATGCGCATTGCCATTGAGGCGGCAAAATTCACGCCCGATGAGGCCAACAAGCTCCGCCGTGCCATGGCAACGTTTCGGCGCGTCGGCACCATAGGGCTGTTTCAGCAAAAAATGATCGATGGCATGGTGGGCCGCGGCTATGAGGCGGAGTTTGCCGAGCGGTGCTTCAAGCAGATTGAAGGGTTTGGCGAATATGGTTTCCCCGAGAGCCATGCCGCTTCCTTCGCTCTCCTCGTCTATGTCTCGGCATGGCTAAAGCATCACCATCCGGCAGCCTTTGCTGCGGGCCTGCTCAATAGCCAGCCGATGGGCTTTTATGCCCCCGCACAAATCGTGCAGGACGCTTCAGCCCATGAGGTCGAGGTGCGTCCGCCCGACATGAATATGAGCCGCTGGAATGCAACGCTGGAAGAGCGCCATGATGAAAGCCTCGCACTTCGGCTTGGTTTTCGCCAAATTGACGGCTTTCGCGAGGATTGGGCCGAACGCATCGTCAGCTTCCGCAACGGGTTTTATGCATCGCCCGAAATGTTGCAGCGCCGCGCCGAATTGCCCCTTCGCTCCCTCGTTCTGATGGCAGAGGCCGATGCCATGCGCTCGCTTGGCCTCGACAGGCGCGAGGCCATTTGGGAGGTCCGTCGCCTGCCCGATGCCGAGCCGCTCCCCCTGTTCGAGGCGGCCAATGCCCGTGAGCTGGCCGAGGAGCCGCTGGTAACACTGCCTGCAATGCAGATGGGCGAGCACATCGTGGCCGATTATCAAACCCTCGGCCTCTCGCTTAAAGGCCACCCGATGGGGGTTCTACGCGCGCTTTATACGACGCACGGCATTTTGCCATGCCATCGGGTCAAAGAGCTTGTTCACGGCAAACGCGTGCGGGTAGCGGGCGTGGTTTTGATCCGGCAAAAGCCCGGCAGCGCCAAAGGCGTTGTGTTCATGACAATTGAAGATGAAGGCGGGATCGCCAATCTCGTGATATGGCCCTCCTTGATGGAGCGTTTCAGAAAGGTCGTGATGGGCGCGCGTCTCGTATGGGTCGCGGCCCTTGTGCAGCGAAGCGAAGAAGGCATCGTGCATTTGGTCGTCGAGCACATTGTTGATCGCTCGAGCGATCTTGCCCTTCTTTCCCATGAGAGCCTTCCTCTGATGCTCGCGCGTGCCGACGAGGTGAAGCGACCTGTCCCGGAAGGGCGGGCGCATCATCCCCGCAATGCCCGTATCTTGCCCAAATCCCGCGATTTTCATTAAGCGCATAAGGGGCGGCTTGTCGGCTCACGAACGGCCAGCTAGGTTCCCAAACAACAAGAATCGCGAGGAACCTCCCATGCTCACCAGCTCGGCCCAAGGCGTGTACCCTATTGCGCCAACCCCCTTCCTCGAGGATGGCTCCCTTGACTGGAAGAGCACCGACCGCATGATCGATCATTATGTCGCCGCAGGAGCAACCGGCGTCACGATTTTGGGGATCATGGGCGAGGCACCCAAGCTCGACCAGAGCGAAGCGGTTGCCTTTGCCGAGCGCACCATCAATCGCGCGCCCCATCTGCCCTTTATCGTCGGCGTATCGGCCCCGGGCTTTGCCGCCATGCGGTCTTTGGCCCATGAAGTCATGCTGAAAGGGGCAGCAGGCGTTATGATCGCGCCGCCGCCCTCGCTTCGCACGGATGATCAGATCGTCACCTATTACGCGCAAGCCATTGAGGCGATCGGCAAAGACATCCCCTTTGTCATTCAGGACTACCCGCTCACTTTGAGCGTCATCATGACGCCCAATGTCATCCGCCGCATTATTATGGACCATCCGTCCTGTGTGATGCTGAAGCATGAGGATTGGCCGGGCTTGGAGAAAATTTCGACGCTCCGAAAATTCGAAGCCGAAGGCACGTTGCGCCACGTCTCCATTCTCACCGGAAACGGCGGCTTATTCCTCGATTTCGAGATGGAGCGCGGCGTTGACGGCGCGATGACGGGCTATGCCTTCCCCGAATTACTGGTTGATGTTGTCAGCCTTCAAAAGGCAGGCCAACGCGATGAAGCCCATAATATTTTCGACGCGCATTTGCCTCTGATGCGCTACGAGCAGCAACAGGGTGTCGGCTTAGCGGTTAGAAAATACTCGCTGATGCGGCGCGGTATTTTGGGTTCCGACGCCCAGAGAAAGCCCGGCGCCGGTTTAACCGCGACAGCTAAGGCGGAAGTCGAATACCTTCTCAAACGCCTCGCCGTTCACGACCCGCGTGCCGCCCAATTGGTCTGAAGTTAGCTTTTCAGACCACCCGCCCGTTCAATAAATTCAGCGACGACATCGACGCCGGTTCCATCGCGCACATTGGTGAATACGAAAGGCTTGCCCTTCCGCATCAAGGTGGCGTCGTGCTCCATCACCTCAAGGCTTGCCCCGACATAGGGGGCGAGGTCGATCTTGTTGATCACCAGAATATCGGAGCGTGTAATGCCTGGCCCGCCTTTGCGCGGAATTTTCTCGCCCCCCGAAACATCGATCACATAGACGGTGAGGTCAGCAAGCTCGGGTGAGAAGGTTGCTGCCAGATTATCCCCGCCTGACTCGATCAAAATCAAATCCAGATTGGGAAATTTCCGGTTCATCGTATCGATGGCCGCGAGATTGAGCGAGCAATCTTCGCGGATAGCCGTATGGGGACAGCCGCCGGTCTCAACGCCCATGATCCGATCTTCCGGCAAGGCGCCTGCAACCGTTAAAAGGCGGGCATCTTCCTTCGTGTAGATGTCATTGGTTATGGCGCAAAGGTCGTAGATGTCTCTGAACCGCTTACAGAGCGCCTCGGTTAGAGCCGTTTTACCCGATCCTACGGGGCCACCAATGCCAACGCGAAGCGGGCCATGCGAAGAACGTGTCATGAGCGAAATAACCTTGTGTACTGGGTTTCATGGCGAAGCGAAGCGAGATCGGATCGAAAAGCCGAACTGCCGAGATCATCAAGCGACGCCGTCATCCCTTCCGATGCGATGCGGCGAACAAGGGGAACGAGCGAAGCAATAATGCGTTGGCCATCCGTTTGCCCAATCGGCCCAAGTCGCACCGCAGATGAGACAAGATTGGCAACAAAGCCGAGCAAAAAGGCATCCAACACCGCATGAAGCGGCATCGCAAAACCCGCTGCTGCAACGCCCACTGCAATAGGATAGGCGACATCGCCTTGATAGGAACGGCTTAAAAACTCAAGCGATCGGCTTGGCCATGCGGCCTTCGCCGCAGTTATAAACGCATTCCCTTGCGCGGACGCCTCAAGGTGGCGCTCGGCGGAGGGTTGCAGAGCGATGGCCAGTTCGGCGACCTCGCCTAGCTTTTCATGGTCAAGCTCTATGCTTGCCCGAAAGGCATGGGCCAGCAGGATCGCATCCGTCCGGCCTGAGCCATATTCGAGAATATCGGCCATCCACGCCTGACAGCTCCCCGCATCGGAGAGATCACCCGCCTCTACCGCCCATTCTAATCCGTGCGAATAGGCAAAGGCCCCGACCGGAAAGGACGGAGAGAGCCAAACCAGCAACGGTAAGGTTGCTCCCTCAGTCATGCTTGTGCGAATGGCCGTGCCCATGCGAATGACCGTGATCATGGTCGTGGCCATGCGAATGATCGTGGTCATGGCCATGGTTGCAATTCTCGTCATGAACATGCGCCTCGCCATGGGCGTGCGCATGATGCTCATGGCCGTGATCGTGACCATGGGCATGATCATGTCCGTGATCGTGATCATGCCCGTGGCCATGCGAATGCCCGTGCGAGCCATGCGAATGGCCATGGTCGTCATAAGCACCGCGCTCGGGTTGGAAGGGGCGCGAGACAATGGCCGTTGCGCAGCCGAGGCCGCGGATCATTTCGGCCAACACATGATCGTTTTCGAGGTAGAGCGCGTCCGCCGTTAATTCACACGGCGTATGGCGATTGCCGATATGCCAGGCGGTTTTGAGAAGGCGCAAAGGATTTTCGGCGCGCACCTCAAGCAGCGTTTGAGGGGCCGCCTTGATGAGAACTAGACTTCCATCTTCAAGTTTCACGGCGTCGCCATCATTCAGCACGGTCGCCTTATCGAGATCGAGCAGAAATTCGAGACCTTTTTCGCCGCGCAATGCGATGCGACGGCGATGCCGGCCGTCATGATCAAGGCTGACCGAATCGATGATTTTGTCAGCCTTGACGGCTGCTTTGCGAACGAGTGTCGTGGCGGTGAGCATATTCGGGCACGCTTTCAGGTAAATTCACTGGATGGAATGTTAAAGCCGAAGTGGAACGATTAGCCTCATTTTAAAACAGAAAATACCTTTGAGCCATAGGAAGCTCGGTTGCAGGCGCGCAGACCAGCAACTCCCCATCCGCCGTCACGGCATAGGT
>CANGIS010000007.1 GCA_947454055.1 Hyphomicrobiales bacterium
CCACAACGCCGTCTTCCTGCAAAAAGCGGTCCTGGTTACGCGCGCGCTGGCTCGGATCCATGCCGGCATGATAGGCCACCGCCTCAAAACCGCTGTCTTTCAACCACTCGGCCATCTTCTCGGTCCGGTCGCGCGACGAGCAATAGATAATGCCGCTCTGCTCGCGATGGTTTTTGAGAAAACCGTCGATCTGCTTGCGCGGTTGGTCTTTCGGCGCAAAGCGCAAATCCAGATTGGGCCGGTCAAAACTATGCACGAAAATATCCGGCGCCCGATCGAACAGGCGACCGGCAATATCGGCGCGCGTGTTGCGGTCGGCGGTCGCGGTAAACGCGATCACCTGCACATTGCCCATGGCCTCGACAGCCGAACGGATCTGCCGATATTCGGGCCTAAAATCATGCCCCCATTCAGAGACGCAATGCGCTTCATCAATCGCCACGCGCTTGACGCCCGCGCGCGCCAACGCCCCGTGCAAGCCATCCATCGCTAACCGCTCGGGCGACAGGAACAACAGCCGCAGCGAGCCCGCTTTCAGCGCATCCCACACCTCGTCGGTCTCATGGCTGGAGTTGGACGAATTGAGCGAACCCGCGCTGACGCCTACATGGCGCAATTGCTGAACCTGATCGCGCATCAGCGCGATCAGCGGGGAGACGACCACAGTAAATCCCTCGTCCAGCAAAGCGGGCAATTGGTAGCACATGGATTTACCGCTACCCGTCGGCATAACGGCCAGAACAGGCCCCCCTTTGAGCACAGCGGCGATCACTTCCTCCTGACCGGGCCGAAACTGATCATAACCAAACACGCTCTTCAAAAGCGCATAGGCTTGGGGGGCAAGTACGGACATCGGCTCACAAGGTCAGAGGGAATCACACCTACGGCGCGGGAAAGTGCTTCTTACGCGGCGTTGGTGGATTGTGGAAGGGTATGCAACGCGAAGCCACACCCCATCAACCGACATTGCGAGGTGAGGAGCGGTTCGCGGAAGCGAACAAAACGATCCTGTGAATCGTTTTGAGCGACGAACGCGAAGCAACCCAGTTGATGGTAGAGACAAGAGCGCATTTTGGTGATCCCCCCTTTTAATAACCGCTAGCTGGGTTGCTTCGCTCATCGCTCGCAATGACGGAAATTAATGCGCCCAACCCGTTCAAGCGCTTCGCTGCACACAATCCGTAAGGCCAAACATTCTTAATCCCCCATTCACCAAACCACCCTATGGTAGGCCATCCACTCCATCCGGATGTACCCCGTTGCGTAAACTCATCGTCGCAGTGCTTCCCGTTCTGATTGCCGTCTTTGTCATGATTGCGGGCAACGGGCTGTTGAATACCCTCATCCCCTATCGCGCCACGGTGGAGGGGTTTAGCCCGACGACGGTCGGCCTGATCGGCTCGGCCTATTTTATAGGCATGTTGGGCGGCACTTGGACGGCGCCCTCCATCGTCCGCCGTGCCGGACATATTCGCGCCTTTGCCGCCTATTCGGCGATTGTGTCGGTTGCGGTGCTGATGTTCCCGCTGATGTTTTCGCCATTTGCGTGGATGATCTTGCGCGCTATTGTCGGCTTCTGCTTCGCAGGGCTTTACGCCGTCGTCGAAGGCTGGATTTCGGCCAAAGCGGGGGCATCCCATCGCGGGCGGATGCTTGGCATTTACAATTTTGCCAATTTCAGCGGTTCCGCCTTGGGCCAGCAGGCGCTCCGACTGTTCGAGCCCAAAAGCTTTGCTCTGTTCTCTGCCGCAGCGACCTTTTTGATGCTGGCGCTGGTGCCCATGGCCATGACCAAAGCCGAGCCGCCACCGCTACCGGCAAAGGGACGACTGGTGATCCGCGAGCTGTGGTTTTTCTCCCCCGTGAGCATTGTAACGGCCATTCTGCTGGGGCTTGCGAATGGCACCTTCTGGTCGATTGTGCCGGCCTATGTGCAAAGGCTGCATCTCGGCCCCGACACCGTAGCGAGCTTCATGACCTTTGCCATTATCGGCTCGGCGATCAGCCCTTATCCGGTCGGTCGCCTCTCGGATAAATTTGATCGCCGCATGGTGATTGCCGGCATGTCGATTGCCGTTATGCTGCCTGAAATCGGACTTGCGTTGACGGCTAAACCTTCGCTCTTCTGGCTCTATACGCTGGGCTTCTTGGTGGGTGGATTAATTACGGTGCTCTATCCACTGATGACAGCGCTGTCGGTTGACCGGCTCGGGCCCGAGAAGGCCGTACCCGTCGCCAGCACCACTTTATTCATCTACTGCCTCGGAGCCATTGTCGGCCCTACATTGGTCGCCTGGCTGATGACCACCTATGGCGACCGCGCGCTCTTCATCCACAATGCCGTGGTCCACATCGCCATCACCACCTTTGCCGTCTGGCGCATCTACCGCGAAGGCCCGATCCCGCACGGCAATAAACGATCCGTCGATGCTACCGATGAGCGGCCGGTAGGCTGAGGCCTTCAGGCGCTCGGTGGTGTCCACGGTGTACGCATCGTCACCAGCTCTTCTGCCGCCGTCGGATGCACCGCGAGCGTCTGGTCGAAGTCGCGCTTGGTCGCGCCCATCCTGACCGCAATCCCGACCAGCTGGATCATCTCGCCCGCGCCATCGCCCAAAATATGAACGCCCAGCACGCGATCGGACGGCTTATCGACAATGATCTTCATCATAACCCGTTCTTGACTACCCGAAAGCGTGGCTTTCATGGCTCTGAAACTGGTCTTATAGATCTCAATCTGGTGCGTCTTGCGGGCCTCTTCTTCCGTCAATCCAACAGTGCCAATTTCCGGTGTCGAGAACACCGCGGTCGGTGCCGGCCCGAAATCAACCTCCGTCGGACGTCCCCCGAATACGCTATCGGCAAAGGCGTGCCCCTCGCGGATGGCAACTGGCGTGAGCTGCAACCGGTTGGTGACATCCCCCACCGCATAGAGGGACGGGACGTTGGTTCGGGAGAACCCGTCCACGATAATTCCACCTTCAGCATCAAGAGAAACACCAATGTTTTCAAGCCCTAAGCCTTTTGTATTCGGCTTGCGTCCAGTGGCATACACCACCCGTTCGGCCTCGATACATTGACCTGTAAACGTGGTCACCGCCACATGGCCGGGCCTGCCGTCGAGCATCTCCACATCGGTTTGGTTGAGGATGGTGATCCCCGAAAGCTTCATCGCCTCGGTCAACCCCTTCCGCAGATCCTCGTCAAAGCGCGGCAAGACATGATCGCGCCGCAAAATGAGCGTGACATACGAACCTAACCTATTCAAAAGGCACGCGAATTCGACACCGATATATCCGGCGCCGACAATCACGACCGACTTTGGAAGGGTCGGCCACTCGAACAGATCATTCGAATTTTCCGCCAGATGAATACCTGGGGTTGCCTCGGGGCGAACAGGATGACCTCCCGTTGCAACAAGGATGGTTTTAGCCGAAATCGTCCGACCATCCGCCAAAGTGACCTCATTCGGGCCCGAAACGACAGCACGCTGGGCTACAATTTCAACGCCGGCTTTTGCCAGATTTTGGGCATAAACGGCTTCTAATCGATCAATTTCCTTATCTTTGGCAGCCTTTAGAACCGAAAAATCAAATTTTGGCTCGGAAAGCGACCAGCCGAAACCGGCGGCATCGTCAAACGCATCGGCAAACCGACTGGCCAAGACATATAGCTTTTTAGGCACACACCCCCGAATAACGCAGGTTCCACCCATCCGATATTCTTCGGCCACCATGACTCTTGCGCCATAGCCCGCCGAAATCCGGGCCGCCCGGACGCCGCCTGAACCGCCTCCGATCACAAACAGGTCTACATCGAAAGCGGTCATGATAAAGCCTTTTAATTCAGAGGGTTACTGTACGAATTCCGGATGAGGTGGCCAAAATGGCCCGCTCGGCCATCCCGATAAAGAGTCCATGTTCGACCAGTCCCGTCACCCCGTCCAGCAAAGTTGCCAGTTTAGCCGGATCGGTGATCCGACCAAGCTTGGCATCCAAAATCACATTACCGCCATCGGTTCGCACAATTTCACCGTCAGCCCGTTTGCGCAGCACCAGTTCACCCGAGCAATCGGCGGCTGCAATCGCCTTGGCGAGTTGTCGTTTCGTCGCTTCAAGACCAAAGGGCGCGCATTCGAGCGGCAAAGGGAATTTACCCAAATGGGATACCCATTTTGTCTCATCGGCTATCACAATGAAGCGTTTGGCTGCCATTTCAACGATTTTTTCCCGCAAATGGGCGGCCCCTCCCCCCTTGATCAGGTTTAAGTGCGGGTCGATTTCGTCGGCCCCATCAATGGCAAGGTCGAGTTCAGGCGTCTCGTCAAGCGTGGTCAACGGAATACCAAGGCTCAAAGCCTGCTGATAGGTCGCCTCGGAGGTGGGAACGCAGATCAATGTCAGCGCTTCCGCTTTCATCCGTTCGGCCAAAAGGTCGACAAAAATTTTGGCCGTCGAGCCGGTGCCCAGCCCCAATCGCATGCCGGATTGCACAAAAGTAAGAGCCACCGCAGCAGCTTCACGCTTCAACTGATCGAGCGACATCAGAAATTCCTAAAAATGGCCACCTCAGGGCTGCTTACCAGCCTTTTCAGACGGTGTGCATACCACATGATCTTCGAAGACATAGCAAATGCTCATGGCACCGGTACGGTAATCCACGCGAAAAACACCCGCTTCATGTTCGTGTCGGGACGCCACAAGGCCGTAATCCGACGGCTCCGAAGGTCCGGCCCCCTCCCCGGCCGAATAGCACAGTGTTACGCCATAACTTCCGTCTTTTTGGCCGTATTGGCAGGCGCCGACTTCGCCCGTCACGCGGTCAACGCGATAGACTCTGTTAAGATCGTTTTGAGGCGCCGGCACAAATTCGAATGACGCAGCCCAAACAGGGGTCGCCATCAAAACACTGATAATTCCGATTAAGCGCTTCATTCGAGCCCTCGCCAGCGTCACATTTAAAAAAGCTAACCGGATTCGTATCGCCTGTCGCCCACCCTGAACAATTTGCCCGTTCGACTCTTGACGACAGGGTGCCACTCGGCCAGAGCACGTCTATGTCAAAAAAGCGCCCAACTGTTGTATTCGACCTCGACGGCACACTCGCCCACACGGCTCCCGATATTATGGCTACGCTCAACGCCATATTGGCGTCGTTGGGCCATCATCCGTTACCGGTTGATCGGGCTGTTAGCTTGGTCGGTGCGGGGGCAAGAGCTCTTCTGGCCGAGGGGCTAAAATCCGCTAATGTCGCCGTTTCTACCCGCGAACTCGACCATTTATTTGAGCGGTTTCTGTCGCATTACGAGACCCATATTGCCGATGAAACCCGCCTTTATCCCGGCGCCTTGATGGCCCTCGATCGACTATCCGAAGAGGGGTTTCCATTGGCCGTCTGTACCAACAAGATGGTGCGCCATTCCAAGCTTTTGCTTGAAAAACTGGGCATCGAGCATCGATTTAATGCAATTTGTGGACGCGACAGTTTCCCCTATTTCAAGCCTGACGCCCGCCATTTGACCATGACGATCGCACAATCGGGCGGCGACGAGGGACACGCGATCATGGTTGGCGATTCACGGACCGACATCGATACGGCGCGCAATGCCAAACTGCCGGTCATCGGAGTCACATTCGGCTATTCGGACACGCCCATCCATACACTTAATCCGAACATTCTGATCGACCATTACGACCACCTCTACGAGGCGGTCGTAAAATTATCAGTCGACCCGCTCCATTTTCAATGAAAATGGACTCAATTCGTAGCTGGCTTCGAGTGATCATGCGTGGCTGAGGGATTGGCTCCCATTTCATCCACCTTGAAATCTACCTCGATTGTGCCGGCTTTTTCGAAGGTCAAGCGGGCATGAACCAACTCACCGACGCTGAACGGATTCGAAAGCCCCATCATCATCACATGGAAGGTACCAGGCTTCAGCGTTACGGTTTCACCAGGGTCAACCACCAACCCGTTAGGCAGCGGACGCATCGTCATCACACCGTCTGTCATCGCCATTTCGTGGATCATGGCCATGTGAACACCGACGACCTCGACCGACACCAATCGATCCGGCGTTTGGCCGTTATTGGTTATATCGAGATAGCCCCCCGCCACATCCGCACCGGCGGGCGTGGCCCTCGTCCACGGATGATGGATATCGAGATCTCCAAGCTTATAGCCGTGGGCAAAGGCTGATTGCAGGCAAAAGGCAGTCAATAGAAGCGTGACAAGGCACGCAAACAAGGGCTGGCGCATCAAAAATTTCCTTAAAGGTCAACGATTCAGATCAGAAAAGGGCTGGATCATCCCAAGGACGGCGGCGCGCGAGACCGGGCAAAAGCTGATGGTGGAAATCCCGTTGGCTGCCCCATTTCAAAATTTGGGTGCAGAGCGCGAGGGGCAGCTTCGATCTCCAATATTTCCGGATCAACGTCTAACAGCACAAGCACAGGAGCTACTTCGCTAGAGAGACAGCACATCACATCGTGCTGATGCCCCGAATCTTGCCCGCGATCCGGAACAGATGGCAGATGATCTGCCACACACAAGGCTTGAAATTCAGGAGATGTGAGATGCTGGGAAGCCCTATCGCCTCCCGTAACAGCATTGATAACCAACAAATAAGCGAAAAAAATCGTAAAAATAAGACGGATAGGCGACGCAAAGCGGCCATTTGATCTCAAACATGCATTCATTTGGACGGACTGGACCATTTTCCTACGAACACCGTTCGACCCTAAAGATGGGACCCCTCAATTTTCTCTTGCCGTCCACTCTTTTAGCTTCGACCATTCATCACTGCAACAACTAGACGCTAACCCACCACCCTTATGTTAGTCGCCTGATACCTGCCCATAAGCGGAAAGAGCTTAAAAGGATCACTAGATTGTATACAATAACATTTACTTAGCTTATTTCTTTAGTCAAAGAGCTACATCAAAATTCAATTTTTTTATATATTCATTGTTAATAACAACGCATAGCGAACCGTCACAAATATTTGTCAATTTCAAAGGGCTTCAAAACAAATCATCATCCTCCGAATACAAAATATAAACGGATAAATTTATTATATTGGCTAAAAAATTATAATGATTTAAAAAATTTCATAAAATAATATATAAAAAATATATATTAATATCACATATTTTAGCCAACTATATATGTTTTTCAGACTATTATTTAAAAAATACGAATTTTCTTGCTGCTAAATTAGCACCTTTTTTTATTTTTTTCATTACATTATTTAGATAGTACTTCATAGTAACGTGCCACTGCGAGCTTAGGCCAACTCCTTGTTCGCAAATAAATTGTATAACGTCGCGATCAGCAGGCCGCCCCTTGAGTGCACCCCTTACAATTTGTCGATAAGCTCGCCCTTTGAACTGCTTGAATTTTTCGCCGTCCAGAACTGCTTTAAAATTATCCAACTTATGCAAGGCATCCAACGTAATAATCAGACGAGAACATTTCCAACATCGAGAACAGTTCGGAAATTTTCCAGTAGCCCTCGCCAACGGGTCCGAGACACACACATCGAGCCATTCAAAGGCAGGTTCAAATCCCGAAATAAGCTTCGTCTTTTGAAGTCTTGATAGGCCCGCTCCGGCCGATTCAAAATTCATTGATCGCGTCGAAACTAGGGATAATAAAATCGGCTCAATAAAAGACATATCGAAATTATTTTTATTTAAATCAGCAAACGGGTAACTCGACGAATATAAATAATTTGAAACTTCAGCCTCCATTAAGTATGCTGCTGCGACATTTCTTAAGACATGAGTTTTTTGAAAACCTGAATTTTTAAATTTAAAAAAATCATCTAAATTTGAGTCAATAGAAGTCCAAGACAAAGAATATTTTTTCGAAAAATCAATTGTTCTCGAGCAATATTTTTCAAAAAGGCCAGCAGACTCTGTAACTCCTCCCATCGCTCCAACGTTAAACGTCGTAATTGTATTAACAACTTTGGAGGCCGGCGCTGATCCTGCAGAAAATATTTTTAGGGTCGTGAAACTATCCACTCCAGCTGAAAATCCGGTAGCAACACGTCTATTCGATCTTTCTATATTAGAAGTTACTTTAATGGCTGATACTAATATACGCTTTAATTTTGGCTCATAATCTAATAAAAGGGATTGAAGATCGTTGTTTGCAACAAACAAAAGCTCATCTGTTACCTCACCTTCAATAAACAAATCTTCACCAAGTTCCATTGCTGGCCAAAGCAATGATAAAAGAATTCCGTTCCCCGATTTTATTTTTTCTGCATATGAAAAACTGCCCTGACATCGAAAAAATAATTTCTCAGGTAACTCAGGATGGCTAACATCGGCTACAATTTCATTAGCGTTATTGACCCATTCTGAGCTAAATTTGCTTACGACGATCATTACAGGTCCCCATTATAACGGCTTGGACAAATATGGCGGTTTCTAATGTAATATCACCCAACTGCGACGCCCTCAATGCCCTCACATTAGCTTCAGTATAACGTTTCTTGCGTTTTAATTCCGAATGTCTCGATGATAATTGTAAATTTTTTGGATTAGCCGCACCATTTAAATTTAGGGTCGTCTATTTATGTTAATGTCATTTTTGTAATCGACGTTTTTTTCATTTTTATTATTCGCGATCCATTCGCTAATTTGGCTCAAAATCGCGCTGTGTTTGGCTTCCAAATTAGCTAAGGATTTGATTAAAGCAGTTGAACGAAGGCGCAGTATCGCGAACCAACATAATATTGGCAAAACAGATATTTGAAGAGCCAAAGTGCTGGACTCCGATGCGAATACCTTATTCATAAATTCTTCCAGGTCGTAAATGCGCCGCAGTTTACTAGCGGGACGTGGCGCGATGTAGGGCATAATTTTCGATCATTATAAAAAATTTATCATTGTTTGGCGCTGGCTTTGTCGCAGATATTTTAATTTACCCAGAATGTTAGTGCAAATCGCCAACATCCTTTAAGCCTAAATAGTTGGCGTTCGACCGTATCAACACTTTTGGGGTAATAGTTGGCCATCGCGTTTTTTGTTGGGGTACGCAATTAATGAGGATGGCCAACGATATTTGATTTTTAATGTGCTTGATCGTTCGTTAGACGCAGCCGATGATTTTCCCAAAAATTGGCTACGAATCCGTGTTGCGTAATGTCTTTATTCTACTGGCGATGATGCGTGTCTCCCCGCGCAAAGCCTAAAGTCAGTTGATGTATAGGTAAATTTCCCGATATATCATGTTGCTTTTTAAGTAAAATAATAAAAAAAACCATATTATACAATGATTTAATGGTGGGCGCGACAGGGATTGAACCTGTGACCTCTCCCGTGTGAAGGGAACGCACTACCGCTGTGCTACGCGCCCGGCCGACTGCGTTTTAGGCATACGGGCTTGCCTAGTCAACCAAATATGACAATCGGATATCGTTTTGCCTCTTACGAGCGTCCTGAGTTGGTATCGTTCATTAAACACCACAACCGGCAGGTTACCCATTTCGAATCGGCGTTGTTTTGTGCTCAGTCCTGTGACAAAACGCCAATAAGCATGCGGTTTAATCGAATAATCTTGCCAGTGACAGGTGAATGATAATGACGTTACGATACGCTTTTCTGGTCAGCGTTATGATGGGGGGACTTTGCGTCGTTGGGAACGCCTCCGCAACCGGTAAACAGGATATCAAAGCCTTTGATGAACTTGTAGCCTCGATGCCAGAGGCAGCTTCCCCCATTCACCGATATGAAACATGGTTCCCGAGCGACGAGGCGCCAGGCACGGTGATTGTTAAGGCGTCTGAGAAGCGTCTTTACCTCGTTCTAGGTGATTCACGGGCGTTAAAATATGGGATCGGTGTCGCGCGCGAAGGCTTCGAATGGTCGGCGCAGCTCAAGGTTTCGATGAAACGCCAGTGGCCGGATTGGACCCCGCCCGATGAAATGATCAAGCGTCAGCCGGACCTTCCGCGGCATATGGCAGGCGGACCGGATAATCCGCTCGGCGCTCGAGCTCTCTATCTCGGAGCAACGCTTTATCGTATTCATGGATCGAATGAGCCCGAAACCATTGGAACGGCGGTTTCATCGGGATGTATCCGCATGGCAAATGACGATATCATCGATCTTTATGATAGAGTCCCCGTCGGGGCCAAAGTCCTGATCGAGCCGTAAAATGGCTTACGGCTCGCGGTTCTGGGCTGAGAGCCTCAGCCGGGCTAGATAGTCGCTCCATTTAGCCTCGTACTGATCCCCAAGCTCAAACAAATAGGGCCACGTAAAAATCCCGGTATCGTGGCCATCGTCGAATTTGGGACGGATCGCGTAATTACCAACGGCTTCAAGCGCTAAGATCCGCACATGGCGTTTGCCACCAACAGTCTTCTTCTCTGCCGGACTATGTCCTTGAACCTCGGCACTGGGGCTTTCAATTCTGAGATATTCAGCCGGCAAATCGAAGTGGACGCCATGGTCAAAGCGTATGCTCAGGACGGACTTGTCGGGGGAGAGACGAAGCTCTTCGGGCCAGTAAGAATTTGTCATCGAGAGTGAAGCTTCCTTTTGCGACGCTTAGCGGGCGGTTAATGGACAGACAAGTTCGAAAACGTCTGATATTGTTTGTCACCATAACAGCTGTTGGCAGGTCAATAATAGCTGACTATTCCGGAGAGGTTCACATCCCTTGTCAACGATAAATGCCAATAATGACACAATAAATGGCACTATGATCGACCCTTTTGGTCGAATGGTGTCCTATTTGCGGGTATCGGTTACCGACCGGTGCGATTTCCGCTGCGTCTATTGCATGTCCGAAGACATGAATTTTTTGCCCAAGCAGGATCTTTTGACGCTCGAAGAATTGGACCGGTTGTGTGGCGTTTTTATCGATAAAGGCGTCAAAAAGCTCCGGATTACGGGCGGAGAACCCCTTGTTCGTCGCGATATTATGAAACTGTTCCGTTCGCTCTCGAAACGGCTGGGCGGTTCGCTGGAAGAGCTAACTTTGACGACCAATGGCTCGCAATTGGCTCGGTATGCGGGAGAGTTGGCGGATTGTGGTGTTAAACGCATCAATGTTTCGCTCGATACGCTTGATCCGGTCAAATTCAAAGCGATTACGCGGTGGGGAGATCTGGATAAGGTGCTCGCAGGCATTGTTGAAGCACGTAAGGCAGGCATTGAGGTAAAGATAAACGCCGTTGCACTAAAAGGCGTCAATGATGGTGAAGTGGAGGATATGATCCGCTGGGCGCATCAGGACGGCATGGATATGACCTTCATCGAAGTCATGCCGATGGGCGATATCGAGCCCGACCGGTTCGACCAGTATTGGCCACTCTCGCAACTCAGGGGTCAACTTCTATCGAGTTTCACGCTGGACGACATCGACTACCGTACCGGTGGGCCGGCCCGCTATGTCCGGGCGCGCGAAACGGGTGGGCGGATCGGGTTTATCACCCCCATGACCCATAATTTCTGCGAAAGCTGCAACCGGGTACGCGTGACCTGCACGGGCACGCTCTATATGTGCTTGGGCCAAGACGACGCCGCTGACCTGCGCGCGCCGCTTCGGGCATCGGCCGATAATGCGGGCCTGTCCGAGGCGATTGACCGCGCGATTTTGCGCAAACCCAAAGGTCATGATTTTATCATTGAACGGAATGGCTTCAGACCCGCCGTTGCTCGCCACATGAGCGTCACTGGCGGCTAAGCGGATAGGTAAGAGAGATCATGAGCACGGTATATGACGTCATCGTGGTGGGCGTCGGTGGTATGGGATCGGCGACCTGCTACGAATTGGCCAAGCGTGGACAACGGGTGTTGGGTCTCGAGCGGTATGATATCGGTCATTCCATGGGATCCTCGCATGGCGAAACGCGGATGCTGCGGCTCGCTTATTTTGAAGGTCAGACCTATGTGCCGATGGTGTTACGCGCCCACCAATTGTGGCGAGACATGGGAGCGAAACTGGGCGAGGAATTGCTGACGGTAACGGGAACGCTCGATATCAACGCCCCGGCGCTTGATATCGTCGATAAGGCTGAGGCGGCGTGCAAAACCTATGACCTGCCCTATACCCTCATGGACGCGAAAGCGATCATGGAACGGTATCCGGCGTTTAAGCTCCCCAGCGATTACCGCGGACTGTTCCAGCCCGACGGCGGCTTTGTGCGAAGTGAAAAAGCCATTCTCGGCTATACCGCGCTCGCCATTGATGCGGGAGCCGATATCCATCCGCGCGAACAGGTGGTGTCGTTCGAGCCAACCGCTACGGGAGGCGTGCGGGTTACGACCAATGCGCGAACCTATGAAGCAGGGCGCTTGATCTTATCCCCCGGGGCATGGATCCGTCATTTTATACCATCGCTAGAACCTGTGACGACAATCTACCGGCAGATTTTCGGCTGGTTTCGCCCTTTAAGGCCCGATCTTTTTGCGCGGGGAAATTTTCCGTGCTTCACGCTTAAAGGCGACGTCGGCAATTATTACGGTTTCCCGATCGACGGCCATCCGGGCTTTAAACTCGGCGGGCCGCAACATGGCCGCGAGGTATGCGATCCCGAACGCTTGGTCCGCGAAAGCCGTCCATCGGATGAAAAAGGGTTGCGGGATTGTCTGGCAGCCTATCTGCCCGACGCCATGGGACCAGCAATGGGCGTGAAAGTATGCCTTTTCACCTCAACGCCGGATGATGATTTCATCATTGACCATATGCCGGGCGCTCCGCAGATCGTTGTCGCCTCGCCCTGCTCGGGGCATGGCTTCAAATTTGCCAGCGTCATGGGTGAGATTTTGTCGGATTTAGCGATGGACCGAGCATCGCCTTTCGATCTATCCCCCTTCCGAATGTCCCGTTTTGCAGGCCTCGCCTGATCCCCTGATGCGAGGTTGACCATGCGCTCCCCCGGCGAGACCAAACGCGGCGTTATCGCGATGATTGTCGGGGGCGCATTATTCGTGGTCAACGACGCCTTCGTCAAACTGGCGACCGAAACCATGCCGCTCGGTGAATTGCTTGTTGTGCGCGGAATTTTCGCTATTGCTTGCGTGCTGGCGCTGATTGTGAGCTTCGGCGACGGCAAGCGCATCGGGGCTGCGGCCAAGCCGGTTGTGTTGTTACGCGCCTCTTTGGAATTTCTGGTATCGCTTTGCTATGTGGCAGCCATCGCCCAATTGCCGATTGGTGACTTGACCACCATCATGCAGGCTACCCCGATCATCATGACCATACTGTGCGCGGCGCTTCAGATCGAACGTGTTGATTGGCAACGCTGGTTGGCGGTAATGGTGGGCTTTGGCGGCGTGTTAATGATTGCCCAACCGGGCGGTGCCAATTTTACCGTATTTTCACTTTTGGCCCTCGCATCGGCCAGCTTTGTCGCGCTGCGTGACCTTGTTACGCGCAAAATCAGTGGTGATGTACCGCCGACCGTCGTGATTTTGACCACAACGGTGTTTGCGTCCCTTGGAGGATTGGTTCTCGGCCTAAGCGAGAATTGGCACAAGCCTTCGGCCTATGAATTTGGCCTGCTCGTCGGTGCCGCGATAATTGTTTCGATTGCTAATTCCTTGATGGTTGTGGCCTACCGGAGTGCGGATATCTCTATCCTGTCGCCGCTTCGCTATCTCGTTGTGGTCTGGGCAGCGGGAATGGGCTTTCTGGTGTTTGATGAACGGCCCGGATTGGCGGGCGTTTTGGGGGCGGCTTTCATCGTGGGAAGTGGTCTTTATACGGGTTATCGTGAGCGCGCGCGGCATAGGCGTGCCCGTGACGGCATTGCGGTGTCGGGATAGCGCGTCACTAGGGATTCAATATCCAATTTCAGCTGGACAGCCTTGGAAAAAAATGGACCTTTAGTTCGGAAGGTTCATTTCGCTCTGCAGGAGCGTTTTCTATTCCGTACCGCGCAGGAAACGCTAGGAGGCAATAATGGCAACTTTATTAGCAATCAGCGCGACCATTGATCGCTTTTCAACGAAACTCGGACGATCCATGGCTTGGCTGATTTTTATCGCCATTTTGGTTTCGACGGTGAATGCGCTGATCCGCAAACTGTTCAATGAATCATCCAATTCATGGCTCGAATTGCAATGGATCTTATTCGGCGTTGTCTTTTTACTATGCTCGCCTTGGACCCTGTTATCGAATGAACATATCCGCATCGATATTGTTAATTCCAGACTGCCCGCAAGCTGGCAAAACTGGATCGAGCTGATCGGCCATGTTTTCTTTCTGCTGCCCTTCACGCTTGTGATGGTCATTACCAGCACGCCTTTCGCCTTTCGATCCATCATCGGCAATGAGCAATCCAACAATGCGGGCGGACTGCCGCAATGGCCGGCCAAGACCTTGCTCTTGATTGGATTTCTCGCGCTTCTCATTCAGGCCGTTTCGGAAATCATCAAACGCATTGCCATCATCCGAGGTGATATTGCCGATGATCGGCTGGATGGCATCCAAACGGCTACAGAGGCTGAAGCCGAGCGGTTGCTCGCCGCAAGCAACCCTCTTTAGGCTCTATTTCAACGCCAATTGATCTACCAAAGGCCAGCATGATGATCGCATTTCTCATCCACAATATGGCGCCGATCATGTTTGCATCGCTGGTGGTGCTGCTCTTGCTCGGTTATCCGGTTGCCTTCTCATTGGCTGCCACCGGCTTGGGCTTTGGCTTTTTAGGTATCGAATTAGGCTTATTCCATCCGAGCTTCCTGCAAGCCCTGCCCGAGCGCATTTACGGCGTGATGAACAATGACACGCTGTTGGCCATTCCGTTCTTCACCTTTATGGGGCTGGTACTGGAACGATCGGGCATGGCGGAAGATCTGCTTGATACGATCGGCCAATTGTTCGGGCCGATCCGCGGCGGGCTTGCCTATGCGGTTATTTTTGTGGGTGCGCTGCTGGCAGCTACTACCGGTGTGGTCGCGGCTTCCGTCATCTCGATGGGGCTGATTTCGCTGCCAATCATGTTACGGTATGGCTATGATCGCCGCCTCGCCTCGGGCGTAATTGCGGCTTCCGGCACGCTGGCGCAAATCATTCCACCCTCGCTGGTGCTGATCGTGATGGCCGATCAGCTTGGCCGCTCGGTGGGTGACATGTATACGGGCGCGTTTATTCCGGGCCTTGTTCTGGCATGTCTTTATGCCGCCTACGTCTTTCTCGTCACCCTCATCTGGCCAAAGGCCGCACCTGGTCTACCGCCTGAAGCGCAGACCTTGAATGATCCGGATGGCCGATCCCGCCGCCTGTCGCTGCTGGTCGTTACCCTTATTTCAACCGCCATCGGCTATCTCGTTATCCATCAAACCCATGTCAAAAGTGGCCCTGACTTTGTTGTGTTGACCATGACAGTGGGCGTCGGCGTGGCTTTTATCATCGCTATTCTCAACAAGCTCTTCGGCTTCAAGCTGCTGTCCAAAATGGCGGAGCAGACCATTTTCGTGATGGTGCCACCCTTGGGGCTGATTTTTCTGGTGCTCGGCACCATTTTCATCGGCCTTGCTACGCCTACCGAGGGCGGAGCGATGGGGGCAGCAGGTGCCGTTATTCTCGCCATCATGAAACGTCGTCTCTCATGGGATTTGCTGCGACAGGCAACGGAATCCACCGCCAAACTATCGGCCTTTGTGCTGTTTATTCTGATTGGCGCACGCGTCTTCTCGCTCACTTTTTATGGCGTCAGCGGCCATAAATGGGTTGAGGATCTGCTTGTTCATCTGCCCGGCGGACAGGTCGGCTTTCTGATCATCGTCAATTTGCTGATTTTCCTGCTCGCCTTCTTTCTCGATTTCTTCGAGTTGGCCTTTATCGCGGTTCCCTTGATCGGGCCGGCGGCCGAGCATTTGGGCATTGATCTGATCTGGTTCGGCGTCATCCTAGGCGTGAATATGCAAACGAGCTTTATGCATCCACCCTTCGGCTTTGCGCTATTCTTCCTGCGATCGGTTGCCCCGAAATCGGCCTATATTGACAGGCTTACCAAAAAATCCATGGAACCGGTGACGACCGAGCAAATCTATTGGGGGGCCATTCCTTTTGTCGTCATCCAGTTGATTATGGTGGCGCTTGTTATCCTGTTTCCGCAAATGGTGATGCATTACAAAACGAACGGCACCAAGCTCGACGACAAGAAAACGATGGAGCAATTCCAGCTGACACCGCAAGGTGGCATGGATTTACCGGCTCTGGATCTCAGCGCGCCGCCCAAACTTTAGAGGCGATTAGCCCAGCATGGCGAGCGACTTCGTGAAGAAGTCGACCGTGCCGAAATTGCCACTCTTCAAGGCCAGCGCCATCGGATGACCATCGGCAGCTATCGTCCATGGCACGCCGGGGTCGATCTCGGGGCCGATTTCGAGCATGGTTACGCCTAGGCCCGCCACAACGGCGCCCGAGGTTTCTCCCCCCGCCACCACAAGGCGCGTCACGCCATTGGCGGCCAAACCGCGCGCGACATCGGCCAGGAGATGCTCCACCATCGCGCCCGCCTCGTCACGCCCGTAACGCTCTTGAATGGCGCGGACGGTATCTGGCTCGGCGGTCGAATAGACGAGAATCGGCTTGGCACCCAGACGCGGAAGGGCCCAATCGAGAATTTGTTGGGCTGTGAGCCGCTTTTCGGCCAGCGCTATGGGGTCAATTTCAAAGGCCTCGATCCCTTTAGCCTTGGCATCCGCCACTTGGCCGCGCGTGGCCACCGAGCAGCTTCCGGCCAAGATTGCGGTATGGCCTTTTGGTGCCGAAAACTTCAGATCCGTTGCTTTGGTGGAAAGCATTCCCTTTTTACGGAAATTCTCCGGCAGGCCCAGCGCAATGCCCGAGCCGCCGGTTAGCAGTTTTTCGCCCGCAAAGGCCGCCCCAAGGGTGCGTAAATGCTCGTTGGTTACCGCATCGGCCACACCAATCGCCGGGCCATCTTTTGCGAGCGTTTCAAAAGCCGCGCGGACCGCATCGGCCCCCTGCTCCACCGTTGCAAAGGGAACGAGGCCGACGGGAAGTTTGGTTTGAGGTTGAAGCACCCGCACCAGATTGGCATCACGCATCGGGGTTAGCGGATGATCTTTCATCGGACTGTCGGACAACAGCACCGAGCCAATAAACAGATGACCCTGAAACACCGAACGGCCATTGGCCGGGAAAGCAGGGCACGCGATGGTATAACGCGCGCCCAAACGGTGCATCAGCGCGTCGGTGACGGGGCCAATATTGCCTTGGTCGGTTGAGTCGAACGTCGAGCAATATTTAAACAGGATTTGCTGCGCACCGGCGCCCAAAAGCGCTTCGCAGGCGGCAAGGGACCACGCGACCGCCTCTTCCGGCGCATTGGTGCGTGATTTAAGCGACACGACAACCGCGTCCGCATCGGGCAAGGCCTCGGCCGAGACCGGCACACCGACCGTTTGAACGACCTTCATCCCCTCGCGCGCCAGCATCAGCGCCACATCGGTGGCACCCGTGAGATCGTCCGCAATGACACCTAACAACATAATTTTGATCCTACCACTTCACCGAGAACGTGCTTTCGAGTTCCGAAATTTCGGCCGTGCCAAGCGGCGGCAAGCGTTGGCCGTTTGTGACGTACCACAGCTTGGCGGTTTCCTCGGCTTCTTCCAGCGCATAGGCGGCATTCGAGATGCTGTCATGCCAGAAGGTCGGCCCGATGCGAGTCAGCATGACGCCGCGCACATGGGGCACATAGGGGCGCACAAGGTCGATCACCGTTGGATCACCGGGACGGCGATAAGGGATCAGCGGAATGCGTCCCACTTTCATCACATGATACGGCGTGAGAGGCGGTAGAATATTTTCCGGATCAATGCCTGCCGTCATGGAAAGTGCGACAAGATGGGTCGAATGCGTGTGAACAATGGCGCGGAGCTTTGAATCTGTCGCATAGACGCCGCGATAAAACCGCAGCGCTTTTGACCCGCGATCACCCGAAACCTGCTCGCCATTGCCATCAAGCTTGGCGATGCGCGCGGGGTCGAGATGGCCTAAGCACGCATCAGTTGGCGTGATCAGAAACCCGTCATCAAGGCGCGCGGAGATATTGCCCGCCGATCCGACGGTATAGCCGCGGGCATAGAGGCTCGCGCCAATGCGGCAGATTTCTTCGCGAAGCTGTGCTTCCGTACTCATATTGCAACCCTAGCCTCTAGTCTGAAGCGGACAATACGGAGAATTTGAGCGATCGCCGTCAACCGCTCCTCCTCCATCGTGCCGCCAACGCGGTTTTCAAACGCATCCATAATCTGATGCTTGGTTGCCCCGGTTACCGCAAAAATGAACGGAAAGCCAAAGCGCGTGCGATAGGCCGTGTTTAACGCATGAAAGCGTTCAAACTCGTCCGGCGTCAGCGTATCAAGGCCCGCGCCCCTCTGCTCGCGTTTTGATTCATCGGCCACCTCGCCCCGAAGCGCCGCACGGCCCGCGAGATCGGGATGAGCGAGGATGAGCGCGGTTTGAAGGGGCGGTTCCGCATCCAGAATCGCGCGTTGGAAGGCATGAACCATGACGGCATTGTCGGCATAGGGCCGCGCGTGTTCCGCCGTCTCAGCCACCCAAGCGGAATGCTCGGCAATATCGCCGAAACGCTCGATAAAATCGGCGCGAGTCAAGGCGTTGACCTCTGAAAGGGTCATTGCGCGGCGATCCATGCACCAAGCTTGGCGCGCTGGACATCGGTAATGCCAGTTTCATTGCCAAGCGGCATGGCCTTGCCCTGCACGGCTTGGACGAGAATTTGTGCGGAATTTTTGCGGATACCCTCGATGGTGTCGAGCATCACGCCCTTTGGCGGCTCTCCGCCCTTAAATGCCTCATGCGTTGGCTTGGCTTGATGGCACGTAATGCAATGGGTTTGTGTGATCTTGAGCACCTCGGCATCCGATACTTTAGCCCCGCCCGTATTGGAAGCGGGAGCCGTCCACCACACCATCACACCGAGCGCAATGGCGGCCAGCGGCAGTGCCCAAGCGACGCTTTTCGGCGTGTCGCCCGCATCAACGCGGTTGAGGAAATGCCGGATCATGCCGCCCGCCAGCACCACAAGCGCCACCACCAGCCAGCTCTGTGGACGGGAATAGAGGAACGGATAGTGGTTCGACACCATGAACAGCAAAACCGGCAAGGTCAGGTAATTATTATGCAGCGAGCGCTGCTTGCCGATTTTTCCCAACTTCGGATCGGGTGCCTCGCCTTTCAGCAATGATGCCGTGATCTTTTTCTGGTTCGGGATAATCACCCGGAACACATTGGCCGCCATGATGGTGCCAACCATAGCCCCCGTATGTATAAACGCCCCACGGCCCGAGAAAACGAGCGTGAAGAGATAGGCCGCCCCCACAATCAAAAGATAAACCGATACGGCGAGCCAACCGGTGTGTTCGCCAATCGGGGACCGGCACAGACGGTCATAGATCACCCAACCGCCAAACAGGAACAGAACGGAGAAGATGATCGCTTCACCGCCCGTCATTTGTAAGACGGCTGGATCGACGAGAAACGCGCTGGCGTTCCAGTAATATTGCACCACAAGAAGCGCAAAACCGGTCAGGAAGGTAAGATACGCCTCCCATTTGAACCAGTGCAGATCATCGGGCAATGTATCCGGCGCGACGAGGTATTTTTCGACATGGTAGAACCCGCCGCCATGCACCATCCACGAGGTACCGGACACGCCCTTCGACATGGTCTCGCGAGAACGCAAAGAGAAATCGAGCCAGATGAAGTGGAAACTCGCGCCAATCCACGCAATGCCGACGATCAAATGGAACCAGCGGATCGCAAGATTGAGGTAGTCGAGGGCAAAGGCGGTCATGATGGCCTCAATAGGTGATTTTGTCGGGCTTGGCAGCCCAAGCAGCGAAGGCGTCGGTGGCGTCTTGGCGCGGGTGATGCTCCATCGGCAAAGCACGCTCCTGCGGAGCTTTGGGCACTTCGTCGTAAATGAAGGCGTCATCAAAACCGATGGCTGCGGCTTCGTCCCGCGTATTGGCGTATACAATCCGCGACACGCGCGCCCAATAGGCCGAGGCCAGACACATCGGGCAAGGCTCGCAACTGGTATAGAGCGTCGCACCCTTTAATTCGAAATGCCCCACCGCCTCGCAGGCCCGCCGAATGGCGGTGACCTCGGCGTGAGCGGTCGGATCGTTTGACGAGGTAACCTTGTTCCAGCCCTCCGCTAACACAACGCCGTCGCGAGCAATGACCGCCCCGAACGGTCCACCCTGATTGGCTTCCATCCGCTCACGCGAAAGGGCAATGGCTCGGGCAAGAAAGATTTCATCGTCATTCATCAGGCACTATCCATGAGGTCGGCACGTTCAAACAGGTGAAGAGGGAATGAAGCCCGTTCGGAGGGTTTGTGCAAGCCCTCCCGGCGGATCAATAGATCGGCAGCAACGGAGGCGGCAATGGTCGCGGGCTCTTTGCCATGAATTCCCGCCAGACCGATAGGGCAAACGAGCCGAGAAAGTGATTCATGGGATCCGCCCATCGCCTTGATTCTGCTCTCAAATCTCGCCCGTTTGGTAGCAGAACCAATCAACCCGACATAGGCGAGGTCGGGCCGTTGCAGCGCCTGCACAATAATGTCCAGATCAAGCGCATGGGAATGGGTCATTACCAGCACGAAGGCCCCGCGTGGTGCACCGGCTAGTTCCGTGACCGGATGATCGGTCAACACGGGCGTGGCCGTTCTGACGACCAGCCCGGGAAAAGCCTCCGGCCGGCTATCGATCCATCGAATATCGAAGGGCAAAGGAGCCAGAGCCATCACCAAAGCGCGGCCGACATGCCCTGCCCCGAAAAGCAAAAGCGGCGTTCGGTCGCCCTTTGGCTGGCCGGCCAAGCGGGCTATTTTGTCTTGATCCTCCGTCTGGAAAACCTCGATCAGTGTCGTGACACGGCCACCGCAGCATTGGCCGAGATCAGGACCAAGTGGCCAATCTCGTTTGTGTGGGGGCTGCTCAGGAAAGGCGATGGCGAGGCGCGCATCGGCAATCGCTGCATATTCCAGAGCGCCACCGCCAATGGTGCCGATGAGGTCGCCGGCCTTGGTAACAGCCATCTGCGCGCCCACCTCGCGCGGCGTTGAACCATCGGCGGCAATCACCGTGATGACGGCAATGAGGCCCTCCTCAACGATCTGACTTTGCACGCGGGTCCAAAAATCGTTCACTTCAGATTTCGATTCAACAGAGTGATGTAATGATTCAAGGCGTTCATCCAACAGACGAGGTCCGGCACCGTCAAAATGCGGCTGGTTAAAGTTCTGAATCAGAATCCGCCACCGCCTCCAAGAGCTTGAACAGCCTTAAGAATTTCCTCTGGCGTAGCGGGTGCGTTCAAGGGAACCGGCGTTCCGGGTTGCAGCGATTGGATCGCATTCAAAATCGCCGAATAAACCGAAATAGCGAGCATCACAGGCGGTTCGCCAACCGCTTTCGAGCGGTAAACCGTGTCCTCGCGGTTGGCCCCGTCAAACAATGCAACACGGAAATCGACCGGAATATCGGAAGCAACCGGGATCTTGTAGGTCGATGGCGCATGCGTGCGAAGCCGCCCCTTATCGTCATAAACGAGCTCCTCGGTGGTAAGCCAACCTAAGCCCTGAACAAAGCCGCCCTCGATCTGGCCGATGTCGATGGCCGGGTTCAGCGAGCGGCCCACATCGTGGAGAATATCCACGCGCTCGACCTTCATTTCACCGGTCAGCGTGTCGATGGCCACTTCGCTGCACGCCGCGCCATAGGCAAAATAATAGAACGGTCGGCCGACCGCATTGGCGCGGTCCCACACCACTTTCGGCGTTTTATAATGACTGGCTTCCGAGAGATGGATGCGACCCGCATGGCAGGCTTTGGCCAGCTCGCCGAAGCCAAGCGTCAATTGGCCAACCGCAACCATGTCATCGCGAAATACAATCTCGGCAGGATCGACGCCATGCGTCTCTGCCGCAAAGGCCGTCATCCGCGCTTTGATCGCCTTGGCCGCCAACATCGCCGCCATGCCATTGAGATCGGTTCCCGCTGATGCTGCCGTCGGCGACGTGTTCGGCACTTTGCCCGTCGAGGTCGGCATGACCCGAATACGGTCCATCGAAATGCCGAATTCCTCGGCCACGATTTGCGCGACTTTAAGAAACAGGCCCTGCCCCATCTCGGTGCCGCCATGATTCAGATGCACGGAACCATCGGAGTAGACATGCACCAAGGCCGCGCCTTGGTTCATCTGGGTCAGGGTGAATGAAATTCCGAATTTAACCGGCGTCAGCGCAAGGCCGCGGCGGATCAGCGGGGACTCACGGTTAAACGCGTCAATTGCCTCACGCCGCGCGCGATAGTCGGAGCTGCGCTCCAGCTGATCAACAAGCGCGTGTAGAACATCGTGATCCTCGACCTGCATCCCGAACGGCGTATGCTCGCCGCCGGGCCGGTAGAAATTGGCTTTGCGGATGTCCAGCGGATCGCGTCCCGTGGCGGATGCCAACGCGTCGATCATGCGCTCCATCGCCAACATGCCCTGCGGGCCGCCAAAGCCGCGAAACGCCGTATTGGAAACCGTATTGGTCTTTAACCGTCGCGATGACACCCGCACATCAGGGAGATAATACGAATTATCGGCGTGAAACATCGAGCGATCAACAACGCCCTGACTCAAATCGGCCGAATAGCCACAGCGCGCCAGAAGCGAGATATCGGCCGATTGGATGGTGCCATCGGCATGGGCGCCCAATTGCCAATCCACCCGAAAATCATGCCGTTTGCCGGTCAGCATCATATCATCATCGCGATCAAGCCTGAGCTTGCACGGTTTGCGGGTGAAACGCGCCGCAAGGGCTGCAATCGCCGCCCATTGGGAGGCCTGACTTTCTTTGCCACCAAAACCGCCGCCCATGCGGCGCACTTCGCTGGTCACATAGGCATCCGGAATCCCGAGCACACGGGCCACCACATGCTGCACTTCGGTCGGATGCTGGCTCGAGGCGTGCACGAGCATCTCGTCACCCTCGCCCGGCATAGCGAAGGAAACTTGCCCTTCAAGATAAAAATGCTCCTGCCCGCCGATGCGAAACTGGCCAGACAGCTTAACCGGCGCTTCGGTCAGTGCTTTGGCGGGTTCCCCTCGACCAAAGGCATAGTCCGGCAGAACTGTCTCGTTGCGGTCCAAAGCGTCCTCAACGGTGATAGATGGCTTATCTTCCTCGAATTGGCTTTTAACGAGGCGGACGGCGCGACGCGCGGCATCCCGCGTTTCTGCTACCACCGCAAACAGCGCCTGACCCACAAATTCGACATGGGTTTCGGCGAACATCGGATCGTCACCCATCGCCGGCGACACATCGTTTTTACCCGGAATATCCGCGGCGGTCAGCACGGCTACAACACCTGCCGCAGACCGAACCGCCTCAAGGTCGAGCGTCACGATCCTGCCGCGCGCCACCGGAGAGCCACCGATCGCGATGTGTAATGTGCCTTCGGGTTCTGGAAGATCGTCGATATACAGCGCCGATCCCTGCACATGGCGCGTTGCGGACTCATGCGGCAAGGATTTTCCAACCTGCCGGAGCGGGTGTTCCACAGCGTCAGCTCCATCATTCGGCAGCATGGGAAACCTCCCGCAAACCGCTGATCCGCGTCGATGACGACGGGACGCCGGCAATCTCGGCCAGTGCTTTGATGACCAGATTGCGGGCAACCCGCATCCGGTACTCGGCAGAGGCGCGATGATCGGAAAGGGGCGAGAAATCGGCGGTGAGGCCTTCAGCTCCCGCCCGCCAGGTTGAAATATCCTTGATCGGCAACCCAATAATCGCGGCTTCCGCCGCAGACGCCCGTTTAGGGATGCCTGCCATGCCGCCGAACGCGATCCGCGCCTGCGAGATCAAGCCATCTTCCACCGTAATCCGGAACGCTGCCATAACCGATGAAATGTCTTCATCGCGGCGCTTTGTGACTTTAAACAAGCGGATATGGTCGTTTGGACCCGGCTTAGAGAGCGTTATGCGCCGGATATACTCCCCCGGTTCGCGGTTTTGCTGCTTGTAGGCAATGAAAAACTCTTCCAAGGGAACAGACCGGTTGGAAAAGCCGTTGCGCAATTCGACCGATGCTCCAAGGGCAATAAAGGCGGGCGGCCAATCGCCAATCGGCGAGCCATTGGCAATATTGCCAACCACCGTGCCCGATGCGCGAACCTGCCTTGACCCGAAACGACGCGCCAATTCGCCAAAATCCGTATCAAGGGCGGCCAAGCGGGGCATCGCCATCTGATGGGTCACGCCAGCGCCGAAGCTCAGCGTCAATTCGGTTTCCTCGATTGCGGCCAAACCCTTGATGCGCCCGAGCCAAATCAGGCGCTTGAGCGGCATCAATCCTTTGGTGATCCAGAGACCTACATCGGTTGCTCCCGCAATCAAGGTCGCATCGGGATATTTCTGGATCAAATAGGCGAGCGAGGATTCAGCGGCAGGGGCAGCAAAAAAAGCCTCGTCATTGCCGACAAACACATCTTCCAACTGCCTGAATTGCTTGAAGGCCTCGAGCGTCTCCTCGGCCTTCGCATCAAACTGATCGGTTGCCGGATCGGCGAGCGCCTGCAAAGCGGCCTTCACAATCGGCGTATATCCGGTGCAACGGCACAGATTGCCCGACAAGGCCTCATTCACATCGGGCCGATCCACCGAGGCTTTCCCCTCATGGTAGAGCGCGAACAGGCTCATCACGATGCCAGGCGTACAAAACCCGCATTGAGAGCCATGATGCTCGACCATTGCGCTCTGGATTTTGTGGAGTTCGCCTTTTTCGGCCAGATCCTCAATCGTGATCACATCCGCGCCGTCCGCTTGGCCCAGCAATAGAATACAGGCATTGACCGGCTCATAGACCAGCTGACCATCGCGTTCACGCGCCAAAACTACCGTACATGCGCCGCAATCGCCCTCTGCGCAGCCCTCTTTAGTGCCGGTTGAGCGTTCTTCGAGCCGAAGCCAGTCTAACAAAGTGGCCTTGGGATCGGGGTTCGCAATATCCACCCGTTGGCCGCGCCGCAGAAAGCTGATGGTCGATCGCGTCATGGCTCAGCTCCCGCGATAGGTCGAAAAGCTGAAGGGCGAGACCAGCAAGGGGACATGGTAATGGCGGTTCTCGGAAATGCCGAAGCGGATCGGCACTTCGTCCAGAAATGCGGGGTCCGGCAAGGCGATACCAAGCTTCCGGAAATAATCACCGACCGCGAAAACCAGCTCATAGGTTCCGAATTGGAACATCTCCCCTTCCAGCAAGGGATGATCGACCCGACCATCCGCATTGGTGACGGCGCGTTTAAGCACCGCGCCGTCCGATAGGCGGGTCAGCGTGAGAGCCATGCCCGATGCAGGGTGGCCGTGGGCGGTATCAAGAACGTGTGTTGTGAGTTTCATAATACCAATCATGCCTCAGGATGACGAAGAGCTAAAGAGGGAAGTTGCCCGCCATCCACGCCTGAAATCAGCTGAACCGATAATCGGTTACCTGCCGATAGACTTGTCCGGGCCGCAACACAGGATCGGGAAAATGCGCGACATTGGGACTGTCGGGCACATTTTGTGGCTCGAGGCAGAACCCGCCATGCGCCTGCAATTTCTGCCCTCCAAGCCCCGTGACAGGAACATTGAGCCTCTTCGCGTCATAAAACTGGATGCAGGGTTCGGTCGTGAAGACCTGCATCGACAGGCCGTTTTTAGGCGATTTGGCCGTCGCAGCATGGCGAAGCGGGCCGCTGCGGGTCTCCAGCACGAAGTTCTGGTCATAATGGAAATGTTCGCCATTCGGCTGGATGTGCCTGATCGGCCGCCCCCTACGGAAATCAAACGGGGTGTCAGCCACATGATGGAGCTCGCCTGTCGGGATGAGCTCGTGGTCAACGCTGGAGATGACATTGGCCGGAATCATCAGTTCATGGTCTAAAATGTGATCAGACCCGTCGAGGTTGTAATATGAATGCAGCGCGAGATTGATGATGGTGGGGGCATCCGTCGTCGCCGTGAGCTCGGTCCGGAGGGTGGCAGGCTCGACGAGGCTATAGCGGCAGGTCACGGTGAGGTTCCCGGGATAGCCGCCATCGCCATCGGGCGAGAACAAAGTGAGCGTCACGGAATGGGCGTCGTGGTGCGCCAATTGCCAGGGCCTGCGGCCAAAGCCGGATGCGCCGCCATGCAGGCTGTGTTTGCCCAGAAAATTCTGTTCGAGCTGGTAGGGCTTTCCATCGATCACGAAACGCCCATCGCGGATACGGTTGGCGAACCGTCCCGCTAAAGCGCCCAGATGCGGGGAGTGCGCCACATAATCTTCGAGACGATCAAGCCCCAGCACGACTCGTTGCGGGCCGTTCTTTGACGGAACAACAAGATCGCGGACCACGGCGCCCCAATTGAGGATTTTTGCCTCTGCGCCCGCGGATGAGCGGATGGTCATCTCATAGACGGGCTCGCCACCCACCTCGCCAAAAAGCCGCTTCATGGACACACCCTTCACCAGCTGCCGGTATTCGGCATCGAAATCCATGGCTCAGCCAGCGGCAAGGCGTCACCGCGCTGCAAAATCTCGAAGGAAATACCGTCAGGCGATTTGATAAAGGCCATCCGGCCATCGCGCGGCGGCCGGTTGATGACCACGCCTTTATCCATCAAACTCTGGCAATATTCGTGGATATTGTCGACCCGATAGGCTAAATGGCCGAAATTGCGCCCGCCCGTATAGTCGTGCTCGTCCCAATTATAGGTCAACTCCAACGCAGGGGCGCTATTGGTCTTGAAGGCTTCGACATCGCCCTCTGCAACGAGAAAAATCAGCGTAAAACGGCCCTTTTCATTCTCGTAACGGCGCACTTCGACGAGGCCCATTTTGTTGCAGTAAAAATCAAGCGATTGCTCGATATTGGCAATTCGCACCATCGTATGCAGATATTCCATCATCGTAAGGCCTCCCCAACTGTACACGCAACTTCAGGGCACGATGGACGCGACGGACGAAGGTTGCAAGGCCTCTGTCATGATTTCGATGCCGTTTGGGTGCTACAAGCCATGGTTGACGTGCCCTGCTGCGGGGTCTACGGCCTGATGCAACCAGAGGATTTAGCTATGTCTGACGCCAAAGAAAATGCCGCGCTGTCTTCCATTGCAGCCAGCGTCGTCATCACACTTGGCAAAGGTGCTGCCGGACTGATGACCGGCTCCCTCGCCCTTTTGTCGGACGCCGCCCACAGCCTCTTGGACGTGGTGGCGACCACGATGACATGGCTTGCCATCCGAGCGGCCTCCAAGCCCGCCGATGAGGGTCACCATTATGGCCACGGAAAGGTCGAATCCATTGCGGCATTGGCTGAAACGGGCTTCCTTTTCCTGTTGTCGGGGGCGGTCGCCATCGAGGGTGTTCGTCGTTTGTGGGTAGAGCAATCGGTGGTCGTCGTGCACTGGTCAGCCATTGTTGTGCTTGTGATCTCGATCGCCATCGATGCGTGGCGCTATGTCAATCTGACCCGCGTCGCGCGTGAGACGAACAGCGAGGCGCTGGCCGCCGATGCGCTGCATTTCTCGTCCGACCTTGTTAATTCCGTGCTGGTTTTGCTGGCTTTCGGCGCCGCCGCATGGGGCTACCCGCAGGCTGACGCTCTGGTGGCCATCGGGGTCGCGATTTTCATTGCGGTCGCCGGGTATCGCTTGGCCCGCCGGACGCTGGATACACTGCTCGACGCAGCGCCGGTGGGATACGCATCACAGATCCGCAAGATTGTGCGCGATGTTCCGGGCGTGGTCGATGTGGAGGATGTTCGTGCCCGACGGGCCGGATCCGATCTGTTCATCGATCTGGAGATCGGGGTTGCCCGCTCGATGCCGTTTGACCGGTTGGGCCTCTTGAAGGCCGCCATCGTCACCGCCATCCGCACGGCTTTTAGCGAAGCGCAGGTGACGGTTACCGCGACCCCCGTCACCCTGGATGAGGAAACCGTTTTGGAGCGCGTGATCCTGATCGCCGCCCGCCGCCGTTTACCGGTGCACCACGTCACAGTTCAGGAATTGTCGGGCACGCTTTCCGTCAGCCTTGATCTTGAAGTGGATGGGGGCTTGTCCCTTGGTGAAGCGCATACGATTGCCAGCCAGCTCGAAGCCGCGATCCGCGAAGAACTAGGGGCTGCAACCGAAGTCGAAACGCATATCGAGCCGCTCGTTGTCTCGAGCCTTGTCGGGCGGGACGTGGCGGACGGCATGAAAACATCGGTCATCGAATCGCTGACCCGCCATGCGGAGCGAAGCAGGACGATCAGCGATGTACATAATATACGGGTGCGCGAAACTGGGCATGGACTGATCGTCAATTATCATTGCCGGGTCGATGCAACGCTTGATGTCACCACGGTCCACGAGGTGGTTGATCGCCTTGAACATCAAGTTCGCAAGGATGTGCCGGACATTTTGAGAATCGTCAGTCACACCGAGCCACTGCGGAGCTTATAAAGGTAAACGTCCCACACTCGACGAATACGATACAAAGGCGGTATAGGCTTGGCTACATTTCCTGTCGCCGAAAGCACGTTTACCATGGGCACCGATTCCGACCGCGTCATCCGCCTCGCCGAATACACCGCACCCGCCTGGCTGATCGAAACCGTGCATCTCGATGCGACACTCGATGACACACGAACGCGCGTCATTGCCACCTTGCACATCAAGCCCAATTCACAATCAGCAGGCGGCCCGCTGGTATTGGATGGCGATGATTTGGTGCTTGAAAGCATCGCGCTCGATGGTGTCGTTCTCCCGACATCGGCCTGCACGATTGATCGCCGCACGCTGACCTTGACCCATACGCCCCAGCGGCCCTTCAAACTGACCATCGTGACGTTGCTCGATCCGGCTGCGAATACGCAGCTGATGGGGCTATACCGTTCCTCCGGCAATTATTGCACGCAATGCGAGGCGGAAGGCTTTCGCCGGATTACGTTCTTCCTCGATCGTCCGGATGTGATGGCGGTGTTCACGACGCGGATTGTCGCCAAAAAAGACGAGGCTCCGGTTCTGCTCGGCAACGGCAACAGGGTTGAAGCCGGCGACCTGCCCGACGGCTGGCATTATGCGGTCTGGCACGACCCCCACCCGAAGCCGGCCTATCTCTTCGCGCTGGTCGGCGGCAGGCTTGGTAAAGTCGGGGGCTCTTTTACCACGCGGTCAGGCCGGAAAGTGGAACTGGGCATCTATGTCGAAAGCGGCAAGGAAAATCGCGCCGGCTACGCGCTTGATGCGTTGATCCGCTCGATGCGCTGGGACGAGGAAGCTTTTGGCTGCGAATATGATCTGGATGTGTTCAACATCGTTGCCGTGTCCGATTTCAATATGGGCGCGATGGAGAACAAAGGTCTCAACATCTTCAACGACAAATATGTTCTGGCCAGTCCGGAGACAGCGACGGACGCGGATTATGCCAATATCGAAGCCATTATTGCGCATGAATATTTCCACAACTGGACCGGCAACCGCATCACCTGCCGCGATTGGTTCCAGCTTTGCCTGAAGGAAGGCCTAACGGTTTTCCGCGATCAGGAATTCAGCGCCGATCAACGCTCGCGCTCGGTCAAGCGAATCGCCGATGTACGCACCCTGCGCTCGCAACAATTTTCCGAAGATGCCGGCCCTCTAGCCCATCCGGTGCGGCCTTATGAATATCGCGAGATCAATAATTTCTACACGCCGACGGTCTATGAGAAAGGCGCCGAACTGATCCGCATGCTCAAGATTCTGCTTGGCGCCGATCTGTTCCGGCAAGGCATGGACCTTTATCTGTCGCGCTGTGACGGAACAGCGGCCACGATCGAGGAATTCATCAGCTGCTTTGCCGATGCCAGCGGTCGCGATCTCGGCCATTTTGCCCAATGGTATGGGCAAGCGGGCACCCCCCATGTTTCAATCACGGAATCCTTTGACCCCGCCGGCGGACACTACCGGATCCGGTTCACCCAAGCCACACCGGCAACGCCGGGGCAACCCGTCAAGCAGGCCATGGTGATCCCCCTTGCGTTGGCCTTTTTTGATACCGAGGGTCGGGAATTATCGTTGAGCCCGTCGACAGGCGTCATCGAGAACGGCGTTTTTGTCCTCGACGGCGAAAAAGCCGAACTGGCCTTCGATCAGGTACCGGCCAAACCGATCTTGTCAGCCCTTCGCGGCTTCTCCGCTCCGGTTGTGCTGGACGCCGAAACCACCGACGAGGAAAGGCTGGTATTGCTGGCCCATGACACCGACCCGTTCAACCGCTGGCAGGCGGCGCAGGGTTACGCGATGAAATTGTTAAAGGTAGGTGCCCTCGCCGCGCGAAACGGTCAGGCCTTGCACTTTGACCCGCGCTTTGCCGAAGGCCTCGCCCTTATTCTGCAGGGCGATGACCACGCCTTTATGGCCCAGATTCTGGCTTTGCCCAGCGAGAACGATGTTGCCCGTGAACTTGGCACCGATGTCGATCCGGATGCCGTCCACGCGGCCCGTCTGGGCTTCAGACGCGCCATCGGATTGCAGCTCGGCACGCAGCTCGAAGCCTTGTGCATGGCCTTGGCCTCCAGAGAAAGTTTTCGCCCCGATGCACAAAGCGCCGGTAGCCGCGCGCTTCGCAACGGGGCGCTTGATCTGCTGGCGATGGGTATGCCGACCATCGGCCTTGGTCTGGCGGAACAGCAATATCATTCGGCCGACAATATGACGGACCGGTTTGCGGCTCTTTCCATTCTGGCCCAGCATCGCGGTGCTGCGCGTGAAGCAGCGCTCGATCATTTCGGACAAGCGTTTGGCCAAGATCCGCTTGTGCTCGACAAATGGTTTTCACTGCAGGCCTCGATCGCAGAAATTGAAACGCTCGATCGTATCCAAAGGCTCATGAACCATCCGGGATTTTCAATGAAAAACCCCAATCGGTTACGCGCTTTGATCGGAACATTTGCGGCGGGTAACCCGTCCCAGTTCAACCGCGCCGATGGGGCGGGATACGATCTCGTCTCAAGGATCATTATTGAAACCGATCGCTCAAACCCGCAAGTCGCTGCCCGCATCTTGGGAGCGTTCAAATCCTGGCGTACGCTTGAGATGGGGCGCAAGATGCTGGCCGAAAGGGCCCTGCGCAACATTGCGGATCAAGTGCCGCTTTCGCTCGATGTGCTGGATATCGTGACCCGAACACTGGCGCAAAATTAACCTTTTGATTCAATTTTCTAGCCTCGAGGGTGCCCCCAGATTCAGGAGCTAAAAAAATATTTCGCAAGACTTTCTTAATCTCTAGACAAATCAGTCGAACACGATTCTTATCGCATCGATTCGGGCGGCTGGGGGCAGCAAGTCCACTCTAAGTTCAGACGGATAAACCCAAGAGGTTATTGATGGCGCGCGTGCACGCGGCCAGCACGCGCTCGCGTGCGGCCACGATTCAGGGAATGGCTCGCTCGGTGGCACATCCGGCCTATGCCCGGATCATCGCAGCCGAACCTTGGCTTCGTAAACTGGTGCCTGTTCTGGTCGCTATTTTCGTTGTCGTGCTCGGCGCGTTCGCCTGGCTCGAGATTCAGGCCTCGCAAAGCGATGCGTTGGCGGCGATGGCCGAAGAGGTCGAGCTTGTTACCTCGCTATCGCGCGGCGAGATCGCCCGCCTGATCGACGAGCGCGGACCATCCAATATCGGTAACCCGCAAGCTTTGCTGATGGCAGCCGTTCCAGCCCGTCTGTTGACCCATGGCCGCATCGTTGCGATGACCGATGCCAACGGCCTTATCAAAGCTGTTGTTCCCGCCGATTCCGAGATGCCGGACATTCCCGCCGGCATTGATCAAATGGCGCAAGGCGACCTTGCGGCACTCTCGACGATCACGCAAAAAAATGGCGGCCGTGCCATTCTGGCCATGACACGCCTACCCGCGCCTTTAGGAGAACTGGCGATTGTCGCGCCGATGGACACGGGGCTTTCACTGTGGCGTAACCGCATCGCGTCCATGCTCACGATGCTCGGCGCAGCCATGCTTGCTATTTTGGGATTGGGCCTTGCCTATTTCTGGCAGGCTTTTCGGGTGCGCCAGTCCGACGCCATCGTCGATAAAGTTCGCGAGCGGCTTGATCTGGCGCTTAATCGGGGACGTTGCGGGTTGTGGGATTGGGATATTGCGCGCGGTGCAATTTACTGGTCCGACTCGATGTACGAAATGCTGGGCCTTGAGCGGCAAGCCGAGTTCATGTCGTTCGGCGAAGTGAATGGCCGGGTCCATCCGGAGGATCGCGATCTCTATGCCTTAGCCGATCAACTGGCCGCCGAGCGCACCAACACGGTCGATCATGCGTTCCGGATTCTGGATGCCAAGGGCGAATGGGTTTGGGTGCGTGCCCGTGCCGAGCTTATTCACGATGAGGCGACACAATCGGCCCATCTGGTCGGCATCGTCGTGGATATTTCCGAACAAAGGCGGACAGCCGCTGAAAATGCCGTCGCCGATTTGCGGTTGCGCGATGCGATTGAGACGATCGGAGAGGCCTTTGTGCTCTGGGATGCCGATAATCGGCTCGTGATGTGCAATTCAAAATTCCAGCATCTGCACGATTTACCGTCCGAACTGGTGCATCGCGGCACCCCGTACGAGGCGCTCAAACCCTATCTCGCCCACTTCATTGCTCAAGCCCGCCGCGAGCAGCTGAGCCATGACGAGGGAGATGCCAAATCCTACGAAATGCTCCTGCCGGAAGGGCGCTGGCTTCAGGTCAATGAACGCCGCACCAAGGATGGCGGCTATGTCTCGGTTGGCACCGACATCACCGCGCTCAAAACCGAAGAACAGCGTTTCCAGGAATCGGAACGGAAATTGACCGCAACCATTTCCGATCTCCACCGCTCGCGCTTGACCCTGGAAACCCAGGCCGAACAATTGTCGCGCCTTGCCGAGCGCTATCTCGAGCAAAAGGCCGAGGCAGAAACCGCCAACCACGCGAAAAGCGAATTTCTCGCCAAAATGAGCCATGAACTCCGCACCCCGCTCAACGCCATTCTCGGCTTCGCCGAAATCATGGACGCGCAGATTTATGGCCCGCTGGGTCATCCGAAATATAAAGACTACAGCCATGATATTTCACGCAGCGGCCAGGCCCTGCTAACCATCATTGCGGATATTCTCGATATGGCTGAACTCGAGGCCGGTCGTATTAAAATCGAAAAGCGACCGATTATCCTGAACACCATCGCTGAGGAAACCATCGAGAAACTGCATGCGGAAGCCGCCGCAAAATCGCAACGGATCGTGGCCAATCTTTCGGCAGAAACGCCTCTTCTGGCCGATCAACGGGCCATCGAGCGCATTCTTGCCCACCTCGTCCACAATGCCGTGAAATTCACGCCAGAGGGTGGCCGGATTACGGTGACGACGCGTGAGGTTTCCGGAGCCGTCAATATCTATGTCGAAGACAATGGAATTGGCATTCCCAAGGAGGCGTTGGCGAAGCTCGGTCGGCCTTTCGAATGGGTCGATCTGGATGCCAAAAAGCCGACCGAAGGTGCCGGTCTCGGCTTGGCGATTGCGCGCTCTTTTGCCGAACTGCATGGCGGCACGCTTACCATCCGATCAACCGAGGGATCGGGGACGACGGTGTTGGTTCGACTGCCCATCCGCGCGGGCCCGTTGCTGGAGCAGGCCGCCTAATCTGACGGATCAGCCAAGGCTCAAGCGTTCAACGGCCCAGCCGCCGATTAAATATGGCCCGAATCTTCGCTTGAACATCCTTGAGGTGGGAATCAAGCAGTTTGAAATCGGGCAATCCGGCGAGGCTCGCCAACCGCTTCAAAAAATTGCGATCGGCCGCCTTCGGATCGAACTCGCCGGACACCATGGTGCGCTGCCACTGCATCAGATCGCGCATCAGGTTATACCCGTCCAAAAGGCTGGCCACATCGTCCTGCTCCATCAGTCCTTCATCGCGGGCGGCTGATAGAATGGCGGCGGTATTTTGAAGGGCCAGCGAAGGGTGACTTTGGGCCTCACTCAGCACCAAAGTCTGGGCAATAAATTCAATATCCATCAACCCGCCGCGGGCCAGTTTGAGATCCCACGGATCAGACTCGCCCTTTTCTTTAGCGATCAGGGCGCGCATATCGGCGGCATCCTCTGCCACCTTGGCTTGAAGACGAACGCGGGAAACAATCGTCCGCAATTCGTCTGATACTTCTTGCATGAATTCGGGCTGGCCCGCGACGGGCCGTGCCCGAACCAAAGCGAGATGTTCCCATGTCTCGGCTTCACCATGGGTATGGTAATCCATAAAACTGCGATATTGGGTCGCGGCCGGCCCCTTATTGCCCGACGGGCGCAATCGCATATCGACGGCATAGAGCATGCCCCGCCGTGTCGGTACCGTCAGCGCGCTGATCAGACGCTGAGTCAGCCGCCCGTAATAGACAACAGGATCAAGCGGCCTTGCTCCATCACTCTCCCCTTTGTCGGGATCAAAATCATAGAGCATGACGAGATCAAGATCGGAAGTGGCCGTCATCTCGCGTGACCCCAGCCGCCCCATGCCGAGCACGGCCATGCGCCCCCCTTTGACGCGGCCGTGATCGACCACAAAGCGGCGTTCCACCTCGGCCAGCGTTATCCGGATCAAGGCTTCGGCCAGGGTCGAATAGGCCTCGCCCGCCATTGCGGGCGACAAGACATCGGAGAGCATGCGAACGCCGACCAGAAACATCTCGTGCTGGCCCGTCTCACGCAGGCGGTCGAGAAAATCCTCAATCTGATCGTGCTGGCCGATGGCCGATGAAATGCGATCCATCAATTGCGGCAGAAGGGGGAAAGGTTCAACGAAAGCCGGGTCAATAATGGCATCGAGCAGATGGGGCCGATGGGCGACAATATCGGCAAGCCGTGGCGCTGAGCCCAATATATCCGCAAACAAGGCCAGAATAGGCCGGTGTTCGCGTAAAATCGCAAAGAGCTCGACGGCGGCTGGCATCCCGCCGAGAACCCGATCAAAGGTCGCCAGCGCACCATCAGGATCGGCACTTTTACCAAAGGCTTGCAGCATGGAAGGAACAAGCTCGGTCAGCACTTCGCGGGCGCGCGGACTGGTGACCGCACTGCGCCGGCCAAAGTGCCATCCCCTGACGGTTTCCGTCGCCTTTTCAGGCTCGGTGAAGCCCATGCGCCGCAGGGTATCAATCGTATCAGGATCGTCGACCGTACCTGTGAAAACGAGGCTTCCCTCCCCCGCTGCTAGATCTGCCCCTTCCTCGAACAGTCGGGCATAATGCCGCTCGACGAGGCGCGCCATCCGCGTGAGTGCTTTTGAAAAAGCCCCGATCCCCGAATAGCCACAAAACCGTGAAAAGCTTTTCAACTCCTCCTCGTCGACCGGCAAGCGTTGGGTCTGTTCGTCGGCCACCATTTGCAGCCGGTGCTCGATGCCGCGCAAAAAGCGATAGGCCTCGGTCAGATCATCGCGCGCGTCCGCCGAGATCCAGCCATCGGCATGCAGGGCCACCAGCATATCCAGCGTTCGACGACCACGAAGCGCGAGCCGGCGGCCACCAAAAACAAGCTGCTGCGTTTGAACAAAAAATTCGACTTCCCGAATACCACCCCGACCCAGCTTGATGTCGTGGCCGGCCACCGCAATGGCCTCATGGCCACGAACCGCATGAATTTGCCGCTTCATCGCATGGATGTCCGCAATGGCGGCAAAGTCGAAATATTTTCGCCAGATAAAGGGAACCAGATCGACAAGAAATGCCTCGCCCACCGCCATGTCGCCGGCAACGGGGCGCGCCTTGATCAATGCCGCCCGCTCCCAATTTTGCCCGACGCTTTCGTAATAGGCAAAAGCCGAGGCCACCGATATCGCAACCGGCGTGGAGGCTGGATCGGGGCGAAGCCTGAGGTCAACGCGGAAGACATAGCCATCCGCCGTCCGCTGATCGATCAGGCGAACGATGGATTTGACCATGCGAACAAAAAGCGGGCCGGGCTCGACCCCGTCGGCGAGCGGTGCCCGTTCCGGATCGTAAAGCACGACAATATCAATATCCGACGAATAATTCAGCTCACCCGCGCCGTGTTTGCCGAGGGCCAAAATCACCAGTCCACACGAGAACGGTTCCGCATCCGTGTTTGAAACCAACAATGTTCCGCGTGCAATTTCTTCTTGCGTGACGAAGGCCAATGCGGCTTGAAGGGTTGAATCCGCGAACAGGCTCAAAGCCTGTGTTACCCGTTCGACTGACCAGACACCGCCCAAATCCGCCAGCGCGATCAAGAGCGCGGCTTCCTGCTTGATGAGCCGCAGGGCCCGCATAACGGCCGCTTCGTCACCCGCATGGCTTTTCGGGATCAGGAGGCATTCAGCAATCAAGGCGTCAAAACGTTGATCGGGTGCGACCTCCAGCAACCCTATCAAACGGGCCGGACTTTGCAGCACAAGCCGCCATAGATAAGGCGACTGACTGGCAATACCGAGGATCACATCCGCAACCGTCGGGTTGATTTCCAAGAGCCGATGCAGGTCAGCCTCTTGCCCGTCTTGGAGAGCTTTTTCGGAAAGGGCTGCCAGTTTCAGGCGGGCGGCCTTCAGCTCGCTGGGTTTGGGCGTGTTGCGGATAAGGGAAGCGAGAGGTGCCGTCATGGCGCAACGATAGGAAGGCTGAGCACCACACGCAAGCCCGGGGCATTATCTTCCAGCCGGATTGTGCCACCATGCAAACGGGCCACGGCGGCCGCCAGCGACAGTCCAAGCCCCGAGCCGGGACGGGTGCGAGAGGTTTCAAGGCGCACAAACCTTTCCAGAACCCGCTCGCGATCCGATTCCGGAATGCCGGGTCCGTTGTCGGCGACAACAAGTTCGACATGATCCTTGGAAAGGCGGGCCCCGACCATCACCGCGGGTTGATGGGTCTCGTCCGCGTTCTCTGGTAAATATTTGATCGCATTATCAATGAGATTGGCCAGCGCCTGACCGATCAATTCGCGGGAGGCCATCACCAAAAACGGACCTTCCCCTTCAAACTGTAATGCAACGCCGGCTTCTTCGGCAAAAGGCTCATAGAGTTCGACGACATCGCGCGCAATGTCGATGACATCGGCCTTGTTCATGCCCTCTAGCTCGCCGCCGGCTTCGGCGCGCGCAATCATCAACAGCGCGTTGAAAACCTTGATGAGACCATCCGCTTCCTCGATCGTATTTTCGAGCGCCACGCGATAATCGGTTAGCGATTCACCGATCCGCAAGGCCTCCTCCGCACTGTTTCGAAGCCGTGTCAGTGGGGTCTTAAGGTCATGCGCAATATTGTCGGACACTTCGCGCAAGCCCGCCATCAGCTCGCCGATCCGCTCGAGCATGGCGTTAAGGCTTTGGGCCAGTCGATCCATTTCATCATTGGTGCCGGTAACCGCCAGCCGCCCCGATAAATCTCCCGCCATGATGGTGCGCGTGGTCTCGGTCATCTGATCGACCCGCCCCAAGACCCGTCGGGCCACAAACACCCCGCCAATGACGGCCAGGACGAGGACGAGCAGGATCGACCACCCCGCTGCTCGGAAAATCACATTGTGCAACCGCTCCGTCTCGGCCAGATCGCGCCCGACCAGTAACCGGAATCCCCCCGGCAAAATAACCGTTTCAACGAGAGCGCGATGCGGCCTCGGTGCGCCATCCTCAACGACACGGTAAAAAAGCTCGTAGGTTCCCGCCTCGAGCAAACCTTCGCTATCGATGCTGCTGATATTGCCCGCCAAGGTCTCGCCAGCGGCGGAGGTAACAAGATAAAGCGACGATCCGGGCTGGCGAGAACGTCGCTCGATTTGATGGACGAGCCTTATGACGCCGCCGGTATTGAATTGGGTTAAAAGCCCGTCAATCTCCTCGGCAACCGTTACGCTGACCTGTTCGTCCAGCAAACGAAACGCATTGAACGCGACATATCCAAGGATAAGTCCCGCAAAAACCGTAAAGATGGCGAGAAAGGCCAGCGCGAGCTTGAAGGCCGTGGTGCGAAAAAGCCTACCGAGCGCTGTCACGGATCGTGTATCCGGCACCGCGGATCGTATGGATCAGCGGAGTGTCGAACCCTTTATCGATTTTGGCGCGCAGGCGCGAGACGTGAACATCGATCACATTGGTCTGCGGATCGAAATGGTAATCCCAAACGTTTTCAAGCAGCATGGTACGGGTCACGACCTGTCCCGCATGCCGCATCAGATATTCCAGCAACCGGAATTCGCGCGGTTGCAGATCAATTTCGGTATCAAGCCGGGCGACCCGTCGGGTAAGACGGTTCAGTTCAAGATCGCCGACCCGATAGATCGTATCCTCGCTCGGCACCGACCGCCCGCGTCGCGAGAGAATTTCGACCCGCGCCAATAATTCGGAAAACGAATAGGGCTTGGCGAGATAGTCGTCCGCACCGGCGCGCAGCCCCTTCACGCGATCATCGACCTGACCCAGCGCCGACAAGATCAGAATCGGCGTATCAATCTTTTGCTCGCGCAGCCCGTGGACCAACGACAATCCATCCATCCGCGGGATCATCCGATCCACCACAATGGCGTCATAGCGGCCTTCGGAAGCTAACGCATATCCGTCCAGTCCGTCGGACGCGACATCGACCATATGGCCCGACTCGCGAAACGCTTTGTCCAGATAGGCGGAAGCCGAGGCGTCGTCTTCAACAATCAAAATTTTCATGGCTGAAATGTCGGCTTCTTTACAAGGAGCGGTCAAGGAAAAAGACGGCGGCGGACCAAACCATAGGTCCAAGCCGCCGTCCAAACACCCCGGACGCTCAGGGAGGGGCTCAGCGTCCAGCGCGCAAAGGATTAGGCTTTGGGAAAAGCGAGGGCAACAAAACGCGTTCCCTCCTCGTTGCGCACCCGCAGGATGATGGCCTTTCGACCGTCCTTTTTAGCCTCCTCGATCGCGGAGCGAACATCAGCGGGCTTGGAGACCGGCTTGCCGCCGATTTCCAAAATCAGATCTCCCTTTTGCATACCCTTCTCGGAGCCTGCGCCGGAGGGATCGACGTCGGTCACCAGAACCCCCGAGCCGTCCTTGGAGGGCGCCAGCGTCAATCCAAAGGCAGGGGAAGCCTTCGTCGCAGCCGCCGGATCGGCAGCCGCGGTCTTCTGGTCCGGAAGCAAGGCCAAACGGACCATCGCGGTCATTTCCTTGCCAGCCCGAACATAGGTGATTTTGGCCGTATCGCCGGGCTTGACCTGGGAAATGCGTTTCGAAACCTCGCGGGGGCCGGCCATAACCTCGCCGTTCACTTCCCTGATCGTGTCGCCGGGTTTCAACCCAGCATCGGCCGCCGGTGTTCCGGCCTGCGCCTCTGCAACGAGAGCACCCTTGGTGTCCGCCAGACCCAAGCTATCCGCAATGTCTTGGGTTACAGGCTGGATTTGCACCCCAAGATAACCGCGGGCTACCGAGCCGCCATCCTTGAGCGAACCGATCACGCTTGAAACCGTCTCGGACGGGATGGCGAAGGCGATCCCGACGCTACCGCCCGAGGGCGAGTAAATCGCGGTATTCACGCCCACAACCTCGCCATTGAGATTGAACGTGGGCCCGCCGGAATTGCCGCGATTAACCGGCGCATCGATCTGGATATAGTCATCATACGGACCGGAGCCGATATCGCGACCGCGGGCGGAAACGATACCCGCCGTCACCGTTCCACCCAATCCGAACGGATTGCCAACGGCTACCACCCAGTCACCTACACGCGGGGACACTGCTGCAAACGGCACAAAGGCGTAAGGCCCGTTATCGATGGTCTTGAGCAAGGCCAGATCGGTTTTCGGATCGCGTCCGATGATTTTGGCAGCCAGTGTCTGCCCGTCATCGGTGGTCAGCGTTACCTCGACGGCATTTTCGACAACGTGATTATTGGTCACCAGATAGCCATCGGCCGAGATAAAGAACCCCGATCCCTGCGCCATGCCATATTGCTTGGGGCCACCCTTTTTGCCATTCTTGCCTTGGTCGCGGAACTGCTTGAAGAATTTTTCAAGCGGATGGCCGGGCGGAAGATCGGGAACTGCGAAGTCCTGCCCGTCATCCTCCGACATCGAGGCGGCTTCGAGTTTGACTTTCACGGAAACCACGGCCGGCCTGACCTTGGCCACGATATCGGCAAAAGACGGCATGAATTGAGCTGCAGCAGCCGTATTGGACTGCGCAAAGACGGGGGTCGGCGCCATATTCACCAAGCCCGCCAAGCCGAGCCCGGAAACCGCCAGAACCGCTGCACCCGCAAGCAATGTCGCGCGCAAACGACGCTTCGACGTTGGGGATGTCGTCAGAAATTTCATCATGCTCATATCTCCATTCCATTTTTGACCAGGACTTTTCATCCCAATCCATGAAGAAGGTCTAAAGACATTCCGATTACGCCAGTTTCACGGCGACATGACAATTTGGTAAGATAGGGCGTTACGACGCGTCGTTATCCTTGAGCATCGCCTCAAGGCGATCGCGCTCCGTGCGATCAAGCGCTGCGGCATGCAGCGGCGTTTGACGCCGCGACCGGCTAAAAACCGCCCATCCTCCGATGGCCAACACCATGAAGGGGGAAAGCCACAAGAGAAGGGTATCGGCTGAAAAGCGTGGCTTTAACAAAATAAAGTCGCCGTAGCGGTCGACCAAATAGGCGCGGATCGTCTCGTCGCTCTCACCGTCGACAAGCCTTTGCCGCACCAGCACGCGAAGGTCGCGCGCCAAAGGCGCATGCGAGTCATCGATCGACTGGTTTTGGCAGACAAGGCATCTCAATTCGGAGGAAATCGCCCGCGCGCGGGTTTCAAGCTGACCGTCTTTGAGGATTTCATCTGGCTCGACCGCATAGGCCGGCACAAGTCCAAGCCAAAGAACGAGGCAAAGCCCGAGCAGCCGGCTCATGCTTTGGACCCACCTTGAAGATCCACGGCCTTGCGGGCTTTAGCGGAGGCTCCGATCCGAAGCCTACGGTCGGCAAGGGACAGCGCGCCGCCCAGCGCCATCACCAGCGCCCCGGCCCAGATCAACGTCACCAAAGGCTTCCAGTAAAACCGGATGCTGACCTTGCCATCGGGCAACGTGTCATTCACGCTCGCATAAAGCTGGCCTAACCCGTAAGTGACGATACCGGCTTCGGTCGTCGGCATTTCGCGTCCGGTATGGATCCGCTTTGAACTCTCGATGGTGCCCTTGGCCTGATCGCCCTCCTTCACGGCAAAGCGAACGACATCCTCGCGAAACCCTTGGCCAGTGCGCTTGAAACTCTGCTCCAATGTGACCGTATAGGGACCAACGGCCAAAGACTCATGCGGGCTGACAATCGCAAGCGTCTCGATGCCCCAAACCGTCGCCGATATGCCAATGACGGTGATGCCCATTCCGGCATGCGCTAGAGCCGTTCCCCAAGCCGAGCGTGGCATGCCGAGCGCGCGCTCGATCATGGTGCGGAGCGGGAGCCCCCGCCGACAACAGCGGTACAGCACGTCGCTAGCCGATCCGGCAATCAGCCAGACGCCGAGGCCAAGGCCCAAAGGGGCCGCCACCGGACCACCCCGTACAACCGAGAAGGTCGCAATCATCGCTAAAACGGCAAGCCCAAAGGCTGCCAGAAGACGCTGTCCCACCGCCAGCAAATCCCCGCGTTTCCACGCCAATGACTGGCCAAAGGGCACGAACACCAGCAGCGCGACGAAAATCGGCACCGCCGTCAGGTTGAAATAGGGCGCACCCACCGAAATCTTGTTGCCATTCAACGTTTCAAGCACGAGCGGATAAAGCGTGCCGACGAGGACGGCCACGGCCGACGTCGCCAGAAAAAGATTATTGACCACCAGCGCACCCTCGCGGGACACCGGCGCGAACAATCCGCCCTGTTTCAAGGCCGGCGCACGCCAGGCGAACAGCACCAACCCTCCGCCGATAAACAGCGTCAAAATGCCCAGGATGAAAATGCCGCGTGCCGGATCGCTCGCAAAAGAATGAACCGACGTTATCACACCGGATCGGACGAGGAATGTGCCAAGCAGCGAGAGTGAAAAGGTCAGGATCGACAGGAGAATCGTCCAGACTTTAAGCGCCTCGCGTTTTTCCATCACAACGGTCGAGTGCAACAAGGCCGTGCCCATCAACCATGGCATCAGCGAGGCATTTTCAACCGGATCCCAGAACCACCAACCGCCCCAGCCCAATTCATAATAGGCCCAGTACGAGCCCATCGCGATACCGAGCGTCAGAAAAATCCACGCCAACAATGTCCAGGGCCTTACAAATCTCGCCCATATGGCATCAATCCGGCCATGCACCAACGCGCCAACCGCAAAGGAAAAGGCAACCGAGAAGCCGACATAGCCAAGATACAGCAGCGGCGGATGGATCGCCAAGCCGGGATCTTCGAGAATAGGGTTGAGCCCCTGCCCTTCCGCCGGAATCTCGGCCAATCGGAGAAAGGGATTGGATGTCAAAATAACAAACAGCAAAAAGGCCGCCGCAATCGCGCCTTGCACCGACAGCACGCTGGCCAGCAACCGTGCAGGCATCGCACCGCCACGGATCGCAACCAAAGCGGCAAATACGACAAGGATCAAAACCCACAGCAGCATCGAGCCTTCGTGATTGCTCCAAACGCCGGAAATTTTATACATCAGCGGCTTCGTCGAATGGGAATTCATCACCACATTAACGACCGAAAAATCCGAGCTGATATAAGCCCATGTCAGCGCGGCGTAAGCGAGCACAACGAGGCCAAAGGTCAAGAACGCCGCATACCGCGCCATCGCTGCCAGTGCCGGGTCACGCGCCACGGCTCCCCACATCGGCAAAACGGTCTGCACCAGCGCCGTTGTAAACGCGAGAATCATGGCAAAATGGCCGAATTCGACAATCATGGTACCTTGCCTCCCTGCCAGACGCCCTTTTTCTTCAGCGCATCGGCCACGTCTTTCGGCATGTAATTCTCGTCATGCTTGGCCAGCACCGTATCGGCCAATACCGTATCGCTGCCTTCATACACGCCCTCGGCCACGACACCCTGCCCCTCGCGGAACAAATCCGGCAAAAGGCCTTTGTAATGGACGGTCAACGATTTTTCGGTGTCGGTCACCCGAAATTCGACATTCATCGCCGCATCACGCTTGACGCTGCCATTCTCAACCAGCCCGCCGATCCGCACCCGGGTACCGGCAGCAATGCCCTGCTTGACCATGTCGCTTGGCGTATAGAAAAACACGATCTTGTCACTCAAAGCGAAAAGAATAAGCCCTGCCGCAACCGCCAAGACGCCGCCGGCGGCAGCGATGAGAGAAAGGCGCTTTTGCTTCCGCGTCATGGCCATCAGTTGCTGATCCCCAATTCGCGGGCGGCCACGGCGATCTTGTCGAGCGCTTCAGGGTGGCCCGTTTGTGCGGCTTGCGCGCGCGCCATCGCGTCTTTGGCTTTTTCGGCATCGCCCAGAACCTGATAGGCCCGCATCAGCTTGAGCCAACCTTCAAGGTCCGACCCATCGGCGGTCAGCCGCGCATCGAGACGCTCGACCATCGCCTTGATCATGTCGGACTGGCCGGCATCGACATCTAACGCCGGTTTTGCGGGTACGCCGGTAAGCGCGGCTATATGTTTGGAAACCAATTGGGCCGGCTCGGACGCGGGAGGTAACGAACCATAAAGCGCTTGGTATAACGCCAAGGCACGGGGTTTATCGCCATCCTGTTCGGCGGCCAGAGCGCGGTAATATTGCGCCCGTTCATTGGTCGGATCGCTGGCCAGCGCTTTGTCAAAATCAGCCAGCGCGTCGGCTGTCACAATGCCGTCGGCCACCGCCATTCGGGCTTCCCCGAGACCGGAGCGCAAGTCTGCCGTTTCGCCCAAAAGATGCAGCGCATTGGAGAAGGCTTTGACGGCATCGTCATACCGGCCAAGCGAGAGATATACCGGCGCAATCGTGCCCCATCCCATGCCGTCTTCCGGATGATCGGTCAGACGGGCCTCGACTTTGGCAATCATGACCGACAGATCAGCCGTATTGCTCGCCAAGGATGCCTGTCGAGACGCAATCGGCTGATCGGGCAGATTCGGGGAGCCTAGGGCGAGATACAGCGAAAGCGCGAGAACGGGCACGCCAAAAAGGGCAACGAGCGACGCCAGCTTCCGCCGGATCACCATTTTTGCCGGCTCCGAAACCTCGTCGCCATCGCGATGGGCGGCCAGCAAGCGGCGCGCGGCTTCGGTCTTCGCATCCTCGGCGGTTGTTTCATCGAGCAAGCCTCGGGCTTGGTCGTGCTCGATCTCGGCCAATTGCCCGCGATAAAAATCGCGATCATCCAGATCGCGTCCGTCATGGGTCGGCTGGGTCAGAGGCCATAAAAGCCCGAGCACCACACACCCTAAAAGGAAAGCAATCAAAAGCCAGATCAGCATGGAGCCGTTCTAAATCGCGTCGGGCGCAAGGTCACGCAAAAAGGGAAACAAAAAGGGCGCGCAGCCGATAAAAAACCGCGCACCCTGAAAAAATGAGATCTAAAGGCCCTCAGGCCCGATCAATTGACGATGTCCCAAGTGCCGTCGCCGGCCTTGCATGCCGTACCCGAACCGGTCTCCGGACGGCCATTGATGTAGATTTTGTGCGTATAGGTCCGGCAATTACGGCTGTTTTCGGCATAGACCGGACCGGGTTCGACAAATCCGTAGGAGCCGCTCGGCGCATTCCACTTTGTCTGCTTCCCGCTATTGAGGGCCAAAGACTGGGCACCATTGGCCTGCCGCTTGGCTTCATCGTCCAGTCCGCGACCGATCGAATTGCCAACCATGCCGCCAATCATCGTGCCCGCAATGATGGCTGCCGTATTGCCCGATCCCTTGCCGAACTGGCTGCCCACAATACCGCCCGCAAGCGCGCCGAGGATGGTGCCGCCCGATTCATTGGGGCCCGTTGTCTGGGAACATCCTGCCGACGCCAAAGCTAGGCTCGCGGCGACAAGAATTCCGGGAAGGGAAGCGATTTTCATGATGGCTTTTGCTCCGAATGCTGGTTCTGGTTGCGCCTGTCCGCACGCGTCATGCGCATCCGTAAGGATGTTGACTGACGCAAGTAAGCGGTGAATCGGACTTTTTTCAGGCACATTTTTACCAGAAATCAGACAGCAGGCAAACGAAGTATCGCCTTCAAACCGCCTTTTTCCGCTTTTTCGAGCGCCAGATCCCCGCCATAGAGCTTGGCGAGATCGGCAACGATGGATAGGCCAAGTCCGGTGCCGGGCACCGTTTCGTCAAGCCGTTCACCCCGTTTGACAACTTCGGCCCGCTTTTCGGCGGGCAATCCGGGCCCATCATCGGAAATTTCAAAAATGATAAACGGCCGACCATCCGGATCGGTAAAAGCAAGCGCTTGAATAAACACCTCGGTTCGCGCCCATTTACAGGCATTGTCGACCAGATTGCCGAGCATCTCCTCCAGATCCTGCTTCTCGCCGCGAAATTTGAGGTCAGGTTCCAATGCACTCGCAATGGCAAGCTGCTTGTAGGAGAAAATTTTCAAAAACGTACGCTCGAGACCGGCCACCGCCGGCGCAATATCGGTCACAACGCCAATTGCTCCCGCCCGCGCCGCCGCCCGCGCCCGATCAAGATGCCAATTGACCTGATCCCGCATCAGGCTCGTCTGTTCCAGCACCTTGTCGGAAAGCGGCGTGTCGGTTTCGGAAGCCTCGTTGATCAGGACGCTCAGCGGCGTTTTGAGCGCATGGGCAAGATTGCCCACTTGCGTCCGGGCACGCGCCAGAATGTCGCGATTGACATCCAGCAGCAGATTGATCTCATCCGCCACGGGCGAAATATCATCGGGGAACGATCCGCCAATCCGATCGCTTGTTCCGCGCCGGATCGCGCCAATCTCGTTCGACAATCGGGAGAGCGGCAAGAGACCAAACCGGACCTGAAAAATGGTCGTCAGGCCGAGCGCCAGAGCAAGCAGACCAAAACTGGTCCACAGCGCATTACGGAAGCTCATAATGGCCAGCTCCACCTCGTCGGCATTGCCCGCAATCTGGACGAGATAGCGGCTGCCGTCGGGCAGTTCGAGGGCGCGTTCCACCAGCCGCAACCGGCGCTCGTCAGGCCCGATAATAAAGCCTTCGCGTGCCGAACCGTCATGCGCCGGAATGTTGAGCGAATCGAGACGCGGCAATCGCCCGCCAAACAGCGAAAGCGAGGACAAAACCTCGGGCGTCAACCGCCCCTCGGTGCGGACCTGCCAGTACCAGCCGGACAGCGGCAGCGTAAAACGCGGATCGCCAAGGCCATAAGGATCAATGGCATTGGCGGTATTTTTGGTCGCCACATTGGCTGCCACCGATTGGACATAAACCTGCAAACGCTCGTCGAATGAGCGCTCCGTCGCCCGCCGGTAAATGGTCGAGAGCACAAACCCCGCGCCGAACAGAATGATCAGGCTGCACAAGGTGGCCGATACAAAAAGCCGCGATCCAATCGACAGCCTTGCGATGGAAAAACGTCTGATCATGCGGCAGGGGGCGTTGGCGGCTCGAGCACATAGCCCAACCCGCGAATGGTCTTGATCACATCAATGCCGAGCTTCTTGCGCAACCGGCCGACGAAAACCTCGATCGTGTTGGAATCACGGTCAAAATCCTGATCGTACAAATGCTCGACCAATTCCGTCCGCGAAATGATCCGCCCGACATGATGCATCAGATACGACATCAGCCGGTATTCATGCGAGGTCAGCCGCACCGCCTCGCCGTTGACAAGCACACGGCCCGAGCGCGTATCGACCCGCACCGGCCCGCAGACCAGATCACTCGAGGCATGGCCAGAGGCACGGCGCACCAAAGCCCGCAAACGGGCCAAAATTTCCTCGATATGAAACGGCTTGGTCACATAATCGTCCGCGCCCGCATCAAAGCTTTTGACCTTGTCGCTCCAGGCGTCCCGCGCGGTGAGCACCAGCACGGGCATGGCCCGTCCGGCCTCCCGCCAGGATTCCAGAACGCTCGCCCCATCGATCTTGGGCAGGCCGAGATCGAGGATCACGGCGTCATAAGGCTCGGTTTCACCCAAAAACTGGCCTTCTTCGCCGTCAAAAGCGGCATCCACCGCATAGCCGGCCTGGGTAAGGGCTTTGACCAGCTGGCGGTTGAGGTCACGGTCGTCTTCGACAACGAGCAGTCGCATGCGGTATGATCCTGACGGATATCGGTCTAGTGGCTTTCCATCGGCTTGCCCGTCACCGCATCGATCTGGACGCGGCCGAGTTTGCCATCTTTCGTGAGCGTCGTGATTCTATACACGAAACCGGCATCTTTGGGGCAAAGGGATGCGTTGATCACATCACCGCCTGTTTGGGATCGGGCCGTGCGAAACGCGTAGATTTGCGGCACCACGGCGCCGGAATTGACGAGATGGCGCAGATCCTCGTCCGACAGACAGGCAGGAGCCTCGTCTTCGGCATAGGCCGCCACCGGAGCCAGAAGGCTCAGGGCGGCGGCAAAGGTGAACGAGATCACGTTGCGCATGGTTTCTCGATAGGGGGCGTCGCGTGAACGCTTGCTGAACGACCTTACAGCGCCACTTTCTTGGTCGACAGAATTCGGAAAACGGTTGAGGCGATAAAACTGCCTGCCGTCACCACTTGCATGATCGAATCGGTCAGCTGGCCGGTATCGAGGCCAGCACCATGTCCGGTCAGCGAAAGAATAAGCGCGCCGAAGCCGATAAGGTTCGACCATACGGTACGGCTTTGCAAAAGCGATTGGGTCTGATCCACGGAAGGACCTTTCTGAGGTTGAAGGAGGAGGGATGGCGCTGCTTTTCGGGTCAAGCCGAGCGCGTCACGCCGAACGCGTTCGATGCGGCTTTCCCAGCCGCGCCCGAACCGGTTAAAAGTCGAAAGCCCGCGCAGCATGGCAAGCCGCGCATCGCAACAGGCTTGGATGACGCAAGCTGCATCGGCTGCGGCACCCGCGGCCAGAGTTTCGGGGCCGATCACGCCATCGGCCTTGACCTTCAACGCCGCTTGCAGCCAGAGCGTCGCCTGCCGCGGGCCGGAATGCACGGCCGCGTCAAAAACCGCATAATCAATGCCTGCGGGTAAATCATCCGCGCGGATCGTGTCCCAATATTTCTGGCGATAGATGGCGGCGGCCTCGTCTTGCTGAAGTGCCGTGAGTTCCGCCTTGGTCGCTACCCTGCCCCGTACACGGGAGAGCGTTGTCAACGTGATGCCGAAATGGGTCGCACCGCCCGGATCCGCGGGATCATCGACATAGCCGCCCTCGCTGTCGAAAACGAGACCCAGAACCGTTTGAAACGTCTCTTTCATGTCCGCGCCTCGAGCGCTTCCACTTTCACGAGCAGCGCCTGCACTGCGGCCACCAGCAAGGGCACCAGACGCCCGACATCCACCGATTGGGGGACAAGTTCGCCCGCATCATCGACCGCGTCCTTCTCGCCGCTCACCGCTTCCGGCACGACTTCGGCCACCTCATGCGCGATAAAGCCATCGACTACGCAATCCGGCTGCGCCTTGAACGCAAAGCGGCAAGGCTTGAGCCCTGCAATTCGCGCCAGCGCATCGCCCAGCGGCACGCGATCCTGCTTCAACCGATAATCCGAAAGGGTGAGAAAACTCGTGCCCGTCGCCGCGAGCTTGATCGAGCCAATGGTGGCGCCGCCCTTTCTGAACACCAGCGCATTGGCACTGGCCACCGCCGAGACATCGGAAAGCACGATGCCGGTTGCGGTCGAGCCATCAAAATCGCTTTCGAACGCGCCGCCATTGGCCTGCGCCGCGCGCCCCGACAGGAGAAGGTCCATCCGCACGGCGCCGCTCGCCGCATTCGCCACCAGGGCTTCGCGCCAGACCGAGCCATCGGGGGAGACTTTGAGATGCCAATTGTCATCGCCCGAAAGCCCCGTCTCCGCCCTGCCAGACCAGTTGGACTGATAGAGCTGCGACGCCGTGTTGCCGCTCGCCTGTTTATTCAGCGTAAACCGGAGATCGCCTGAGCCGCCTTCGCCGGTGCCGCGCGCGGCAAACAAGGCCGAATTCAGCTTGGCGGCCAGCGTATTATAACCATCCGACGCCGTCCCGATGCCCAGTCCGGTGAGGTTTTGCAGCTGCGCAATCGCATCCGTCAGCTTGCGCCACTTCGTGCCGTCAAAGGCATAGACGAACCCGTCCGCACCGTTAAAAACGATCCAACCCGCTTTAGGCGTCAGAAACCGCCAGGACTGGCCGTCGAAACTCGCTAATAGTCCGGCTTGGCCGGCAAAGCTGCCTGTGGGTGCCGTGCCGATCCCGTAGCGATCGCCAGCGGCAGGTGCCGTCGGTGGCGCGTTCTGGCCAAGCGCCAAAACCGCCATCTGGGTCAAGGCATCAAGGCGGAACAAGGCCTCGTTATGGGTGACGTGTTTTTGCGATTGCGCCGCCGCAAGAAGCGGCAACGCCAGATTGGCGGTATCGACCATGGAAATGCCTCTCGATCAGGGAATTGAAACCGGTCAGCCGACCGGCAAGATCACGTCCAGCGCCGCGCCGCGGCCGACCGTGTCACTCAACTGGTAAATCCGGACGGCGAGGCCCGTTTGCGGCAAGCCGAAATCCACCAGTTCCTGCGCCGCCGGATAAAGGATCGACGACCCGCCCGAACCCGCAAGCGTTCGGATCACCTTGCCCGCTTTGAGCACCTCCATCTCGTAGCGTTCGGTGCCTTCATCCAGCGGAATTTCCGCCGCATCCCAAGCATCGGAATTGATTCGTGCGCGCCGCATGAAGGACACCGTCACCCCCGAAATGGAGCGCTTGGCCAGAGCATTCATCGGCGAAAGGGGTTTTAGCGCATCGCCCCCCGCCAGCGTTGTCAAAGCAACCGCGGTGGGGTGCATGTAATCATAGGCGGAAGCCACCACACGCCAGTTCCAGTTTGCTCCCAGCGAGGACGAACCCGAGGCGATCGGCAGCAAAGCGCTATCCAGCACCACGACTTGGGCGCCCGCTTGCAAGGTGCGCGTTGCCCTTGCCTCGGAACCGCCTAACCCGCGGATTAACCGGCTCAACCGGTAGGTGTTGCTGGCCACCAGATCGGCTTGAGAAAAGCCGATGACTTCCCACGTCCCGTCCGGTCCTTGCAGGCCGAGCGCCGCCTCACCCGCCAAGGCCGAAAGATCTCCGGGCGAGGAGAGTTGGCCCGATCCCAGCGCCACCGTCACGGCATTGTCCAAATCCCAACGCCAGAGCGGGCCCGCCCCGAGAACGCTGGTTGTTACCCCCGTTGTTGCCGGCCGGTTGATGGTTCCAAACATCGACCAGCTCGCACCATCGGGCGAACGCCACACCGTCAGACTACCGGGCCATGGGTCGGCGGCGGCTGCCAAGGCTTGCAAAACCGGCGTATCGCCCTTGATCGTCGGCACATCGACGACGATGATTTTCGGCTGCCCTGCCACCGTCGGTGCCTTGATGCCTTGCGGCACCATGCTGCCGGCTGTCAGATCCCCCGACACGACATCAATCGAATGGGCCTCGATTTCCCGCACCCCGCGATCGGTAATGCGGTCGATGCGAAATACCCCGGTATGCCCGATCGCATCGAGCGCTAGGCAATCGCCGGGCTCAAGCGCCATCAGCCCGGGACGAACCACCAATTTCGCGCGCTCGCGTCCGGCCCACGCATCATGCAACATGAAATCCGCCAGCCTTTGCGCATCCGCCCGCGTGGTCACGACCGACGGATCGCTGGTTGTCTCGCGTTTGCTGGTCACCGCCAAGCGGCGCGAGGCGGCGGTTGCTTGCCGATAATCATTCTCGGAATCAGAAAAGCCGATCCGCACCTCGCGCGGCAATTCGCTCTCCTGCATCCGCGTAATCGTCGCCAACGCGTTGTTTTTATCCGCGATGACATCGTCGGATTGCAACATCGTGATCACGCGCGGATCATGCCCTACAAACCGCAGCGAGCCTGTGGAAGCCAGCGCATCAAAGCGATACAAATTGGCCAGAGGTTCCAGTGCCGAACGGGCGGAAGACGGCGCGGTGATCGCATAGCCATCGAGAAACCCGTCGACGCGAATAGCGTCGGCTGCCACACCGAAATCATCGAGAATAGCGGCGATCAAGCCGTCGGTCGGCAAGCCTTCGAGCCGTCCATTCAGCCAATGGCCGGTTTGCCAATTGGTCGCGTCGGCCCACGCCCCGCTCATCGACGGAAAAGCGGAAAAAGGCCGAGCATCCCACGCCCAGAGCGCCAACCGGGATGGGTCAACCATCCGCCCGCCATAGATCGGCGAGACCGGATTATCCGCATGATCGAACTCTGGCGAGGCCGGATCAAACCGCCGCATCACGGCGTCGATAAACCGGCTTTGAACGAGATCGTCCCGGCTGCCGCGCGAGAAGGGCGGCAAGGCGTTTTCCACCGATTTGGCATCGGGAAAGGCGTTGGGCCCGTTGCCCCCGCGATCAACCGCGGGACAGCCGAATTCGGTAAACCAGATCGGCTTGGAGGCAGGCACCCATGGCGTCGATACCGCCAGCTCCTTGCCACCGACGCGTTCGACATGCGGCTTTGACCACCAATTGACGAGATCCTTCTTCCGCCACACCCAAGGCTTGTTCGCCAACCCGTCGGTAATCGGCGTGCGGATCTGCGCCAGCCGGTCGGCGTCAGACGCATAGTACCAGTCATAGGCCTCGCCGGAAGCAAAGCGCTGCCGGAGATAGTCGGGATCGGCGCTAGAGCGTGCCAGCGCCGCATCGGCATGGTCTGAACCATCGCGCCAATCGGACACCGGCCAATAGACATCGATCCCCACGGCATCAAGGGCAGGCGAGGCCCAGAGAGAATCAAGCGGAAACCGCAGATCACCCGATGGCGTCACCCGGGGGCCATATTCGGTCCAATCCGCGCCATAAACGATTTTGGTGCCCGCCCCGAGCACGGCTTTGACGTCCACAGCCAATGCGGCCAATTGACCGACCGCCGGAAACACGCCCACAGCACTTTCAATACCGGTTAATCCGACGAGTTCAGAGCCGATCAGGAACGCATCCACACCGCCCGCCATTCGGCACAGCGTCGCATAATGCAGCACCATGCGCCGCCAGCTCCATTCTTGCGGTCCGGCATAGTGGACGGTTTCGTCCGCTGGCGAAAAATGCGCGGGCTTCGCCGAGCCGAAAAAGGCCCGCACCTGTTGCGTTGCCAAAGCGTTGCCGTAGGGCGAACCCGCCAACCCCGGGGCGGGATCGCATGTCATCCTGCCACGCCAGGGAAAGGCCGGTTGCATCGAGCCCGCCGCATAGGGATTGGGCAAGAGATTGGCCGGCGGAATATCCATCATCGCAAACGGATAAAAGGTCACCGCGATGCCGCGTGATTTAAGATAGGCAATCGCCCGCAGCACCGACGCATCCGAGGGCGTGCCGCCATAGGCCGAATTGCCGTCGACCTGCGACACCAGCCGCGCATTGCCGCGTTCAAGCCCGTTGACCCGCCACACCGTTTCGACCGTCGCCTTTGACAGGCTATCGACCCGTGGTGCTATCGTGCACTTGCCGCAGCGCAAATCATCACCAAACCACGAGACGACAAGCTGCACCGACGTCAGTTCGGGGCATAGCGCGAGAAGCTGATCGATTGACGCGAGAAAATCACTCGCATGGGTCAATTCATGGCGGTTTTCGCTCGTCGTTGTCCCCGACCCGTTCGACGTTGTCACCGCGATCGTGTCATAGACAAATTCGCCCGCACCGGGAATGAGATTGACCGAGCGGATACGCGTGCGCGGACCATCCACCGGCCGCACGATTTCGAACGAGAATTGCGGCACGCGGTTACCATAATCCGCTAACGGCAACCCTTCAAAAACGACATAAGCCAACCCGCGATAGGCGGGCGCATGATCGGCCCCCTCTTTCGCAACGATCAGCGGATCGGGCATTTGTGTTTCATCGCCCCGATAGACACGGATCGTCAGTCCGGTCCAGTCGATCAGCTTGCCATTGGCCCAGATGCGGCGAACATAGCCGATCGGCCCTTCACACAATCCAACCGCCAGATTGGCCGAATAGGAATAGGTCTGCGTCGTTGATCCGGCAGACCCGCCGCCGCCCTTGCCGCTGCCATTTTTCTGGTCATTGACAATCTCGGAAAAGCGCGTCGCCCAGATGATCTGACCGCCAAGCCGCACCCGCCCGTAAACGCGTGGAATCGCAGCCCCTTCGGTCGAGGATAGGCCAGCCATTTCGGTCAGGCGATGACCATCGCGCACTGCTGAGGTGCCGCCAAACAACGAGCGATCCACCGAACTGCCAAACGCTCCGCCAATCGCATTGCCGAGCATGGCGCCCATCGGGCCGCCGAGCATTCCGCCAATCGCGCCGCCCGCTGCTTGTAAGACGAGTGTAGTCATGGCCGATCTCTCCGGTCGGGAAAACGAAACGCATAGGCAAGACGCGCCCGCCACAGCCCCAGCGTGACCTCGGCCACAACAGCCCCTTCATGCGCATGCACCATCGTGTCAGGCCCCGTCGCTATGCCGACATGCTTGGCGGGCAGATGGTCGCGCCAGCGAAACATCAGCACGTCGCCGGCTTGGCGTTGATCGAGCGGAATGTCCTGCAAATGCCGCCGTGCCGCATCGCGCAACCGCTCCTCGCCCGGCGGCTCGACCCAGCCCCGCTGATAGGGTCCAGGGTCTTCCGGCTCCTCGCCATAAAGTGCCCGCCACACGCCGCGGATCAGCCCGAGGCAATCGCATCCCACACCCTTGAGCGAAGCCTGATGCTGATAGGGCGTGCCGATCCATGTCCGCGCCTCGGCGATAATGACGGAGGGTTCGTTGCCATTGCTCATCGGAAGAAACTCCCGCCATCCATACCCGGCGTGCCGTCGCTCACCGTCAGGATAACGAAATCATTGCCCGGCATATGCGGAAAACCACGAAAATTGATCGTATTGCCAAAACGGGTCCGGCAGGTCGAAAATTGCTTGTCGCATCCCGCCCTGAGCGACACGCCATCGCCCACCTGTATCGGTAGCCCCATCGGCTGCCAAAGCGTCAAAACCACGCCACCCGAACGCACCGCTTGCGCCCGAATTTCGACTCTGACTCCCGCGTTGCCGCCGCTGGTAAACCTCACTTGTCCGCCGGCAAAAAAGCCGTCCGGGAACGAGCCTGCGACACCCACCGATAACCGCCCATCGGTGGAGATCACCGCCCCGTCATAGCGATAGGCAGCGCTATCAAGTGCTACGCCACATTGGGCATCCCCCAGATCAGCCGAACAACCCAGACGGAACAAACGCCCGCGCTCCTCGTCGAGCTGAAACGACAGGCTGCGGATTTCAGCCATAAAGGCTTGGCCCATCCGGCGAATTTCGCCGATCGCGCCACGCTCGAGCAACACCCGCTGATCAGGCGTCGTCCAATCGACGAGATAAAGATCGATCATCGCCCCGTCATAGCGGCCATTGGCAATATCGGCCTCGGTAATACCGGGCGAGGACAAGGCGCCCGAAGCCTCGCCGCCCGTGATCGCAAAGCCCAATTCGGCCTGCATATCGGCGGCCTCAAGCCCCGTTCCGGCGGCATAGGCAACGCCGTCAAAGGAGAGATCGCGGTCATGGTCGGTGAAGCCTAAAACGACCCCGTCACGGCGGGTCAATCGCCAGCAGCGCGCGGCCGTCATCGCGCCACCCGAAAGGGTTGCGGGTATGGTTCGCATGATCAGGACTCCGATCGTTCAGGGAATAATTTCGACCAGCGGGATTTTGGGAATTTCACCCGCCACGAAAGCGGCGAAATCGATGCTGAGCTGATCCGTATCAAAGCGCACCGGTACATCGAACTGGAAGCCTGCGGTGATGGTTGCCCCCGTCGCGGGCGGCTGGACAAATGTCAGCTTTCCCGAGGTTGCATCGACGTTCACTGCCGCGCCAAGGGCTACTTCGCTGCCCTTCACCGCCACCCGCACCGAGCCCGCCACCGGCTTCGTTATCGTTCGCACATAGGGCGCAAACGCCCCGCCATAGGTCTTGGTCAATTGAAACTGCGTGGTCGTGCCATCGCCCGTGCCGATCACTTGATCCTGCGGCGCAGGCGTTTGCCCGAGACTGCACGATTGAAAGTCGATGCGGTCCCGCCAGCGAAAGCCATAAAGCCTGCCGCGCCTTTCCTCGAAAAAGTTGACCACACCGGCCAATTCCGTCAGCGTTTTTACGCCCGAGCCGGCATCGTAGGACCGGCGGGAATCGGCCCAGCGCGCGATGCGTTCCTCGCGGCCCGATCCGGTGATGACGATTTCGGTTTTCCGCTCCGGCCCGCCGCTGCCCGAAAGCGCAACCGAGATCGGAAACAAAATATCGTGAAACGCAACAGGCATGGTTCAACTCCCATCAGCATGGTCGGGAAAGGCGGCCATCAAGGCCGCAAGGGTCGAGCGGTCCGGTGGCCCCGCCACGTGGCTCAGCGGTCGCGGCAGAGCGGCGGCCAATTCGCGCGGCGTCATGGTCCAGAACGCCTGAGAAGATAGCCGCAGGACACCGAAGCCGAAGCGCATCGCTTCGTCCCAGGGAAAGGCGCGCGGGTGGGCGGACGCGCCTTTGCCCTCCCCTCCGGATCCTGCGGCGATCAGGGGTTTGGCGGCACGTCCTCGCTTTGTCCAAAACTGGCGTGCAGCAACCGCGCGGCAATCGCAGCCCATTGCCCGACGCCACCCTCGATCTTGAGCGCTGCCACCTCGTCATCGGAGAGCGTTTCGCCTGCCCCCCGAAGGCCGGCACCGATCAGCGCAATAAGATCGCCAGCCGATAACCGCCCTTTGGCAAAGCGGGCGCCCAACTCGGTCAGGTCCGCCGCATGGAGCCGGTGTTCGAGCTCCGCAAGGGCTCCCAAGGTCAGGCACAAAACCCGTCTTTTGCCCTCGATCTCGGCTTCAATTTCGCCCCGTCTTGCATTGGCCATTCCACCCTCCCGAAAACCGGTTGCCGCTCGCCTCAAGAAAGGGCGGTAAACGCGATCGCGCCCGCGCTTTCCACCGTCAGATCGAACATCACCCCTTGCGCATGGTCGGCCTTGTAGACGAGGGCCGTGATCACAAACGCGCCTTGCAAGGTGCCAAATCCGGGCACGATGAATTGGAAGCTTTTGACAAGCCCCGCAAAGAAACTTTGCTGCATCAGCGCATCGGAAGCTGCATCTTTAAAAATACCCGTCCCGGTGATGGTCGCATGCCGCGCGCCGGCACCTGCCAGCAATTCGCGCCAACGGCCGACCGAATCCTGATCGGTCACATCGACGGCATCGGCGTTAAACGTGAGCTGCCGTGTTCGCAGTCCCGCCACCGTGACAAAATTGCCCGTGCCGTCGTCAAGTTTCACCAACAGATCTTTGCCCGCTTGAGCCGCCATTAAAACCTCCGTCAAAAGATAAAAATCAGATCAGCGGTTCGCTGAACGCCTCAAGCATCACGCTCGCCCGACGCAATCCATCTTTGGTGGGGCGTCCCACCTCTTGGGAGGTAACGCGCAATGCGATCAACCGGTGCCCGTCGAGCACGGGTCGCGCCCCGTCGAGCAAACCGGCGCACCAGTGTGCAATGCCCAGCGCCTCGGAATCGCCGCCCTGCCGCGACCACACATTGAGCGAAAAACTGTGTTGATGGCCGTGGTCATACCCCGCCGACCAATCATCCGCCTTCGCCTCGCCAAAGGTCACATAGGGCGGCGTTACACCGGCGGGCGTCTCGTCATACACGTTAGGCCCGCCCAACAGCGACAGCAACGTCGCATCGCTCGTCAGCAAACCTTGCACCGCGGCGCGCATCGCCAAAATCGGACTCGTCATGGCTTGATCTCCTCGCAAGTGCAGATCAGACGGCGCCGCCGATCGTCGGGATCCTGCACGCCGCGAATGAGAAAAATCTGCGCCCCGCGGCGCAAGCGTTGTTTGGTGGTAAGCCCCGCAAGAAAGCGCAGCGTCACCCGATGCGTCACCGTCTGGCCAATCTGCTCGGCCTCCAGCCTTTGCTGCGCGTTGAGTGTCGTAACATCGCCCCACAGCGTCGAAAGCACCGCCCAGCTGCGGATCACGCCGCCTGCGGTATCGGGTGTCTCGACGGGGCCTTCGAGCACGAGCCTTGCGCGCAGCCCGCCCACCGGCAATTTGGCCATACTCATACCCTCCGCATCTGATAGGGGGCGAGAAGGCGCGCAATTTCGTCGGGCCAGCGCAACGGCACGGCGGTCGGCTCATCGCCGCGGTTTTCAAACCAGAAGGCGACGAGCATTTTCAGCGCCAGTTTCAAAGGCTCCGGAACCGCCGCGCCATCATCGCCATAGCCCGCCACCAGATCGATCTCGATGCCCGCCATTGGCCGCATCGGCGCCGGTTGTCGCTTCAACAGCACCAGACGCGGCTTTTGGCTGGCCGATGCCCCGACCAGAAATTCAGCCCCGTTCAACGCGGTGGTCGAGCCATCCGCGTTATAAACCCGCGCCGCCGCCAAGGACGATACCGGCGCCAGCGGTACATCGATAAAGGGCCGATCCGGCCATTCATCCAGCACCAGACGCCAGCTCTGCGTGATCAGGGCTTTGGCGCTGATGGTTTCGACCGACAGACGGGCGGAGATGATCAGGGCAGCGATCAACCCGTCCTCGTCGATGCCGTCGATCTTGAGCCAGTCCTTCATATCGGCGAGCGAAACCGGCTCCCGTGCGGGGCCCTTAAGGAGCGTGAGCGGCATGGGTTGAACTTCCTTCTGGTGATCGCGCGCAAGGCTTGATAAAAGCCTCCATGCGCTCAAAATTATGGTCCTTGCTTGCAGCCTCAGGCGCTGCGTTCCTGATCGCGACCCGCGTGGCCTTAGCCGTCGTCAACGGGCAGGATGACCCGTCGCTGGCGCGCTATGCGGTGATGGTGCTGGATGACCACGGCAATATGTGCACCGGCGCCGTCGTGACCCAGCAAGCCATCCTCACCGCCGCCCATTGCGTCACCGACGGCAAGGATTGGCGGATCTTCTGGCGCGGCCCCGACAATGCGCCGGTGCTGGTCAAGCCCCTTACCGTCCGCGTCCATCCCGGCTTTGTTCACAATACCCACGGGTCGCAAAACCGTTCGATCGATCTGGCGATCGTTACCCTCGACGAGCCGCTGCCCACCCTCTTTGCGCCGATACCGCTATCGGACGACATAAGGCTCGCACCGGGCGATCCGGTCAGCGTGGCGGGATACGGCTTTTCCGAGGAGAAAAACCGCAAGACGCTTGGCACCATGCGCCGCGCCGATCTCGCGGTGATCGAGCCTTTCGGCCATAGCACCGTTCTGGTCTGGCTTTCCGATCCCGCCCAGTCGGGCGCAGGAGGATGCCAGGGTGATAGCGGTGGCCCGTTGCTCTATCAGGGGGCCTTGATCGCGATCACCTTCGAGACGACGGGGAACGGCAAACGCGATTGCGGGGTTCTGACACAAGGCACGCTCATCGCCCCGCACCGCGACTGGATTTTGAAGTCGATGGCACCTTAGGACACGTCGAACTTCAAAAACTTGATGGCATCGAAATCCTGCACGCCACCGCCGACACGCTTGGTGGTGTAATACAGAATATAGGGCTTGGCCGAATAGGGGTCACGCAACACGCGCACGCCGATACGGTCGACAATCAAATATCCGCGCTCGAAATTGCCAAACGCGATCGCACTCGAACCCGCCGCAATATCCGGCATGTCCTCGGCCTCCACCAGCGGGAAATTCAGCAGGCTGGCCTGCCCGCCCGCCATCATCGGCGGCTGCCACAAATATTCTCCCGTGGTGGTCTTCATCTTGCGGATAACCGACTGCGTTTTGCGGTTCATCACAAAGGTCGCATTCTGGCGATAGCCCGCTTTGAGCGCATAGATCACATCGAACAAAGCATCCGACGGTGCAGAGGGTGCAAAGGATCCTGCCGTGCCGGTTGCGACATAGCCGAGTTTGCCCCAGGCCCACGCGCTTTGTGCGACTTTGGCCGGCGTCTGAAAGCCCAAAGGACGCGTCACGCCATCGCCATTGACAAAAGCCGCGCCCTCCTGCTCGGCAAACACCGTTTCGACTTCGCTGGCGATCCATTGCTCCACATTCACCGCCGCATCATCGAGCAAGGTCTGCGTGGCCGATGGCATCGCATAAAGCTCCATCGCGGGAAAATTCATATCGACAATTTGCTGCGAACTGGTCGTCGGCACCGCAGCCGTTTCCGCCACCCATCCGGCACCGGGGCCGGTCGTGGAATAGGCCTTGCGGAAATTCGCCGTCGAAATCTGGCGCACACTGGCAATGGCGCGGATCGGAGAAGCCTGCGACATGCGGCGTAAAATTTCATTCTCGGTGGCGGGCGTAACGAGATAGCCACCATCCGGCCCAGAACCTGCCGACAAAGCCTTGGATTCAAGCGCCTTCAACCCGCTGGTTTCGCCCGAGCGCATATAAAGCTCGAACGCCTTTTTATGCAGGCGGGAATTGCCATCCATCGGCTCATCGGAAATTTTGGCTTCCAGTTTAGGTCGCCCCTGTTTGACGAGCAGCTCATTCATTTTCGTCTGCGCGTCATCCATGAAGCTGTTGAGGCGCTCGATCTTTTCTTCGACCAGCACATCACCGCTCCGGCCTTTTTCGATCCGTTCAAGCCGCTTGTCGTTTTCCTGCTTGAACGCCTCGAAGCCGCGCATCAATTCATCAAGGGCCGCGCGATCAATCGTGTGCACGGCTTTGGTTTCGGGGCTTTGCCCCATATCGTGTGTCGCCATCATGGAAGAGTGTCCTTATCGGGTTGGGCTTTGAAAAATCTTCCGCGCGCGTTCAATTTGCGCGTAAGAAGCAGGAGAAACTTGAGAAGCAGGAGCAGACAAAGCGGGCGATGGTGGCACCAAGGTCTTGACGCCGCTAACCCGCGCCAGAGGCAGAAGCGGAAAGGTCACGAGTGAAATTTCCCACAGATCGACGGCGAGCAATTGCCGTCCGCCTGACGAATCCTTGCGGGCTTTGACCGTCTTAAATCCGATTGAGAGACCATTGATCGCGCCCTGTCGCATCAGGGCATAAAGCTCGCGCCCGCGTTGCACGTCGAGATTGAGCTGGCCCTGACAAAACAGCCCGCGCGAATCCTCGCCAAGCCGCGACCAGATGCCGACAGGCTGGGAGGGATCGTGCTGCCACAGCAATTTAACGCTGCCCGCCCTTTGCCCTGCAAGGCTTTGCTGGAACGCACCGGGCATCACCACATCGCGCGCCATATCGGGCACACCAAACACGCTGGCATAGCCTTCAAAGGAACCGGGCTGCTCGGGGAGAGCGAGCCCGTTCATGCCGACCGTCCCTTCGGCCGCGCCGAACGCGAGCGCGACGCTTTGCCAAGCTGTTCAAGATGGCGCACAAAGGTTGAAAATACCTGCCCCGCATCCGGCTGACGCGCGGGCGGCTGGTCCTTCGCCGCCGGTGCGGTACCGGGACGATTTTGTCTGGTGTTGTTCATCGAAAAACCTCGCTGTCTTGCCCTCAGTCCCCGTCAAATAAACGGGCGTTGAAATGGTGCAGCTCGCGCACAAAGGCGTCGAAGCGCCGGTTCGCCGCACCGAGTTCTTTCAAAAGCATCGCGGCGGCAACCGATGCGCCCGACGCCCACATCAACAGCGCCAGATGGGCGAGATCGCCCCGCTCGATGACGCTGTCGATCATGTGTTCGATCATGGGACGACACCGGTGTCACCGGCGGGCGCCATCCCGCCAGCGTCAGCACCTGCACCGGTGGCCGATGGGCCCAAAGCGCCATAGCCTACCGCCTCGCGCTTTTCATCCTGCGTCAAAAAGGTAGCGGCATTGATCCGCGCCCAGAGCGCCGTGCGCTCGTCGGACAAGGCATCGATCCGATCAAGATCAGGCCGCACCTCCACCGCGCCAAAAGCCGGCGCCAGCCATTGCGCGATGGCATCATGCACGCGGGTTGCAAGCGGCAAAACCGTCTGCCGCCAGAAGGCTTGGTTGGCTTCAGAATAATTCGCGTAACGATTGTCCCCCGGCAGGCCGAGCAGCATCGAGGGTATTCCGAAAGCCAAGGCAATCTCGCGGGCGGCGGCGGCTTTGGCTTCCATGAAATCCATATCTTTTGGCGAAAGCGACAAAGGCTTCCAGTCGAGCCCGCCTTCGAGCAGCAAAGGGCGTCCGGCATTGGCTGCCCCTTGAAAACTTTCCTCCAGCTCCGCCTTTAGCCGATCGAACTGTTCCGCCGACAATGTCGAGCCCGCAGGCCCCGCATAGACCAGCGCGCCCGAGGGCCGCGCGCCATTGTCGAGCAAAGCTTTGTTCCAGGCCGAAGCCGCATTGTGCACATCGATCGCAAAGGCTGCCGCCGAAATCGGCGAAAGCCCGTAATGGTCAGAAAGCGGGTTAAACAAAGTGAGATGCAACACCGGCTTTACGCCCGCCTGCATCATGTCAAATGTTACGCTCTCGCCATTGATCGAGTAGGTATAGGCTTCAGGCCAGCCATCCGCTCCGGGAACCACGCGCATCCGGTCGGGTCGCAAGGCGTAGAGTTCGCGCGGGCCATTGGCATCGCTCACGCATTCGAGATAGCCATTGCCCGAGCCCAGCAGATAACCGATCAGGGCTTCGCGAAGGCTCACCCCTGAATCGCCGGGATTGGGCTGGCCCAGCAATTTTTCCATCGGATGGTCGGTTAATTCGGCTCGCCCGTCAAAATACAAAAACGGCACCGAGGCCACCGCTTCCGCGATCATGCGGACCGAACGATAGACCACCGGATTTTGCTCGAACCCCTCGCGCATCTGGGCCGAATAATCGCGCGGCGTCCATTGCGGCAATCCGGTCTCGTACAGCGCGATCAGCGGTCCGGTACGGGATGTTTTGGCTTCTGACGGACGCATGGGTTTAGCGCCCCCAAACAGGCGGGTAAAACGGTCGAGCATGGGATGTCTCCAATTAAAGGGTGCTGCCCAAAGCCCGCGAAAGACGTGTCGCGTGGCTCCGAAGGCGCGTTCAAAACACCACCCGAAGCCTCACATCGCCCTTCGCCCGCGTTGCACGGCTCGCGCTAGGGCTGCGGCCACTTGCGCTTCCGAGCGTTTGAAGCTTTCGGCATCTTGCGCATGGATCGTGACATGCACGGTCGAGCCGCCCTGCCCGGCAAGGCCAAGTTTGCCATCGGCCCCGCGCGAGAGCGGCATGATCGCTTCCGGACCCGCCTCGCCGGCCAATGCGGTACCGCCGTCGGTGCGGAAATAGCTCGGCGCGGCGATAACCCCGCCATCGGCAAAGGGCGTCACGGATCCAAAAATAGATTGCGTCGCCCCCGACAGCATCGAGCCCAGATCGGGTACCGCCGATTTGGCCGCCAGATCGAGCAATTTGGCGCCCACCGATTGCAAGATCTGGTCAAAGCTTTTGCCTTGTACCGCCCCCTTGGCAAACGCATCGGAAATCGCCGTGCCGAAACTGCCCGCCGCCTGGTTGAGGCTATCCAGCGCGCTGGCCGTTGACCCGAAACCATTCGATCTGCTGGTCATTCCTTTACCCCCTTTCGCAGGCCCCACGCGGCCGCATCACGCATAAATCAGCGAGCCCGAGATATCGTTGACCGCCAATCCCGCAGCGGTCGCGTCGGTCAATCCCTTGGCACCGGTGACGGCGAAGGTAAGGGCTGTTGAAAAGCCGATACCGCCCTCAAAGCCCATGAAGGCCGAGCCACCGGCAGGAAGATCGATCTCGAACAGCGCCGGCGTCGTCCCCAGCGTCACGCCCGTTGTCAGCGCATTCCAGAATTTCACCGAGCGCAACGAAGTCGCCGAGTTTTGCAGCATCACACCGAGCAACCGGCCAGCCGCCGCCTTGACTGCTATCGCGACAGGCAAAGCGGGCGACATCACGGCCGCGACGCTCGCTGCCCCCGCACTGGAGGGCCGGTATTGCATCCCGATATCGCCGACGAGATTGGCTCCGTTTGTGATCGCCACATTGGTCGCGCCAACAGGGGCCGAATAGACCCACGGCACGCCCTGCGCGGCCCGCATCGTGACGGCCACCAAGCCGCTGGTAAAAGCGAGCGTGGCGACGCGGATCTGGCTGCATCCCGCACACAAGACAAACCAGGTGCTGGGCGTGGTTGCCGAGGTTTGCGGATAGGTGTTGGGAACGCCGCCAACCACCTGCGCCTGAAGCGCAAACCAGTTGACGCCGTCCAAAGTGCCAAAAAAGCCGAGCGTCGCGGTAAAGGTGCCGCGCAGATCCACAATCGCGCCATTCGCGCCGTTGAGCGTGAGGGCCACGGCACCACCCAAAGCCGTAATCGATCCCGAGGTCGCCACCGCGGGATGACTGACCGGCACGGTTTGATCGGACGCAATGGTGACGGCGACCGAGCCGCTGGTCGGCTGCGCGCCCAAAGCGGGCAGATTGGCAACCGTCACCTTCATGCCCGCCGCTGCCGAGCCAGGCGCTCGGTCATAGCCCGTGCCATTCCAGAGCATCGGCACATCGGCAGCAAGACCGGTCGCGACCATGCCGTCACCTGCAACCGCCCGCTTGCGGTCCAGCGTGCCGGACCCGTTCAGCAGTTGGTCGACGCCGCCGGTCATCAACCCGTAAGAGGTCGCCCCCAGCACCTGATTATCGGCATTGTGGAACGCCTGCACCAGCGAGCCATTGCCACTCACGGGGTCGACCAGAACCACGCGCGAGGCCTGCCCCGCACCGGTTGCCACCGTGGTATTGGCAGCGCCCGTTCCGCCCGTACCGGCGCTCCCGTTGGCGTTATAGACGACCTCGGCCACCGTCCCGTCGCCCATGTCCTTCAGGCGCTTGTTAACGCCGGATAAGACGTTCATCAAAATATCGGCCATGGCTTAGCGCTCCTTCCAGATCAATAAAAAACGCGCCCCGACATCATGCAGGATTGGCATGCTGGTCATCCTTTCAACGGTGAGAAAATTGGCTGGCCTGCCTGTCTCAAAGGACAGGGTCCAGGCGGATTAAAGTGTCGTATCGTTGTGGCATTGGGGAATGAGAAATTCCCTCAATGGCCCGCCCAGCCATGCTTGATCGTCGACTGGAACGTCGCAGAGCCGTTTCCGATCCCCCTCAAGCACGCCGCCTTGCGCAAGGTCGCTTTGGCCCACCCGCCAAAAGGCCGGGCGCAAGGCGGCAAAGACCATGCCGGGCCTGTGTGGCTAAAGCGGGCGATTGGAGAATGTCACCTGTCCTTTGTGACAGGTGCGATCGGATCACGAAAAAGGCTTCCGCAGCAAAAGGCCTTCGGCTTTATGGGAGCCCAAGCTGGCCCTGCAGAGCAGCATCGACGGACCGATAATTTTGATCATCGATTGTTACGTCGTCCTCAACGTGGAAGCGATACAATCCGAAGGCATCGTCATATCGCATGACGCGTAAGACACATTCGACCGGCAACGACCCATCCAACTGTTCGCCCAGATGACGTTCAGCGTGTAACCAGTAAAATGCAGGATTGAGGCGGTTTTTGCTGATAAAATACCGGTTCTCCGATATTTTATCATCGCCGGTATGGGGCTGGTCAAAAGCTAAAAGCCCATCCCATCCCTTGTCATCGCGTGCCACGATTTGCCATTGACCGGCGGAATCTTTTACCAACAGTTCAACAGCATGCCCGCCCGATGCATCTTCGGTAAGATAGCTGCCTTGCACCAGCATCAGTCGATTATCGTGAAGGGTAAAGACGTTGACGCCATCATGAATTGAAAGCGGCGAGAGATGCGAAAGCGTTTGCCGCAGGCTCGTCAAATCCGCACGCGCAGGTGCTATGAAAATGAGGTTTATTAAGACACAGCCCAACAACGTAACAATAAGGCGCGGCCAAGCAAGATTTCCAAGTTTCGCGAGCCTCTTAACGCGAATGTTTTGGTGGCTCTGATCCATAGGTTATCGTTCCCTCTCGCCAACCCTCGGTCCTTTGAATAGCAGCTGTGAAATGGCGCATCTGATCGGAAGTAAGACTGCCGATCCGCTCATCCCCGTTCAGTCCGCTCAGGCGCTTGATCGTGTTTTTTAGGCTCTGTGTATTGTTTTCACTCGGTGGCGAACGTTTGGCAATCGCGTCGTTGACGGACAAATGGGCATAGGCGGGACTTCGCAGTAAGGCCTCCTGTGCTGCCTGTCCTGCTTCTTGATTGGGAAAGACTGCAAATCCGCCAGCCTCGCCTATAGCACCTTGCGCGACAGCAAAATTGCCATATCGAATGTTTCCTGAATTATTATTTCGCCATGACCTCGATCCACCCGAACGTCGCTCAGTCGCTCCATGCGGCTGATGTACCATCACCGTGTTAAAGGTGGGCTGCGTCACCTCGGCAGCGTGTCCACTATTGCCCACGTCAAACCGCCCACGCGCATCATGGTTCGGGTTGAATTTCCCATACCATTCATGCGTCCGCCACCACTCCCGCCGTGGATGCATATCGTCTCTCCATTGCATCTAAAATGGTACGCAATTGGCAACTGGCCTTAGTGACAGGTTCGTCCCTCTAAAGTGCCCGCACCCGCGGCACCCCTTTTGGTCCCAGAGCCAGCGCGCTGATCGCCCATACCAGTGCATCCATCCGGTCGGGCGAGCGGCCCGAGGATAGCCCGAACCCTTTTTCGGTCGGCCCGAAATCGCACATCTCGTCTTCCAGCGCCGGAAACACACCCGCATGGCGCACGCGGCCTTGCTCGTAGAGATGGGCGACCGGTTCGGCGCGCAGCGCCTTGCCGCGCGTGGCCTTGACCGGCGTGATCGGCACCTTGTCATCCACCTGTCGCAACACGGCCTCGGCCATCTCGCCGCCCTGATTGGTTTCCACCACCAGCGCATCGGCTTCCAAACGCCGATACAGCGCCAGAGCTTTTGAAGCCCAGGCCGCGGGGGGCGCGCGTTCGAGCGAGGCATCGTCGAGCACATAGACCGTACCGTCGGGTCCGAGCCCTGCCGCCACAATACCGCACGCGTCTGACCGCTTGTGCGAGGATGCGGGCGGATCGATCGCCACCACAATCCGCGTCAACGGCGGAACCTCGCCCGAAAACCGCGCGGCTTCGATCAGCGCGCGCGACCATAACGCGTCCTGTCGTTCCTCGATCATCTCGCCATCGAGTTCCTGCCGCCCGAGCCGCGTACCCGCATAGCGCTTGACCACGGCATCCAGAAAAGCGGGAGCCAGATGGTAAATATTATCCTTCGTCTTGGATCGCGTCAGCGCCGTTGCCGGATCGGCGATCAACCGTTTCAGCACAGGCGTCGGCCGTGGTGTCGTCGTTACCGTCTGGCGCGGATTGGCCCCTAAACGAAGCCCGAATTGCAGCATATCGAACGTCTCTTCGGCCCGTCGCCATTTGCCGATTTCGTCAAGCCATGCGGCCTCGAATTGCGGCCCGCGCAGGCTTTCGGGGTCTTCGGCCGAAAACACATGCGCTACCGCTCCATTGGGCCATTCCAGCCGACGCCGCGTCGGTTGCCAGAGCGGTCGCTCGTCGCGGCGATGCACGCTCAACAATCCCGAAACGCCCTCGACCATGACCTCGCGCACATCGTTTTGCGTTTCACCCACCAGCGCGATCCGCGTCACCGGCTTGTCGCTGAAGGGCGGTTTACCAAGCGCCAGGCCGCGCACCCATTCGGCGCCGGTGCGCGTCTTGCCGGCGCCGCGTCCGCCCAGCACCAGCCACACGGTCCACGGCATGCCGCTTTGGGCGCAATCGGGCGGCAATTGGTCGGCCCGCGCCCATACCCGCCAGTCGCCCAGCATGGTCTCGATCGCCGGCGCCGATAACCCCGCCAGAAGGTCAGGCAGCAGACCCTCGCTTTCGGAGGCCAGCAAGACGTCGAGCCAGTTCGTCGGCAAGATCGCTGGCGAAACCGGTGCTGGCGGACGCGTTCGCATTCGGGTCATCCGGGGCTCCGTTCTTCGCAGGCTGGCCGCCTCCGGCTTCCGATTTATCGAGCGAGGTGAGATCTTTGAGCGTGCGCACAAGGGTCGCAACTGCCCGCGCATCATCGCTGGCGGTGGTGGTCTTCTCGTCCGCAGAGCCGATCTGCGTCATCCGCGCTTCAATCTCGTTGATGTGCGCATGGGCCGCAGCCCAGGCCCGTGCAATCAGCGCCTTCCTCTCGGGACATTCACCAAGGCCGGTGCAGGGTTTGCCGAGCCAGCGCAAGGGGCGCGCACCCTCGGGCGCTTTGCCCCCCCGCCGTGGCCGCCAACCCTGGGTGCGGGAATAAATCTGGATGGTGGCCGGCGAAACACCGACTTTTGTGGCAATCGCCGTCAGCGAGAGCTGCGAATTTTCATAGAGCCGTCGAATCTCGATAGCCTGATCGCGAGTTAATCGGCGCATGGCTCACCTGTGTTAGCGTCATGTTATCCGTTCCGCCCGAGGCCAAAAAAAGCGGGCTCCGCATCAGCAGGCCCGCTTTTTGGTCACACCGGTGGAGTATGCCTTTCTTCTACACCACCACCGTTACGGTGTCAAGGTATTATTTCCTAATTTTAGTATTTTTTCTTAACTGCCCGTAAACGGTCGAGGTCAACGGCCAGCGCCAGCCGGAATTCTTCCAGATCACGCGGGCACGCGCGGGGATCGTCGTCGGTAAAGGTCGTGTCGACCACGGCCGCCTCGTCCCGTGCGGATCGCTCGGCCGGCGTCAACGACACCAAAGCCTGAGCGCGGGCAGAAATCATCCTTCCTTTCGAAGGGGCGCTGGTCTGGTCCAATTCGGCCTCTGCGGGGGGTAATCCGCTCGCGGCATTGGCCCAGAGGTCGCGCCCTTCGATCATCGGATCAAAACGGCTCTCATCTGGCATTTTCTGGCGCCGGGTAGAAGACCGCTGAGGCATTAGCAGGCTATCAATCAGTGAGATATCGGATTTTGGCATGACATGTGTCTCGTTTGTTGGGTGAAAAACATACGCGAGCACACGCGGTACTGAAGTCTCGCGTCCGGAAATCGCCCTGTCATCCCGACCGGATCTTGCCCGCCCCAGAGCAATCCTCGCCGCCCTCAAAAAGACCGGTTTGGATCCGATGCCATGCCTTTGATCGGAACGGCAGAACGAAGACCTTACGTTACGATAAGTTTTGATCGTTGTAAACGAATTATTTCCTACTATAGGTTATGATGCAGCGTAATGCCGAGCGCCGGTCCGCTGCCCCCGCCCGCCTTTATCGGGCCCGCCCGCCTTTATCGGGTCGGCGGCTTTTTGGCCTTTTTCGGCCATGCCAGCGGCCATTGTCTTATCCGGTCCACCACATCCTCGACCGCAATCTCGGTTTCGCTGCAATGAACCCGTCCTTTGACCGAAACACCGGCTTCGATCACCGTCTCCGCCCGCCCCGATACCAGCGGATGCCACCAGGCCAGAGGCTTGTCTTCCGCCAGCAGGCGATAGGCACAGGTCGGCGGCAACCAGCCGAGCGTCCGGGCTTCAACGGGCGTCAGGCGAACGCAATCGGAGACCACCGTCTGGCGATTGGCATAATCGCGACAGCGGCAGCTTTCTTTGTCCAGCAATTGGCAGGCAATATCGGTCGCATAATATTGGCCGGTGTCTTCATCCTCGAGCTTGACAAGGCAGCACCGCCCGCAGCCATCGCAGAGGCTTTCCCATTCCGCGGAGGACATCTCCTCCAGCGTTTTTTGTTCCCAAAACGGCGCCTTCGCGTCCGCTCGCTTGTCATCGACCATCCAAAAAACTTTCAACCGCCAGGGCTCGCGCCCTTCCATGCGGTCAGTATGGCACGGATCACCGGCGGGCTGAAAGCGGATCGGTGGACGCTTACCCCTTGCGCACCACCCGCTTGCCGCTCATGGGGGCCGCAGTCGGGCAATCGCCACCCTTGGCCACTTCATCGCGCAACGCATGGATCGCGGCCAGCGTGGGCTTGGCCGCTTCGTCGGGCGAGGCGGCAAAGAGGCGCTCCAGCGCGCCATGATAGGCCTCGATCCGTTGCGGTAGAGCCCGCTCGATCGCCGCTCCGATCGCGGCATTGCCGGCCACCCGTATCCGCGCCAAGGCGGCTTGATCGGCCGTCAGACTTTCCGAAGCGGGAAGCGCCGCCACCCGGAGCGCATCGACCACCGCCACGCGACACGCTGCGGCCCGAAACAGCGGCACCAGCACAAGGTCAGCCGACGCATCGCGCTCCACCCGTTTATAGCGCGCGGTGACCGAGAGATCGGCATAACCAGCGACACGGCTGTAATAGACATCCGCATCCGGCCCGATCACAGCCTCGAGCGCATCAAGCGTCGGATAGATGGGCTTTTCCGGATTGCGGCTCAGCGCCAAAGCGCGATTGCGCAACTCGACTTCGGGTTCGGTCAAGGTCGCACGCGCTCCGAACCAATCCGGCGGCGCATCGATCCCCTGCTTGCCTTCCATGAGCCCCGGACGACGGCGACCGAAATCACCCGTCTCGGCACACCCCGCAAGGAGGCCGAGCAGCACGGAAGCCGCGCATAAGGGCCACAGTACACCTCGCCCCGAGCGGCTAGGTGACACGCGTTTTGACCGTATCGCGTCGGTTCCGAAGGATAGCTTTTCCACTCTTCGATCTTTTTTTGACACTCTTAGGGACAATAGTTTCTCGACAATATCTAATTCCGGGGAAAATAATGACTTCACAACCACAATCACTTGCAGTTGTTTGGGATTTTTTAGTCAAAAAACTGTAATCTATAACGTAAAGTATATTATTCATGCTTGAATCTCCCCTAGGGCAATTCGATTCGGCATAGCCTAGTTATGCTTATGTCATGGTTAACGCTTTGCTAACGATTGCCGTCTTAAAAAAGAATACGGAATTGCCGAAGGTAAGTAGCATTGGGTACGGAGACGAAATCCAGAATGTCGCTCGCCGCTGATACGGGCCATGGTTTTTCGCGCTTCGAAAAGCGGGCGTTTGGCGTGGCGCAACCTCCGCGCGCCGGCGTGTCGGCTGCCCTGCATGATATGGCGGATGATCTCCTGCTCCTGCTGCCGCGCACGTCCGAAGCGGTGGCCTGTCAATGCGCCAAAAAGCTCGTCAACGGCGGCCTGATGACACCGCGTCTGGTCGAAATTTTCGTCAACCGGCAAGACCGCGCATCCCTCATCGTCCTGTCGGAAGAAGTGAGCCTCACCTCCGACACCAAAATCAGGCTGGCCCGCACCGGCTCAGTGCCTGTTGCCCGCGCGATCGCCGCCCGCAATGATCTGTCGGACGCTCTCATCGACATCCTGCTGGACCGCAACGATCCGGTCATCGATCAAATTCTGGGCGAACAATCGGACACCGCTTTGCCCGATGGCGCGTTCAATGTTCTCGCCAGCCGTGCGCTTGGCAATGTCGCACTGGCCAGGCAGCTGCTGTCGCGGTCCGATCTGTCACCACAACGTCGCGCCGCGCTGTTTATCCACGCCACCCCGCGCCAGCGTCTGGCGATCTTGCGCCTCGCCGACGCGCTGGCGGCGTCAAAGCCGCAATGGATGTCGGAAACACCGCTATCGGACATCCGCCACTGGATCGAACAAGGCGATGCCGTGGCCTTGACCACCCGTCTCGCCACCCTGTTCGGCCTTCCCTATGCGGCCTTGTTCTCCCTGCTGGGTGAAAATTCAGGCGCGCTGCTTGCCATTGCGCTGATGGCGGTGGATACGCCGGCGGCTCTGATCCGACAGGCCTGTCAGGCGGCCTCGTTTCATCGCCCCGGCATGCCGGGCGGCGTCGAAGACGTCCTTGAAACCGCGCAACCGGCAACCGCCCGCTGGATCATGGCGGCCCATGCCACCATCGCCTCCGCCGCAGCCACCCGCATGAGCCGGTACAATGGGGCGAACGCGGCGCCGGAACGGCTCATCGCCTGAGGCCTATCGGGCGTCCGCATCGAGAAAGGTGCGGCCTGCGCGGTCTTCGACTTCGATCATCCAGAGGTCCGGATCGAACAGGATGTCGCGCGCCATGCGCTCTTCCACGCTCAGCGGATCGGCGTCGACGATCACCGCCTCGAAGCGACGCTCGGGCGGGGCCTCGGCGTCCCAATCCGGCAGCGCCGGAGCGTAAAGCGAGGCGCGGCCATCCAGCCGGTCGATTTTGATATAGATCGCGCCGGCTTCCGCTGCCCCGCGTCGGCGCAACACCGCCACCACCCCTTCCACCGCACAGCGCCGGAGATAGGCCGATACCCAGATATCGGAGCGCAGACGTGCTGTCATTCCGGCTTAATCCAGCGCAAAGCCGGAGACTTTGGCCAGCACGGGCTTTGTCGTCGGATCAACTTCGCCGGTCGGGGGAAGATGCCGGTCTTTCTGGAAATGCAAAACGGCATCCCGCAAGGCGGAGGATTTCAGCCCGTCGGGCGATACCGGACCATATCCGATCTTGTTGAGTGCGCGCTGCACGCCCAAAATCCCCTTTTCGGGGCGCGGCATGGACGACGATACCAGCGCACCCACCGGATCAACCACGCCCGCATCGGGAATGGGCTGCGGGGGCGCAAAAGCCTGCTTGGGGTCGGCGGAGGCAACCATCGCAGCAGAAGCCGATACTTTCGGTTGCGCCAGAACGGGCGCCACGACCGGCGCAGGCACCGGTACCGGCACCGCTTCAACCTTATCGGGACGACGGGGCGGTTGCGGGGCGCCCTCGATCACCGGTGCGCTGTCGCCACCGGCACGGAACAGCAGGCCAAACGGATTGAGCGAACCCGCCCCATGCCAGACCGACGCAAAATCGATCAGCGAGGCCGACCGTGTCGATTTCTGGAGATAGAGCGCATTGGTGATAAAGGCCACCAAAGTGCCCGCCATGACAAAGCCGAGCAATAGCCGCCCCGGTGCCGCCAGAAGGGGGCGCGAAGACGCCATCGCTTCGGACGGATCGGAGCGCTGGTCGGACGGACCGGCATAGGCCGGATGCGGCTCGTCTTCGAACAACGGTTCGCGACGGCGGGGATGATTACGCATAACGGCGCTCGCGATGTTCGGGTTGGTTGCCAAGGCCGGTCATATCCGGACCCCGATCGGAAAGGGCGAAGGTCACGATCACCCGCGTCCCGGCACCCGCCCGGCTCATCACATCAAAATGCCCGTTGTGACGCTGAACAATCTCGCGCACGATACCGAGCCCGAGGCCTTGCCCTTCGGGTGCGCCGTAGCGGGACGCGCTACCGCGGAAAAACGGTTCGCCCAGCCGCGCCAAATCCTGTTCGGCAACGCCAACGCCGTTATCCTCGACGGTCAGGCGGATCTTGCTGCCTTCACGCACGGCCCGCACCGTAACCATGCCCTCGGGCGCAAATTTCAAGGCATTGGAAATCAGATTGATCAAAATCTGGCGAAGCGCGTGGCGGCTTCCGGCCAGAGCCGGCACATCCTCGTCCACTTTCCAGCTCAAACGGGCGCGCTGCGCCTCGATCGTCAGGCGCATAATCCCCACCGCCTCGTCGATCAGATCGGCCAGATCAACCCGATCCTCCTCATCCTCTTTCGCCGCAGCACCCGCAACAGGGATCGCCGTGCCGGGCAGGTGATTGACGAGATCCAGCATATGGCGCGCCGATGTGCCGATGATGCGCGCATAATCGCCGCGCTTCGGATCATCCGGCGCAATGATCGCGGGGTCGCCGAGACATTCGGCAAAGCCGATAATGGCCGTCAGCGGCGTCCGTAATTCATGGCCCAGACGGGCCGATTCAAGCGAAGGCTTCGGCACGGCCGGCGCCCGCTCGAGCGCCACCGCGACAGGCCGATAGCACGCCATGATTTCCGGTTGCCCCGTGCCCGGATCGCGAACAGCGCGCGAAAAGCGTATATCGAAATCACGATAGGGATCGTGCCCGTTATGGCCTTCCGCGCCGGACTCGCACTTGATCCGCACCCGCGCCTCGGCCTGCCCCGCGCCGTGCAGCACGTCCGACAAGGCTTTGAGAAAGGCGGGGCCGCTGGCCAGATGCAGGCGGGCGATCACCGTCTTGTCGGCCAGCTCTTCGGGGCCAATGCCGATCAACCGGCAAAACATCGCATTGGAGCCGATCACCGAACCGCTCTCGTCATGGCGCACGATGCCGGCGTCTGTTAGCCCCGAAAGCGCCCGCCAGCGGTCATCGGAGAAGCGCGCCCGCACATCGCGGCGGCTCTCGCGCAAGGTCCAATAGAGCGTGCCGAGAAGCAGTGCCGTCAACGCCACGACATCGGCCACCAGAAGGCTGCTGTCAGCCCGCAAACTGCCGGTGACAACAAGGGCTGCGAGGCCAAGGGCAATCAGGCCCGCTGCCAGCCCCGCACCCGCGGCACCGGCCAGAATCGCTCCCTCGAGAATAAAAGGCATCAGCGTGATCGGTCCGGCGGTGTCGCCGGTCATCAGGGGAAACGCGGCAAAGCCCAGCACCGACACCGCAAAGCCCGCCCGCAAACCACCCAGACGCGACACGGCCAGCGCGGTCACCCCTTGGAAGCATAACACGGTTGCCCCGATCAGCAGCGCCCGCGGCATCACATTCGGCAAAGCAAGCCACAGCGTCATAGGCACGAGGCCCACCGCCCCGAGCGCCAGACGCGAACCGATAAACCAGCGATGCGCCGTAAAGCGCGTGTCGGAAACCTTGACCGAACGATGCACAAGATCACCCAGCACCTCGATAAAGCGCTCCGCGAACGTCAATTCACCCACCACGCACTGCCCCTATGTTGTCCGAATGGTCCAATTTTCGTCTGTCGGGCCAGTGTGACGTGCGGACCTTAAACCTTCGCTAAATTTATCACGCGCAGTTTTGTCGCATTCGAGCAATCGTTAACGCCACCCCCCTCAAAGCTTAACAAAACCCATAATTTGCCGCCCGAATTTAGGGGTTGATTAACCACACCAGCAATCTCTGCCCCTGCGACCCTGCTGCCGACGCAATGGAAGATTTGCAGCGCTGCGCGCAGCGCCTACAAGACGATAACGATTTTTGTCACACAAAGTTGATCTCATGGGTTTCGTGATCAGAGCGCTGTTTGTTATCGGCGTTCTTTATCTGCTGTCGCCGCTTCGCGCGTCTCTACCGGATTGGCTTGCCAAGCCTTCGGCAGGACCGGTGCAGCTTGCCGTCGTGCCGGCGCTGGCCAACACCTATGCTAGCACGGCCGCGCCGATTTCTGCCGGCGTCGAAACCTTGGGCAAGGCCGCCCTTGCCGCCTGCAAGGGCCATGAAAAGGCCTGCATGGAGGCCGCCGCCTCGGCACTTAAAACCGTCGATACCAAAACCGTCGACACCAGAGCCATCGATTCGGGCGATGCTATTGCCGCTTTGCTGAAAGACATTCCCGCGCCTGAAAAGCCACACACGGTTACGGTTGCCGACGCGGTAACGGATGCACAGGCCATTCCGCTGCCGCCGCGTCGCGAGCTTCCTCCCGCACCTGCTGCCGTGCCTGCTCTTCCGACCCAGAAAAAGATTTAACCTCGACCTTCGGCCCGCTTCGCTCTAAACGGACGCAGGGCGAAGGAGTGGGACATGGCGGCGAGTTTCAATGAGATTATCGAGAATTTCGGCTTCCTCGACGATTGGGAAGACCGCTACCGCTATCTGATCGAACTCGGCAAAGATCTGCCCTTGCTCGCCGAAAGCGAGATGACCGAGGAAACGCGTGTCAAAGGGTGCGCCAGTCAGGTTTGGGTCGTTACCTCGATCGACCGCAGCGGCGTCGCGCCCGTGCTGCATTTTCGTGGCCAGAGCGATGCCCATATTGTCAAAGGCCTCGTGGCGTTGACGCTGGCGCTGTATTCCGGCCGCACCGCCACCGATATTCTGGCGCTCGACGCGCTCGACCTCTTCCGCCGCATCGGACTGGCCGAACACCTCACCCCGCAGCGCTCCAACGGCGTGCGCTCGATGGTCGAGCGCATCCGCCGCGATGCGCGTGATCTTTTGGCGGAAGAAGCCGGCGCCTAGCCAAGGGCGCCCTCGGAAGCGCGGACTTGCGCCGCTTCCGCGTCAGCCCACACCACGATCCCGCCGGAGCGCTCCCGCCCGCGGGCCTCGCTGGTAAGCCCGTAATGCGCGGCCAAACGACCAAGCGCCATTCCGAGCACGAGCTTGGCCGACCGCGGCGGCCATCCCCGTTCCCGCTCCACAAGATCAAGCCCCTTCAAATAGCAGCAAATATCCACCAGCACGCCCGCCATATCGGCGCCAACGGCTGCGAGCGCCTGGTCAATCCGCTGGCGCGCCGAAATCATGGCATCGCTCAGGGATCCGCCGCGTCCGCCCGAACCCGTTCCGGCGCCAAAGCGCTCCCAATCCATCGTGACACGCGGACTTAGTCCGGTACGCTCGAAATCCGCGCGCAGCCGCTCACCCGCCGCCAGACTGAGCGGATCAAGCATCGGCTTGCCGTCCGTGCCCTTGCGTCGGGCGAGCCAAGCCAAAGGACTTTCGCGCCGGTCCACCAAAACCCGCTCCGGCCCCAGAGCCGTCATCCGCTCCTCGATATCGAGGCCCTCGGCCAATTCGTGCGGCAAGACTTCGGCCAGCCGGCGCGCCAAACTCTGTCCTTGCGGCGTCAGCACAAGGCGGGCAGTGTCCGATGGCCCGCTCCAAGCTGCCCATCCCGAAGCGACAAGCCGCTCGCCAATGCTCGCCTTGAGCTGCCCCACAGCCAGCGTTACCCCCTTTTTCCGCGCCGCCACCGAAAGATAGCCCTCCCGTACGGACCGCGTGGCAAAGCACCCCTCGCCCGCCAGATCGCGCAACCCCAATCCCATCGCCCGCGTCAAAACCGCTGTGTCCTGCCCGACCATTCCCCATCTCCTTTTGACGTTACGTCATATAAAGGAGACTATTATCCTAATTTAGCGAATGTCAAGTATTTTAGGAAAAATATCTTAAATTGACCACAGGGGAGGGCGGGCTTCCAAGGCCGCCCCCCCAACGCGACACAGCCGTTTGCCCGCCTGGCTGGTCAGCCGGACGAACAGTCGGAAAGCCGAAGGAGTTGGCCGCTAAGATTTGAAGAGATGCTGATGGGTTCCCAATCGCGCCAATCGAAGAATATTGTCGTCCGTCTGGCGGTAGATCAACACGAGGTCAGGCTTGAGGTGGCAGTCCCGATATCCATTCCAGACGCCGATCAGGGGATGGTCTTGAAATTTTTCCGGCAATTCATGATCGACCAACAAATATGCAAGGACGACCTCAAGCAAACCATCAACATCGCGCGCATGGCGTGGTTGCCGCTTGACCAGCTTGAAGTCTTTCTTAAAGGCGTTGGAATACTCAATCGTCCGCATTCAAATCAGCCATCAAGGCTTTGATGCTTCGGGCAGACTGGCCCTTCCCCGCCTCGAGCTCGGCGATCGCCGCAGCTGTTTTGGCGGTGGGAACTCGAATATCAAATGGAAAACGCTGATCATCGGCGATCCGGACCATCAGGAGACGGATGGCATCGGATATATTCAGCCCCATCGCGTCCAGAGCCTTGGCAGCCTTGGCTTTTGTCACCGCATCAATTCTGGCTCTCACGACGCTGTCGACCGAACTCATCACCAACTCTCCTGTGAAGGAAAAATGTAGCCTAATTGTAGCTACAAATCAACATCCTTCAGCGCTTGTTTCGACGCGCAAACGAGCACCGCCGCCAAGAATTTTTAACGCAACAAGGGCGCCAACTGCTTGAATTCCGGTGTTCCGGACCGCTCGAGCCATTCGAAAAACACCATTTCAGCCGAAACAAGGCTGATACCGGCCGCCTCCAACCGCCGGCGGGCGGCATCGGCATCGGAAGCCGTACGGCTCGAAATGGCATCACCCACCACAAACACCGCATATCCGGCAGCCTGTGCATCAAGCGCTGTTTGCAACACGCAGACATGCGCCTCCATGCCAACCACCACGAGCTGCCGCCGCTCGGGCCGCGCATTCAGATGCGCTGCGATGGCCTCGTCGCGCAAACAAGAAAACGCCGTCTTGGCGAACACTGGCGTCCCCCCGCCGCACGCTCCCAACAGCGCCGCTTCCGTTGGGCCCAAGCCTTTGGGATATTGTTCGGTCACCGTGATCGGCACACCCAAGACGCGCGCCGCTTCTACCAGAAACCGCGTCCGCGCGATCATGGCTTCCACCTGATGGATGGTCGCCAGTAATTTTTCCTGAACATCGACGATAAGGAGCTGCGAAGCCTCCCTCCGCATCATCGTTCCGGAGGGGTGGGTCACAGACATGGCCATCTCAGGCCTCGTCCGGCACAAAATCGAGAACGGTAGCATTGATGCAATAGCGCAGGCCGGTTGGCCGTGGTCCGTCAGGAAACACATGGCCGAGATGCGCATCACATACGGCGCACAACACCTCGACGCGCCGCATGCCCAGCGTCAAATCCTCGTTCTCGACAATCAAATGCCGATCCAACGGCTGGAAGAAACTCGGCCAGCCGGTGCCTGATTCAAACTTCGTGTCCGAAGTGAACAAATCGGTCTCGCAGCACACACAGCGATAAACGCCCGCGCGCTTCTCGTCCCATCCCGGTCCGGTACAGGCCCGCTCGGTCCCGTGCTCGCGCGCAATCCGGTATTGCTCCGGCGTCAGACGCGCCCGCCACTCGGCTTCCGTAAACGTCACTTTGGATGGATAAGAATTGACAGACATTTTTGTTACTTTCCCGTTTTAGAATGAGATACTGTGCATCAACAGCTTAAGATAGAGAAGTCACCTCTTGAACGGCTCGGCATTTATACGGATAAAATATTCGATACTATTGGCCAACCATGTATTGCAAGCGTTTAAAATATACCATAAATGAGAATCAGTTTCGCGTATTGTTGGTTTGAAACTTAGCTTTATTCCTGTTTTCGAACGCTACTCAACTATTAAAATACGCGTTGAAATCGGGTCTCTGTTTTTTGACGCTAGGTCATTTTTAACACGCCAAAGCTTAACCGCCTTAACTCACATAAAATCAACACATCGGATATCAAGCCCATGACGGATCAAGTGAATTCGAACATTTTTGTCGAACTGGCCGCCGATATTGTCTCGGCCTATGTCAGCAACAACACCATCACACCGGGCGAGTTGACCGGCCTCATCCATAGCGTTTATGCGGCCTTGTCCCATATTGAGGAAGGTAGCGTTGAAGAGCCGGCCGAGCCGCAAAAGCCTGCCATCTCGGTCAAAAAATCGATCACACCGGACTTTCTGGTCTGTCTCGAAGACGGCAAGAAGTTCAAATCGCTGAAGCGCCATCTGCGCACCCAATACGATATGACGCCGGAAGAGTACCGCGAGAAATGGGGTCTGCCGGGTGACTATCCGATGGTTGCGCCCAATTATGCAACCGCGCGTTCCGCGCTTGCCAAGCAAATGGGCCTTGGCCAGCAGCGCCGCAAGCGTCGCTGAGCGGTCTTTCATACATTGACGTCGGAGGGAGGCGGGAAATCGCCTCCTTTCTCGTTTCTGGCGTCCGCAGGATGACTCCCTTGCTGAAATGCCGCATTGCCGTTTTGGTCAAAACTGCCTAAATACGCTCACGCGGCCGCTGCTTTTATAAGGCCACCCCGTTTTAACCCCCAAACCGCACAGCAGGGAGATCGCCATGTTCAGCCTTCCCGAACTACCTTACGCTTACGACGCCCTTCAGCCTTATATGTCGAAGGAGACGCTCGAATATCACCACGACAAGCATCACAATGCTTACGTCACCAACGGCAACAATCTGGTGAAGGGCACCGAGTTCGAGGGCAAGTCGCTCGAAGACATCGTGAAGGGCTCGTTCGGCAAACACGCTGGCCTCTTCAACAATGCCGGCCAGCATTACAACCATCTCCATTTCTGGAACTGGATGAAGCCGAACGGCGGCGGCGCCATTCCGGGCAAGATCGAAAAAGCGATCGTCTCGGATATCGGCTCGGTCGACAAATTCAAGGAAGAGTTCATCGCCGCAGGCACCACCCAATTCGGCTCCGGCTGGGCATGGCTCTCGGTGAAGGACGGCAAGCTCTTCGTCTCCAAGACGCCAAATGGCGAGAGCCCGTTGGTGTCCGGCGCGCAGCCGATCCTCGGCGTCGACGTTTGGGAGCACTCCTACTACATCGATTACCGCAACCGTCGCCCCGATTATTTGAAGGCGTTCGTGGATCATCTCGTCAACTGGGACTATGTCCTAGAGATGTATGAAGCGGCAACGAAATAAGCCGTTTTGTCATGAAACGTAAAAAGGGGCCTCGCGGCCCCTTTTTTCATGCCCGGAAGGCGTAACATCAAAACGCTTCGTGCAACATTGCCAGATAATCAGCTTCCGTTGCTGCCCGCGCATTGGTGGCGTGGGTATGGTCAAGCAAGGCCGCTTTGGCGACTTCCGGCAAGATGCTCTCCGGCACGCCAAGCGCACCAAGTGACATCGGAATACCAAGATTTCGTGCAAATTCGGCCATAAATCCCGCTAGATCGCCGCCCTCCGCCAGTCCCACCGCCTGCCGCAACCGCGAATAGGTTTGGCCGCAAACCGGTTCATTGAAGCGCAGAACCGGCGGCAAAAGAACCGCATTCAGCGTGCCATGATGCAATTTAAGATCGCGATACCCGCCCAGCGGATGGGAAAGCGCATGAACCGCGCCCAACCCTTTCTGGAACGCCAGCGCACCCTCCATAGCAGCGATCATCATCTCGCGCCGCGCCGCTAGATCAGAACCGTCCACAACCGCCCGGGGCAAGGCCTTGATCGCCCGCTCCAGCCCGTCAATGGCAATGGCAGCAGCCACGGGATTGTCCACAGGCGACGTAAAACATTCGATGCAATGGCTGATGGCATCCATCCCCGTCGCAGCCGTCAGACCGGGCGGTAATCCGAGTGTCAGTTCAGGATCGCAAATTGCCCGTTTCGGAATGAGATAGGGCGACAACAAGCCCAGTTTTCGCCCGTCACGGAAGCTGATGATCGCACCGCGCCCTACCTCGCTTCCAGTTCCCGCCGTTGTCGGAATAGCCAAAACCGGCGCCGTAGCCGCGGTAATTTTCGCAAACCCGCCATTCACGACAGCAAAACTCTGCAATTCCCCTTCATGGGCCGCCAAAACAGCAACCGCCTTGGCCAGATCCATCGCCGAGCCACCGCCCAGCGCAATCATGCCATCGCAGCGCTCGGACCGGTAAAGGGCCAATGCCTCACCGGCAGCTTCCTCGGTTGGATTGGCAGGCGTGCCACCATAGACGGGGACGCCAGCTTCAAGCCCACCCGAACGACAAACCTCATCGAGAATGCCGGCGGCCACAATACCCCGATCGGTGATCACCAGAGGCCGCAAAATGCCCGCGGCCTTGAGGTCTTCCCCCAAATGGCGTCGTGCGCCCGCGTCAAGCCTGACCGTCGTCAGATAGGAAATAATGGCCAATCGCCCGCCCCCCATTTGTAGTACTTGTGAGAAGTGAACGATAATGACATGATCTTTGTCAAATCACGGGTCAAAAATTGAAAATCAGGCCCGCTCAAGCCAGGCGGGATGATCCGACAATGCGAACGAGGGGAAATTCATGAAAAGAAGGCAATTCGTCCAAGCTGCGGGACTAGGCCTAGCGGCAACCGCCATCGCAAAACCGGCTCTGGCCCAGTCGGCCCCCGACGTGAAATGGCGTCTGACGTCCAGCTTTCCCAAATCGCTCGATGCCATTTTTGGCGGCGCGGATACCTTGTCCAAGGCGGTCGCCGAGGCAACCGACAACAAGTTTCAAATTCAGGTCTTTGCTGCGGGTGAAATTGTGCCCGGCCTTCAGGCGGCGGATGCGGTGGCCAACGGTACCGTCGAAATGTGCCATACCGCGCCCTATTATTATTTCGGCAAGGACCCAACCTTCGCCTTCGGCACCGCCGTGCCCTTCGGGCTCAATTCACGCCAGCAAAATGCGTGGTTCTATCATGGCGGCGGCATGGAGCTGCTGAATGACTTTTTCAAATCCTATAATTTTCTAAGCCTTCCGGGCGGCAATACCGGCACGCAGATGGGTGGCTGGTTCCGCAAGGAAATGAAGACGGTTGACGATTTCAAAGGGTTGAAAATGCGAATCGCCGGGCTTGCGGGCGCGGTGATGGCCAAACTCGGCGTCGTCCCCCAGCAATTGGCCGCGGGTGATATCTACCCGGCGCTCGAAAAGGGTACGCTCGACGCGGTCGAGTTTGTGGGTCCCTATGACGATGAAAAGCTCGGCTTCAACAAAGTAGCCCCCTATTATTACTATCCCGGCTGGTGGGAGGGTGGTGCAGCACTGCATTTCTTTATCAACAGCGCGAAATGGGCCGAATTGCCGAAGGCCTATCAGGCCATCCTCACCTCGGCGGCGGCGCGGGCCAATGTCGAGATGCAGGCCAAATACGACGCCAACAATCCCGCCGCCATCAAGCGCCTTGTCCAGCAGGGCGGTGCCCAATTGCGTCCTTTCTCGCCCGAGATCATGGAAGCGAGCTACAAGGCAGCCCTCGACACCTATGAGGAAATCTCGGCCAAAAACGAGAATTTCAAGAAGGTTCACGATGCCTATATGGCCTTCCGGAACGATGAATATCTCTGGTTCCAGATCGGCGAATACACCTATGACAATTTCATGATCCGCCAGCGCGCCAAGGGCTGATCGGTTCGTTTTTTATGGCCGCCGGAGCGCATCAGCGTTCCGGCGGCTTTTTCATAGCGCTTGCGATTGTCACGCGCTGCAATTTGGGGTATTGACCCCATCCGCGTCACATCGACACCCTTGGAGGCGTTGACGCGTCACCCAGTCGTCGGATCAAGCGATCCCGGCGGCTTCTTTTTTGAAGGAAATACGATCATGTCCAATGCTGCAAAGCAGATTGAGGCGACGGTCCGCGCGACGAATGGCAAGGGGGCCGCTCGTGCAGTTCGTCTTCAGGGCCGCGTTCCGGCTGTCATCTATGGCGGCGGCGTCGAGCCGACCTCTATCTCTCTCGATTTCAACGCTACGAAAAAGCTGATTTTCGCTGGCCACTTCCTGACGACCGTTTTTGAGGTCAACGTCGATGGCAACAAAATCCGCGTCATTCCGCGCGATTACCAGCTTGATCCGATCCGCGATCAGCCACTGCATGTCGACTTCCTACGCCTGACCGCGGGTCAGAAGATCCGGGTAGAAGTGCCGGTGCATATTATCAATCAGGTGGCTTCGCCTGGCATCAAACGCGGTGGAGCGATCAACCTCGTTCAGCATTCGATCGAAATGATGGTGCCACCAGACGCCATCCCGACCGGCGTCAACGTCGATCTGACGGGCGTGGATATCGGCAAGTCGATCCATGTGTCGATGATCACGCTGCCTGAGAACTGCACTGCAGTCGACAAGCACGACTTCACGATCCTCACCATTGTCGCCACCGGCGGCATGAAGGACGAAGCGGCAGCGCCTGCAGCAGCTGCTCCTGCCGGCAAGGCAGCGGCTAAGGCTGCGCCTAAGAAATAATCAGCGGCTCGCCGCAAAGTTTTGGCGCGTCGCGGGTCTCTCGCGGCGCGTTTTTTATGATCTCCCTTTCCTCGCATGAGAAGTCGCCCCATGCTTTTGTTCGTAGGCCTTGGCAACCCCGGCGCGCGCTATGCGGGCAACCGGCACAATATCGGCTTTATGGCGATGGAGGAAATGGCGCGCGTCCACAAAGCAGCGCCTTGGCGCAGGCGCTTTCAGGGTGCTGTGACGGAAGTCACAATCGGCACTGAAAAGGTTTTGCTGCTTGTGCCCGAAACCTTCATGAATGAATCGGGTCGCGCGGTGCAGGAAGCTGCCCAATTTTTCAAGATAGCGCTTAAAGACATCGTGGTCTTCCACGATGAGCTCGATCTTCCACCCGCCAAAATGCGTATCAAACTCGGTGGCGGCAATGCGGGTCATAATGGCCTACGCTCCATCTCGGCCCATTGCGGCAACGAGTATCGCCGCGTCCGCTTGGGAATCGGCCATCCGGGCCATAAAGACGCCGTCCATGGCTTCGTGCTCTCCGATTTTTCCAAAAGCGAGCGCGAATGGGTGTCTGACCTCTGCCGATCGGTCGCCGACCAGGCATCCCTGTTGGTCATAGGCCAAGATGCAACCTTCCAGAGCAAGGTTCATCTTGCGATGGAATCAAGCGGCTGGGGTGAGGATAAAGAAAAATAGAAGCCATCTGCTCTTGCCCCTCAGGTTGAAGGAAACTGGTCACGATTTCCCCTTCCCTCCTTGCCTTTTGCTTCTTTTCCCGACACAACCGCGACTAACGATTTCCTCAAACGGATATAAATCACCATGGGTTTCAAATGCGGTATCGTCGGACTGCCGAATGTCGGTAAGTCGACCCTTTTCAACGCTCTGACGCAAACGGCGGCGGCACAGGCGGCCAATTATCCGTTTTGTACCATTGAGCCGAACGTCGGCGATGTGGCCGTGCCCGATCCGCGGATCGAGATTTTAGCTGCCATTGCCGGCTCGAAAGAGATCATCCCTACCCGCATCACCTTTGTCGACATCGCCGGCATCGTGCGCGGTGCGTCGAAAGGCGAAGGCCTCGGCAATCAGTTTTTGGCCAATATCCGCGAGGTCGACGCCATCGCCCATGTCGTACGCTGCTTTGAAGATGGCGACATCACCCACGTCGAGGGTAAAATCGACCCGCTCGCCGATATCGAGACCATCGAAACCGAGCTAATGCTCGCCGATCTCGACAGCTTGGAGAAGCGCATCATCCCGCTCGAGAAAAAAGCCAAAAGCGGCGATAAAGACGCCAAAGAGCAGGTCGACATCATGGCCCGCTGTCTTGAGCTCTTGCGCGATGGCCGCCCTGCACGGCTCGTCGAACGCTCGGCGGAAGAAGAACGCACTTTCCGGATGTTGACGCTGCTCACCGCCAAACCGGTGCTCTATGTCTGCAATGTCGAGGAAGCCTCCGCCCATGACGGCAACGCGTTTTCGGCCCGCGTGATGGAATACGCCAAAAAAGAAGGCGCGAAAGCCGTCGTCGTCTCGGCCCAGATCGAGAGCGAAATCGCGGTGATGGAAGCAGCAGACCAGAAAGATTATCTCGATGCGGTCGGCTTGGATGAGCCGGGCCTTAACCGTGTGATCCGCGCCGGCTATGAGCTTTTGGACCTCGTTACTTATTTTACCATCGGTCCGAAAGAAGCCCGCGCCTGGACAATTTCAAAAGGCACCAAGGGACCAGCTGCAGCCGGCGTCATCCACACGGATTTCGAAAAGGGTTATATCCGGGCTGAAACCATTGCTTATAGCGATTACGTCACCAATAAGGGCGAAGCGGGCGCACGCGAAGCGGGCAAGTTCCGTCTGGAAGGTAAGGAATATGTCGTCGCTGACGGCGATGTGCTGCATTTCCGGTTTGCGAATTAACGGTATTACTTAGCGAATATCTCGACCGTCATGGCCAGTCGCCGTGACAGATTAGATATACCAAACCTATGCAACTCAATGGCCATCAAACGCAATCAGCGTCATGACCGGCACGCCAAGTGCTTCCAGTTTTGCTCGCCCACCCAACTCCGGTAAGTCGATCACGAAGCAGGCTGCCACAACGTCGGCACCCATTTTCTGCAAAAGCTTCGTAGCCCCCTCCGCTGTGCCGCCGGTGGCGATCAGATCGTCGATCAAAATCACCTTCTCGCCTGGCTTCACAGCGTCCGTATGCACCTCCATCTCATCGACGCCATATTCGAGCGAATAGGCAATCGAGACGGTTGTGTGCGGCAATTTTCCCTTTTTGCGGATCGGGATAAAGCCCGCGGAAAGCTGATGCGCTACTGCGCCGCCTAAAATAAACCCGCGCGCTTCCATACCTGCCACTTGATCAATTTTGCTGCCCGCAAAGGGCTGCACCAATTCATCAATCGCCCGACGAAAAGCCCGCGCATTGCCAAGCAACGTGGTGATATCACGAAACATGATTCCATGCTTCGGATAATCGGGAATGGAACGGATCGACTCACGTAAAAAATCAACGGTAGATTGGGTCATTAAAGTTATCCAAGAAACAGGAAGATCAGGCCTAGCGCGTTTTTCGTTCGGTTGGAAACAATTCAATTTAACCGTCATTGCGAGCGAACGCGAGGCAACCCAGTTGATGGCGCAGAATAAAACAAAGCACTTCCGGTGCACTCATAAAATTTCCACTAGCTGGGCTGCTTCGCTCATCGCTCGCAATGACGGCAGAAAATATTAC
>CANGIS010000008.1 GCA_947454055.1 Hyphomicrobiales bacterium
AAGCCCGGAACTTTGACCAGTGCGCGGAAAATATTACTGCCTTCCTGGAGCAGACAAATGCCATCGCCCGATTCCTCGGCGGCATTAAACTCGTCGACCTTCGGCAATTTGAGATCCGGCACCGCCACATTATCGATCCGCTCCAATGTCGTGCCATCGGATTTCAGCAGAATTGCGACGAAAAAACCCAAGAAATACGAACGCGATTTCATGAATTCGTGAAAGCCAGCCTGATTATCGGCAAAAATGGGCTTGGCCTGCCCCATATCGGCGGCCATTAAGCGAACCTCGCGCCCAATCGCACGGCACTGAAATTCCTGATAGGCGCGCGCAACCCCTACAGAGGTTTGCAGCAATTCCTTGATCTGGCCGCTGAAGGAGATATCGATCCCTTGTTCCAGCGTCAGCCAGCCGACAATGGCCACCAAAACGGCAGGCGCCGCGGCAACAAAGCCGAACAAAGCCACAATTCGAACATGCAGGGCTGACCCGGCCACGCCTGCCCGCCGCGCCTTCATCAAGCGGAAGGCTTCAACCCCGACCATCACCAGCAAAATGCCGATCAACACGCCGTTGACGCAAAATAGCCCGATGACCACATCGCGCGTGGGAACGACGGGCAAAAAATTGGCAAGCACCAAAAACGTTGCGAGCGCCGACATCAGCGCCAGAGCCACCACCACAATGCCGAAGGCACTGCGCCAGAACGAGGATAGACGAACCCCCTGACGTTGGCTTGCCGACCGACGGGTTCCAAAAAAGCTCAATAGCGCCATACGTTCGTAGCCCGCTCCAGACCCGCAAAGGAATGCAGATTCGCTGATGCAATCTAGCAACAGTGTTGCGAAATGACCACAGGCGCAGCCGATTTATCCCGTCCGAATGACGGTTGATCTCTGACGGATTTATCGCAGGGTGCGGATAATCCGAATGTCCAAATCGCGGATTTTCTTGCGAAGCGTATTGCGGTTGACGCCGAGCAATTCGGCAGCCTTGATCTGGTTGCCGCGGGTAGCGGCCATGGCCGCATTGATCAACGGCTCCTCGACATCGCGCAAAATCCGGTGATACAGCCCTGGAGGCGGCAAATCGCCCTTAAAGCCGGCAAAATAGACGTCCAGATGCTGCTCGACCGATTCGCTGAGCGTTGCGGCGCTGCGCATCTCACTGGCGACAGGTGAGCCGAACAAGGGAGTTTCCACAAGCTCGGCATCGACAATCGCTTCAGTGATCATTTCTTGCGGGTAGAGAGCTGCAAAGCGCCGAACGAGATTTTCCAGTTCGCGCACATTGCCCGGCCAACGGTACCGCTTCAACCGTTCAAGCGCGGGCGTGTCGATCTGTTTGGACGGCAGACCTTCTTTTTCGGAAAGAGCAAAGAAGTGACGCACAAGATCGGGAAGGTCCTCGATACGTTCGCGCAAAGGCGGCAACCGAAGCGGCACCACATTGAGCCGGAAGAACAGATCTTCGCGGAACAATCCCTGCTGGATCGCCTGCCGAAGGTCTTTGTTGGTGGCGGCCACGATGCGAACATCGGTCTTGATCGACGTTCTGCCGCCGATGGTGGAATATTCACCTTCTTGCAAGACGCGAAGCAAACGGGTCTGCGCCTCCATCGGCATGTCACCGATTTCGTCGAGAAACAGGGTGCCACCTTCGGCCTGTTCGAAGCGGCCGGTCGCGCGGTTAACCGCGCCGGTAAACGAGCCGCGTTCATGGCCAAACAATTCGCTTTCAATCAGATCGCGCGGGATGGCTGCCATATTAACAGCCACAAACGGCCCCTTCCGGCGCTTGCCATAATCATGCAGCGCGCGCGCCACCAGCTCCTTGCCGGTGCCCGACTCGCCCATGATCATCACGGTCAATTCGGTTGCCATCAACCGGGCCAAGGAGCGATAAAGGTCCTGCATCGCAGGAGAACGCCCCACCAAAGGAATTTCCTCGCTAATCGGCTCGGCCGGCGCTTTAACGACATCGCGCGGCCGCGATAGTGCCCGATGGATAACGGCCAGCAATTCCTTGAGATCAAACGGCTTGGGCAAATATTCATAAGCCCCGCGCTCGGACGCGCGGATCGCCGTCATAAAGGTATTTTGCGCGCTCATCACAATCACGGGGAGATCGGGACGCAGTTTCTTGATGCGCGGCAACAGATCAAAAGCGTTCTCGTCGGGCATGACAACATCGGTGACCACCACATCGCCTTCGCCTGCCGCAACCCATCGCCATAGTGTTGTGGCCTGCCCCGTCACCCGGACATCATAGCCCGCACGACCCAACGCCTGGTTCAAAACAGTTCGGATTGCCGCGTCATCGTCTGCGACCAGAATGGTACCATTCGCCATTGTTTATCCGTCACTTTCCACCGCACGGCCATCACGCGGTGCTTGCATCGACAAGAGCACTCTAAACATTGTCCGGCGTGGCAGCGATTCACACTCCACCACCCCGCCATGATCGCCAATAATCTTGGAGACCAAAGCAAGACCGAGGCCAGAACCCGAGGCCTTGGTCGAAATAAAAGGATCAAAGAGGTTTCGCATCATGTCTTCGGGCACACCGGGACCGTTATCGCGGACGCAAATTTCAAGCGGTAAGGCGACGCGGCTATTGCTGCCCGGCACCACCATCCGCACACCGGTGCGGTAGGCGGTGGACAATTCAATCTCGCCATCGACCGCATCCGGACCAATGGCCTCGGCGGCATTTTTGACGAGATTCAAAAAGACCTGAATCAATTGGTCACGATTGCACCATACCGGCGGCAAGGACGGATCATAGGTTTCCGTAAAGCGGATATGGCGGGCAAAACCGGAAATGGCCAAACGTTTGACGTGGTCAAGCACGCTGTGGATGTTGATCGGCTCGCGTTCGACCGGACGACCATCGGAAAAATCCTCGAACCGGTCGACCAGTTTCACGATCCGATCGGTCTCATCGCAAATAAGGCGCAAGAGCGAAAGGTCGTCACCGGCCACCGAGGTTTCGAGCAATTGGGCCGCACCTCTGATGCCCGAAAGCGGATTTTTTATTTCATGCGCCAGCATCGATCCCATCGCTGAAATAGAGCGGGCTGCCCCGCGATGCGTCATCTGCCTGTCCATTTTTTCGGCAATTGTCTTTTCTTGCAGCATGATGACCACATCGTTCGCATCATCCGATTCCAGCGTTGCGAAGATATCGACCACTTTGTCAAAGCCGATCCGCGGCGTGCCGATGTCGACGCGGTACTCGCTGACACTGCCCCTATTGGCTCGCACCTGATGCACCAGCGCCAGTAAAGGCGAACCAAACGGCACGATATCCGCCAATTTATGACGCCGCAGCACCGAGAGACTCATCTGGAAAAACGATTGTGCCGATAAATTGGCCTCCAGCACCTCATCCGTTTCGCCAAAAACGATCACCGGTATCGGCAGCACATTAAGGATGGCATCGCCCCGCAGGTCGAAGGCCTTCTTGTCCATGGCGGAGGGAAAATTCGTCATTACGCGCTCCGCTGGGGTTCGAACGAATAAAGCGTGCTCAAAAGTTCAATCACACGGGCGGGCCGCGACGTGGTTACGAGTTCCTGACGCCATTCAGTGGGCTGTTCTTCATCCAACGCCCCTGCATCCGTGGCATAGGCGGCAAGATGCTTGCGGGCATGGCGAACACCGGTCTCGATCCCCATCGCCGCCAGCAAGCCTTCATAATGCTCGATGGCTGCGTCACGCCTCAGTCCGCGATCGGGTGCCTGCATCTCGAAGCCGTCTGCCAAGCCGCGGGCGATCTGCCCCACCAGCCAAGGCTTGCCGAGGGCCGAGCGGCCGATCATCACGCCATCGGCGCCTGACGCCGACACCATCGCCTTCGCATCCGAAAGATCATGGCAATCGCCATTCGCGATCACCGGAATGGAAACCGCGTCTTTGACCCGACGAATGGCCGCCCAATCGGCCTGGCCTTTGTAGAACTGACAGCGTGTGCGTCCGTGAATGGTGACGAGTTTGACGCCGAGGGCTTCGGCACGGCGGGCGAGCTCGGGCGCGTTCAGGCTATTCTCGTCCCACCCCAACCGCATTTTTACCGTGACAGGGATGTTGACCGCCGCGACCGTGGCCTCGATCAAGCGCGCGGCATGGTCGAGATCGCGCATCAGAGCGGAGCCGGCATAGCCACCGGTGACGCGCTTAGCGGGACATCCCATATTGATATCGACGATGGCTGCGCCCGATGCTTCAGCAAGGCGGGCGGCCTCCCCCATCCATTGCGGGTCGCAACCGGCAATCTGGACGACATGCTGATCGATCCCGCCACCCTCGGCCCGAAGACGGGACTCTTCCGAGCCCTGCACGAAATCATCCGAGGCAACCATTTCGGAAATGACCAGCGAGGCGCCAAAACGCTTCGCGATCCGACGCATGACATGATCCGTCACGCCCGACATCGGTGCCAGAAAGGCCCGACCATCCAACGAAACCGAACCAATCGCGAGGGTTGAGGGTAATTGCATAAAATCTAGGCACAATTGAAACTGCCTAGATTATAACCTTTCTTGTGCATTGCAGCAAGGATAAAGCCGCGTCCGATAGGGCTTTAACGAAGAACCAGTCATGGCCGTTGCAGCAACAAGTTGACCTCAAGGAACAAACGTTCCAAATCTCCCGCCATGTCGTCGTTTTTAACCGTGCCTGACCGGATCAATGTCGCCGCCCTCATCGTGGCGGCGGGCCGGGGCATGCGTGTGGGAATCGACCTTCCCAAGCAGTATCTCGATCTACAGGGTGAAACGGTCCTTGTGCGCAGCATTCGCGCGCTTGCCGCCGATCATCGGGTCCGGTCGATTCTGTGCGTGATCCATCCCGACGATCGCGCTTTATACGATAGCGCCATAGCGTCGCTGGACGCTGCGAGTGCCGCGCGCCTGCTGGAACCGGCCTATGGCGGCTCAACCCGGCAGGCTTCTGGCCATGCCGGATTGGAAGCGCTGGCTGCGACCAGCAACCCGCCCGATATTGTTCTGGTGCATGATGCCGCGCGTCCCTTTGCCAGCCCTGCCCTTGTCGGCCGCAGCATCGAGGCCGCCTATGCCAAAGGTGCCGCCATTCCGGGCGTGGCCGTCACCGACACCATCAAGCGGGTCGATGCGCAGGGCCAGATTACGGATACGCCACCGCGGCGTGATCTGAAGGCCGTGCAAACGCCGCAGGCCTTCCGGTTCGACGTTTTGTTGAAGGCGCACCGTTCCGCCGCCACCCAGAAGGGCCTCGACTTTACCGATGATGCCGCGATTGCCGAATGGGCGGGACATCCGGTCCATGTGTTTGACGGCGAACTTGGCAACCTCAAATTAACCACCGCGGCCGATTTTGCGACGGCCAGAGAGAGCAGCATGGGCGCGAGCGAAACCAGAACGGGCATCGGCTATGACGTCCATGCGTTCGAAGCAGGCGAAGCCATCATTCTTGGCGGCGTCACCTTGCCCCACAGCCACCAACTTTCGGGCCACTCGGATGCCGATGTGGTCTTGCATGCGATCACCGATGCCATTTTCGGCGCGTTGGCCGATGGTGATATAGGCTCCCATTTCCCGCCCTCCGACCCGCAATGGCGGGGAGCATCCTCGGGCATTTTTCTCGATTATGCGGTGAAACGGGTCAAAGAACGCGGGGGGCGGATTGTCCATCTCGATGCCACCATTATTTGCGAGGCGCCCAAAATTGGACCCCATCGCGACGCGATGCGGGAAAGCATTGCCGAAATTTGTGGTTTGACGGTGGATCGGGTCGGGATCAAAGCCACCACCACCGAACAATTGGGCTTTACCGGCCGCAGGGAAGGCATCGCCACCCAGGCGATCGCGACGCTTTCCCTGCCCGTCAAGGATTAGAACCATGGCCAGTTCGGAAGCGATCGAGGCGCTGGCTTACGAGGTCATCGAGGTTTGTCAGGTGCGCGGTCTCAAGGTTGCGACCGCTGAATCCTGCACGGGCGGATTGGTGGCCGGCGCCTTGACCGGTATATCCGGCTCGTCGGCGGTCGTGGACCGCGGTTTTGTGACCTATTCTAACGAGGCCAAAGCCGAGATGCTGGGCGTGGAACCTGCGCTGATCGAAACCCATGGCGCGGTAAGTGAACCGGTGGCACGGGCCATGGCGGAAGCGGCACTGGCCCATTCGCGTGCCGACATCGCGGTCGCCATCACGGGGATTGCAGGCCCCGGTGGCGGATCGGAGCTCAAACCCGTGGGGCTCGTGCATTTCGCCTGCGCCAGCAAAGCATCACCCACCCGCCATCTGGTGCGACGCTACGGCGAGCTCGGCCGCGAAACCGTGCGCGAGGCAGCGGTCAAAGATGCGTTGCTTTTGATTTCGGAGCAGGCAAAGTCCGATTAAATTATCTTGCCATAGACAAGGCCCGCGCGCTCGACAAAGGCGTCGGAAAAACGTTTGAAGGCCGCTTCGAACATCGCCCCCATCAACATGCCCAACATGCGGGATTTGAAGGCGTAATCGATAAAAAACTCGACCTTGGTTCCACTGCCCTCACTCACGAAAACCCAGCGGTTTTCCATGTGGCTGAACGGGCCATCGACATATTCGACCAGAATTTTGTTACCGGCCTGATCAAGCGTGACGCGGGAGGTAAACGTTTCGCGGATGGCCTTGTATCCAACCGTCATATCGGCCAGCAACACCTCGCGACCATCCTCTTGGCGCGTACGGCGGCGCACTTTCAGACCCTCGCAGAGCGGCAAAAACTCAGGATATTTTTCAACATCGGCCACAAGGGCAAACATCAGGTCGGGCGCAAAGCCGACGGTGCGGGAGGATTGGAAGGTGGGCATCGGCTCTTATCGTCCCAAATTCTTGGCGCGCGCTGCCCGAAGCTTGGCAAAATCCTCGCCCGCATGGTGCGATGAGCGCGTCAGCGGCGTAGCCGACACCAGCAGGAAGCCCTTTGTATAGGCGATGGTCTCGTAAGCCTTGAACGCGTCCGGCGTGATAAAATCAATCACGGCATGGTGCTTTTTGGTGGGCTGCAAATATTGGCCGATGGTGAGAAAATCGACATCCGCCGAGCGCAGATCATCCATCAATTGCAGAACCTCGTTCCGCTCCTCGCCCAGACCAACCATAATGCCTGATTTGGTGAAAATCGACGGATCAAGCTCTTTGACCCGCTGCAACAGCCGGATGGAATGGAAATACCGCGCACCGGGACGAACGGTGAGGTAGTTGGAAGGAACCGTCTCAAGATTATGGTTGAAAACATCAGGCTTTGCTTCAACAACCACTTCTAAAGCACCGTCTTTCCTTAAGAAATCAGGTGTTAGAATTTCAATCGTCGTGAGCGGCGATCGCGCGCGAATCGCGCGGATCACTTGGGCGAAATGCCCGGCACCGCCATCTTTCAAATCATCGCGGTCGACCGATGTGATGACCACATGCGAAAGGCCAAGTTTGGCAACCGCATCGGCAATTTTGGCCGGTTCATCGGCATCAAGTGCGCCCGGCATGCCGGTTTTGACATTGCAGAACGCGCAAGCGCGCGTGCAGGTGTCGCCCATGATCATGAAGGTGGCGTGCTTTTTCTCCCAGCACTCGCCAACATTGGGGCAACCCGCCTCCTCGCACACGGTGACAAGACCATGCTCTTTCACAATGCGGTTGGTTTCGGCCCAAAGCGGCGAGCCCGGCGCTTTGACGCGTATCCAGTCCGGCTTGCGCTTGATCGGACTATCGGGCCGATTGGCCTTTTCAGGATGGCGCGCAGCGGAAGCCTTGCGTGGGTCATTGGTGAGCAGATCGATAACGGTGGCCATGAACACTTCCGATTAAATCGTATTATGCCGTTGGATCAATAACAGAAATCCAATCACGCGCCGAATGTAACACGCGAACAATATCTATGCCGCTGGGGTGAATAAGAGGCTGATAAATGATCAAATGGCTCCGATAAACAAATACGCGGATCGTTGGATGGTTCTTGAACCGCACATTGCCCATTTCAGGACTATCAGCGAGCGTTTTTAGAGTCGCCTCAAGGCCATAGAGATAATTTTGTGCTGCGACCGGGTTATCGCGGGCAATCACACGATAGATTTCGATGAGATCAGCCTTCGCAAGCGGCCTCCGCCGAATAAGCCCATGCCTATCGTGCAATCGGTTGGGACGCCTCACGAATTAAAGCCTCCATACCCTCCCACTCGACAGATGGCCCACTTTCAAGTCCAGCCGCGATCTCGGTTTCAAACTCTTGAAGCCGGGCCAAACGCGAAAGCTCCGCACGTTCAAGCAGTTTAAGGCCCGCGCCAATAACGTCACTGGCCTCAACGAAGCGGCCCTGTTTCACCATCTCCGATATGAAAGCGGACTGCTTGGCATCCAAAGTTAGCTCAACGGAATGCTTCATCTTTTCTGCCTCCACATGGAAGTCTTAAATATGGATCGCCCGCCCATAGGCATCAAGCACGCACTCATGCATCATTTCAGAAAGGGTCGGATGCGGAAAGACCGTGTGCATCAACTCTTCTTCCGTCGTCTCGAGGCCCATCGCGACCACAAAGCCCTGAATGAGCTCGGTGACTTCGGCGCCCACCATATGCGCGCCGAGCAATTTGCCGGTCTTGGCGTCGAAAATGGTTTTCACCAAGCCGTCAGGCTCGCCCAGCGCAATCGCTTTGCCATTGCCCATAAACGGGAAGCGGCCGACCTTGAGCGTAAAGCCGGCGTCCTTGGCCTTGGCTTCGGTTAAGCCAACGGAGGCGATTTGCGGGTGGCAATAGGTGCAGCCCGGTATCTTTTGTTTGTCCATCGCATGGACATGCAGGCCCTTGATCGCTTCAACGGTGAGCACACCCTCATGCTCGGCCTTATGCGCCAGCATCGGCGGGCCCGCGACATCGCCAATCGCGTAAATGCCCGCGACATTGGTTTTGCCCAACCCGTCGGTGACGATGCAGCCGCGATCGGTCTTAACCCCCAAAGCTTCAAGGCCGAGGCCTTCGATGTTGCCGATCACGCCAACCGCGGAGATCAGCCGATCAGCCGTAATATCGACGGAAGCGCCCTTCTCATCCACCACGGTGGCGGTTACCGAGTTGGCACCCTTCTTAACAGCGGTAACCTTCGCGCTCGACATAATCTTCATGCCGAGCTTTTCGAAGCGCTTGCGGGCGACCGCTGCAATATCCGCATCTTCCACGGGCAGGATTTGCGGCATGACTTCGACAACCGTGACCTCTGCGCCAAGCGAGCGGTAGAAACTTGCGAACTCGATACCGATGGCGCCCGACCCCATGACGATGAGCGATTTCGGCATAAAATCCGGAACCATCGCTTCAAAATAGGTCCAGATCAGCTTTTTATCCGGCTCGATGCCGGGCAAAGCGCGCGGCCTTGCGCCGGTGGCCACAATAATATGCTTGGCGGTGTAGGTGCCCTCGCCCAAAACGCCCTTCGGCACCGGATGTTGTGGCTGCACGGCAGGCTTGGTGGCCTTGCCGACGCTCACTTCGCCGGGTTTCGTGATTTTGGCTTCGCCCCAGATCACATCGACTTTGTTTTTCTTCAGCAAAAAGCCGACACCGCCATTGAGCTGCCCCGATACGCCGCGCGAACGCTTGACGATGTCGGCAATGTCAAAGCCCATCTTGCCTTCAAGCGTCAGGCCGTAATCCTTGGCGTGCGTTGCCTGATGGAAAATCTCGGCCGAACGCAACAGCGCCTTGGTGGGGATGCAGCCCCAATTGAGGCAGATACCGCCGAGATGCTCGCGCTCTACCACCGCCGTTTTAAAGCCCAGTTGGGCCGCACGAATCGCGGTGACATAACCGCCCGGACCACCGCCAATGATGAGAATGTCGTAGGCTTGGGACACGGTGGCCCTCCTCGAAAATAGGCTTGAATTAAACCAGCATGCCGACCGGATTTTCGATCAGCGTTTTGAACGCCTGAATAAGCTCGGCCCCCAAAGCGCCATCCACCGCGCGATGATCGGTCGAGAACGTCACCGTCATCACGGTTGCGACCGAAAGCTGGCCGTTCTTGACCACCGCGCGCTGCTCGCCCGCACCCACCGCCAAAATGGTCGCGTGCGGCGGGTTGACGATGGCCTGGAAGTTTTTCACGCCGAACATGCCGAGATTGCTCACCGCTGTTGAGCCGCCCTGATATTCCTCAGGCTTCAATTTGCGGTTCCGCGCGCGGGCCGCCAGATCCTTCATCTCGTTCGAGATGGCCGAAAGCGACTTCAACTCGGCCTTGCGCACAATCGGGGTAATCAGCCCGCCCGGAATAGAAACCGCCACGCCGACATCGGCGTGTTTGTGCTTTAACATCGCGCCTTCCGTCCACGTCACATTGGCATCGGGCACGCGCATAAGCGCGACAGCCAAGGCCTTGATCACGAAATCATTGACCGAGAGCTTGTAGGCAGGCTTGCCATCCGCGCCCTTTGGCGCTGACGCATTGATGGCTTCGCGGGCCGCCAGCAAAGCATCGAGCTCGCAATCGGCCGAGACGTAGAAATGCGGGATCGTTTGTTTGGCTTCCAACAACCGCCGCGCAATCGTTTTGCGCATCGAATCGTGGGGGATTTCTTCGTAGGAGCCAGCTTCAAACAGCTTCTTGACGGTTTCGTCCGCCATGCCGGTGGCCATCGCCGGTGCAGCAACAGACGCCGCAGGCGCTGCGCGTTTTGGCGAGCCGCCTGCAAGGGCTGCTTTGATGTCCCGCTCGACAATGCGGCCATGCGGGCCGGAGCCGGCGATGGAGGCCAGATCGAGACCCGCCTCTTTCGCCATGCGCTTGGCCAGCGGCGACGCAAAAAGTTTTGCGCCGGAAGAGATAGGTGCGGCAATGGTTGCCACTACCGGTGCGGAAGCTGCGGCCGGCGCAGCGGTTGGCGTTGTAACTGGCAGAGCCGCAGGTTTCGGCGCACCCGCCCCCCCCGCTGCAACCTTGCCAACATCCTCGCCATCCGATGCGATCAGCGCGATGACCTGGTTGACCGCCACATCCTGCGTGCCGCCCGGCACCAGAATTTTGGCCAAAATCCCTTCATCAACCGATTCTACTTCCATCGTCGCCTTATCGGTTTCGATTTCAGCCAGAATGTCGCCGGATTTGATCCGGTCCCCTTCTTTTTTCAACCATTTGGCGAGATTGCCCTTTTCCATCGTCGGTGAAAGGGCAGGCATCAGAATTTCAACGGCCATGAGTGCCTCCCCGATCAGCGATAGCAGACGGATTTAACCGCCTCGACGACCTCAGCCACATTCGGCAGCGCCAATTTTTCGAGATTGGCGGCATAAGGCATCGGAACATCCTTGCCGGTGATGCGCTTGACCGGCGCATCAAGATAATCGAATGCGCGCTCCATGATCTGAGCCGAAATCTCGGAACCGATACCCGATTGCGGCCACCCTTCTTCCACCGTCACACAACGACCAGTCTTTTGAACGGAGGCCAAAACGGTTTCGATATCCATCGGGCGGATCGTGCGCAGATCAATGACTTCGGCCGAGATGCCGGCAGCAGCCAATTCATCGGCGGCTTTGAGCGCGTAAGTCATGCCGATCGAGAATGAAACGATGGTCACATCCGTGCCCTCGCGCGCAATGCGGGCTTTGCCGATCGGAACGACAAAATCATCCAATTTCGGCACCGGACCGGTCTGGCCGTAGAGAATTTCGTTCTCGAGGAACACAACCGGGTTCGGATTGCGGATGGCGGCTTTCAAAAGCCCCTTCGCATCGGCAGCGGTCGAAGGCGAAACCACCAACAGGCCCGGCACTTGCGAATACCAAGCCGTGTAATCCTGACTATGCTGCGCACCCACGCGGGCGGCCGCTCCATTCGGGCCGCGGAACACGATGGGGCAACCCATCTGGCCCCCCGACATATAGAGCGTCTTTGCAGCAGAATTGATAATATGATCAATGGCTTGCATGGCGAAGTTAAACGTCATGAACTCGACAATCGGACGCAGGCCCGTGAGCGCAGCCCCCACCGCCATACCGGCAAAACCATGCTCGGTGATCGGCGTATCGACCACGCGGCGCGGACCGAATTCCTGCAACAGGCCTTGGGTGATTTTGTAGGCACCTTGATATTCGGCCACTTCTTCACCGATGACGAAAACGTTCTCATCCGAGCGCATTTCCTCGGCCATCGCATCCCGCAGCGCTTCGCGCATCGTCATCTGCACCATTTCGGTGCCAGCTGGCACCTCGATGGAGGCGTCATGCGAAACCGCAGGTGCGACCGGCGCTGCGACCGAAGCCGCGACTGGCGCAGATGCGACCGGTGCAGCAGCAACGGATGCTGCCTTGGGTGCGTCCGATACCGTCTCGCCTTCTGCGGCAATGATGGCGATCACCTGATTGACCGGCACATCTTGCGCGCCAGCCGGAACCAGAATTTTGGCCAAAATGCCTTCATCGACGGCTTCGACTTCCATCGTTGCCTTATCGGTCTCGATTTCGGCAAGAATGTCGCCGGATTTAATCCGGTCACCCTCGTTTTTCAGCCATTTGGCCAGATTGCCCTTCTCCATCGTTGGAGAAAGGGCGGGCATCAAAATATCAATCGACATGGCGCGCTGACCTTGGCTCAGGTTGAAACCGGCTTATTTCAAAATATCCGTCCAAAGCTCCGACGGATCGGGCTCAGGATCGTGGGTGGCAAATTCGGCGGCATCGTTGACGATTTCACGGATATCGCCATCGACCTTTTTGAGATCGTCTTCGGACAATTTCCACTGGCCCAGAAGCCGCGCCCGAACCTGCTCGATCGGATCATGCTCTTCGCGCATCTTCTGCACTTCGTCCTTCGAGCGGTATTTTGCCGGATCGGACATCGAGTGACCACGATAGCGGTAGGTTTGCATTTCCAGAATATAAGGCCCCTTGCCCTCGCGGCACCATTGAATGGCGCGCTCGGCGGCATCGCGCACGGCGCGTACATCCATGCCGTCGACCTGCTCGCCCGGAATGTTGAACGAAATACCGCGCTTGGAGAAATCGGTCTGCGCCGAGGCGCGGCTAACCGCCGTGCCCATCGCGTAACGGTTGTTCTCGATCACATACACGACGGGCAGCTTCCAAAGCTCCGCCATGTTGAAGCTCTCATAGACCTGACCCTGATTGGCCGCACCATCGCCGAAATAGGTGATCGAGACCTGCCCATTGTTGCGATAATGATTGGCGAAGGCCAGACCGGTGCCGAGCGACACCTGTGCGCCGACAATGCCGTGGCCGCCGTAAAAATGCTTTTCGACGCTGAACATATGCATCGAGCCGCCCTTGCCTTTCGACAAACCGCCGCGACGCCCCGTCAGCTCCGCCATCACACCCTTAGGGTCCATGCCGCAAGCCAGCATGTGGCCGTGATCGCGATAGCCGGTGATGACCTGGTCACCATCCTTCTGCGCCATTTCCATGCCGACGACGACCGCTTCCTGCCCGATATAGAGATGGCAGAAACCGCCGATAAGACCCATGCCGTACATCTGACCGGCTTTTTCCTCGAAGCGGCGGATCATCAGCATTTCATGATAGGCTTTGATGTCCTCTTCACGCGTGAATTCTGTCGGGACCGAATTTTTGCGGGAAGCGGAGCGCGGTGCGGACGACTTGGCAGATGCCGCCGATTTTGTGCTTCCGGTTGATTTCCGAGCGGCCAACGCCATTGCGACCTCCGATTAATTGATTGAGTTCAATATATCGAAAGTGAAGACCTTTGGCGAGGGGGTGATAACCGGTATTTTGGATGATGAGATATGGGTAAAATTGTTTTAAATCAATATCTTAAAAAAATGAACCTATTGTCGGTTCACTGGATTCCGTGGCTCTGGATCGACATTGCCGGACGCCGCTTAATCGGCTGCCATCACCACGACGTCGTTCCGATTGCCGCGATTGAGAACGATACGGGAGCGTTCCTCCAGCAAATCCGGATCAATAGTAAAAAGGCCAATCAGCGCGTTGCGCTTCTCAAGCGCCAGACGTTCCGAGGTCAAACGCGATAGGTCGCCGGACAGACGGGCAATCTCGGTGATGAGGCTGTTGCGCGTTTCAATGCCACGACTGCCATTGCCGGCCTCGTTGATAAAATAGACGGCCGCCACCCCTGACACGAGGTAGAGCATGAAGGGCATCGCGATGCCACGGAATCGTCTTTTTACAACCATGAGTTAGGCGTACACGGCAGTCGTAAACAGAATCTAAAAATGGCCCGTAACCTTGAAGGAAACGAGCCATTTTGAAGCCGATATTGAGCCGACCTGTCACATGTGACAGGTCGGAAAAGAATCAGCGCAGAGCCTTGAGGGCCGACTTGCCAGCGTAAAGCGCGGTCGAGCCAAGCTCTTCCTCGATACGGAGCAACTGGTTGTACTTGGCCAATCTGTCGGAACGCGCGAGCGAGCCGGTCTTGATCTGACCGCAATTGGTGGCGACCGAGAGGTCGGCGATGGTCGAATCTTCCGTTTCACCCGAGCGATGCGACATCACCGATGTATAACCGGCCCGGTGGGCCATATCGACCGCGGCCAGCGTCTCGGTGAGCGAGCCGATCTGGTTGACCTTCACGAGGATGGAATTGGCAACCCCTTGGGAAATGCCTTGCGACAGGCGGGTAACATTGGTGACGAACAAATCATCCCCCACCAGCTGGCACGACTTGCCGATCAGGTCGGTCACAAGCTTCCAGCCTTCCCAATCGTCTTCCGACAACCCGTCTTCGATCGAGCAAATCGGATAGGCCGAAGCGAGCTTGGCGAGATATTCGGCCTGCTCTTGAATCGTGCGGACCTTGCCCTCGCCTTCATAATGATAGGCACCGTCCTTGAAAAACTCGGTCGCTGCGCAATCCATCGCGAGATAAATATCTTTACCCGGCTTAAATCCTGCAGTCTCGATGGCCTTCATGCAGAAATCGAGCGCGGCTTCCGCCGACGGAAGATTGGGTGCAAAACCGCCCTCATCACCAACATTGGTGTTGTGGCCCGCCTTTTTCAAAGCACCCTTGAGGGTGTGAAAGATTTCCGCACCCATCCGCAGCCCTTCCGAGAAGCTCGGAGCGCCGACCGGCATAATCATGAATTCCTGAAAATCGATCGGGTTGTCGGCATGCGCGCCGCCATTGACGATGTTCATCATGGGAACGGGCAGGACGCGCGCCGATGTGCCGCCCACATAGCGGTAGAGCGGCATGGCAGCCGCATCCGCAGCAGCCTTGGCCACCGCCAGCGAAACACCCAGAATGGCATTGGCACCGAGGCGCGCCTTGTTCGGCGTGCCATCGATCTCGATCATGGCCTCGTCAATGCCGACCTGATCCTCGGCATCCATGCCGCAGATTGAATCCGACAATTCTTCGTTGACCGCGGCAACCGCCTTCAACACGCCCTTGCCAAGATAGACTTTCTTGTTGCCATCGCGAAGTTCGACCGCTTCATGCGCACCGGTTGAAGCGCCCGACGGAACCGCCGCACGGCCCATCGAACCGTCAGCAAGCGTCACATCAACCTCAACCGTCGGGTTACCGCGGCTATCAAGAATTTGGCGGGCGTGAATATCGATGATCTCGGTCACTGGCTCTCTCCGACGAGGTGGGATGATACAAAAAAGGAGGCTGCAGACTGCGCCTCCTCATAATACTTTTGTTGAATATTGCAATGCACCATTCGGATAGACGACGCCAACAACCGTGGGCGACCTGCCTCCGGCGGCCTAGGCAGACCGACGCAGCCTTTCGCGCATTGCGCGCCGCGTCTCGAGCTTGTGCATGAAGCGCTTCATCTTACCAACGACCGGCGCCTTTATCAGCTGGCCGAAGGGCACCACATTGGTTGTGTCGAATTCGAGCTGCGATTCAAGCGCATAGGTCCGTTCGCGCAAGACATTCAAAAGCGTCTGCCGGTCGGTAAGCGGGGCCAATTCCTCATGCGGAATTGGCTTGCCGATCACCAGTGGTAATTCCGACCCGATCCGATCATGCACTTCCTTGAAAATAAGCGAAAGACGCAGCGTCGGGCTGAGATGACTTGCAATCTGGAACAGGCGGCTGTTCTGGCCCGAGAAGAAAATCGGAACGACCGTGGCCTTCGAACGCTGAATCAATTGCGCAGTGAAAGGCTGCCATGGCCAATCAATGGCCGGCTTGCGGCCGAGCTTGTCGGGGGCTGTCGAGACGGCTCCAGCGGGAAACACCACCACACATCCGCCATTGGCGAGATGTTTGCGCGCCGCATCACGCGACTCGAGATTGGTCTGAAATGCTTCCTTCGTGCCGGTAAAATCAACCGGCAACAGGTTGGTTCGCGCTTCCGGCGCGCGAAGCAGCACGGAATGGGTCAGAACCAGAAAATCCTTGCGGACTTTCTCAATCAACCAGCACATCGCCAGCCCGTCGAGCACGCCGTAAGGGTGGTTGGCGATGATCACCACGGGGCCCGTGGCCGGAATATGGCTCAGATCATCGGCATGGAAAGTTGGTACCACTTCCAATTGCCGGATAGAGGCCTGCCAGAAGCTTTCGCCAGGCACGGGATTTTTCTGATTATCGAGATAGAGCCCGTACAGCAAAGGCTGTCCTGTGGCCTTTTCAATCAACTGAATAGCCTTCCGCTTCAACAGCGGCTGGGAATGATCCGAGTAGGAAAATTGAACGTCAGTCATGATTTTCCATCTACCGATTCTCGATGACAATAGGGTGACAATTCGGCTCCGCCGGAATCAGATTGAGAGAGGACGAGATTTCGCCAGCCCGTCAAAGGCCTTGAGATCCGTTAGCAGGGCTTCCAACTGATGCAGCGGGACCATATTCGGGCCGTCTGACGGGGCATGATCCGGCGCCTCGTGCGTCTCGATAAAGACGCCCGCCACGCCCACAGCGATCGCCGCGCGCGCCAATACCGGCACGAACTCGCGTTGACCGCCCGAGGATGCGCCTTGTCCGCCCGGCTGCTGGACGGAATGGGTCGCGTCGAAAATCACCGGCGCGCCGGTATCCCTCGCCATGATGGGCAGCGAGCGCATATCCGATACCAGTGTGTTGTAGCCGAACGAGACGCCTCGTTCGCACACCAGCACATTCGGATTGCCCGCACCGGTGATTTTAGCCGCCACATTCTTCATGTCCCAAGGGGCTAGGAACTGTCCCTTTTTTACATTGATGACGCGGCCGGTTTCGGCGGCGGCCAGAAGCAAATCCGTCTGGCGGCAGAGAAATGCTGGAATTTGCAAAATATCAACGACTTCCGCCACCGCTATGCACTGGGTCGCATCGTGAATATCGGTAATCACCGGCAGACCGAGCGTCGCTTTGATTTCGGCAAAAACATCGAGCGCTTTGGCAAGTCCGATACCGCGCTCGGCCGATGCCGAGGTGCGATTGGCTTTATCAAACGAAGATTTATACACAAACGGGATACCCAGTCTTGTCGTCATTTCCTTGAGCGCGACGGCCATTTCAAACGCATGGGCGCGGCTCTCCATCTGGCAGGGACCGGCGATCAGCGCGAAAGGCAAATGCTGGCCAAACGAGACCGGACCAGCCGTAACGATGGAATTTTGCAAAACAGATGTTGTCATAACAAACCCCTATAGCGCGGCAAGAAGGGTCTGGCGAGTCAACGCGTCACAAAGCGGATGGCCGTTCCAAAAGCGTGCGAGGCCGCGACGATGATTGCCCCCTGCACCGATTGATAAGGGATCGCTTTATCAGCCAAGCGCTGTTTCACGGGCTCGAGATCGGGGGCGGCGATGGTAAAGGCCGCGAGCTCTGGGGCCCCTCCGGCCGTGGGCTGGCCATATTCATAAGAAAAAGCAGCGCGGGAAAGTACATCGAGATCACCCCGCGGTGTGGCAAACCGTAATCCGGCAGAGGTCGCCGAGAAAGCGTCGATGCCCGTAAATGCCCGCATAAATTCCGCATGATCTGAGGGCTCATCGGCGACCATTGCCACGCCCGCCAGGGCCACAGCCCCATTCGGGTGCTGTTGGGCTGCCGGATTCCAGAAATTCTCCGGCCGGTGCTGTTGGCAAACAAAAAAGCCGCATTGCGGGGCGAGCCGGTCGGCGGCAAAAGCCAGCGTGAACGACACGTCCACCGGCGTACCATCGGTTCGCATTCCTTTGCGCTCGAAAAAGAACGTCTCGAACCCACCAATGCCCGCTTTATCGAATGCCGCTTTGTCAGCCACCGCATCGCGCGATTCAAGCACCAGCATGGCAAAGCCTTCGCGTTTATCGAGATAATCGCGAACAAAGGCGCCAAAGGAGAAAATGCCGGAAGCATGGGGCGGGATCACTGCCCCATCGCCCACGGCGATCAGTTCCAAAAACGCGCCCGGAAACTGCACGATGCGGTTTTCCGTGCCCCATGGATGGCGATTGCGCGCCCCGACCTTAAAGCCAAGCGCTTCATAAAACGCCCCCATCGCATCGAGATCACGGGTGGCTAGGACGAGATGGTCGAGGGGGCGGTGCATCGTGGGAAATCCTTGACAGAAACGCTATATGGCTTTATACACCATAACTCATTAGTCGCTCTCAAACGCCAGAGCAATGAATGGCCAGAGCTTCTCTATTCTATGATGCGCGGCGAGACTATCCGGATGGCACGATTGTCCAGATCCGAATTTGGCGAATTCCTGAACCTGACGATGAAAGGCCGCATCGTTTTAAATATTCCTTGTTTTTCGGCAAACCGGGCGAGCGACTTGTGGGGTATGACAATGAACGTGGCAAGGGCGATCATAAACACATTAAAGGTTTGGAATCCCCCTATTTATTCACAAGTATCGATCAACTTTTCGCCGATTTCAGGCGCGATATAGCCATGGTAAGGAGGCGCCTGTGAAAGACCGTGTGCTTTATATTCATATTGAAAACGAAACGGATTTCTTTGAGCGCGCGATAGCAGCTACCAAACGCATCGATGCCAAATTAACCGTTTCAGACCCGGAACACTTAAGCTTCACCACCTACGAGCAATTCATGGCGGCCTTGTCGGACAAGCGGATGGAGTTGCTGTCGGTATTGAAGGGCTTAGGCCCCTCCTCCATCCGCGGTTTATCGAAAGCGGTGACACGCGATTATAAAAGCGTCCATGGCGATGTCAGCCGGTTGATGGATATCGGCCTGATTGAAAAGCGCAAGGACGGCCTGATCGAGGCGCCCTATGACAAGATTGTGAGCGAAATCAGGTTGAAGGCGGCGTGATTTTTCGGGTTTGACAAAGCCCAACAACCGTCCTTGCGAGGAGCAAAGCGACGAAGCAATCCAGCCTTTTCTTTCGTCTTCAACTGGATTGCTTCGCGTTTGCTCGCAAGGACGGGTAAATTTTGGGCATTCTTTTAAACCAACCGGGCCTGCTCCACCGCTGCCGCAATAAAGCTCGCAAACAGTGGGTGTGGTTCAAACGGCCGTGACTTCAACTCGGGATGATACTGCACGCCGATGAACCAGGGATGGTTCGGGAACTCGACCGTTTCCGGCAATAGTCCATCAGGAGAAACACCAGCAAAAACAAGGCCTTTCTCTTCTAACTTCAACCGATATGCCATGTTGACTTCATAGCGGTGCCGGTGCCGCTCGGAGATCAAGGTGTTGCCATAAATCTTGGCGATATGGCTACCCTCTTCCAGTTTGGCCTCATAGGCGCCAAGGCGCATTGTGCCGCCGAGATCGCCTTGGGCGGCCCGTTGCTCCAGCTCGTTGCCGCGCATCCATTCGGTCATCAGGCCGACAAGCGGCTCATTGCAGGAGCCGAATTCGGTGGAATTGGCGTCTTTGATGCCCGCAAGGTTACGCGCAGCCTCAATCACGGCCATTTGCATGCCGAAACAGATGCCAAAATAGGGCACATCCCGTTCACGCGCAAAACGGGCAGCATTGATTTTGCCTTCTGCCCCGCGCTGCCCGAAGCCGCCCGGCACCAGAATGCCGTGGACATGCTCCAAGAACGGCGCCGGATCCTCGCGCTCGAACACTTCCGACTCGATCCAGTCGAGATTGACCTTCACTTTGTTGGCAATACCGCCATGGGCAAGCGCCTCGATCAGCGATTTATAGGCGTCTTTCATGCCGGTATATTTGCCGACAATCGCAATGGTGACCTCGCCTTCCGGATTGTTGATCCGGTCAGTAACGCCTTTCCAGCGCGACAGATTGGGCTTGGGCGCAGGCTCGATGCCGAAGGCTGCAAGCACTTCCTTATCGAGCCCCGCGGCGTGGTACGCGGCGGGCACAGCATAAATAGAGGAGACATCGCGCGCTTCAATGACGGCCGTCTCTCGCACATTGCAAAAGAGTGCCAGCTTGCGGCGTTCTTCGACCGGAATTTCACGGTCAGAGCGGCAGAGTAGAATATCGGGCTGAATGCCGATCGAGCGCAATTCTTTGACCGAATGCTGCGTCGGCTTTGTCTTGAGCTCACCGGCTGCCGGAATATAGGGCAACAATGTCAGATGGACATAGACGGCATGGCCGCGCGGCAAATCATTGCCCAATTGGCGGATCGCCTCGAAAAACGGCAGGCCTTCGATGTCGCCGACCGTTCCGCCGATCTCGACAAGGACGAAATCAACACCCTCATTGCCTTCCAGCACGAAATCCTTGATCGCGTTCGTGACATGCGGAATGACCTGCACGGTACCGCCCAGATAATCGCCACGACGCTCTTTGGTGATGATGTCCTGATAAATTCGGCCGGTGGTGATGTTGTCCCGCTTGGTTGCAGGCCGTCCCGTGAAACGCTCGTAATGGCCGAGATCGAGATCCGCCTCGGCCCCGTCATCGGTAACGAAGCATTCGCCGTGCTGATAGGGGCTCATCGTGCCCGGATCGACGTTCAAATAAGGGTCAAGTTTGCGAAGGCGAACCGAGTAACCTCGGGCCTGAAGGAGAGCCCCAAGAGCCGCAGACGCAAGCCCTTTGCCCAAAGAAGACACCACGCCGCCGGTGATGAAAATGTACCGTGCCATGGGGTTTTCCTTCTAATGACGATCGAACGATTCGACAAAGCATCTGGCGATTGTAAGTGGGGCTATCCACACCCATTCACGAAAATCCGCCTCCAAACTAAAAACGCCGGAAGCTAAACTTCCGGCGTTTCGAAACTTTATATCGGCCTAAATCTTATTCGGCCGGCTTAGGCTGCCCTTCAAGCTGCTTGAGCTGGTCGAGAACACCGCCCGGTTGAGCAGGGGCAGCACCGGTTGCAGCAGGAACGGCCTGATCAATCACCGACTTCGGCGCGCTTGAATTTCCCGAAAGGATCGCCAGCAAAAGGCTCGTGCCGAAAAACGCCGCTGCCAGAATGGCCGTGGTCCGGGTCAGAAGATTGGCTTGGCCACGACCGGTCATCAACCCACCAAGCCCGCCGCCGCCGCCACCGCCGCCAAGGCCGCTCAAGGCGCCCTGCTCCGAGCGCTGCAGCAAAATCACCGCGACAAGCGCGATGACGATGAGAAGATGGATGACAATCAGGACTTGTTGCATTTCAGCAGACGCTTTCAGATAGCAAGGAAAGAATTCAAACCGCGCTTTAACACGCGGATGCCTCCGGATCAAAGCACGAAAATCAAACGGCGTTCGGGCACCGTGAACAAAGGCGGTCTAACGGTTACCGGTAGGCAGCCGCAATGCCCAGAAAATCGTCGGCCTTCAGGCTCGCCCCGCCAACCAACGCGCCATCCACATTGGCGACCGCCATCAGCTCCTTGGCGTTGGAAGGCTTGACCGAGCCACCATAAAGGATGCGGACTTTGGCCGCTTCGTCTTTACCGACCAGCTTTTTAAGATCGGCGCGGATCAGCGCGTGAACCTCTTCGACGTCTTTGGCCGTGGGTGTCAGGCCGGTACCGATCGCCCAGACCGGCTCATAAGCAATCACGATGTCACGCGCGGTCAACCCGTCCGGAACCGAGCCTTTCAATTGCCGGCGAACAATGGCCAGCGTCTTGCCGGCCTCGCGTTCCGCCCGCGTCTCTCCAACGCAGATAATGGTCAACAGGCCGTTGCGGTGAGCCGATTCGGCCTTGGCGCGCACCATCGCGTCGGTCTCGCCATGGTCGGCGCGGCGCTCCGAATGACCAACGATCACCGCGGTTGCGCCCGCATCGGCCAGCATGGCGGCCGAAATATCGCCCGTATGCGCCCCACTGTCCTTAGCGTGACAATCCTGCGCACCAATCATCACGGCCTGCCCGACCGCGGCGTGCGCCAAGGCCGAGATCAGGGTCGCCGGCGGGCAGATCATCAGATCGACGGCGCGACGCAAGGAAGCATCATTGCCCGCCCCGATCTGGTCGAATTCATCCAAGGAAACCTGCAAGCCGTTCATTTTCCAATTACCTGCGACGAGAGGGCGGATGGAGGGCGTCATGGGAATCCTTTCGAGAACAAAATGCGCTATTTTTCGCTGTACCCGCTTAGAAGACATAATATGCGACAGAAATAAACAGGCGTGACGCTAGTTTTGCTTGCATCCGGCCGCCAAACGCGCTTTGCCAGCGCTTGATCGGATCGGATCCGATTGCAGGTTGCCGACGCTCTCCTTATGCTAGGAAGCATCGCATGACACGAGTAGAATGGATCGCTTCTTATGATGGATGGTTTTCGCAAGGCATCGCATAGCGTCATTGGCCGTATTATTATCACGGTCATGTTCGGCTTTCTGATCTTCAGCTTTGCCCTGTGGGGAATTGGCGATATTTTCCGCGGCTATGGCCAGCGTACGGTGGCAACCGTCGGCAAGACCGAGATTGACACCCAAGCCTACCGCCAGGCTTTCCAGAATGAATTGCAGGTCATGGCACGCCGCTACGGTCACGCAATTACGACCGAGCAAGCGCTTGGCGCCGGTGTTGATCGCGAGGTGCTTGGACGTCTTGTTTCCGAAGCAGCGCTTGATGACAAAGCCCATGCCATGAAGCTCGGCATTTCGGACGAGTCCATCGTGAAAAAGCTTTTAACCAGCAGCACCTTTGTGGGTGCCAATGGCCAATTTGACAAAGCGCGGTTCAATGACGCCCTTCGTCAGGCGGGCTACACCGAAGCAAGCTTTATTGCCGAACAGCACAAGCTGGATGTTCGCCAGCAGATCATTCAATCGATCTCGGGCTTGCCCGTGGCCCCCTCGCTGATCAGCGATGCGATGACCGTTTATGCCAATGAAGAGCGCGCAATCGAGTATGTCGCGTTTGGAAAAGATCAACTGGAAGCTGCGGCAACGCCCGACGAGGCCACGCTTAAAAAGTTCTATGACGAGAACCAATCGGCTTTCCGGGCACCCGATTACCGCAAATTCGTCTATGTTTCGCTCTCCCCTACTGACCTTGTGGATCCCGAGTCGATCGCGGAGGCCGACGCCAAGGCCAAATACGATACCGATTTGGCAACCCGTTACACGGTAGCGGAAACGCGTGCCGTTCGGCAGCTCATCTTCCAGACGGAAGAGGATGCAAAAGCCATAGCCGACCGTCTGAAGGCAGGCACTGCCTTTGACGACGTCGTTGCCGAAAGAAAACTACAAAAGGCCGATACCGATCTCGGTGTCGTCGAGAAAAGCACGATTGCCGATCCAGCCGTTGCCGATGCTGCGTTTGCTTTGGAAAGCAATGCGGTGAGCGATGTCATCAAAGGAAAATTCGGCTTCATCCTTGTGACCGTCGGCGAGATCAAGCCGGCCACGGTCCGTTCGTTTGAATCCGCCTTGCCGGAAATCCGCGCCGCCCTCTCGATTTCCAAGGGCAAAGAAATGATCCGCGATCTGCACGACAAGATCGAAGACCAGCGAGCCTCCGCCAAGCCGCTGCCCGAGATTGCGAAAGACTTGCCATTGAAACTCGTGACGCTTGATGCTGTTGACCGTTCCGGCCGCACGCCGGATGGCACGGCTATTGACGGAATTCCGGAGCATGATGCGTTGCTGAATGCCGCTTTCAGCTCGGACGTCGGTGTCGATAACGAGGCGGTCGCAACACGGACGGGCGGATATGTCTGGTTCGATGTGTTGGGCATTACACCGGCTCACGACCGGCCGCTCGACGAGGTAAAAGCTCAGGTTTTATCAGCCTGGCAGGACGACGATACCAATGGCAAGCTTGCAGCAAAAGCGGCAGAGCTGGTGGTTGGCCTTTCAAGTGGAAAGACCATGCAGGATATTGCAGCGTCTTTGGGTGTCGAGGTTAAGACGCTCACCGGCCTCAAGCGGAACAGTAAAAATGCAGACTTGTCCCAAAGTGCCATCGGTCAGGCGTTCAGCGTGCCAGAAGGCGGCGCCGGCTTTGCGATCGGCCACCAGGCGCTGGAGCGCATCATTCTCCGCGTGACAAAAGCTGACGTTGCAGCGTCCGCAACGGGTTTGGCGGAAACGGGTAAAATGACGAATGAGATCAAAAACTCGCTTTCGGATGACTATGCCAATGCCTATGTCGGCGAAGTCCAGAAGGAACTCGGTGTATCGGTCAACGACAAGGTGATCGGCATGGCGCTGGGTACGAATTGAGGCAAAAATGATCGTTCAGCCCGATTTTGACAGGTTCGAGGAAGCCTATCTCGACGGCGAGACCCAATTGCTGCGCACGGTGCTGGTTGGCGATCTGGAAACACCGGTTTCGGCGTTTTTAAAGCTCACGGCCGATGACGCCCGCAATGCGTTTCTTCTGGAATCGGTCGAAGGGGGCGCGGTTCGCGGCCGTTATTCGATCATTGGCTTAAAGCCGGATCTGATCTGGCGTTGCCGCGGCTCAGACGCCGAGATCAACCGGAATGCGTTGCAGGACCGGACGCATTTCGAGCCTTGCGGCAAACCCCCATTGGCCGCCCTGCGCGAGCTTCTGGCTGAAAGTGCCATTCCGTTTGAAAGCGCACTGCCTCCGATGGCAAACGGCGTCTTCGGATATCTGGGCTACGATATGGTTCGCCATATGGAACGGCTTGGCGAGCCCAATCCCGACGCGCTCGGCGTGCCGGATGCCATTATGGTTCGCCCGACCGTTATGGTTATTTTCGACTCGGTCAAAGACGAAATCACCATCATCACGCCCGCCCGTCCCAAAGCGGGCGTCAGTGCACGCGCTGCCTATGAAGCGGCCCTGCTCCGGCTTGAAGAAGCCGGCGATGCGCTGGACCGGCCTTTGCCCGCAGGCACGCAGGCGCCGGCTGATGTGGCGGCCATCGCCCCATCACAATCCAACACCACCGAGACCGAATATCTCGGTATGGTGGAACGCGCGAAAGAATATATCCGCGCCGGCGATATTTTTCAGGTCGTTTTGTCGCAGCGGTTTGAAACATCCTTTCAACTACCGCCCTTTTCGCTCTATCGGGCGTTGCGCCGCGTCAATCCTTCGCCGTTTTTGTCCTATTTCGATTTCGATGGCTTCCAGCTGATTTGTTCGTCACCGGAAATCTTGGTCAGGGTACGCAACAACCGCGTCACGATCCGTCCGATTGCCGGCACGCGCCCCCGCGGAGCGACCGAAGCGCAGGACATTGCGCTAGGCGAGGAATTGCTGGCCGACGAGAAAGAACGCGCCGAACATCTGATGTTGCTCGACCTTGGACGCAACGATGTGGGGCGTGTGGCCAAAACCGGCACGGTCGAAGTGACCAATTCCTTTTTCCTCGAACGCTACAGCCATGTGATGCATATCGTGTCGAATGTGGAGGGCGATCTCGACCCGAAATATGATGTGCTCGATGCGCTAGCCGCCGGATTTCCGGCTGGCACCGTTTCAGGTGCGCCGAAAGTTCGCGCGATGCAGATCATCGACGAGCTGGAACGCGACAAACGCGGGCCCTATGGCGGATGCATCGGCTATTTCGGCGCGAATGGCGAAATGGACACCTGCATTGTGCTGCGTACCGCAATCGTGAAAGACGGTAAAATGCATGTGCAAGCCGGCGCTGGCATTGTTTACGATTCAAACCCGATGTCCGAGCAGCAGGAATGCATCAATAAATCCAAGGCGCTATTCCGCGCTGCTGACGAGGCGGTACGGTTTGCGAGCTTCGCCAAACGGGGCCAATAAAGCCCTTTTTGGCCCCTTTCATCCATGATATACATTGCTGAAATTGTATATCATGGAGGACCCGATGCTGGTCTCGAAATGGGGTAATTCCCTCGCCATCCGCCTGCCCAAAGAGATTGTCGATCGGCTGGCCCTGAAAGAGGGTGACGACATCAAGGTAACGATGCAGGCCGGAGACGGCACCTCGATGGTCGTCGAAAAGCCACGCAAAAAGCATGAATTGCTCGAAGGTTTGCGGAAGTATCGCGGTTTACTCCCTGCTGATTATAAATTTGATCGAGAAGAAGCCAATGCGCGCGGCAAATGGGATGACGAATGACGCATGGCGTTTTCTTTGACACCAATATCTTCGTCTATCTCTTCGTCGGCGATCCGATAAAGGCCGATATCGCGGAATCGCTAATCCGGCGTCGCGGTATCATAAGCGTCCAGGTGCTTAATGAGTTTATCTCGGTTACTCGCGGAAAGTATCGTTTTAGCTGGGATAAGGTCGAAGAAAGCCTCTCCGCCATCCGTGAGGAATGCAAAATCATTCCGCTTGACATTGCCGTCCACGAGCAAGCCATTGAGATTTGTCAGGAAACCAAACTCTCGATTTACGACAGTTTGATCGTCGCCGCCGCTCTCACCGCGGGCTGTGACACGCTCTACAGCGAAGACATGAACCACGGGCAAAGGATTGGTTCTCTTACGATCATCAATCCGTTCCGGTCCGTATAAACCCTTTGGCTTGACGAGACGGGGCTAGATGGTCGAAATGCTCCTCGCAATCAGGATCAAGATTTTCCATGCCCCGCGTCACATTGATCGACAATTATGACAGCTTCACCTTCAACCTGTTTCACGATCTCGGGAAACTGGGAGCGGAGGTGCTTGTCATCCGCAATGACGACATCACGACCGAAGCGCTGATCGCATCGTCTCCGGACGCGATTGTGCTGTCGCCGGGACCTGGAACTCCGAATGATTCCGGCATCTGTCTCGATGTTTTGGAAAAGGCCGGCGCCACCATTCCGATTTTCGGCGTTTGCCTCGGGATGCAGGCGATGGGGCAATGTTTTGGCGGCGACATCATTCGTGCGCCTTTGCCGATGCACGGCAAGATGTCGACGGTACACAATCAAGGTAAAACGGTTTTCCGCGGGATCAACGGGCCGTTTCGGGCGACCCGCTACCATTCGCTGATCGTGGATCGCGCCACCTGCCCGTCCGATCTGGAAATTACCGCCGAAACGGAGGATGGCCTGATCATGGGATTGTCCCATAAGACGCTGCCGGTTCATGGCGTACAGTTCCATCCGGAAAGCATTCTCTCGGAGCATGGTCTCGTGATGTTCAAGAATTTTCTTGATCTGGCGTTCGCATGGAACGCCAAAACAGGCCGCAATCAGGGACGTGCCTGATGGATACGATCAAGCCCATCATCGCCAAACTGGCCAATGGAACCACGCTATCGCGCAGCGAGGCGGAAGATGCGTTTGGCCAAATGTTGTCGGGTGAGACAACGCAGGCCCAGACGGCAGCTTTTCTGATGGCGCTTCGTCTCAGGGGCGAAACCGTGGATGAAATCGCAGGCGCCGTATCGGCGATGCGGTCAAAAATGCTGCGGGTCGAGGCACCCTCCGACGCTATCGATATTGTCGGCACGGGCGGCGATAATTCGGGCAGCTACAATGTTTCAACGCTGGCCGCGATCATCGTTGCAGCAGCCGGTGTTCCGGTCGCCAAACATGGCAACCGCGCTTTATCCTCGCGCTCGGGTGCCGCCGATGTGCTCACAGCACTCGGTGTTAAAGTGGGCCTTGATCCGGAGGGGGTAACCCGCTGCATCCAGCAAGCGGGCGTCGGCTTCATGTTTGCACCGACCCATCACGCCTCGATGCGCCATGTCGGACCCGTCAGGGTCGAGCTTGGCACGCGCACCATTTTCAACCTGTTGGGTCCGCTTTCCAACCCAGCGAGCGTCAAGCGGCAACTCGTCGGCGCGTACTCGTCGCAATGGCTGGAACCGATGGCCGATACGTTGCGATCGCTCGGCTCTGAGCGGGTTTGGCTAGTGCATGGCTCGGACGGGCTTGATGAGATTACCACGACAGGTGCAACCGATATCGTCGAATTGCGTGACAGACAGTTGCATCGCTTTACCATAACGCCGGAAGAAGTAGGACTTTCCCGCGCTGATCCCTCAGCCCTTAAGGGTGGCGATGCAGAGCATAACGCCAAAGCCCTGATGGCAGTGCTCACCGGCGAACAATCCGCCTATCGCGATATTGCGCTGATCAATGCAGGAGCAGCGCTCGTCATCGCCGGCAAAGCCCGAACCTTGAAGGAAGGCGTAACGATAGCCGCCGAGGCCGTGGACAGCGGAGCCGCCAAGGCCACGCTTGACCGCCTCGTCGTCGCGTCGAATACGTAACACACCATGACCGATATTCTCGCCAAGATCGAAGCCTATAAGCGCGTTGAAATCGCCGAGGCGAAAGCCCGCGTGCCGGAGGCCGAGATCCGTCGATTGGCCACCCAAGCCGCCCCTCCGCGCGGGTTTGCCAAAGCGATCAGCCGCCACCTTGCGGCAGAACGCCCCGCGCTGATTGCGGAAATCAAGAAAGCGAGCCCGTCAAAAGGTCTGATCCGCGCCGATTTTGACCCGCCCTCGCTGGCACGCGCCTATGAGCTGGGTGGGGCTACCTGTCTATCCGTGCTCACCGATACGCCCTCGTTCCAAGGTCATCCCGATTTTCTACGGCAAGCGCAGGCTGCCACCGCCCTGCCCGCGCTGCGGAAGGATTTTTTATATGAGCCCTATCAGGTCTATGAGGCCCGCGCCTGGGGAGCCGATTGCATTCTGGTCATCATGGCGGGCGTGGACGACGCCACCGCGCGTCTCTTGACCGATACGGCGCATGAGCTTGGCATGGATGTGCTGGTCGAAGTCCATAGCCGCGCCGAGCTTGATCGCGCGCTGCCTTTGGGCACCAAGCTGGTCGGCATCAACAACCGTGATCTGCGGACCTTCGAGGTCTCCCTGACCGTGTCCGAAACGCTCGCCCCTTTGATCCCCGACGATCGGATCATCGTCGGGGAAAGCGGCATTTTCACGCATGACGATGTCAAACGTCTGGCCAAGGCCCATATCCATACTCTGCTCGTCGGCGAGAGCCTGATGCGGCAAGAGGATGTGGCGGCCGCCACCCATTCGCTGTTGTTTGGACAAGCCTCATGAGCAAGCTCACCCATATCGATGAGACGGGCGCGGCCTCGATGGTCGATGTGTCGGACAAAGCGGTCACCGAACGGGAAGCCACTGCCGAAGGGCGCGTCGTAATGGAGCCCGCAACGCTGGCCCTTATATTGGCGGGCAACGCCAAAAAGGGCGATGTTCTGGGTGTCGCGCGGATCGCCGGCATTATGGCGGCCAAGAAAACCCACGAGCTGATCCCGCTCTGCCATCCTCTGATGCTGTCCAAAATCAGCGTGGATCTGGAACCCGATGCGGCTTTGCCGGGTATTCTGATCAGGGCAACGGCCAAATTGTCGGGTCAAACCGGCGTCGAGATGGAAGCGCTGACCGCCGTCTCGGTGGCCTGCCTGACCATTTACGACATGGTGAAGGCGGTTGACCGCTCGATGCTGATCGAAGGCATCCGGCTGGTTGAAAAGCGGGGCGGCAAATCCGGCCATTTCCGCGTGAAGGATTAAGGTTATGTCGCTCATCAGCGTCGAGGAAGCACTCCAACGGGTTTTGGCTTCGGCGCGCCTTCTGGGCGACGAAACGATCGCGATCGACGAGGCACATGGCCGGACGCTGGCAACGCCTTTGGTGTCCAAGCGCACCCAACCGCCCTTTGATGCATCCGCGATGGATGGCTATGCGGTACGCGGGGCCGATATCGCGGTTGTGGGAACAGCCTTGCGGGTGGTGGGCGAGGCAGCGGCAGGCCATGGCTTCAACGGCGAACTCGGTGCGATGGAGGCGGTGCGTATTTTTACCGGCGCGCCCGTGCCGAAAGGCGCCGATACCATTCTGCTGCAGGAATATGCCCGCCGCGAGGGCGACACCGTTCTTGTGGAGACGAGCGAAGTCACAGGCCGCCATATCCGCCACACCGGCCTCGATTTTGCCAAAGGCGATCCTTTGCTCAAAGCGGGCCACCGTTTGAACGAGCGTAGTCTCGCACTCGCCGCTGCCATGGACCATGGCGCCCTCACCGTACACCGCAAGCCCCGCGTCGCGATCCTTGCGACCGGCGACGAATTGGTCCGCCCCGGTGAAGCGGCGCGGCATGACCAGATTGTAGCCTCCAACCACCTGACCGTTGCAGCCCTTGTGCGCGCGGCGGGCGGTGAACCCGTTCAACTCGGTATTGCGGGCGACAGTTTCTTCGCGCTCGAGCGTGGTATCATCGCCGCCGAAGCCGAGCATGCAGACATTCTGGTCACCTTGGGCGGGGCATCGGTCGGCGACCATGACCTTGTGCAATCAGCCCTCGCCCGTCGCGGCATGGAGCTCGGCTTCTGGCGCATTGCCATGCGGCCCGGCAAACCGCTGATCCATGGCAGGCTCGGAGCGATGGCCATTCTCGGACTGCCCGGCAATCCGGTTTCCTCCTATGTGTGCGCAAGGCTGTTTCTGATGCCGCTGATTCGCCAGATGCAAGGCGATCCGGATGCCGCACATGACCCGACTGAGCCCGCCATTCTCGGATGCGACGTTCGCCAGAACGACAAACGGCAGGATTATCTGCGGTCAAACCTTGTGAACGATCCAGGCGGCCTGCCGGTGGCAACACCCTATGATGTGCAGGATTCCTCCATGATCCGCGTCTGTGCGGAAGCCGGCGCGCTTGTTCTGCGCCCACCCCATGCGCCGCCTCAGCGCAAGGGCGAAAAATGCCGGATTATCCGGTTATAGCCAAATTGCCGCTTGCAGAACACATAGAGAACAGATAGGTTTGTTCATCTTTTGTTTTAGCCCCGAGTCGGGGCTGAAGAACGGAGCGAACCGCCTAATGTTGACCCGCAAACAAATCGAGCTTCTCCGTTTTATCCAGGACAGTCTGGCGCGGGATGGTGTGCCGCCCTCTTTCGATGAAATGAAGGATGCGTTGGATTTGAAGTCAAAATCCGGCATTCACCGCTTGATTACCGCGCTGGAAGAGCGCGGGTTTATCCGGCGTCTGGCCAATCGTGCCCGCGCGATCGAGGTGATCAAACTGCCCGAGCAGGCGCTGCCGAACCATACGCCGCGCGCCAAATTCAACCCGAGCGTGATTGAAGGCGACCTCGGCCGTATTCGGCCGAGTGCGGCCAATGATGCGCCGCCTTTCGTGTCGATCCCCGTGATGGGCCGGATTGCGGCAGGAACACCCATTTCGGCGATTCAGTCGCGCAGCCACACGATCGGGATGCCACCGGACATGCTGTCGAGCGGGGACCATTACGCGCTTGAAGTCCGCGGCGATTCGATGATCGAGGCCGGCATTTTTGATGGCGACACGGTGATCATCAAGCGGCAGGAAACGGCGGACACGGGCGATATTGTGGTGGCGTTAATTGATGATGAGGAAGCAACCTTGAAGCGGTTGCGCCGTCGCGGTTCGTCGATTGCCCTTGAAGCGGCCAATCCGGCCTATGAAACCCGCGTTTTGGGACCCGATCGCGTGCGTATTCAAGGTAAACTCGTCAGCCTGATGCGCCGTTACCACTAAGAGCCTCATGAACGCCCTAGCGGGGCGTTAGCGGCCTTTGGGTCGGATCTTCGGGCTCTTGGGGAGGTGGTGGTACGCCATCCGCTGCGACACTGACGGCTTTGGGCGACCAAGGCCGGTTATAGGTGGGACTTCGCGCGCCGTGGATGGCATAGTGCCCATCTCCTTTTGGCAAAAGTTCTATGCTACCCAAGGCGGCCGACAGCGTTTGGTCAATCGCCGTCGCCCGACAATCGTTTGGAGCGGCCAAGGGCGTAATCAGCACCGATGCCAGGGCACAATCCTCCGCCAAATCGCGTGGCTGCAGGGTCAGCGTCAGGGTTTGGCCATCGGTCAGCTTGGCGATGCATCCGGTAGCGTTACAAAGCGGGCCGCGGCGCACGCTCGGATCGGTCGGTTGGCGCATATCACCATCGGCTGACAGCCATTGCGCCACGACAAATTCAGATGCGCCCTTGCCCATCACCGCCAGACGGCCATCAGGCCCGCGGGCCGCAACCGAAAGACCGTCCCGCGCAACCACGACATCCGGCTTGCTGCCCGACACCGCCATCAGGATCCCGAGCAAGACCGGAGCCATGCCGATCAGGCGGAGGCGCGTCGACCACAGCGTCAACCACAACAGCCCTAAAGACAAACATATTACCGAGGCGATGGAAATTGCGGGCAAAGCGCGTGTCGCAAAGGGCACCGAGGCCACAAGGGTCGAGACATCGAGCATCAGATCGACCGAATAGCCCATGATTTTCCAGAAGGGGCCATCAAGCCCGAACGGGATCGCCAACATACCGATAAAGCCTATCGGCATTGCCAGACTTTCGATCAGCGGAATCGTGAGCGAATTTCCGATCAGGCCCAGAGGCTGGAACCGTTGAAAATGGAACGCCGAAAACGGGCCAGTCGCAGCCTCCGCCAACAATGTGGTCAAGAACACAGTTCTCGCATGATTGAAGAACCACTGCCTCATCCGCTGAAAAAAACCTGCAGGTGGTCCCTCTTTAACCGGAGTATGGATTAGCGATACGACAACAGGGTGACGGTTCGGCGCAGGCGGTAAGCGCTCAAAGGCTGCAATCAAGGCGGCAACGGCTGCAAACGACATCTGGAAACTTGGCCCCAAAACGGTTTCGGGTTCAATCAACAAGATGACAAAGGCCGAAAAGACCAGATTGCGCATCGAAAGCGCCCGACGCCCGACCAAGATCGCGCCGAACAGGATCAAGGTCATAATTAACGACCGCTCGGTGGCAACCTCCGAGCCTGCAAAAATATCATAGGCGACCGCGCCGAGCATCGCGCTGGCCGCTGCCCATTGCTTGACCGGATAGCGCAGCGCCACCCCCGGCAGCAGAACCAAAAACCCGCGCACCAGAAAAAACACCATACCCGCGGCCAACACCATATGCAGACCCGAAATCGAAACGACGTGATAAATGCCCGCTGCCCGTAAGACATCGTTGGTGGTGTCCGAAATATAGCCGCGCTTGCCGGTAAATAGGGCGGCCGCAACCGCGCCGCTCTGCCCGCCAACGGCTTGGGCGATGCGGTCTGTCAGCGACAAGCGCAGCCGGTCAACGTCAGTCATCAGCCGCAAGGTCCAATCCATCGGAGCAGGTCCAAGAACGGTAACCGTGCCGAGAAGAGAGCCCACCGCCCCGATGCGGGCGAAATAGGCATCGCGCGCAAAATCATATCCGCCCGGACGGGCCGGTTGCGGCGGCGGCATTAGCCGGATCGTGCCGGCGATGTGATCCCCCGGCTTAAGGGCCGGATGCCCCGCCACTGTCGCCCTTATCCGGAAGGGCAATCCCAAGGTACGGTTCTGTAGCACAAGGGGACGGAGCAAAAGATGCCCACCTTTCGCGCTCCAGTCGATGGACTCGACGATGGCCTCGTATCGCCCGATCATGCCGTCATGGAGGATCGGTGCATCGGTTCTGATCGTCCGCAACGTCGCCGAACTGAAACCGATTGCGACGGCCAGTAGCGCCAGCAGCGTATAGCGCAACGAGGCGCGAGCCTCCCTCCATCGAAAAAGGGCAACCATCAACCCCATCGAAAGGGTGAGCGGTGCCCAGAGCGCCGGTTCTTCATCGGCTGCGAAATAGAAGAGCACGCCGAGGATGGCGAGCGGCGCCAACCATAAAAACGGCCGTCGGGCGGTGGCTTCCGCCTCGATACAAGCAGCTAGAGCAAGCCGAAGTGCGGCCAGCAGCTCCCCCGCACTGCGCGTTGCGACCTGTTCGCGAAAGCCCTCCAGTGCCTTGGCAGCGGTCCGCGCGCGTTTGAAAGGAGGCGGACCATCCTTTTGCATGCCCTATGGGTTCCTTCCGACGATCCGTGCTTAACCTTGGCCCCGTTCAATGCTACATGAGCCTCGCGATGAGGCCAGAACCGCAAGGTTGCAGGTTTACCCATTGCAACCATGAAGTTCAGGAAGCCCCGATGTCCGCACCCGTCATTACCCGCTTTGCCCCCTCGCCTACCGGTTTCTTGCATATTGGAGGCGGCCGCACCGCGTTGTTCAACTGGCTATATGCCAAGCGCTTCGGCGGTAAAATGCTGCTCCGGATCGAGGATACCGACCGCGAGCGTTCGACGGATGCTGCTATCGAGGCCATTCTGGATGGCATGCGCTGGCTGGGCATCGATTGGGATGGCGAGGTCGTGTATCAATATTCCCGCGCCGCCCGCCATCGTGAAGTCGCTGAATCGCTGCTGGCGTCGGGTAATGCCTATTATTGCTATGCCTCGCAGCAGGAACTCGAAGAGATGCGCGAGCGCGCGCGTGCGGACGGTAAGCCAATGCGCTATGATGGCCGCTGGCGTGATCTCGGCGGAACAGAGGCTGAAAAACAGGCCATTGCCGAGGGACGCAAACCCGTCATCCGCCTGAAAGCGCCGCAAGACGGGGAAACCGTGGTCAACGACCATGTGCAAGGCCGCGTCGTCTGGCAGAACAAGGACCTCGACGATCTCGTTCTCCTGCGATCCGACGGCAATCCGACCTATATGCTCGCCGTCGTCGTGGATGATCACGATATGGCGGTCACCCATGTCATTCGTGGTGACGATCATTTGACCAATGCCGCCCGCCAAACCCATATTTATCAGGCAGCAGGCTGGAAAGTGCCTGAAATGGCGCATATTCCGCTGATCCACGGCCCCGATGGCGCCAAACTCTCCAAGCGCCACGGTGCCCTTGGCGTCGATGCCTATCGGGCGATGGGCTATCTTCCGGCCGCCATGCGCAATTATCTGGTCCGGCTGGGCTGGAGCCATGGCGATCAGGAATTCTTCTCCACCGACGAAATGAAAGAGGTCTTTGGCCTCGAAACCATCGGGCGTTCGCCGGCCCGCTTTGATTTCGCCAAACTCGAGCACATTAATGGCCATTATATGCGGGCAAGTTCGGACACCGATCTTTTGGCGGCAATCGAGATCATTTTGCCGGAAGTGGGCCCCGGTAGGGGCTGGCCGGCCAGCCTGTCGGACAAAGCCCGTGCCGATTTTCTGACGGCCATGCCGGGCTTGAAAGAGCGGGCAAAGACTTTGTTGGAACTCGTTGATTCCGCTTATTTTATCTACGCAATACGGCCGTTGAATTTCGAGCCCAAGGCAGACGCGATTCTGGCCGATGGCGGCCGCGAGCGGATCGCCGCTCTGCTTCCCAAACTGGCAGCGCTCACTGAATGGACGGCTGCTTCGACCGAGGCCACCGTTCGACGGTTTGCCGAAGAAGCGGGCCTCAAGCTCGGTCAGGCAGCCCAACCCTTGCGGGCGGCATTGACGGGGCGGTCTACCTCGCCGGGTCTGTTTGATGTCATGGCCGTGCTTGGTCAAGCCGAATGTCTTGCCCGACTGAGCGATGTGGCCGCCTGAACCGGCGACGGTTACCCTGTTGTTTTGGGTAATGCTGCACTGCAAGAATTAGCCTTAAGCGTGATTGTGCGGCGCTTCCAAGTGGAGTAGCTTTTCAATCGTTGATCACTTGGCGCCAAGGCCTTCCGGCTTTTTCGCCTGCTCCGTTCAGGAAAGCTCCCGCATGTCGAATCCCGTTACACTGAATGTCGCTGACCATTCCCTTGAACTGCCTGTAAAGGATGGTTCCATCGGTCCGAGCGTTGTTGATATCGGCAAACTCTATGCCCAAACGGGCATGTTTACCTATGATCCGGGCTTCACCTCGACCGCGAGTTGTGAATCCAAAATCACCTATATTGATGGTGACGAAGGCGTCTTGCTCTATCGCGGCTTCCCCATCGACCAATTGGCCGAACACGGCGATTTTCTCGAGACCTGCTATTTGCTGCTCTACGGCGAATTGCCGACGCCAGCGCAGCGCTCCGATTTCAATTACCGCGTCACGCGCCACACGATGGTGCACGAACAGATGATGCGCTTCTTCCAGGGCTTCCGTCGCGACGCCCATCCGATGTCCGTGATGGTGGCTTCCGTTGGCGCGCTTTCGGCGTTTTATCATGACTCGACCGATATTGCGGATGAGAACCAGCGCATGATCGCCTCGATGCGCATGATCGCGAAATTCCCGACGCTTGCGGCCATGGCCTATAAATACTCGGTTGGCCAACCTTTCGTGTATCCGCAGAATGATCTCGACTATACGTCGAACTTCCTGCGCATGTGCTTTGCGGTGCCGTGCGAGGAATACAAGGTCAATCCGGTGCTCTCCCGCGCGCTTGACCGCATCTTCATCCTGCATGCCGATCACGAGCAGAATGCCTCGACCTCGACGGTACGCCTTGCAGGCTCCTCGGGTGCCAACCCGTTCGCCTGTATTGCAGCCGGTGTGGCGTGCCTTTGGGGACCAGCCCATGGTGGCGCCAATGAGGCAGCGCTGAAAATGCTGCAGGAAATCGGTTCGGTTGACCGTATTCCTGAGTTCATCGCGCGCGCCAAGGACAAGAACGATCCGTTCCGTTTGATGGGCTTTGGCCATCGCGTGTACAAAAATTACGATCCCCGCGCCAAAATCATGCAGAAGACGGCGCATGAAGTGCTCAACGAGCTCGGCATCAAGGATGATCCGTTGCTCGACATCGCCATCGAGCTCGAGCGGATTGCCCTCAGCGACCCCTATTTCATCGAGAAGAAGCTTTACCCGAATGTCGATTTCTATTCGGGCATTACGCTGAAAGCGATGGGCTTTCCGACCTCGATGTTTACCGCGCTGTTTGCGCTGGCCCGCACGGTCGGCTGGATCGCGCAGTGGAAGGAAATGATTGAGGATCCGTCACAAAAGATCGGTCGCCCGCGGCAGCTTTATACCGGCGCCCCGAAGCGCGATTATGTGCCCTCGCATATGCGTTGATCGAGAGATCTGACGTTCAACCATCAAATAAGGGGATGCTTAACGGCATCTCCTTATTTTTTTATCGCTGGATCATACCAGCGATGATGTCTGCCGCTTTTGCGCTCGGGCTATCCTCGCCAATCGACATGGCGGATGACAATTTGGCAAAACCCGCTAACTGGCGGAGACGCTCCGGCGTATCGGAAAGCAAGGGCAAGAGGTCGGCTGCAAGCTGCTCCGGATTGCAATCCCCCTGGATCCGCTCGGGCACCACATTCTCACCGATGACCAGATTGGCCAGTACAATCGACGGGACATGGATGATATGCCGGATTTGTCCCTCGATAACGCCCACCCGATAGCCCACCGCCATCGGCACCTGGGCGAGTGCCAATTCCAGTGTCACCGTTCCCGATGCCGCCAGTGCCGCTCGTGCCCTACTGAAGGCTGCGTATTTTTCAGCCTCACCGGAAAGAAGCCGCGGCTTGATCGGCCAATCCGCAATCATAGCCTCAATCAACGGCCGGACGTGATCCACCGCTGGCAAGACAAACTCGATGTTCTTGCCATAGGCCTCTGCCGTCCGCAGAACCGCATCGCGAAAAACCGGCATCATCCGCACTATTTCGGAGCGACGGCTTCCCGGCAGCACCACAACACAAGGCGGCTCACCGTCGCGTAACCTTTGCACCTGACCGTCGGGACGCAGCTCCCCGAGGCGCTCGATCAACGGATGGCCCACATAGGTGCAGGGCGGCCCGCCGAGCCGCCGATGTACCTCGGGCTCGAACGGCAAAAGGGCGAGAACATGATCGATATAGAATGCCATTGCCCTGGCACGGCCCGGCCGCCAAGCCCAAACCGAGGGACTGACATAGTCCACAACCGGCAGATCGGGCAGAGTTGCCCGAACCCGTTTGGCCACCCGATGGGTAAAATCGGGGCTATCAATGATGATGAGCAGGTCAGGCTTGAAGGCGATGAGCGCGTCGCTCGTTTCCCGAATTCGACGGAGAAGGGACGGTAGACGCTTCATGACGGGCACAATGCCCATGACCGCGATGTCTTCGAGCGGGAAAAGGCTTGTCATCCCCTCTCGCATCAGGGATGGGCCTGCCACGCCGAAAAAGTGCACCTCGCGGCCGGCCAAACGGGTCCGCAAGGCCGGAACAAGCTTGGCACCCAGCGCGTCACCCGATATTTCGCCTACCACTAGGCCAATTCGAAGAGGTGATACTGCGGTCATTCGGCCCAAACTCCCGTCACGAAAAGCCCCTCGCGATCGGCCAGAGCGAGCAGTTTCGCGCGCTCGACGAGAACCACGTCATGCGACGCCAGGGCAATCCCGATCAGGCCTGCCTGTTTGGCCAAGTGTACGGTTCGCGGTCCGATCGCGGGAAGGTCGACTCGACGATCCTGCCCGGGCTTTGAGGCCTTCACCAAGATCGCGGAAGGTGTGTCGAGGCTCACGCGGCGGTTTTTCTGCATCTCGGCAACCCGTCTGAGCATCGCATCGGTGCCCTCGGGGCCCTCGATTGCAAGAATGCGCGAACCGGCCACCACCACACCCTGCCCGACATCAAACCGGCCAAGCGTCTTCAGACAATCCAACGCGACCTGAATATCGGCGTCCCTAGCCTGCTCCGGCTTGATCTTCCCGAGAGGTCCCAGAGCGGCCAGCACGTCGGGCGCGGCCTCATCGACGCCCAGCACCTTGAAACCGTTTTCCTCGAACAATTTAATCACCCCCCGAAGGATGCGATCATCGCCGCCCGATACGATGCGGCGCAATTCCTCTCGGTTTCTGAAAAACGTGTAGATGGAAAGCAACGCCAGCGGACCCGGTCGGGATACGCCGCCCGCCAAAATCACCTTGTCGATGCCACGATGGTGTAACGCCTCCAAAATCGCATGCGGATCAAGCATATCGGCCACGATATGCGGATAGGCCTTGAACTCGCGCTCCGCGAACCCGCGTAAGGCTACAATGAAAACCGGAAGGTTAGAACGGGTGAGCGAGGCTGCAATTTCGAGCGGAAATGCTCCACTGCCTGCAATAATTCCGACCGTCCCGTCCGCACGGCCGAGCAAGGATCAGTTTTCCTTGCTGTCGCGCGGCGTGCAAACAGAACGCGAACCCGCGCCGCGCAAAAACGCGACGATTTCGGTGACAATGTGATCGTTGGCAAAATCACCCGCCACATCCTCGATCCGCTCCTGAAGCGTCCCTTCCTCGGCAAACAAGAGCCGATAGGCGCGGCGAATATCCTGAATGGCTTCCCGCGAAAAGCCGCGGCGCTTCAGGCCCACCATGTTCAAACCGGCGAGATGGGCACGGTTACCAAGCGCAATGCCGTAGGGAATGACATCGTTCTCGACACCCGACAATCCGCCGATAAAGGCATGGGCGCCAATCCGACAAAATTGATGCACGGCCGCGCCACCGCCGAGAATCGCAAAATCACCCACCTGACAATGGCCGGCCAACATCACATTGTTGGAAAAAATAACGTCGTTGCCGACGATGCAGTCATGCGCCACATGCGAATTAGCAAGGAACGTGCAGCGATCGCCGATCCTCGTCACCAATCCGCCACCCTCGGTGCCTGGATTGATGGTCACGCCTTCGCGCACCATGCATTTGGCGCCGATCTCGAGGACCGAGGCTTCGCCGTGATATTTGAGATCCTGCGGAATGTGACCAATCGACGCGAAAGGATAGATGCGCGCCTCCGGACCAATGGAAGTGCGGCCAGCAAGCGCGACATGGCTGACCAATTCTGATCCATCGCCCAACTCAACCTCGGGGCCAATGGTGCAAAAGGGGCCTACCGTTACACCGACGCCCAATTTGGCCGCCGGATCAACAACCGACAAAGCGTGAATGCGTGTCTCGTGTGCCATCAGATCAACCTTCAACTTACCAGCATCGCGCTGAGCTCTGCTTCGCAGACGGTCTTGCCATCCACCTTAGCGATGCCTTGGAACCACCACATATTCGCGCGCTGACGAAGCTTTTTCAAATGATAGTGCACGACATCACCCGGGCCGACCGGCTTTCTGAATTTCGCATTATCGATGGTCATGAAATAGACGAGCCGTGGTGCGGCATCGTCTTTCGACGCCACACAAAGCGCACCCGCCGTCTGGGCCATGCCTTCGATCAGCATGACGCCCGGCATCACAGGGCGCCCAGGAAAATGCCCGTTGAACTGTGGTTCATTAAAGGTGACGTTCTTGATCCCGATGCACGACTCATCACCATCCATCTCGATAATCTTATCGACGAGCAAAAACGGATAACGGTGCGGCAATAATTCGAGAATGCGAAGGATGTCAGCGGTGCCCAATTCTTTCTTCTCGGTATCACTCATCGTCATTCTCCGTTGTCGCTCGCTTCGCCTGCTGCTGATCTGCCATTGTGCCGCCCCGCGTCATTTGCGCGAGCTTGCCCAAGACGGCCACTTCTCTAAACCATTGCTTGATCGGCCGGGCCGGATAACCGCCAACTTTCGAGCCAGCCGGCAAATCCGCAATGATCGAACTACCGCCTGCGATCTGCGTACCGCGTCCGATTTTGACATGCCCGTTCATGCCAACCTGTCCGCCGATGACCGAAAAATCTCCGACCTCCGAGCTGCCCGCTATCCCCGTCTGTGCTGCGATCAGGCAATGACGGCCAATCACCACATTATGGCCGAGATGGACCATGTTATCGATCTTGCTGCCCTCGCCCACAATCGTGTCGCGCACGCCGCCGCGATCAATCGTAACATTAGCGCCAAGCTCAACCTTGTCCTGCAAGATCACACGGCCAATCTGGGGCACTTTGCTATGCCCCTCACGGCCGATGGCAAAACCAAATCCGTCCTGCCCCAAAGAGGTTCCCGAATGGATGATGACATCATTGCCGATAAGCGAATGGACAATCGTCACGTTCGAACCAATATGGCAATGGCGGCCAATACGCACAAAGGGGCCAATGACGGTATTGGCCGCAATCGTCGTGCCCTCGCCGATTTCCGCACCAGGCCCGATCACCACGCCAGGATCCAGCGAAACGCCCGTCTCCAACCGTGCATCGGCATGAACCGTCGCACCCGGAAAAATGCCGGAAAGGCCAAAAACGGGTGATGGAAATGCCGCATCGGGGAAAATAGCCAGCGACACCTTGGCAAAGGAGGCATAGGACTGCGCAACAACCAGAGCGATGGTTCCGACAGGGACCAACTCTGCGTCGCTCGCGGAAACAAAACACGCACCAGCGCGGGTTTGCTTCAGTTGCTCGCGGTATTTCGGATTATCAAGAAACGAAACATCAGATGCTCCGGCCCGATCAAGCGTCGCCACATTGCTAAACAACAGCGACGGGTCAACACCATCCTCAACCGCGGCGCCCGATAGCGCCACGATCTCGGACAGGCTGAGCGGCGTCGGTGTAAAGAAAACGCCATCGCTCGGAATTGCCAAAGCCCGTAAACCTGCTGCTCGAGACAAAGAAGACGACGGGACCCGTATCAGAACACGGAGCCAGCGGAGAAGCGGAAGACCTGCGTCTGATCGAACTCGCCCTTTGTAACAGGCATCGCAAAATCAAGACGGATCGGACCGATCGGCGAGGACCATAATACGCCAGCACCCACAGAACTACGGATTGCGCCATCGTCGCCCACGACATCGACGCCGTTCGTTGTTCCCGAATAGCCGAACAAGGTGCCAGCATCGGCAAACACGGCACCACGAATACCGACCTCACGGGGCATACCTAAAATCGGGAACTGCAATTCAGACGAACCACCGAAATAGGTCGTGCCACCCAAGGCGTTCTTGGAGACAGCCCGGCCACTATCACGCGCACCGATACCCGAAAGAGCAAAGCCGCGCACCAGATCCGGACCCATAAAGAACCCGTCAATGATCCGGAGATCGTCGGAGTAGACATACCCTGCCTGACCGCGCAGCAAGCCCACGAAATTATCCGTGATTTCGCGATAGAATTTCAGGTCATTGGTTGTCTTGATGTAGCGCGAGTCGCCACCAAAACCGGCGAGATCCTGTTTGAATTCGTTCAGGACACCGTTCCGGGGATTATTAATATTGTCGACCGTGTTGTAGCTCAACGTATAGCCGAACGCGGATGTGAGATTATTCCCCTCGGCACTTTGAATGGCCAAAGAAGCATTCGCCGGATCCGTGATCGTCAAGTTGTTATTATAGAGCGAATAACGACCGACGATCGAGAACTCTTCCGTCAAAGGCGCGCCGACGCGAAGTGTACCACCGGTTTTAACGTTGGAATAATAAGCGTAGCGCGAATTGTCATTCTGCTTCGAGTATAGATCGAAGCCGCCAGCCAGATGGCGGTCAAGGAAGTAAGGCTCCGTGAAATTAAGCTCTACACCCTTCGAATACTGGCCTGTCGACCCCTTGATGCTGGCATACTGGCCGCGCCCGAGGAAGTTGGATTCCGACACACCCACCTGAGCGAGCAATCCTTCCGACGACGAATAACCGCCACCGATCGAGAACTGGCCCGTCGACTTGTCCTCGACATCCACATTCACAATGACGCGATCCGGTGTCGAGCCAGGCTCGTTGGAAATGCGCACGGTCTTGAAGAAACCAAGATTGTTAAGGCGACGTTCGGTCCGGTCGATCAACACCTTGTTATACGCATCACCCTCGCCAATATCGAACTCGCGACGGATCACCGCGTCCCGCGTACGCGTGTTGCCGCGAACATTGATGCGCTCGATGTAAACGCGCGGACCTTCATCGACGACGAACGACAATTTGATCGTACTATTGGCCGCATCGCGATCGCCCTTCGGCCGTACCTGCGAGAAGGCGTAACCACGGGCCGAAACTTCCGTTGTGATCCCCAAAATCGTCTTCTCGACGAGGTCGGCATTGTAAACGTCACCGGCACCAAGGAGCACACGGCCCTTCAGCATGTCGGGCGTAATTTCGGCAATCTTCGACTCGATATCGACCGAACCGACTTTGTACTGCTTGCCTTCATCAATCGACACAATAACGTGGTAGCCGGCCGCTGCCTCGTCATAATCCACTTTGGTATCGGTGACGCGCATATCCGCATAGCCGTGCTTCAGGTACAGACGACGGACAAGTTCGGTATCGGCCGCAATCCGGTCTGCGTCATAAACGTCGGTTGTCTTGATCCACGACAGCCAGTTGCTTTCCGTGGTCTGCATCTCATCGCGCAAGCGACCGGACGAGAATGCTGTATTGCCGTTAAATTCAATCGACTTGACGCCCGTCTTCTTGCCTTCATCGACCGTGAACACAACGTCGATCTTGCCATTCTCAAGCTGAACGATACGCGACTTGACATCGACGCTCGAACGACCGACGCGCTGGTAAATTTCTTTGATACGCGCAATATCGGCATCAAGGGCGGCCTGCGTGAACGAACCACGTGGCTTCAATTGAAGCTCACCCTCGAACATTTCCGACTTCAAACGCTTGGTACCCTCAAACGCCACGCGATTGATGATGTTGTTTTCCTTTACCGTCACGATAATCGTGTCGCCTTTTTTGACGACCTCGACGCTCGCGAACAGCCCCGTTGCCAACAGATCTTTCTTCGCAACATCCGGCGTCTGTCCAGTCACATAGGACTGGATGGTCGTCGAATCGATCCGGCTATTGCCCTGAACCACGATGGTTTCAGCATGCCCCGGAACCGAAGAACCGATCGAAATAACCAGCACAGCAAGAACCGGTACGATGATCCGACGAGCGAAACGAAGAAGCGTTTTGGCAGAAAACATTATGACGATATCCCAATCCATACATCAGCGCAGCCCACAGCAATGGAAAGCCTGATGCGACTTTTTTCTTTTAACCGTTTTGAACGCAACTGCAAACACGTCACCGGCATTTTATCAGCAGGTTTCTTCGAATTGTCGATTCAGGATTATCCAAAGGTTAACGCTACCCCTCACCGCAAATCGATATAAAGCGAAAACAGGGTCAAACAGAGGATAAAAGCGAGGCCAATCCGAAAAATAAAGTCGGTTGCCCGCTGATTGAGCGCCCGTTTGCGCAGGGCTTCCACACCATAAAGAACAAGATGGCCGCCATCGAGCAGCGGGATCGGCATCAGGTTCAACAGGCCGATCGATACCGAAATCAGGCCGGCAAAGCCAATCAAGGCACTCACCCCCGATTTGGCTACCTCCCCCGACATTTTAGCGATTCCGATGGGGCCGGACAGTTGATCCGGCGACGAACGTCCCGAAAATAGCCCGGCGATGAAATCACCGCTGCTCGCGATCACCTCCCAACTCTGGCGAAAACCAAAGCCGATCGCACCCGCCAACGTTTCCTGCCTGATCTGGATTGTGGTCTCGTCGCGAGCGGCAGAAATGCCGAGAACGCCCATCCGCCGTTGTCCGGCAATGGATTCGCGAAGCTCCGACCGTGGCGTTGCCACCAGAGCGAGCTCTGTCGCCTCGCGCTGCACGCGGAAATGGAGTGCAACGCCGGCATTCATCCCCACAATGCGCTGCAGATCAATAAAGCTCTCGACAGGCTGCCCTTCAACCGACAGCACAATATCGCCGGCCTGAAAGCCTGCTACATCAGCGGCACTGTCGGCCATGACGCTGGCGACTTTCGGAATAAGCACCAGACGGCCAAACAGATAAGCATTGGAAGAAAATATCACCACGCCGAGCAAAATGCTCGCAACGGGGCCCGCCAAGACAATGAGAAAGCGCTTCCAGACCGGTTGGAAGATGAAGCTAACCGCCTTTTCCTCTCTGGACATTCCGGCTGCCGATTCAAGATCGGGCGTGCTGGCGGCGTCGGCATCTCCGAAAAAGCGCACAAAGCCACCCAACGGAAGCAACGCAACCCGCCATCTGGTCCCATGGCGATCGTTCCAGCCCCAGATTTCAGGACCAAAGCCGATGGAAAAGGTCGAAACCCGAACACCGCACCAGCGCCCGACCAAAAAATGTCCCAACTCGTGAAAAAACACGATCACGGTCATCACAAACAGAAACGGAACAATCGTATGGATAAAGCCGCCAGCCACATAGGCAGGAAGGTCGTAAAGGCTCATCGCGCCGCCCTTTCAGTCATCAGTCATCTCTATCAGAAAAAATATGGGGCCCAATATGGCCGATGCGAGGGGTCGGGGGTCAAATACCCAAAAGGGTACCGATGAGAAAAACATAGAGCGCCGCCGCACAATATGAATCGAGACGGTCCATCATCCCGCCATGCCCCGGAATGATCGCCCCCGAATCCTTCACCCCAAAGCGCCGCTTCATCGCGGACTCGAACAAATCGCCCGCTTCAGCAACCACGGCGGTTGAAAGCGACAGCATCACCAAAGACCAACCCGTGAGCCATACCGGACCAAAAATGGCCTGAACCGCGAGGACAAAGCCGACCGACACCACGGTTCCAGCGACCAATCCGCCAACCGATCCGGACCACGTCTTTTTTGGGCTGATCGAGGGCCATAATTTTGGGCCCCCAAGCGTACGGCCTACAAAAAAGGCGCCAATATCCGAGATCCACACGACGAGGAATAACCAGATCAGAATGACGAGCCCGTCCGAAGTCCGGCTGCGCAACGCCAGCGGTCCGACAATGATCGAGGCTGCGTAAAGGGGACCAAACCCGTTCCAAAGCCAAGAAATCCCCGACTTGGGCAACCAGAACACCAAAATCAGACCCGCAAGCACGGCCGGACCAAAGGCGAGCAGCGCCGACGGCACTGGCAGAAACAAGACCATGATCGAGGTCAGAATGCCCAGAGCGCCTACCACGAAGGGCGGCGCTGTCCATCCCCCGTCGACCCCGATGATCGTCATCCATTCGCGCAACACAATCAGCGCCGCCACGCCCCAGACACAGGCAAACGCGACGCCACCAAACCAGCCGCTCACCAAGGCCAAAGAAGCCAAGGCCAGCGACGAAAGTACCCGTTTGGAAAGTTCAGAGCGACGCTTGGCATCGACCGGGGAAGCTGTGTAATGAGCCTGCGGGTCCGTCATCGGTTGCCACCCATGGCTGCCGAAATACCGCCATACCGCCGGTCCCGCTGGCGATATTCCTCGATCGAGGCATTGAGCGCCTCGCGCCCGAAATCGGGCCACAGCACGGGGCTGAAAACCAGTTCCGAATAGGACGCCTGCCACAGCATGAAATTTGACAGACGCTGCTCGCCGGAGGTGCGGATCACAAGGTCGGGGTCCGGAATACCCACCGTGTTCAATCGCCCGGCCACCATCTCCTCGGTAATTTCCGAAGGGGCCAACCGGCCGGCGGCAACATCCTCGGCCAGACTGCGCATGGCATCGGTCATCTCGCGACGTGACCCGTAATTGAAGGCTACCACAAAGGTCAGACCGGTATTGGCCGCGGTCAGCTTTTCCGCATCCTCCAATAGTGCCACAATATCGGGCGAAAGCCCGTCCTGGACACCCATCACCCGAATGCGGACATTGCGTGCGTGCAAATCGGCCAGATCATTGCGGATGAACCGGCGCAACAGGCCCATCAATTCGGTGATTTCCGTGACCGGACGGCGCCAATTCTCGGATGAAAAACTGTAGACGGTGAGATAGCGGACACCCAGTTCCTCGGCGGCCGTAATCGTGCGCCGGAGCGATTCCAACCCGCGCCGATGGCCTTCGAACCGGGGCAGACCGCGTTGCGATGCCCAACGGCCATTCCCATCCATGATGATGGCAATATGGGTCGGAACGCAGGGGCTCTGTTCATTCATGGATGTGACAATCGGGCTGTCCGACAACGAACTCACGATACGACGGAGCAAAAAATCAAGCGGTTAACCCGCCATACGAGTGGAGCAGGCTAGACCTGCATGATTTCTTTTTCCTTGGCCCCAAGGATCTGGTCGATTTCGACAATCGACTGGTCGGTTGCCTTTTGAACCTGATCCGAATGACGCCCAACATCATCTTCGCTCATCTTGCCGTCCTTCTCAAGTTTCTTGAGGAGATCCATGCCGTCGCGGCGAACATGGCGTACGGCAACGCGTGCGTCTTCGGCATATTTATGGGCGGTTTTGACCATTTCCTTGCGGCGCTGCTCGTTCAGCTCCGGAATACGGACACGAATGATCTGGCCTTCCGTCTGCGGGTTCAGCCCGAGATTGGCCTCGCGAATGGCCTTATCCACCGCCATCGACATCGAGCGGTCCCAAACCTGCACGGAAAGCATACGCGGCTCCGGAACCGTCACGGTGGCCACCTGGTTGAGCGGCATGGACGAGCCATAGGCCTCGACCTGAACCGAATCGAGCATGTTGGACGATGCGCGACCGGTCCGTAATCCGGCCAGATCATGCTTGAAAGAAGCAATCGTAGCCTGCATGCGCCGCTTGATATCGGCCAGATCAAAGGTACCGCTCATGGTTTCGAAGCCTCCAACAGATTAAATTCGCTTGCGCTTTGATTACGACGAAGGCTTGAGCCGTTCAAGGCGTTACCAGCGTGGATTTCGCTTCGCCGCGCAAAATGGCGGTAATAGCCCCCTCACCATGGGCCGAGCCGACCAGAATATTCAGCCGGTTCTCGCGCGCCAACGCAAAGGCCGCCGTATCCATGATCTTGAGATCGCGCGCAATCGCGTCATCATGGGTCAAACGGTCAAAGCGCGTGGCCGTCGGATCCTTGTTCGGATCAGCGGTATAGACGCCATCCACCTGCGTAGCCTTCAAGACGGCGTCGCATTTAAGTTCAACAGCCCGCAACACGGCTGCCGTATCGGTGGTGAAGAAGGGACTACCCGTCCCGCCCGCCAACACAACAATGCGACCCTTCTGCATGTGGTGCGATGCGAGCTGCCGCGCATAGGTCTCGCAGATGGTCGGCACCGCAACAGCCGACAGCGTGCGCGCCGAGGTGCCCTGCGCCTCGATGGCACCTTCCAGCGCAATCGAATTCATAATGGTCGCCAGCATGCCCATCGAGTCGGCCGTTGCGCGGTCGATCCAACCGGCTGCGCCCACTTTTGCACCCCGGATGATGTTGCCGCCACCGATCACCACCGCAATCTCATAGCCGGCGCGTGAGGCCGCAGCCAGATCCGCCGCCAACCGCATCAAGGTGGCTGGTGCCAACCAATAGCCATCCGAGGCAATCAGAGCTTCGCCAGACAATTTAACAAGAACCCGCTTCATCTCGGCCATAAGCGCCTCCCTGTAAGACCATTCAACCCGTCAAAAAAAAGGCGGCGCCCGGCGCCGCCCTTTGAAGTAGTGGCTCAGGCTTTAACGCCCGAAGCCGCCGCGACTTCCGCCGCGAAATCCGATTCCTGCTTCTCGATGCCCTCACCGAGCGCATAGCGGTAGAAGCCCTTGAGTTCGATGGCAACGCCCAATTTGTTGGCCGCTTCCTTCACGGCCTGGGCAACCGTCTTGGTCGAGTCATGAATGTAGGACTGCTCGAGCAGGCAAACTTCCTTGTAATAGGTCTTGATGCCGCTCTCGACAATCTTTTCGAGCACATTGGCAGGCTTTCCGGCATTCTTTTCCGCCAGCACTGCCTTTTCACGGGCAACGGTGGCCGGATCCAGCCCGGCAGCTTCGAGCGCCTGCGGATTGGCTGCAGCCACATGCATCGCAATCTGGCGACCAAGCAACACAAGCTCGTCCGACTTCGATGGCGATTCAAGCGCTACGATAACGCCGATCTTGCCCAGACCATCGGCAATGGCCGAATGGATATACGAGCCGATGACGCCTTCGTGTACGGTCAATTCCGCTGCACGACGCAGCGTCATGTTTTCGCCGATCGTGGCAATCGCGTTCTGGATCGCTTCCTGCACGGTTCCGCCGCCTGGATAATGCGCCGTGTTGAGCGCGTCGACATTGGCCGACTTCTCAAGCGCCACATTGGCGATGGTCAGAACCAGCGACTGGAATTCCTCGTTGCGGGCAACGAAGTCGGTCTCGGAGTTCACCTCGACGACAACGCCCTTATGGCCCGAAACGCGAAGGCCGATGAGACCTTCCGCCGCAACGCGACCGGATTTTTTGGCCGCCTTGGCCAGACCCTTCGTGCGCAACCAATCGATAGCGGCTTCGATATCACCGTCGTTTGAGTCAAGCGCGGTCTTGCAATCCATCATGCCGGCGCCGGTCTTCTCGCGAAGATCCTTCACCATTGCTGCGGTAACAGTCGCCATGGACTATCCTTTCAAAAGTTGTGCGGATGAAACGGCGACACCCGTCAGCCGTCCCCTGTTCATAAGAATGACGGCGACCCGAAAGCCGCCGCCCCGAAGATCACAAGCGCCGATTCGCATGACAATCGTGCGGATCGGCAGACTTCAAATCAAATGGCTTCGACGAAACCACGGGCCGTTGCGACCCAGCCGTCACGACCCACGCGACCATTGAGCTTAAGCTCGGTGTCGAGCGTCGCAATGTCGGCGTCGGTCATCGCGGCAACCTGCCAGTAATGGTAAATGCCAGCCTCGTTGAGCTTCTGCTCGAGCTGCGGGCCAACACCGGTGATCTTCTTCAAATCGTCCGGAGCGCCGCGGGGAACAGGAAGACGCTCAAATGCGTCACCCGAATAGGCCGAGCCTTCAACGGGAAGGATTTCAGCCGCAGGCGCAACCATCGCGCCGATATCCATGCCCGAAGAGCCCTGGCTGCGCGAAATGCCGTCCAGCGCCGCACGGGCAACCAGATCGCAATACAGCGCAATCGCACGGCCGGCGTCGTCATTGCCTGGAACCGGGAAGGTGATGCCGTCCGGATCGCAATTCGTGTCGATGATGGCCGCAACCGGAATACCAAGGCGCTGCGCTTCCTGAATGGCAAGCTGCTCCTTGTTGGTATCGATCACAAAGATCAGATCGGGAGTGCCGCCCATTTCGCGAATACCGCCGAGCGCCTTGTCGAGCTTTTCCTTCTCGCGGGCGAGCATCAGACGCTCTTTCTTGGTGAGGCCGGTTGCGCCGCCCGAGAGCAATTCATCAACCTTCTTGAGGCGCTGGATCGAGCCGGAAATCGTCTTCCAGTTCGTGAGCATGCCGCCGAGCCAACGCGAATTGACATAATACTGTGCCGAGCGACGGGCTGCATCGGCAACCAGATCGGAAGCCTGACGCTTCGTGCCGACGAAGAGAACGCGGCCGCCATTGGCAACCGTATCGGAAACGGCCTGCAACGCGCGGTGCAGCATTGGCACCGACTGCGCGAGATCGATAATGTGAATGTTGTTACGCGTGCCGAAAATGAACTGCTGCATTTTCGGGTTCCAGCGATGCGACTGGTGGCCGAAATGGGCGCCCGCTTCGAGCAATTGACGCATAGAAAAATCTGGCAAAGCCATTGGGTATTCTCCGGTTATGTCCTCTGCGGGGGATGTGGACCAGCCCTCATGGCCAGCCACCGGAAAGAGCCCGAAGGCCCAGTCCCCGCATGTGTGATAGGGGGTGCTATACGCGGGAGGGGAGCGATTGGCAAGAGGTGACGCAGCAATCAGCCATGCTCTACAGCCACAACCCCCGGAACGGTTCGGATCAGCCCCGCCATTTGGGGTGTGGCGCGGAAACCGCCCGCCAATTTCATTTCGACCTCCCGCATACCGCCGTCAATCGGCAACACGATCAGCACCTCGCCGTCGCCACGGTCCTTCAGCAAATCGGACAGAGCCGGCATCGGGGAAGCGTCGGCAACGGTGATGCGCAGTGAACTCGGTAACCGGGACGCCGCGCGCTCGAGCGGTTCGGCCGACTGGATGCGGATGCGCACATCCTCGCCCTCGACCTGCGCCTGAACGATCAGGACGACCGCATGCCCCGGCTCCAGCACATCGCGGAACTGGTTCAGTCCTTCCTGGAAAATGATCGATTCAAAATGTCCGGTCTGGTCGGAGAGCGCAAAAATACCCATTTTGCTGCCCGATTTCGTCCGCCGCTCACTGCGATCAAGCACCGTTGCCGCCAATTTGCCCACCGTTGCGCCGCTGCGGGCCGCACGCGCAAATTCCGTATAGCTCTGCACCTTGAGGCGCTTCAGGATACCCGCATAATCATCCAGCGGATGGCCCGAGAGAAAAAAGCCGATCGCATCATATTCGCGCTGCAACCGTTCAGAGGCCTGCCATGGCGAATGGGGCGGCACCCGCAATGCCTCGGGCTCGCCCAACCCGCCGAAAATATCGCCCTGTCCCGCCATCGCCTCTTCTTGCGACCGGTTGGCCATTCCCATAATGACATCCACCGCCGCAAAGCATTTGGCACGATCCTTCTCGATTTCATCGAGCGCGCCGGCCGCGATCAAACTTTCCAGCGTCTTTTTGTTGAACACACGCGGGTTGATCCGCCGCGCTAGATCTCCCAGATCGCGGAACTTCATATCGCCCCGCGCGGCCACCAGACTTTCGACGGCTTGGGCACCAACCCCCTTAATGGCTGCCAGCGCATAGCGAATCGACAGCTGGCCATCATGGTCCTGATGCACCTCGAAGGTGACGCCCGATTGATTGACGGAGGGCGGATCGACCCGAAACCCGAGACGCTGCGCTTCCCGCCGAAACTCCGAGAGCTTATCGGTATTCGACATATCGAGGGTCATGGACGCGGCCAGAAACTCGACCGGAAAATTCGCCTTCAGATAGGCGGTTTGGTAGGCAACCAAGGCATAGGCCGCAGCATGGCTCTTGTTGAAGCCGTAATCGGCAAATTTCGCCAAGAGATCGAAGATCGTATCCGCAATCGACGTTTCCAACCCGCGCTCAACCGCGCCCGACACGAAACGTTCGCGCTGGGCATCCATCTCGGCCTTGATCTTCTTTCCCATCGCGCGGCGCAGCAGATCGGCTTCACCCAGCGAGTAGCCGGACAGGATCTGGGCGATCTGCATCACCTGTTCTTGATAAATGATAACGCCGTGGGTTTCTTTAAGCGAAACCTCCAGTTTCGGGTGAAGATATTCCGGCACTTCATGGCCGTTTTTGCGCGCATTATAGACCGGAATATTCGCCATCGGGCCCGGACGGTAGAGCGCCACGAGAGCGATAATGTCCTCAAAGCGATCCGCCCGCATATCGGCAAGCGCCTTGCGCATGCCCGCACTTTCAAGCTGGAATACGCCGACGGTCTCGCCCCGCCCGAGCATGTCAAAGGTGCGGCTGTCGTCGAGCGGAATCGAGTCGAGATCGACCGTAATCCCGCGGGCACGGATCAGCTCAACGGCCTTTTGCAAAACGGTCAGGGTTTTGAGCCCCAAAAAGTCGAATTTGACGAGGCCCGCGGGCTCGACCCATTTCATATTGAATTGGGTCACCAGCATATCGGACTTCGGATCGCGGTAGAGCGGAACCAATTGCTCCAGCGGCCGATCCCCGATCACCACGCCCGCGGCATGGGTCGACGCGTGGCGGTGCAGCCCTTCCAGAACAAGTGCGATATCGAGCAAACGCCGAACGGTCGGGTCTTCGTCGGCGGCCTGCCGCAACCTGACCTCGGTTGAAATCGCCTGTTCAAGCGTCACCGGATTGGCGGGATTTTGTGGCACGAGCTTGGTCAGCTTGTCGACCTGGCCATAGGGCAATTCCAAAACGCGCCCCACATCGCGCAGCACCCCGCGCGCTTGCAGCGTGCCGAATGTGATGATCTGCGCCACCCGATCCGCGCCATATTTGCGCTGGACATAGCGAATGACCTCGTCGCGACGGTCCTGGCAAAAATCAATATCGAAATCCGGCATCGACACGCGGTCCGGATTGAGAAAGCGCTCGAACAGCAGACCAAACCGCAAGGGATCAAGATCGGTAATCGTGGTCGCATAGGCGACAAGCGATCCTGCACCCGATCCACGCCCCGGCCCTACCGGAATACCCTGCGCTTTGGCCCAGCGGATAAAATCGGCAACGATCAGAAAATAGCCCGGATATTTCATCCGCTCGATGACGGACAGTTCGAAATCGAGCCTTTTTTCGTATTCCCCGACGCTCAAGCCTTCCGCCGGTCCGTGCGCCTTCAACCGCGCGGCCAAGCCAGCGACCGCCAATTCGCGCAGAGCAATGGCTTCATCGGTTGGGACATCCTGCTCGCCAACGGTAAAATTCGGCAAAATCGGTTTGCGGGTCTGGGGACGGAAGGAACACCGCAGCGCAATCTCAATCGTATTGGTGAGCGCCTCGGGCAAATCGGCAAAGAGCTTGCGCATCGCGGCGCGCGATTTGAAATCATGTTCTTGCGTGACGCGGCGCCGTTCGGGATCGGAAACCAGACGCCCCTCGGCAATGGCCAACAACGCATCATGGGCGGCATAGGAATCAGGTTTGGCGAAATAGGCCTCATTGGTCGCCACCAACGGCACGCCATGCGCATAGGCCAGTTCAATCAGTTGCCCTTCAACGGCGGTTTCATCCGCCGTGCCATGCCGCTGCAGCTCGATATAGAGCCGGTCGCCAAAAAGCTGCATCAACCGCTGGAGCCGTGTTTCGGCCAATTCCCGCTGGCCAGACACCAAGGCCCGATCAACCGGACCTTTCGGGCCACCCGTCAACGCGATCAATCCGTCGGAAGCGGCCAGCAAGGTCTCGAAATGCACATGCGGCGTTTCCCCCGTCTCGGGGGAAAGATAGGCTAGCGACGACAGCTTCATGAGATTGTCGTAGCCCGCCTCGGCAGCAGCCAACAGCACCACCGACGGAAAGACCGCATGCACCGCCACCGGACGACCCGAAATCTGGTCCTGCATGTCGAGGGCAAGCTCTACCCCCGTGATCGGCTGGATACCCGCACCCGCGAGCTTCTCCGAGAATTCGAGTGCGCCAAAGAGATTATTGGTATCGGTAAGCGCCAAGGCCGGCATCCGGTCTTTGGTCGCGAGCTTTTTGAGCTCGTCGATCTTTAGCGCGCCCTCGAGCAATGAGAAGGACGAATGGACATGGAGATGCACAAACCCGACCTCCTCCAAAATCCGACTCATCTCAGCCCCCTTGTTTCGCCTGTTTCTTTCATGCCCTGCAAGGGCAATCGCAGGCAAGCGGGGAGTGATCGGCCTTAAGTGGATAAAATTCAGATAAACACGCTCGACCAAGCGTAGATGGTGCCGAGAAAGGCGGTGAGCACTGCGAGTTCGGTAACGTCTTCAACGAGTGAGAGAAGCATGGGAACCTCCGTCCGATTGCGATGATAGAGTATATGTTCACGTTTTGTTCTATTGCAAGACGAAAGTGAAAACACGCCATTCGGTGTATCGACGAGGTTAATAAATTCTTAATTTAATTCGACGACGAGGCCGTCCCGAATGGTCACGCGGCGATCCATTCGCGCGGCCAGATCGAGATTATGGGTGGCAATCAACGCCGCAAGGCCTGTGACTTTGACCAGCGAGAGCAGCGTTTCAAACACCCTGTTCGAGGTCTCGGGATCGAGGTTTCCGGTAGGCTCATCGGCGAGCAGGACGCGGGGGCGATTGGCCACAGCGCGCGCGATGGCAACACGCTGCTGCTCGCCGCCGGAAAGCTCGGCGGGGCGGTGGGTCAAGCGTTCGCCAAGACCAAGATAACGCAAAAGGTCAACCGAGCGCGTCCGTGCCTCGTCCTTATCCAGTCCCGTGATCATCTGCGGCAGCATCACATTTTCAAGCGCCGTGAATTCCGGCAGTAAATGATGGGCCTGATAAACGAAGCCCAGCTCGTTACGGCGAATGGCGGTACGCTCTTTATCCGGCAGTGCCATGGTCGGGTGGCCACTAATATAAATCTCGCCGGCATCGGGCCGCTCCAGCAATCCGGCAAGCTGCAACAGCGTCGATTTTCCTGTTCCCGAGGGGGCCACCAAGGCGACCGATTGTCCGGGCCACACCGCCAGATCGGCCCCTTTGATGATGTTGAGCGTCTGCTCGGCATCGACAAAGCGACGCTCCACCTTCCACAGGAAGAGAACGGGATCGGCTGGCTTTTGGATGGCGCTATCGGTCATTCGTATCGCAAAGCCTCAACCGGATCGAGTTTCGCCGCCCGCCAAGCCGGATAGAGCGTGGCCAAAAGCGACAACACAAGCGCCATACCCACCACGACGGCCACCTCGTTGGGGTCCACATCGGCGGGCAGATGGCTTAAAAAATAGAATTCAGCCGGAAACAGATTGGTCTGGGTCAGCTTGGAAACCAAGGCCCGCAAATTCTCGACATTCACCGCAATGATGGTCCCCAGCGCAAAGCCCGCAAAAGTACCGACAAAGCCAATCGCCGCGCCGGTAATCAGGAAAATGCGCATGATCGCCCCTCGGGTGGCCCCCATGGTCCGCAAGATCGCAATATCGGCGCTCTTGTCTTTGACCAGCATGATGAGACCCGAAACAATATTGAGCGCGGCCACCAGCACAATCAGCGTCAGGATGAGGAACATCACGTTCCGCTCGACCTCCAGCACGCCGAAAAAGGTTTTGTTGCGTTGCCGCCAGTCGGTCAGGAACACCGGACGCTCGATCTGTGCGTTGATCGCGGCCTTCGCCTCGTCAACCCGATCGGGGTTGGCCAAAAAGAGTTCAATCGCGCTGACATCGCCCTCGCGGTTGAAATAGGCCTGGGCTTCTTCAAGCGGCATATAAACAAAAGCCGAATCAAACTCCGACATGCCGATCTCGTAGACGGCAGCGACCGGATAAGTCTTGATCCGCGGCGCGGTGCCAAACGCCGTTTGCGGCCCCTTTGGCGCCGTCAGGGTAATCATATCGCCGGGGCGGATGAACAATTGCTCGGCCAAGCGCTTGCCGATCACAACGCCTGAATTGCCGCTGAAGCCGTCAAGCGAGCCCTGCTTGATGTTGTTGGCAATCGCCGGAATGCGCTTGATATCCTTCTCGCGCACGCCCCGCACCAGAACACCGCCCGCACCCGCTGGCGCCGAGGCCAAGGCCTGCCCCTCCACCAGCGGCAACGCCAGAACGACCGAAGGGATACGTTCCAGTGCCGTCGAAAGAGCGGCGTAATCGGTCAACGGCTTGTCAATCGCTCCGACAAACACATGGCCGTTGATGCCGACAATCTTGTCGAGCAATTCCTTGCGAAAGCCGTTCATGACCGACAGCACGATGATGAGCGTCGCAACACCGAGCATGATGCCCACAAAGGAGAACCCGGCGATCACCGAGATAAAGCCTTCCTTGCGGCGCGCGCGGAGGTAGCGCAACGCAATCAGCCATTCGAAAGCGGCAAACACCCCCGAACCCGATGTGCGAACACCCTGCACTGCCCCGCTATCGGTCATGGGCTCAGGCCAAAAGCCGTGCGAGCGTTTCCTCGATCGTGAGCAATACGCGTTCGCCGGTCTTGCGGCGCTTCAATTCCACTTTGCCCTCGGCAAGCCCCTTCGGCCCCACAAGCACCTGCCAGGGCGAGCCGATCAGATCGGCAGTGGCAAATTTAGCCCCCGTCCGCTCGTCGCGATCGTCATAGAGCACGTCTTTGCCGCGTGCGCTCAGCGCCTTGTAAAGCGTCGCGCAGGCTTCATCGGTACCCGCATCGCCCACTTTCAAATTGAGCAGCGAGACATCGAACGGGGCCACTGCATCCGGCCAGATGATGCCGGCCTCGTCATGCGAAGCTTCGATCAAGGCCGCCACCAGCCGCGACGGGCCGATGCCGTAAGAGCCCATATGAACCGGTGTTTCGCGGCCATCCGGCCCCGTCACCGTTGCTTTCATCGGCTCCGAATATTTGGTGCCGAAATAGAAGATATGGCCGACTTCAATGCCGCGGGCCGAAATCTGCCGGTCGGCGGGAACGGCGTTATAAGCCGCCTCGTCATGCATTTCCGACGTGGCCGCATAGGGCTTCGTCCAGGCTTGGAAGATGGCGTCGAGGGCCTCACGGCTATCGAAATCTGTATCAACCGCCGGAATGGGCTGATCGAGTACCGCTTTGTCGGCAAACACTTCGCTTTCGCCGGTTGACGCCAGAATGATGAATTCATGGCTGAGATCGCCGCCAATCGGGCCGGTATCGGCGCGCATCGGAATAGCGGTCAGCCCAAGCCGCGCGAAGGTGCGCAGATAGGCCACGAACATGCGGTTATAGGAGTGGCGCGCGCCTTCCTGATCGAGATCGAAGGAATAGGCGTCCTTCATCAGAAATTCGCGGCTGCGCATCACACCAAAGCGCGGGCGAACCTCGTCGCGGAATTTCCATTGAATGTGGTAAAGATTAAGCGGCAAATCCTTGTAGGAGCGAACCGATCCGCGGAAAATTTCCGTGATCATTTCCTCATTCGTCGGCCCGAATAGCATTTCGCGCTCGTGCCGGTCCTTGATGCGCAGCATTTCCTTGCCATAGGCATCATAGCGGCCCGATTCCCGCCACAGATCGGCCGATTGAATAACCGGCATCAAAAGCTCAACCGCACCGGAACGGTTCTGCTCCTCGCGGATAATCGCGTTGATTTTGTTGAGCACTTTCAAACCCAGCGGCAGCCAAGCATAAATGCCCGCCGATTCCTGCCGGATAAGCCCCGCCCGCAACATCAGGCGGTGAGACACAATTTCCGCCTCTTTCGGCGTTTCGCGGAGGATGGGCAGGAAATATCGCGACAGGCGCATGATGGGTCTCTTCTTGGGCAAAACGGAATCAAAATCGAGCTTCGTTTGAACCGCATCGACGCGAAAAACACAAGCGACCCTGCGTCCCCTGCGGACCCAATTATCGGCGAAAGCCTGTTTATTGGGCTTTCGTACTTTTTTGTGGCATTTTCATGTCACGCAGGATGACAGCCCTAGAAAAGTAGGGTAGCAATATGTCGCCTAGGATGAAATAGAGGTCGCGCCCATGCGGATGACGGCACATGGTCCAGGTCTGGGGAGGAATATCCGCCAATAACGGTAGAGACATTAAGTCCGGCCGCTTTGTTCATGCGGCTCCGTGTTGGTGGTGACTGGAATAGAATTGAAAAGGCAGGGTTTACCCTGCCTTTTTTATTATTATATCAATGAGTTAAGACGTTTATTCAACGTATTGTATAAACAAGGAAAGCGCCGCCGCAACCGGCATGGCCACCAGACTGGTAATCAGTACTTTACGCCACAGACGGGGAATCGCCGGAGCGCCCGCCTCCGTCCCCGGTGTCACGTCACCCATCTCGGTCTGGCTTTTGATGCCGAACGGGAGAATTGTGAACAAAGTAAGCCACCAGGAGATGCCGTAAATAGCGAGAATCGTAGCAATCGACATGGTCGCCCTATCCTAGATTTGTTCGAGTTCAATGAGCGTGCCATTGAAATCCTTGGGGTGAAGAAACAGCACCGGCTTGCCATGCGCGCCAATTTTAGGCTCCCCGTCGCCGAGCACCCGAGCGCCACCGGCTTTCAACCGTTCGCGCGCGGCCAACAGATCGTCGACCTCATAGCAGATATGATGGATGCCGCCGTCGGGATTTCGCTCCAAAAACTTGGCGATAGGGCTCCCCTCGCCGAGCGGTTCCAGCAATTCAATCTTGGTATTGGGCAGTTGGATGAAAACGACCGTCACCCCATGCGCCGGTTGAGGTAGCGGGTCTGACACCTCGGCACCCAGCGTTTCGCGATATAACTTCACCGCACTCGCCAGATTGCCCACCGCAATCGCCACATGGTTGAGACGTCCAATCATCCGCAGCCCCTTTAGATCAGCACCACTTGGACATGGCAGACAGGCTTTTTACCCCAGCTGTTATTCACCGTGGAGCGCACAGCCTTTTCGATCGCTGTTTCGACCAGATCCGGATCCCGCCTTTTGCTCTTGGGCAGATTATCAAGCACCGCGAACACGGCTTCCTCGATCAGATCCTCGAACGACCGGCCCGCGCGATCGACCTGCGGAATACCCGATACCGCAAAGGCCGGATCACCCAGAAGCTCGCCTTTGCTATCAAGCGCGATCGCGACCGACACCAGGCCGGCAAAAGCCAGCTTGCGGCGTTCCGGAATGGCCGGATCGGCTGCAGGCGCGAGCACATCGCCGTCTTTGTATAATTTGCCATGGGCGGCTTCGTCGATAATGGCAGGATTGCCCGGCGCAAGACGGACAATATCGCCATTCGTCGCCATCACGACGTCGGGGATACCGCATTCAATCGCGTATTTCCGGTGCTCGTCGAGATGCAGCGGCTCGCCATGGGCGGGAAGCAGCGTCTTGGGCCTTACCCACTCATACATCTTCTTGAGCTCGCCGCGACGCGGATGGCCGGAGACATGCACCAAAGCATGACGATCGGTGATCACATCCACCCCTTGTTGCACCAAGCCGTTGATGATGCGGCCAACCGCCTTCTCGTTGCCCGGAATCGTGCGCGACGAGAAAATCACCGTGTCGCCCGCCGACAGGGTCACATCGGGATGCTGGTCTTCCGCCACCCGCGAAAGCGCGGCCCGCGGCTCGCCCTGGCTACCCGTCAACAGGCAAATCACCTTATCGCGTGGTAAATAGCCATAGGTTTCGGGCGAGCGGAACTCGGCCACCCCTTCAAGATAGCCACATTCGGTCGCCACCTGAATGGCGCGGTCCATGGCGCGGCCGATCGCCACCACTTCGCGGCCCAGCTCCTTGGCGGCCAGTGCAACCGAGCGGATACGCGCAACATTGGACGCAAAAGTGGTAACCGCCACGCGGCCCTTTGCCTTGCTGATAACTTCCGCCAGCCCCTTGGCGACATCCGTTTCGCTCAAGGATTCGCCTTCGCGCATCACATTGGTCGAGTCGCAAATCAGCGCCAGAACGCCTTCATCGCCAATTTCGGTCAAACGCTTTGAATCGGTCGACCAACCCGCCACCGGCTGCTCATCGATCTTCCAGTCCCCCGTATGCACCACGGTGCCGAGCTGCGTACGGATGGCGAGCGCCGTTGATTCAGGAATCGAATGGGCCACCGAGATGATCTCGACGTCGAAGGGATCAAGCGACAACCGGTCACCCGGCTTCATAATGTTGAGCTTGATGCGCTTGGCACCCTGCTCGTTCTGGCGGCGAATATCGAACAGGCCAGCGGCAAACGGCGTGGCATAAACCGGTGGCGCGCCGAGCCGCGGATATAGATCAAGCAAGGCGCCGATATGGTCTTCATGCGCATGGGTGATGATAATGGCTTTAAGCCGGTTCTTCTGCCCCTCGATAAATTTCAGATCGGGCATGATCAGATCGATGCCCGGCAGATCGTCGCCTGCAAAGCTAACGCCGCAATCGACCAGAATCCATTCGCGCTTGGCGGGAGGACCATAGCCATAGAGCGCCGCGTTCATTCCGATTTCGCCGAGACCACCCAGCGCGCAAAACACAAAATCATCCTTGGGCCCAACCATGGAGCCCTCCTTTCAGTCCGTCATTTCAAGAGGTCAGCCCGAATGGTCCTGACCGATATTCGCCGTCCACATTTCTCAATAAAACACGTCGCCCGCGATGACCGGTGTGACCGTGCCATCGCGTTCGAGCAATAATTTCCCTTGCGCGTCGAGGCCCTGGAAAATGCCTTCAAGGACGCCATCGGATTGGCGAACCGTCAACGGCCCCCCGATACCGCGCGCCAGCTTGATCCAACGCTCGCGAAGCATACCGAAGCCCGCTCCCTGATCGAACCGGTCAAGCGCGCCGCGAAACGAACCCACCAAGGCGGCACACACATCCGGAACCGAAACAGAGACTCCCGATGCGGCCAGATCGGTTGCGGGATAGGGCGTATCCTCAGGATGGAAGCCGACATTGATACCACAGCCAATCACGGCAGCAAAATGGCCATCGGGGAGCGTGCCCCCTTCCACCAAAATGCCGGAAAGTTTCGCCCCGTCCAGCAGAACATCGTTTGGCCACTTCAGGGAGAGATGGTGCGGGCTAACGCCTAGCGCAATGAGCGCATCATAAATCGCCAGCGCCGCGACAAAGCCGAGCTGGTATCCGCTCGCCATCGGACAAGGTTCGCGCAAAGCGAGCGAGGCGTAGAGATTGCCCTTGGGCGACGACCATTGCCGTCCGAGCCGACCCTTGCCGCCGGATTGCTCATCGGCAATCACCCAGTGATCGCCGGCCCCGCTCTTCCGCAAATGGGCCATCGCCTCGTCATTCGTCGAGCCGATGGCAGCGAGATGGGTCAGGGTAAAGCGGTGCTCAGCACAGGCTGCGGTGAGCGTCACGTCAGAACAAAGACCGTGCAGCCGCGTTGGCAACCTCAACCAGCGTCGAAGGAGACAACGCAAAGACAACAACCAACACAGCCGACAGTGCCGCGATCAAGCGAACGGATGCGGCAGCAGGCGTGAACGCCTCTTTCGGCTCATCGAAATAGATGATTTTGACGATGCGCAGGTAATAGAACGCGCCGACAACGCTGGCGATAACACCCACAATGGCCAATGCATTCAGACCCGCATGGACGGCGGCGGCGAACACATACCATTTCGCAAAAAAGCCCGCGAGCGGCGGAATGCCCGCCAGCGAGAACATGATCATCGCAAAGGCAAAGCCGAGCGCCGGATTGGTGCGCGACAGACCCGCCAGATCGCTGATATCTTCGCAATAGTGCCCGTTCCGCTCCATCGAGAGCACACAGGCAAAGGCACCGATCGTGGTCACGAGGTAAATCGCGATATAGATCGCCACACCCGCCACGCCGTCAATATTGCCCGCTGACAGGCCGACCAGCACATAGCCGATATTGCCGATCGAGGAATAGGCCAGCAGGCGCTTGATGTTGGTCTGCCCGATAGCGGCAAACGCACCCAGCACGGTCGATGCAATGGCGACGAAAACGATGATTTGCTGCCATTGGCCGGTGATCGAAGGGAAAGCCTGCTCGACAACCCGCACCAGCAACGCGACCGCAGCCGTTTTGGGGGCCACAGCAAAGAAGGCGGTCACGGGCGTCGGTGCGCCCTCATACACATCCGGCGTCCACATATGGAACGGAACGGCTGATACCTTGAACGAAAGGCCGGCAAGCACAAAAGCGAGACCGAAAATGGCGCCAATGCCAGCGCCGCCCTTTAACGCCGTCGCAATGCCCGAAAACGATACCGTACCCGTCATGCCGTAGACCAACGACGCTCCGTAGAGCAGCATGCCGGAGGAAAGCGCGCCCAGAACAAAATATTTGAGACCCGCTTCGGTTGATTTAACCGAGTCGCGATCAAACGACGCCACCACATAGAGCGCGAGCGAGGACAATTCCAAGCCAAGATAGAGCGCGATCAAATCATGCGCCGAAATCATCAGCATCATGCCGATCGTCGAGATCAGCACAAGCAGCGGAAACTCGAAGGCCTGCCGCTTGGTGTTTTTCAAATACGCTTCCGCCAAGAATAGCGTTAAAACAGAACCGCTTAGCGTCGCAACCTTCATAAATTGCGCGAAGCTGTCGGAGATAAACGAACCGCCGAACGCTTCCACCGTCTGTCCACCACCCATCGCCACCAGGACGCCGGCGACGATCAGCACCAGAAGCGTCAATCCGCGCACGAGGCCATAGGATTTGTCGCCACCCACGGCGCCGATCAAAACGAGAACCAAGGCACCCGCCCCCATAAAAATTTCAGGGAGCGCAGGGGCCATGACCGGAAGGACAGAAAGGGTCGAAGACATCGGGGTTTGTGACCTTATGGCAGGGTAAGAGCGGCCGTCTTGACCGTGCCAACCGCTGCGTGGATCGCAGCAAGCAATGGCTCGGTCGGGACAGCGAAGATGTCGAGGATGGCATTGGCGTGGAAGCCAAAATAGATCGTCAGGAAGGCGAGTGGTGCCAAAAGCGCAAACTCGCGGACGCTCAGATCCTTGATATCCATCAAAGCGGGCTTTTCAAGCTTGCCGAGCACGACGCGGGCATACATCCAGAGCGCATAGGCCGCCGACAAAATAACGCCCGTGGTAGCAAACACCGCCACCCACGAATTGGCAATTCGCGAACCGAGCAGCGTCAGGAACTCGCCGATAAAGCCGCAGGTACCGGGCAAGCCGACATTGGCCATGGTAAAGATCATCAAGGCCGCCGCATAAAGCGGCATCCGGTTCACAAGGCCGCCATAGGCTGTAATCTCGCGGGTATGCATGCGGTCATAGATCACGCCGACGCTCAAGAAGAGCGCTGCCGACACAATCCCGTGGCTGACCATCTGGAACATCGCGCCTTCGATACCTTGCGGCGTCAATGTGAATATGCCCAGCGTCACATAGCCCATATGGGCAACCGACGAATAAGCGATCAGCTTCTTCACGTCTTCCTGCACCAACGCCACGAGCGAGGTGTAGACAATGGCACCCAGCGACAGCGTGAACATGAACGGCGCGAAATAGGCCGACGCATTCGGGAACATCGGCAGCGAGAAGCGGATAAAGCCGTAACCACCCATCTTCAACAAAATCGCCGCCAGAATAACCGAACCGGCAGTGGGTGCCTCAACGTGGGCATCCGGCAACCAGGTATGCAGCGGCCACATCGGCATCTTGACCGCAAACGAGGCGAAGAAGCCGATCCAGAGCCAGGTCTGCATATGGACGGGGAATTTGAAGTTCAGCAGCGTCGGAATATCCGTCGTTTTCGCCGTCCAATACATCGCCATAATGGCGACCAGCATCAAGACCGAGCCGAACAGCGTGTAGAGAAAGAATTTGAAGCTCGCATAGATGCGGCGCTTGCCACCCCAAATGCCGATGATCAGGAACATCGGGATCAGGCCGGCCTCGAAGAACAGATAGAACAGCACAAGGTCGAGCGAGGAGAACACGCCGATCATCAACGCTTCAAGCACCAGAAACGCGATCATATATTCGGAAACACGCTTCTCGATCGAGATCCACGACGCCACGATGCAGAACGGCATCAGGAAGGTCGAAAGCAGGATGAAGGGCATCGAATAACCGTCAACGCCCAGCTTGAAGCGGATCGCCTCGGAAAGCCAGGCCCCCTCCTCTACCAGCTGAAAAGCAGGGCTCGTCGGATCAAACCGGTGCCAGGCCACCATCGACAGCGCAAAGGTGATGATGGTGGTTGCCAGCGCAATCCAACGCACATTTTTGTACGCGGCTTCGCCCTCGCCCGGCACGAACAGAATGGCCAGGGCGCCCGCCAACGGCAGAAGGATGAGGCCAGAGAGAAGATGCGACATCAATGGACTCCGCCGAACATGTACCAGGTCATAAAGCCCGCAAGCCCGATCAGCATCGCGAAAGCATAGTGGTAGAGATAGCCGGTCTGCATGCGAACGGTGATCGCCGTCACATCCAGCACGCGGGCCGAAACACCATCGGGGCCAAGCCCGTCGATCACGCGCCCATCGCCCTGCTTCCACAAGAAGCGGCCGATTGCCTTGGCGGCGCGCACGAAGATGATGTCGTAGAGCTCGTCAAAATACCATTTGTTGAGCAGGAATTTATAGAGAAGCGGCTGGCTTGCGGCCAATTGACCGGGCAGATGCGGCTTCCAGAGATAGAAGATCGAGGCCAGCACAAACCCACCCAGCATCATGACGAAAGGCGATTGCTTCACCCATTCCGGCACGTCGTGCATGGCGTGCAGAATATGGTTATGCTCGGAAGTGAAAATCGCACCCTTCCAGAATTCACCATAGCCTTCACCGATAAAAGACGGCGCGAAGACCAGACCGGCGAACAGCGCTCCACCACCCAACAGGATCAGCGGGAGCGTCATCACAAGCGGTGATTCATGCGGCTCATGCGAATGGCCGTGACCATGATCATGGTCGCCATGCGCGTGGGCGTGATGGTCATGATCATGCGCATGATCATCACGGCCCCAACGCGGCTTACCCATGAAGGTCATGAAGAACAAACGCCATGAATAGAAGCTCGTCATACCGGCAGCCAGCACCAACAGGATGAAGGCATAGCTCTGAACCGGCGAATGCGAGGCAAAAGCAGCTTCAATGATCGCGTCCTTCGAGAAGAAGCCCGCGGTCAACGGAAAGCCCGTCAGAGCCAGCGTGCCAATCGCCATCATGGTGCCGGTCAGCGGGATTTTCTTGAACAGCCCCCCCATCTTCCGGATGTCTTGCTCATGGTGCATGGCATGGATGACGGAGCCTGCGCCTAAGAACAGCAACGCCTTGAAGAAGGCATGGGTGAAGAGATGGAAGATGCCGGCGCCATATGCGCCTGATCCCAACGCCACAAACATGTAGCCGAGCTGCGAACAGGTCGAATAGGCAATCACGCGCTTGATGTCGTTTTGCACCAACCCGATGGTGGCGGCAAAAAACGCGGTCGTTGCGCCGACAAACATCACCACATTCATGGCCGAAGGCGAGGCTTCAAACAGAGGCGACAAACGCGCCACCATGAACACTCCCGCCGTCACCATGGTCGCGGCATGGATCAGAGCCGACACGGGCGTCGGGCCTTCCATCGCGTCCGGCAACCAGGTGTGGAGCAGGAACTGCGCCGATTTGCCCATCGCGCCGACAAACAGCAGCAGACAGATGATGGTCATCGCGTCCCAGTCAATGCCGAGAAAGTCGACCTTCAGCGCCGAGAGATCACCGATACGCGCGAATACCGCGTCATAGCTGACCGAACCCGTGAGCACGAACACAACGAAAATACCAAAGGCAAAGCCGAAATCGCCAACGCGGTTGACGATGAAGGCCTTCATGGCAGCAGCCACTGCCGTTGGCTTTTCGTACCAGAAGCCGATCAGCAGATAGGAGGCCAGACCAACACCTTCCCAACCGAAGAACATCTGCACCAGATTGTCCGACGTCACCAGCATCAGCATGGCGAAGGTAAACAGCGACAAATACGCAAAGAAGCGCGGCCGTGCCGGATCTTCATGCATATAGCCGATGGAATAGAGATGAACGAGCGCGGAAACCGAATTGACAACGACCAGCATCACGGCGGTCAGCGTATCAACGCGAAAGGCCCAATCAACCGAAAGCGTACCCGAGGTGAACCAGTTGCCGAGAACCAGCGTCCTACCGCCCTCGCCGAAGCCGGTGTGAATGAACACGATCCATGACATCACGGCAGAAGCCATCAGCAGCCCCGTGGTTACGAGTTCGCTCGGGCGTGGGCCGATCACGCGGCCAAACAGCCCCGCAATGAGAAAGCCTAGAAGTGGGAAAAGGACGATTGCTTGGATCATGATCATCTCACGGGGAATAAACCCGCTCAGCCCTTCATCATGTTGATGTCTTCAACCGCAATGGAACCACGGTTGCGGTAATAGACGACGAGAATTGCTAGCCCGATGGCCGCTTCGGCCGCAGCCACCGTCAAAACGAGCAAAGCAAAGACCTGCCCGATCAAGGTGCCGCCAAAGGTCGAAAACGCCACAAGATTGATGTTGACCGAAAGCAGGATGAGTTCGATCGACATCAGGATGACGATGACATTCTTCCGATTGATAAAAATGCCCAACACGCCAAGCGTGAATAAAATGGCCGAGACGGTGAGATATTGCGCCAATCCGATCATACCCGTCACTCCCCTCCCAAGCCAAGGCCGGGCGCAACTTTGCGCACTTCCATCGCCGTTTCCTTGGTGCGGGCGACCTGATCGGCAATGTTTTGCCGCTTCACACCCGTTTTATGGCGCAGCGTCAGCACAATCGCACCAATCATGGCGACCAGCAGAATGAAGCCCGAAACCTCGAAGTAATAGACATGCTCGGTATAGAGCACCCGCCCCAGCGCTTCCGTATTCGAGATCGCGCTATCGGTTGGCTTGGTAACCGCCAAGGTCGCATCGGGCGCCATGAAATAGGTCAGCACCAACGAGAACAATTCGCCGAACACCAGAAGCCCCAAAAGTGCCCCAAGCGGCAAATGCTTGGCGAAGCCCTGCCGGAGTTCGGCGAAATCAACGTCGAGCATCATCACAACGAACAGGAACAGCACCGCAACGGCACCGACATAGACGACGACCAAGATCATCGCCAAAAATTCAGCGCCCATCAGCAGAAACAGACCCGCCGCGTTCACGAAGGCCAAAATCAGGAACAGCACCGAATGCACAGGATTGCGCGAGGTGATGACCATAAAGGCCGACCCGACCAAGACGGCCGAGAAGAGGTAAAAAAAGGCCTGAGCAGCGCTCATATCTCATATCCCCAACGCGTTCCGGCTCTGCCGGACCATTCCAAAATTCTCAAAACCAGACCGCTCAACGGTAAGGTGCATCCTGCCGAATATTGCGGGCAATCTCCCGCTCCCAGCGCGCGCCGTTCTCCAAAAGCCGGTCCTTGTCATAAAACAGCTCTTCGCGCGTCTCGGTGGCGAATTCGAAATTCGGCCCTTCAACGATGGCATCCACCGGACAGGCTTCCTGGCAGAAACCGCAATAGATACACTTCGTCATGTCGATATCGTAACGCGTCGTCCGCCGCGTCCCGTCATTGCGGCGTGGCCCCGCTTCAATCGTAATCGCCTGAGCCGGGCAAATCGCCTCGCATAATTTGCACGCGATGCAACGCTCTTCCCCATTCGGATAGCGACGCAACGCGTGCTCGCCCCTAAACCGCGGCGAAACCGGGTTTTTTTCAAACGGATAATTGATCGTAGCCTTAGGCTTGAAGAAATAGCGCATCGACAGCGCAAACGCTGACACAAACTCTTTCAACAGCAAGGATTTGGCGGCCTGGTCCAGTCTCATCGATCACCTCGCGGGCAAAGCCCGAAATGCCGTTCCAATTTCAATGTCCTGCTGCCCAGCCCGTATATTGCAGCACGCCGGCTACAACAACGACCATGAACAACGAGATCGGCAAAAACACCTTCCAGCCCAAACGCATCAGCTGGTCGTAGCGATAGCGCGGCACAAAGGCCTTCACCATCGCAAACATGAAGAATACCGCGCACACTTTCACAACGAACCACACAACGCCCGGCACCCAGGTAAACGGCGCGACGTCAAACGGTGGCAACCAGCCGCCCAAGAAGAGGATCGTCGTCAGCGCGCACATCGTGACGATGGCCACATATTCGCCGAGCATGAACATCATATAAGGCGTGGAGCCGTATTCGACCATGAAGCCCGCGACCAGCTCCGATTCCGCTTCCGGCAAATCAAACGGCGGACGATTGGTTTCCGCCAGTGCCGAGATGAAGAAGATCACGAACATCGGGAACAAAGGCAGCCAGAACCAGCCGAACATACCGAACCGGTTATGCTGCGCGTTCACGATATCGGAGAGGTTCAACGAGCCGACGCAGAGCAGAACGGTGATGATCACAAAGCCGATCGAGACTTCATACGACACCATCTGCGCCGCGGAACGCAGCGCGCCAAGGAACGGATATTTCGAATTCGACGCCCAGCCACCCATAATGATGCCATAGACACCGAGCGAAGAGACCGCGAAAATATACAGAATTCCGACATTGATATTGGCCACCGCCCAGCCATCCATTACCGGCACAACCGCCCAAGCCGACAGCGCCAGCGTGGTGGTAACCAAAGGCGCCAGCAAAAACACGCCCTTATTCGCGCCCGCCGGAATGGTCGGCTCTTTCAGCATGAATTTGAGCAAATCGGCGAAACTCTGCAGCAGACCGAACGGCCCCACCACATTCGGGCCACGACGAAGCTGCACCGCCGCCCAGATCTTGCGATCGGCCAGCAGGATGAAAGCGACAAAAATCAGCAGGATCACGATGGTGGCAACGCTTTTGAGAAGCGTCAGCCCCAAGGCCAAAATCCAACCGTAAGAAGCGATGTCTTGTACCACGTCGCTCTCCTTATTCCGCTGCCAAAGTCTGGCGCGACGACGCCAGAGCCGAGCAATCGGCCATGATTTTTGAGGCGCGCGCCACTGCATTGGTCAAATGGAAATCCTTAACCGGTGAATGGAACGCCTCTTTGCCTGCCTTACCACCGAGTTTGGCAAGAGTGACAATATCGCTTGCCGAACCAGCAGCCACACCACCCAACACCGCAAAATGCGGGTGCGCCGCATAAAGCGCCTTGCGAAGGGCCGTCAGCGTATCAAACGGCAGCGGCTTGCCGACGACGGCCGAAAGCGCCCGGATGATCGCCCAATCCTCACGCGCCTCGCCGAGCGGGAACACCGCACGGTTGGCCAGTTGCACGCGGCCTTCGGTGTTCACATAGAGGCCCGACTTCTCGCTGAACGCTGCACCCGGCAAAATCACATCGGCGCGGTGCGCACCCTTGTCGCCATGCGTGCCCTGATAGATCACGAACGCGCCTTCCGTTACCTCGATTTCGTCGACACCGAGCAAGAACAGCACATCGAGCGCGCCGCTTTGGGTCATGCCAACGGTGTCAAGCCCGCCCTCGCCCGGCACAAAGCCGATATCGAGCGCGCCGACCAGCGAGGCCTCTGTATGAAGCACGTTAAAGCCGTTCCAGCCGTCTTTCACAACGCCGGAGCTTGCCGCAATCTTGGCCAAGGAGGCCAGCACCGCTTCGCCGTCGGCACGGTTCAACGCACCTTGGCCGATGACCAGCATGGGCTTTTCTTTGCCAGCGAACGTCTTTTCGGCCGCCTCTGCAATGCTTTCAGCACCCGCGCCGAGATAGGCATAGGGATAGGTCAAATCGGCCTGCTCGCCGACAACACCAACCGCAAGCCCACCCTTCAGATACCGCTTGCGGATGCGGGCATTGAGAACCGCAGCCTCACGACGCGGGTTGGAACCCACAATCAGGATCGCATCGGCATCTTCAATCGCGGCAATGCCCGAATTGAACAGATAAGAGCCACGGCCATGCTTCGGATGCAGCGGCGAACCGGCATAGCGCGCGTCCATATTCTTGGAACCGAGCGCGCCCATCAAAGCCTGCAAGGCAAACATATCCTCGACACTCGCTAATTGACCAGCCAGCGCGCCAATCCGCTCGGGCGCAACGCCTTTCAGCTTTTTGGCAATTGCCGAGAACGCCTCTTGCCAGCTTACCGGCGTCAGCTTGCCCTTCACGCGAAGATAGGGACGGTCAAGACGCTGTGTTTTCAAACCATCGAAAATGAAACGGGCTTTGTCCGAGATCCATTCCTCGTTCACGGCCTCGTTCAACCGCGGCATCACGCGCATCACTTCATTGCTGCGGCTGTCGATACGGGTGGCGGAACCAACCGCGTCCATCACGTCAATCGATTCGGTTTTGGTGAGTTCCCAAGGCCGTGCCTTGAATTCATAAGGCTTCGAGGTCAACGCGCCTACGGGGCAAAGATCAATAATATTGCCCTGCAACTCGCTCGTCATCGCAGCTTCGAGATAGGACGTGATCTCGACATCCTCGCCGCGACCGGTAAGCCCCAGATCGGTAACGCCTGCCACCTCGGTCGAGAACCGAACGCAGCGCGTGCACTGAATGCAGCGCGTCATCGTGGTTTTCACCAGCGGGCCGATATGCTTGTCTTCCACCGCGCGCTTGTTCTCGGCATAACGGGAAGTATCGACACCATAGGCCATGGCTTGGTCTTGCAGATCGCACTCGCCGCCCTGATCGCAGATCGGGCAATCGAGCGGATGGTTGATGAGCAAAAACTCCATCACGCCTTCGCGTGCCTTCTTCACCATTGGCGAAGTCGTCAGCACAACAGGCGGCTCGCCATTCGGGCCGGGGCGCAGATCGCGCACATTCATCGCGCAAGAAGCCGTTGGCTTTGGCGGGCCACCCTTCACTTCGACAAGGCACATGCGGCAATTACCCGCAATCGAAAGCCGCTCATGGAAGCAGAAACGTGGCACTTCAGCGCCCGCCGCCTCACACGCCTGCAACAGCGTGTAATCGGCTGGAACGTCAATCTCGGTGCCGTCGATGATGATCTTGCTCATGACGTCCTCTTACTCCGCCGCCATCATGCGAAC
>CANGIS010000009.1 GCA_947454055.1 Hyphomicrobiales bacterium
CCCTGTTCGACGATACGCTGCGGGCCAATCTGTTTTTCGGGCTTGAGCATCCGGATGGGGCGCTGGTCGATCAGGCTCTCGCCATTTCCGGTGTTGCAGCCTTTGCCGGTCGCAATGCGGAGGGCTACGGCTTGCGGGTAGGCCCCCGTGGCGAGCGTCTTTCGGGTGGCGAGCGGCAGGCGGTGGGGCTGGCGCGCGCGATGATTGGCAATCCAACCATGCTTTTGCTGGATGAACCCACGGCCTCGATGGACAATACAACCGAACGCCAGATCATCAACGGCCTGCAGCATTGGTTGGCCGGTCGCACCCTCATTGTCGCCACCCATCGGGCGCCGATGCTCGATCTCGTCGATCGCGTCATTTTGATGCACGAGGGCAAGATCGCAGCGGATGGACCGAAGGATCAGGTGCTCAAAAAATTGCAGGCTGGCTAAAAAGATTCGTTCTCAGCTGGTCGATAATTTGCAATTAACTGACGTTACGTCATATAGAAAACGACTATGATTTTTTGACGTCGATGGAGAAGTGACAATCGATGGCGGCGGCATCCGACGACGAAGATACAAACTACTGGCCGGGCTTCGTCGACGCACTGTCGACGATGACGATGATGCTCATCTTTTTGATGATGATTCTCAGTCTCGTGGTGGTGAGTATTTCGCAATCGGCGTCGAAAAGCCAAATCATGACCATTGCGAAAGCGGTGAAGCTTGATACGTCGGGTGCGCCGATTTCGATTGAAAATCTGACGGCACAGATTTTGGAAGCCTTGTCGCGGAACAGCGACCCGCCCAATTCCAATTTGCCGGTCCCTGAATCCAAGCAGCAGCAGAATACCGTGCTCGTGGAACCCAGCGCCAAATCGAATGTCGCTGAATCCAAAAACTTTGCCGTTGAAGAAGGCCACAAAACCTCCTCGCAGGGGACGGAGGATGCGCTTTTATCCAACGCACGGTCCTCCGTTGCGACGGTTGATGAACACCTCGATGTTGCGAAAGAGCCGAGCGCCAACCCGCCCAAAAGTTCGCAGACGGCAGAGCTTGATCCGCAGGCGGGTAAATTCTATTTCGCGGCCCCGCAGCCCAATCCTGACGAAAATCGGATTGTGTCGCGCCAGCCTGCAGATTTGCTGCCCTTCGGCGGGGGAACCGATGTCAAAGCCAACAAGGCCATGGTCACGGTGGAATTCCAGCCCCGCGCGGTTCGGATCGACGATCAAACGGCCGGCAAATTGCACGAGTTTTTATCCAGCCGGAAGGATGACATCGGCGATCGCATCATTCAGGTGCGTGCCTTGGCCAATGTCCGCAATGGCGCGGTCACCGAGGCGCGGCGCTTTGGCTATTACCGCGCCATGGGCATCCGGCAATTCCTGATTGATTCGGGCATTCCAGCCGTCCGCATCACGGTCGGTATCGAGGATGTGAGCGACACGGATACCACCGACATTGTCGAGCTTTTCGCAAGTTAACCCAACAAACGGATGTTTTGATCATGAGGTCGTCCCATACTGTCCGCGATGCGGACTCGCTTTCCAACATTCGGATCCAGTTGCTCAAATCGTTGTGCGTCTTGTTGGCGCTGGGGGCGCTGTTCTATTTTGAATTCGAATTCATCCATCGCGCCATTTTTTCGCAGCCGGTCCTAAACCTCGCAATCATCGCCGTCTTTGTGTTTGGGACGTCGGTGGCGCTTTTGTCGAATTATCATCTGTTTGGTGAACATCGCGCATTGCAGGCGATGAAGGAAACATGGACCGATTTTGACGAGATGGAGCGGTCGGGTGACCATGCGGGCGTGTTGCGGCTGATGCGGGCAGCAGAGCCGGCGCAGGTCTTTCAATTGCCGCGCATTCTGGGGCCGGTCTATGAAGTCGTGATGGCGGAATTACTCAAAACGCGCGCTTTGCGGGCGTCGCTCGCGCAGCGCAATTCGCTGCTCGCAACCATCAATGATGGCATTAACCGCGAAAAATCATTGGTCACCTACATCACCGGCACGATGATTTTGATGGGCCTGATCGGTACCTTTATCGGTCTGATGGAAATGGTGGCCTCGGTCGGCAGCATTGTGGGCGGTTTGGCCAAGGTAGGTGCCGGATCGGACGAAGCGATCAAGAGCGTTATTCGCGATCTGGAAGCACCGCTGACCGGTATGGCGACGGGCTTCTCGGCCTCGCTGTTCGGTCTGTTCGGTTCGCTCAGTTTGGGTCTGATCGCGCGCTTTGGTCACTCGGCTACCACTGCGGTCAAACGCGAATTTGAAACATGGCTTACCCGCATCAGCTCGATGGAGGCCGAGGGCCTCGGCGGCACCGCAACAGGCGGGGCGGGGGATGGTACCACCGTTGCCTTGGCGGGATCGCTTCTGGGGGCTTTCCGCACCACGCAGGGTCTGATCACCCGCAGCGCCGAGGTGATGAAGAGGCTTGGCGAGCGGCAGGAAACGCAGACCGATGTGCTCTCCAAACTTGTCGAACAGGTTGAAATTCTCTCCGTTCGGCAAGCCCACACGCTGAGCCAGTTGAAGCGGGTCGATATGATCGGCGATGCGCTGGACGGTATGCGCGAAGAAGCCATTTTACGGGACCGGGCGGCCTCCAACCGGCTTTCCGACGGGGTCGGCCGTATCGCGCAGGTGGTCGAGGAAAGCCGCAGCAATCTCTTCGACGCGGTGCAAAACATTGCCGAGCAGCATCGCGGTACCGAGCGATTGGCACGAGCGCTGGAACTGCAGCAAAATCGCGGTTTCGAGGCGTTGGCGCTGGAATTGTCAACGCTTTCAGCGTCGGGGCAGGAGCGTGACCGGATCAGTACCGAGCATCACGCCGAGGTAGAAAAACTCATTCGGGCCTCGATGCGGCCCCTTGATGTGCGGACGATTTCCGACCAGCTTGGCGCGTCTGTGGATGAGCGGCTGGCGGCGGGCTTTGGCGCGGTGGCTGCATCGTTTGATGAATCGCTGGCGCGTCTTGTCACCGGACTGGATCGTCTCGGGCAAACGCAATCCGAACTTGCCGATCGCCTCTTGGCGGTTGATTCCGCGACCACGCCGGTCGAGGAGATGCGGGCCTTCGGGCAGAATATCGAGCACGGCATTGCGAGCGGACTGGCCGAAATCGCACGCGTGCTGGATGGTGTGCTGGCCGACAAGTCGCGTGAGCTTCGACAGGATGCCACGGCCGCCCAAAAGGCTTCGGAAACGGAGGAAGCACTTGCCGAAGGCTTCGCCATTGATCAGGCGGTAACCGACGCGATCATCGAGCGGTTCAGAGCAAAATCGCAGAAGACCCGCTCGGCGTCTTAACGCGCTGAATTTCTTGTCCCCCGCTCTATGGAGGTTATCATGCTAGACCGTCCCGAGGGTGCATCGTCGCCCGACAACCAGAGAAAACTATCCAAGCGCCCGTGCTGCATCATCGCCGAGCTGATGCTGGACGATAATGATCTTGTGCTGGATGGCGTGGTCCGCTGGATGGTAACGGATCGGGCGCTGTTTCGCGAGGCGACGCGCTACATTTTAAAGCGCAAGGATGATCACGTCCGGTTGCGTATTTTGGGCGAGGATTATCCGGCGACCATTATCGGCACGACCGGCGAAGGCTATGAATTGGCGTTTGAGCAGCCGATTGATGCCGATACGGTGGAAGATCTCGTGGGCCGGTACCTCACCGACGAATAGGCCTTTTGCGGACCCTGCTGGCCCGAAGGGGCAAAAAATGGTCGGAGCGAAAGGATTTGAACCTTCGACCCCCTCGTCCCGAACGAGGTGCGCTACCAGGCTGCGCTACGCTCCGTCTAGCCTGAATGAGCGGGTTTATAGGGGTGAGGTTTTCCGCCTGCAAGCAGATTTAAGCGATAAAAGCGCGATCTTCCGGGCGATTGATAAAATCGCTGGCTTGCGTCGGCGCGTTAGCCGAATTAAGGAACGCAGGCGGGCAGTTACGGCCCGCGAATCGTGATGGGGCGTCGCCAAGCGGTAAGGCAGTGGATTTTGATTCCACCATGCGGAGGTTCGAATCCTCCCGCCCCAGCCATTTCCAATCCAGTCAGGTTCCGCGGGGTTTCGCCCGCGCCGTCGGCAACGCATTGGCGGGGTCATCGGGCCATGGGTGTTTGGGATAGCGCCCCTTCATCTCCGACTTCACCGCCGCCCAGGAGCCACGCCAGAAGCCCGGCAGGTCTTTGGTGATCTGGATCGGCCGATGGGCAGGTGAGGTAAGGTGCAGCACCAGAGGCAGCCTGCCGCGCGCGATCGCCGGATGCTCCTTCAATCCGAACAGTTCCTGCACCCGGATGGCCAGAACCGGACCTTCCTCGGCGGCATAATCGATCGGATGGCGGTTGCCGGTCGGAGCCAGAAAATGTGTCGGGGCGTCCTCGTCGAGCCGCTTGGCGCTTTGCCAGTCGAGCTGGGCTTCCAGCGCCTCGCGCAACCGGTCGGCTCCAAGGTCGGCAAGTCCCGTTTTGCCCGAGAGAAAAGGCGCGAGCCATTCATCCGCCGAGGCTTCGAGCGCCACATCCGACAGATCGGGCCATGACGGATCAGCGCGCCGCAGGAACCTTATGCGATCAAGCCATTGCCGTGCCGACGAACCCAGCGGCCAGCGCGCCACGCCCAGACCGGCGAGCCCTTTGGCGAGGATGCGCGCGGCCTCTTCACTGGCAGGCACAGGGAGCACCTGTTCGCCGAGCACCAGCGCGCCTAGCCGCCGGATGCGGCGCGCGCGTAGCGTGGCGGAATTTTTGTCAAAGGTCAGCTCGTCGGCTTCCTGCAGGGCGTCCCCCCCTTCAGCCTCAAGCTCGGCCAGAGAAAGCGGTGCGGCCAACAGGATGCGCGCCGAGGCAGCCTGGCCGGTAACTTCCGCGATGGCGAGATAGGGTTCGCGTGCCAAACTGTCATGTGCTTCAACGGACGCGGCCCGCCCATTGACCATGACAAAGGTGCCGGTGGATCCGCGCGCTTTGGCGATGCGGTCGGGATAAGCGAGCGCCAGAATGCCGCCGGGCGATAACCCCGCTTTTTCCCCGCCTTGAGGAACGGATGTTGCCCAGCCCCGCATCAGGCCTCGCATTTCCTCGCCGCGTGGTGTGCGGTCGCGCCGAAACTGGTCCAATTGATGCTCGAGATTGACCGAGGGCCCGCCGAGCCCGCGCTCGGTCAGCAGAGCGGCGATCTCGGCTGCGAGCAGGGCTTCGCCCCTTCGGCCGGCCTCCATCAGCATGCGTGCGAGGCGGGGCGGCAAAGGCAATCCGCGCATGGATTTGCCATCGGGCGTGATCCGCCCTTCGCCGTCAAGCGCGCCAAGCGCCTGCAAATGGCGCGTGGCCTCGTTTAATGCGGGCGTGGGCGGGGGATCGAGAAAACCCAATTGGGACAGGTTGGTGACGCCCCACGCGGCGCAATCGAGCAGCAGACCGGATAGATCGGCCGCCAGAATTTCCGGCTTGCTGAACGGGTCAAGCGCGCCATTGGCGGCCTCGTCCCAGAGCCGATAGGCAATGCCGGGACCGGTTCGGCCGGCGCGGCCCCTGCGCTGGTCGGCGGAAGCGCGCGAGACGCGGACGGTCTCCAGTCGGGTCAAGCCGATGCCGGGCTCGTAACGCGGCACGCGGGACAGGCCTGAATCGATGACGATGCGGACGCCTTCGATGGTCAGCGAGGTTTCGGCAATCGAGGTGGCGAGCACAATTTTGCGACGGCCCGGTTTGGCCGGTTGAACGGCCAGATCCTGCGCGCGCTGGTCCATCGCACCATAGAGGGGCGCAATATCGACCGACGGGTCTTTGACGCGTTCCAGAAGCTGGCGTTCGACGCGGCGGATTTCACCTTGGCCCGGCAAAAAGACGAGCATCGAGCCCTCCTCCGTTGCGAGCGCTTTGAGCACCACGCCGGTAATCTCGTCGTCGATCCGCCGGTTCGGATCGCGGCCGGCATAGCGGGTTTCGACGGGGAAGGCACGGCCCTCGCTGCGGATGACCGGAGCGTCACCGAGCAGACCCGCGACGCGCGCGCCATCAAGCGTCGCCGACATCACGAGCACGCGCAGATCATCCCGCAGCGCCATCTGGGAATCGAGCACGAGAGCGAGACCGAGATCGGCATCGAGCGAGCGTTCGTGGAATTCGTCGAATAGAACTGCGGCAACGCCCCGCAATTCCGGATCGTCCACGATCATCCTTATGAACACGCCTTCGGTGATCACTTCGATGCGCGTGCGGGCGGACGTTTTTGATCCCATGCGAACGCGCAAGCCGACCCTGTCGCCGACCTGTTCCTTGAGCGTGTCGGCCATTCGGGCCGAAGCGCCACGGGCGGCGAGCCGGCGGGGTTCGAGAACCAGAATTTTGCCGCCTTGTGTCCATGGCTCATCCATCAGGGCCAGCGGCACGCGCGTGGTTTTACCCGCACCCGGTGGGGCAACGAGCACCGCCTTGGTCCGGCTGCGGAGCGCTTCGAGGAGCTCGGGCAGAGCCTCGTCGATGGGCAGCTGTGTATCGAAAGAGATCATTTTTTATCGAAACACGCTGCAATGACGGAAACGAAGAACGTAATTTTGTCCGACGATACCATCGTCAAGCAATCCCGCGCGGTTTCGGGCCGCCGGTGGCCCAGTCGAGGAGTTCGACGGTGTGGACCACGGGTACCGCTTTGCCACGGTCCTTCAGGCCTTTGCCGATCTGGCTCATGCAGCCGAGATTGCCGGTGGCGATGAGGTCGGGATTGAGTTTTTCGATATTGCCGACTTTTCGGTCGCGCAATTGTCCCGAAAGTTCCGGCTGCAACATATTGTAGGTGCCGGCCGACCCGCAGCAGATATGGCCTTCGGGAACATCCTTGACGACAAAGCCCGCGGCTTTCAGGAGCTTTTTCGGATCATCGCGCAATTGCTGGCCGTGCTGCATCGAGCAGGCCGAATGATAGGCCACCGTCTGCCCCGTGCCGATGACCGGTTCCGGTAGCTCGAAGCGGGTCAGCACTTCGGTTATGTCTTTGGCGAGCGCTGAGACTTTCGCGGCTTTCTCGGCCCATTCCGGATCGTCGCGGAACATGTGGCCATAGTCCTTGATCGTGGTGCCACAGCCGGATGCCGTCACAACGATGGCGTCCAGCCCGTCACCCTCGATCTCGGCCATCCATGCCGAAATTGTCTGTTTGGCAAAGGCGTGGCTGGCCTCGTCCTTGCCCATGTGATGCACCAAAGCCCCGCAGCAGCCCTGATGTTTCGGAATCACGATGTCGAGCCCCATACGGGTCATCAGACGGATCGCTGCTTCATTGATGTCGGGATTGAGCACGGGCTGCGCGCAGCCTGTCAGCAAGGCTACGCGACCGCGCTTCTCGGTCGTGGCTGCGATGCGTTGCGGAACTTCATAGGGCGATTTTGCCGGCAGGAACCACGGCGCCAAAGCCAGCATGGCGGAGAGCCGCGCCCCGATAGCGGGGATTTTGCGGATCAGCGGTGAAAATGGTTTGCCGAGGGCTGCCAGCGTCAATGCGGCACGGAACCGGTTGGGGTAGGGTAAAATAGCCGCCAGCACAGACCGGATAAGCCGATCGCCCAAGGGGCGCTGATAGGTCGCCTCGATGTGGGCGCGGGCGTGATCGACCAGATGCATGTAATGCACGCCCGAAGGGCAGGTTGTCATGCAGGAGAGACAGGACAGGCAGCGGTCGACATGCTTGACCACTTCGGAGGAAGCGGGTCTGCCGCGCTCCAGCATATCCTTGATCATGTAGATGCGCCCGCGCGGACTATCGAGCTCATCGCCCAACAGCAAATAGGTCGGGCAGGTCGCCGTGCAGAAGCCGCAATGCACGCAGGTGCGGAGAATTTTCTCCGAAGCCTGCATGGCGGGCTCTTTCAGCGCTTCGGGAAGAAAGCTGGTTTGCATCGGATGCGTCCTAAAGCGTCACGGCCATACGGCCCGGATTGAGAATGCGCTCGGGGTCAAAGCTCGCTTTGATCCGGGACGATAAAGACTGCAAAGCGGCAGGCAAAGGCTCGAACACATCGACGCTGCCACGAAGGGCTTCCGGCGCCCGGAACAAGGTGGCATGTCCGCCGGTGCCGGCCAGCGCGGTGCGAAGGATAGCGGCCCCTCCATCCTCGCCCGTTCCCGTTTGCAGCCAGACGAGACCGCCACCCCAATCCATGAAATGGCGGAAGGACAGGCTCGCTTTGAGCGTTGCCAGCAGGGCAGGCGCTTTTGAGGGGGCAAGCGAGATTTTCCAGATTGCCGAGTCGCGCGGCTCTGCCAGCCAGGTCACATCGCGGATATTGTGCCAGAGCGACGTCGAGGCCTCGTGCTCCAGCCGATCGCAGGCGCCAAAGCCCTTGAGACGCTCTTTCAACCGGTCAAACCGGTAGGCGACCGAGGGGGCAAACCCTTCGAGCCGCAGCACGGTAGCCGAGACGCGTTCCACGCCCTTGGGCAGATGGGCCGCGGCGGTGATGTCGAAGGGGGAGCCCAAGGCGTGCGACATCGCTTCAACCGCGCGTGCATCATCAAGCCCGTGCAGCACGAGCGTCAGCGAGGTTTCAGGCTTCGGCAGAACCTTGAACGTAACTTCGGTCAACAGGCCCAACGTGCCATGCGAGCCACAGAGCAATTTGACGAGATCGAGTCCGGTGACGTTTTTCATCACACGCCCGCCGGATTTCACGGTTTCGCCCGTGCCATTGATGAAACGAACGCCGATCAGGCTGTCCCGACACGCGCCCGCGACCACGCGACGCGGACCGGAAAGATTGGTGGCGGCCAGTCCACCGATGGTCGGCTGGCCCGATGTTCCGAGCAAATGGCGATAATCGGCCGGCTCGAACGGCAGCATCTGGCCCTTTTCCGCCAGACGACGCTCCACCTCTTTCAGCGGCGTGCCCGCCAAGGCCGAGATGACCATTTCGGAGGGCTCATAGAGCGTGATGCCTTTGAGCGCACGGGTTGAAAGGCTGGTTGAGGCCTGAACCGGACGACCAAAGGGCGCTTTGGTGCCGCCGCCCTCGATTACCAGAGGCGATTTTTCAGCATAGGCCTTTTTGACGGCCGCAACGAGTTCATCTTCGGCAAACAGCGACGCGGCTTCGCTCATGCGGCAGGCCTTTCCGTGGCGTGGCTCAGGATGACAGGTCTGCCATCAAGCGGGAAAACCTTGGCCGGATTGAGCAGCCATGCGGGATCGAATACCGCCCGCACCCGCATCTGCTGGTTCAAATCAATCTCGGTAAATTGCTTGCGCATGAGATCGCGTTTTTCGATGCCGACACCATGCTCGCCGGTCAAGCACCCGCCAACTTCGACGCAGAGCTTCAAAATATCGTTGCCCGCTTCTTCCGCTTTGCGCGCTTCCTCGTCATCGTTGCAATTATACAGGATCAAGGGATGCAGATTACCATCACCGGCGTGGAACACATTGGCCACGCGCAGGCCATAGCTTTTCACAATCTCGTCAATGCGGCGCAACACCAGCGGCAATTGGCCGGTCGGAATGGTACCGTCCATGCAGATATAATCGGCAATCCGGCCCGTGGCGCCAAAGGCCGATTTGCGGCCTTTCCAGATGGCTGCCGTCTCCATTGCGGATTTTGATTCTTTGACCGTCTGGACGCCATGTTCTTTGGCAATCTTGACGATCTTTGCGAGCGTTGCGTCCATCTCGACCTCCGAGCCTTCGACCTCGATGATCAAAAGCGCCTCGGCATCGAGCGGATAGCCGGCATGGGCGAACGCTTCGCAGATTTCGATGGCGGGCTTGTCCATAAATTCCATCGCCACGGGAATGATGCCCGCCCCGATAATGGCGGCTACCGCACGCCCTGCGGCGTCACTGGAATCAAAGCCGAACAGCACCGGCCGCGCGCCTTCCGCGAGGGGAAGAATACGCACAACCGCCTCGGTTACGACGCCGAGCTGGCCCTCCGAGCCGATCACCAGCCCCAAAAGATCAAGCCCCGGCGCATCCATCGCATCCGAGCCGATATCGACGATGGTGCCGTCGATCAGCACCATGCGCACGCCCAAAATATTGTTGGTGGTCACGCCATAGCGCAGGCAGTGCGCGCCGCCGGAGTTCATCGCGATATTGCCCGCAATCGTGCAGGCCAGTTGCGAGGACGGATCGGGCGCGTAGAAAAAGCCCTGATGGGCAACCTCGCCCGAAATGGCCAGATTGGTGATACCCGATTGCACGCGCATCGTGCGGTCGCCGAAATGGATGTCGAGCACGCGGTTCATTTTGCCGACGCCAAGCACAATGGCGTCTTCCTGCGGGATGGCGCCGCCCGCCAGCGAGGTGCCGGCACCACGCGGGATCACTTTGACGCCGAATTCGTTGCAATAGCGCAGCACGGCCGCGACTTCCTCCGTCGAGGTCGGCAAAACCACGGCCATCGGCATTTTGCGATAGGCGGTCAGCGCATCGGTTTCAAACGCCCGGCGCTCGTCTTCGGAGGTGATCAGCGATGTCGCCGGAACCAAACCGGCCAGACCGGCGATGATGGCATCCCGGCGAGCGAGAATCGCTTCGTCAGGCACTGGAAATTGAATGCTCATCATGGACCTCCCGCGTGATCGGCGCTCGTCTACCATGTCAGAGTTTTCGGGGCATTTTGCAAGGGTCGATCCAAGCCAAAGCGCCGCTCGACCGTTTATGTTCTGAATTACCGCTCGGCGAGCACGCGCGTTGGCGGAAAGGTGATCTCGACCAAGGTGCCGGCGTGTTTTTTGGACCGGATGGCCATGGATGCCCGATTGGCCTCGACAAGCGCTTTCGTCAGCGGCAGTCCCAGTCCGGTTCCGCCGCCTTTGCGCGTGGTTGTCACTTGCCGGAAGGGCTCGAGCGCCGTGGCGATATCGGCCTCCGACATGCCGACGCCATTATCCTTCATGCGGATCACCACTTCGCCATCGGCCGTCTGGGCTGTCGACACAATCACCTGCCCGCCTTCGGGAGTGAATTTGATGGCGTTCGAGAGAATGTTCAGTGTGATCTGGGTCAGCGAGCGCTCATCGGCGACAATCGAGGGAAGATGCGACGCGAGACTCATGCGCACCACGACACGGCCTTTATTGGCCGCCTCCTGCAATACTTTGGCGGCATTCAGCAGTACCGTGTTGGCGTCGACCTCGCCAAAGGTCAGATCGGCACGGCCGGCCTCGATTTTCGACAGATCCAGCAGATCGTTGACCAGATCGAGCACATGCGCGCCGGACGACAGAATATCGTTCAGATAGTCGCGATAGCGGGCATTGCCGAGCTGGCCGAACCGCTCATCATGCATGATTTCGGCAAAGCCGATAATGGCCGACAAGGGCGTGCGGATTTCGTGGCTGATCCGCGCGATGAAATCGGATTTCCGCGCGCTGGCCGTCTCAGCGGCGCGGCGGGCCTCGATGAAATCGCGCTCGGCCCGCTTGAAGGTGGTGATGTCGCGCAAAACCGCGCAGAATTTAGGCTCGGCAAGGGTGCCAATCCTGCCGATTGTCATGAACAGGGCAAGGCGTCCGCCATCGCGGGTTTGGCCGATGACCTCGCGGCCGTCGTTCAGGACGCTGGCCACGCCATTATCCTTCAGGCCCTCGAGATAATCGAGGGCGCGGGCGCGGCTGTCTTCGGCCAACAGGGCGGTTAGGCGTTCGCCGATGATCTCATCAATGCCCAGACCGAAAAGGGCCTCGGCGGAGCGGTTCATCGACACGACGCGGCCATCGCCGTCCAAGACGATCACGCCATCGGTTGCTGTGTCGAGAATGGCGGATAATTCGGCGGCGGAGACGCTCGAGGCTTCCGTTTGACGACCGGTGTCGAAGGCGTCTTCAACGCTGTCGCGGGATGACAAGGTCTCAAACAGCATCATGCTGGCCGGCAGATCGTCCCATTCCAGCGTCTGGAGTTTGACGCCGAGCGCTACCATATCGCCGTCGCGCCGACGCAGCAGCATCGCGCCCTCGTCATCGGAAGAGCGGCGGGAGGGATCGCGCCCGCCAAACATCGTGTCGATGCCGCCGACCTCGTGGAAGCTGTCGATGGACTCGTAACCCAACCAATCGAGCAGGGGTCTGTTCATCACAATCGGCACACCACCGCGGCTGATCAGGATGCCGATCGGCAGACGGTCCAGAATGTCGGGCAGGCGATCGAGGGTCGGGTGGGCGTTGACAGGCTCCGGCGCGGGTGGGCTCGGGGCAACCGTCGTGTGAACGGGGTCGAGGGCCTCGTCGCTGTCCATGTCGGCGTCGGGCCGCGCACCGAGTGCCCGCGCAATCTCTCTGAAGGCTTGCCGCTCGCTTGCGCTCAACCCCATCGGGGCAGGCTGGGCTGATTGTGTCACGCGCTCGGGTTCAAGCGGGGCGGGCGCAGGGGGCGGAACGGCAACCGAGGGCGCTTCCATGAAGCCAAACCCGCGAAAGCCGTCAAACGCACCATCGGCACCGATAACCGGCGTACCTGATAACACCAGACGCGTCGCCTTGTTGCCGTCGAGCGGAACGCGTGTCTCAACACCGACAAAGGTGGTCCGCGACGCGATGGCATCCCCGATCAGGTCGCCCTCGGGCCAGATACTGCCCGAATAGTGAGCCGCCAACACCGCAACGGCCTCGCTCGCCTCTGGAAACTGAAATCGGCCGACCCGATCCGTCTGCCAGACAAACCGAACCATCACGCCGCGCTGGGCGGGGCGCGTCGGGCGGGAATCTGCAGCAGGGGTGTCACCAGTGTTCATCGACAGGATGGGTTCATAGCCAGGATGGAAGAACGTTGGCGGGAACCCTTTGGATCCTCGCAACTTTCTTAAAATGATCGCGAAAATATTAATCGATCACACGGCTTTGCGTCCAACCTTATCTCCCCCGAAGGTTGAATATTCGAAAACACCGTTAACGCCCGGTCGTGGTTGACGATTGTGCAGTGCAGCATTATATTGCACTGCAGTATATCGGGTCAGGCCTTGATCCGACGCCGTAACCTTGAAACAGGAAGAAATCATGTCAAAATCGCCCCTAGGATACGAAATTCCCGTTGAAATGCGTGATATGGCCGAAAAGAGCGTCGAACAGGCCAAGACCGCTTTTGACGGTTTCATCGGTGCCGCCAGCAAGGCGGTCGCCGCTGCCGACACGCAGACATCGACCGCCCAGCATCAATCGCTCGATCTTGCCAAGCGTGCCATGAGCTATGCCGAGCAGAATGTTGCGGCGGCCTTTGATCTGGCGCAACGTCTGGTTCACGCCAAGGACGTACAGGAAGTCGTTCACATCCAGACGGAATTCGTGAAATCGCAGGTATCATCCCTGCAGTCGCAGATGACCGAATTCGGCTCGACGGTGCAGGCCTCGGCCCGCAAGACGGCGGAAAGCGTGCAGGCAACGGTGGAAGGTGCCGCTGCCGAAATCCGCAAGGCCGCCACCACGACCAAGCGTAAGTAAGCCTGTTTCCGGCTTCGTAATCCTTGAACGTTTTGCCCCCTAAAGGAGGATCAAATGGCATCCGATGTCACAGTTCCTGGTAAACCTAGTGATACCGCTGCAGCGCCGGTGAAGACTGACGCTGTGGCGACAACCGCTTCAGCGCCCGTTCAGGCCGTCATCGCGCGTCCGGATACGTCCGTGGCGGTGCGTACGGTTGGTGCCCAACCAGCCCTTGACGGGGCCAAGCCATTGGCCAAGACGGCTCCTGCCATCAAGGCCGTTGCCAGCAAGGCCAAAGCTCCTGTTGCGAAAAAGAAAACGGCAGCCAAAGCGGTCGCCGTCAAGTCGGTGGAAGCCAAACCTGTTGCGAAGGCGGCCGTAAAGAGCACGGCAAAGGCTGTGACACCCAAGGTCGAGCCCGTTCGCGCCGTGACCTCCAAGCCGACGCTCAAGCGGGTTCAACCGGCTGATGCGCTGAGGTCCATGGCCGAGCAATCGCTTGCCCAGGCGAGAACCGCCTTCGCCAAATCACAGCAGGCGACGGAAAGCTTCACCAAGGGATTTGAGTCGAGCGGAGAAGTTGTCCAGTCGGGTCTGAAAGAGATCCAGCTCCGGATGACCGAGGCGATGGAAGCACAGACTCAGGCGGCCTTCGGCTTCTTTCGGGCGATGACCAAGGTTCATTCGCTTTCCGAGGCGATTGATCTGCAATCGAGCGAAATGCGCCGTGGTGTCGAGCGCACGCTGGGCGAGGCGAAGGAGATTTCGTCGCTGGCTCAAGCCATCGCTTCGAAAGCGTCGGAGCCTGTCCGCAAGGCGTTTGACCACGCGTTGAATACGACGCGCGCCGGACATTAAAGACAAGGTTGTTTTAAGCCTCTTGAAAAAGCGGGCGGCCCGGCGTAGGGTCCGCCCGCTTTTGAAATATGCAGCTATAGCTCAGTTGGTTAGAGCGCTAGATTGTGGATCTAGAGGTCCCCCGTTCGAGCCGGGGTAGCTGTACCATCGCTTTTCCATGCTTTGCCATGGATAGCGTGGCCTAGCGGAGGGCGATAATCAGCCCTGCAGCGGCGAGAACCGTCCCAGAAATCCGGTTGATTCGACGCCGCGCTGTGGCGCTGGCAAACAGACGCCGCGCTTTTGAGGCGGCCGCCGCATAGGCCAGCATCGTGACGGAGATGATGGTGGCGATAACGATGCCAACCAGCAGAAAATCCGCGATGCTCAAGCGCTGAAGATCGAGGATGGATGGCAACAGGGCCATGAAAAACAAAATGGGCTTCGGATTGCCCAGCGTCAGCGAATAGACCGTCAGAAAGAGGGAAAGCGGCGCATCCGAGGTAGGCTCGGCGTCCGCCTCCGCTTCTGCGCCGACCGGTGCCGTCCAGAGCCGATAGGCCAACCAGACGAGATAGGTAGCACCTCCCCATTTGATGACGAGAAAGATCGGCGCATAGGCTTCGGCGAGGGCGGCAAATCCGGCCGCCGCCGCCGCATAAAGCATCAAGTCGCCGAAGACGAAACCGGCAATGAACGGCGCAATTCCCTTCAGGCCCTTGGCCAAGGCCCGCGCGATAACGGCCGCCACGCCGGGGCCTGGCGTGGCTACGGCGGCAAAATAGGTCAGCGAAAAGATGAGGAGGCCGGAAAGGGTCATTCGATTACCTGATGCTCTTTATCGTTAAAGCGTCTGATGAACTATAATGGGAGGCAGATATACGTCCAAGACATGGATAGAGAGCGGGTAGGCGGACGTAAAGACCTTGCTGTACTGTTGAATTGACGTTACGGTAATTTGTGGTCGAGTCCGGTACGATTGTCGTTTGGATCGATAAAAAGCTGGTGCACCAGATGGAACAAACCGGCAATTATTTTGGTCAAGCCTTTTTCGGCTTAGCGGATCGTGCGTCGTTTGCCCAGCATGTGACGGCCTCGTTCGAGGCGATCAGCCCGCCATGGCGGACGGGCGTTTTTACCGGCGACAACCTCATCACCTTTGGCAAAAATCTGTCCTTCCTGCTCGATGAACCTTTTATGGCGGCAATTGCAGCCCACACCAGCAACGAGGTTGAAAAGAGCATCCTGTGGCGGACGGCGGTGCTGGTCTGGGCGGCACGCAACGGATTGCGGCGCGAGGGCGATTTTGTCGAATGCGGCTGCTATCGGGGAATTTCAGCGCGTATCGTCTGCGATGCGATCGATTTCAACGCTTATGATCGCGCGTTCTATCTGTATGATCTGTTCGAATATCCCGAAGGCAGCCAGCACACCCATATGCCAGGCATGGGGCCGCATTTGTATAACGAGGTTGTCGAGCGCTTTTCCACGATTCCCCGCGCCCATGTAATCAAGGGGTCGGTTCCCGAAACCCTACATATCAGCTCGCCGAAAAAGATCGCCTTTCTGCATATCGATATGAACAATGTTGCCCCCGAGATCGGGGCACTCGAACTCTTGTTCGAGCGGGTAACATCAGGCGGCGTGATCGTGCTCGATGATTATGGCTATATGCCCTATCGGGCCCAACGGGACGCCGAGCGGCTATGGTTTGCCGATCGCGGCTATGACGTGATTGAATTGCCGACGAGCCAAGGGCTGGTCATCAAATAGCGTTAACGGACGCGCTCGACCGTCCCCGGCATCACCTGAAACCGCTCGGCGCCCGTGGGCAAATCCGTAAACATCATGCCGTCCGCGCCGGTCATAAACACTTGCGAGCCCAAGGCGTTCAGCGTGTCGAACAGGGCAGCTCGGCGGCGCGGATCGAGATGGGCGGCGACTTCATCGAGCAGCACAAGAGGCGCCATACCGCTCATCGCGGCAACAAGGCGGGCATGGGCCAGCACAATGCCGATCAACAATGCCTTTTGTTCACCGGTTGAAGCCCGATCGGCGGCCACATCTTTCGGGCCATGCCGCACCAGCAAATCGGACGCCTGTGGACCGATCGTTGCCCGTCCAGCGGCCCGATCCCGCGGACGATTGTTCCGGAGCAAGGTTCTAAACCGATCTTCGACATCGACTGCCGCATGCTGGGCAAGTTCGGCCTCGATGGTGCCTTCCAGTCGGATGTCGGCCCAGGGAAAGGCCGAGGCGTCGTCACGTTCCTGCGCAATCAAGCCCGAAAGCTGGACGACCGCCTCCCGTCGCGCGGCGGCAACGGCTACGCCCGTCTCGGCCACTTCGCGCTCAACCGCGTCGAGCCAAGCGGGGTCCGGCGTGTGGTCTTCCAAGATCCGGTTGCGCGACCGCAGAGCGCGCTCGAGCGCATTGACGCGAGCGCCGTGAGCAGGGTCAATGGCCAGCACCAGACGATCCAGAAAACGGCGTCTGTCCCCTGCCGATCCGGTAAAAAGCCCGTCAAAGGCGGGGGTCAGCCAGACGATACGCAGATAATCGGTGAACGCCGCGGCGGAACTCCGAGGCTCACCCTCCATGCGATATTTGCGCGGTCCATGACCGTCGGGCCCCGGAGGTTCAAGTCCGGTGCCGAGCCGGACCGGATCGAAGGGGCCGGAAAGCTCGGCCGCTACCGCAAAACCGCCTGCCCCTTTTTCACGCGCCATATGGCTCAAATCGGCCCGACGCAGACCGCGGCCGGGAGAGAACAGCGATATGGATTCGAGAAGATTGGTCTTGCCCGCGCCATTCTCACCCGTAAACGCAACCATGCGACCGGCGATGTCGAGATCGAGCGCCGGATAGGAACGGAAATCCTGCAGAATGAGGCGGGTGAGAAGCGGATTCGTCAAACGCGCATCGGCATCAAGACGTAAAGGGCGCTGGCACCCTCGCGATCCTGAATCAGCGTTGGCGAACCGGAATCAGCCAATTTGAGCAGCGCGGTGTCGCTGTCCAACTCGCCGCAAATATCCATGAGATAGCGGGCGTTGAAACCAATCTCGATCGCGCCTTGATCATAATCGACTTCGATCTCTTCGGTCGCCGATCCCGAATCAGGGTTCACAACCGAAAGCGTGAGCTTGTGATCGGCCAATGTCATCTTTACCGCACGGCTACGCTCTGATGAAATCGTCGAGACACGGTCAACGGCGGCGGTGAATTCGGCTTTATCGACAGTCAAAAGCTTGTCGTTCGCCATCGGGATAACGCGCTGATAGTCCGGGAACGTGCCGTCAATCAGTTTTGACGTCAAAACGACTTCGCCGAAGGTTAGGCGAATTTTCGTTGCCGAAAGCTCGATCTGAACCTGATCGGCACTGCTCTCAACCAGCTTGATGATCTCGTTGACGGCCTTGCGCGGCACAATAACGCCCGGCATACCAGACGAGCCCTCAGGCGCATCAGTTTCGACGCGGGCCAAGCGATGGCCGTCTGTCGCCACAGCGCGCAACATCGAATGGCCCATCACATCGATTGTGTGCAGGTAAATACCATTGAGATAATAGCGTGTCTCTTCGGTCGAAATCGCAAATTGCGTCTTTTCGATCAGACGGCGCAACTCACCACCCGGCAGCGAGAAGTGATGGCCGATATCGCCCGCCGCGAGATCCGGAAAATCACTGTCGGGCAAGGTCTGAAGCGTGAAGCGCGAACGGCCGGAGCGGATCACCATTGTATTGGTATCGCCCACCATTTCGAGCGAAACCTGCGCGCCATCGGGCAGTTTCCGCACGATCTCGTAGAGCATATAGGCCGGAACGGTGGTCGCACCCGCTTGCTCGACATCGGCGGCAAACCGCTCGGTGACCTCAAGATCCAGATCGGTTGCCTTCAAGCGAAGCGAGGCATCATCCGCCTGGATCAGAATGTTCGACAGGATCGGAATCGTGTTGCGCCGCTCCACCACACGGTGGACATGACCGAGAGAACGCAGCAGGGCTGCTCTTTCAACAGTGACTTTCATCGCCGACCTTGCTTAAAAAAATCTGAGTGCCTGCCTTGTCAGCCAATGAGCCGACTCCGCCTGAGCTTGGTCGAAAACTTTCGCAAGTCAGACGCCGATAGGCAAGGGCTACGGCGATTCCGTCAGCCACTCTCGGATGCCTTCCACAGGAATCAATGCCGATACCGGCCTAATTCCTCAGTCCTGCAACATGCGCTTCAAGAGTTCCACATCGTCCTTCAACGTCGCATCGGCGTTGACGGCTCCCTCGATCTTGCGAACGGCGTGCAGCACGGTGGTGTGATCGCGTCCACCAAAGCGGCGGCCGATTTCCGGCAGCGAGCGGAGCGTCAGGACTTTGGCCAGATACATCGCGATCTGGCGCGGCTTGACGACGCTGGCCGAGCGGCGTGACGACAGAATATCGGCGCGGCTGACATTGAAATGGGTGGCAACGAGCTTCTGAATATCCTCAATCTTGACCTTGCGAGGCTCGCGGGTGCGAACCAGATCCCGAATGGCCGCCTCGGCCGATTCCACCGTCATCGCCCCGCCGGTTAGCGTCGAATGGGCCAATAGCCGGTTCACTGCACCGTCCAGATCGCGGCCGTTCGACACCACCATTTTGGCCACATAGCTGATTACAGTCGGGTTGACCTCGAAGGTCGGCTGATGCTGCCGGGCGCTGGCAATGCGCGCTTCGATGATTTTGATCCGCAGATTTTCGTCCAGCGGCCCCATTTCAACCACAAGCCCGCCGGCCAGCCGGGAACGTACCCGCTCATCGAGGCTTTCGAGGTCCGAGGGCGGACGATCCGCTGCAATCACGATCTGGCGACCGGAATCGATCAGCGCATTCAACGTGTGGCAAAACTCCTGTTGAATGGATTTGCCTTGCAGGAACTGCACGTCATCAATGACCAGAAGGTCGATGCCCCGCAGCCGTTCCTTGAAATTCAACGCCGTCTGCGCTTTTAGCGCCGAGACGAAGCCATACATGAACCGATCCGCCGTCAAATAGATGACCCGACGGCCAAGGGCCGAAGTTTCATGAGCGATGGCATGGAGCAGATGGGTCTTGCCGAGGCCAACACCCGCATGCACGAAAAGCGGATTATAGAGGGGCGCATCGCCCGCTGCGTTCTGTGCGACACGTTCAGCAGCGGCATGGGCCAGCGCATTCGACTTGCCGACAAGGAAATTGGAGAAGGTCAGACGACGATCAAGCGGAGCACCCGACAGGGCATCGCCCTCTGGCAAGGCTTTGTTCTCGGAAGCTGTAAAGCCATCCAGCTTGCCCCGCTCGGCGGGCGCGCGTTCGACGGCCAAATGATCGGTGTGAGAAGGCGCTTGCGGCTTCTGTACCGGCCTGGCCATGGCGCCGCGCACCGATACAATGACTTCGGCAATGGTTTTGAATTCTTCGACCAGCAGGGCCTGAAGCCGGTCATTGTAATGCGACTGAATCCAGCTCTTCAAAAAGCGGGTCGGAACCGAAAGATGCGCCACGCCGCCGACAAGATCGACGAGCTCCAGCCGACCGAACCAGCTCGAAAAAACGTCTTCACCAAGCTCGGCCCGCAAACGGCGGCGGACACGGTCCCACGCTTCACCATCGGAGCGAAGATCGGTCGGATCATCAAAGGATTCAACTTTTAAAGGGCTCAAGTTCATTTTAGCTCGAATTCCAAATTAAAACGGCAACAAAAAACGAATGATAAGGGCTCGGTGCTTGAAGCCCTAGCTAAATGAACCATCGCGGCAGCAAGACGACGACATTGTAACAGCGTCTCCGAGGTAAGCCACGCTTAATGCTGCGGGCGCTGTATATGAAGTCATCGTCATCTCGTCGATCTCCTATCCAACGTTGATCCGCAGCTCCGTCGTTCTGGCTCGAACCGTATCACGGCCGATCATGAACGATACGAACCTGCGTCTTCGCGAGCAACCCAAAACAGCCGCTCGCTTATCCGCCCCGCCCGATTGGGTCTTCAGCATCTGCTTGCCAAAATTTAGGCAAAAAAAGAACGTCCCCGGAAATGAGGATTTCCTTTTTCAGCAGCGTTTGAAGACGTCGTCCCGAGCCGGTCTGACAGGAACAATCCTTATACAGAGCCCAATTGGCACGCAACGGACGCCTTGCAACCTAAGAGCGAAATTTGGTCGATTTTCCGTTTGGTGGGCTGTTCGTAATTGCCTTTTTTTCCGCAAATCCTTGGCTTCGTTCACATTTCCTTAATCCTAAGGTGGTGCGAAATTTTTTTAATTTATTTTGCAGACAAGCTTAGGTTGGAGGGAAAGCAGGGCGGTGCTGGACCTGTAAATCGTCCTTACCTTCTATCTATATGATATTGTTTAATAAATTCTGCGCAGTTAGCGTCAATGAACTGTCATTTTGGAACTGATTTTGCCGACGTCGTGTCAAGCAAAAGATTCGATTTTTTGTAAAATTTTTATGTTGCAATTTGTGTCATAAAGACGTTTGCGAACACGAAAAAGCCCCGCTTTTGGGCGGGGCTCGATCTACAACTCGATAGTTGTATCGAAGATCTTATGCAGAAAGCGCGCTGATCGCTTTTGCAAGACGCGACACCTTACGGGACGCAGTATTCTTGTGCAGGACACCCTTCTGGGCTGCACGCATCAATTCTGGCTCGGCATGCTTGAACGCTTCGGTCGCTGCGGCCTTGTCGCCAACCTTGAGAGCTTCCTCAAGTTTCTTGACATAGGTGCGGACGCGCGAACGGCGGCTGCGGTTAACCGCAGTGCGGCGCTCGATCTTGCGGGTGGCCTTCTTTGCAGAAGTCGTATTAGCCATTGGTGTACCTCACGGCAGATCCGTTTCCCGATTGGGAACAAGGCGGACCGCCTATGGTTGAAAGTTAAACGGCATTCCCCAAACCAAGAGAATGTCCATGTGTGGCGGGGTTAATACCGGCTCACGCGGTGGGCGTCAATGTCCTTTGTTTATAATTTGGCTCTTTGTCTCATTAATCGGTTCCGTCAGCGCAGAATTTCGAGATTCACGACAAAGGCATGCACAGGGTTGGCCGGATCGGCCAGCATCTTCACCGAAAGCGCGCAGCAGGTCAGCACGATCAGGGGGCGGATGATCCGCGCGCCCTGCTTGATGGCGAGGCGCGATCCAATTTGGGCGCCCAGCATCGAGCAAACGCCCATACCGAGTCCCAGTGGCCATAAAACACTACCGGCAAGGGTAAAGAGCAGCAACGACCCCGCATTGCTGCCACCATTGAGCAATTTCGACATCGCTGTCGTGCGGGTAATGCCAAAGCCTTGCAGCGCAATCAGCGCCAAAGCGTAGAAAGAGCCGGCACCCGGCCCTAAAAATCCATCATAAAACGCAATGGGCGGTACCACGAGGAGGATAAAGGTCATGCGGGATAACCGGCTTTTACGGTCGGCATCGCCCATCCCCCGCACCAAGCCGAAATAGAGCGCCACCGTCATCAAAAGCGCGGGAATGAGGGCGGCAATCGCCTCTTTGGGCAGAATATGTACCGACAATGCGCCTATAATTCCCACAGCAAAGGACATGATGGCCATCGGTAAGCCCGCGCGCCACTCCACCATGCCGGAACGCCCATAGGTCACGAGCGCTGAGAGAATGGACAATGTGCCCTGCACCTTATTGGTGGCCACCGCCGCCACGGGGGGGATACCGGCGAGGAGAAGGGCCGGAATCGTTAAAAGCCCGCCGCCGCCAGCAATAGCATCGACAAAACCGGCGGCAAAGGCCGTGACGCACAAGAATGCGATGGAGGAGAGGTCAAGATCCATTCAACGGTCTTTGAAGGTGGCAGGACGTTTGTCGATGAAGGCCGCCATGCCTTCTTTCTGGTCCTCGGTTGCAAACAGCGACTGGAACTGCCGACGCTCGAAGCGCACACCCTCGGCCAGTGTGGTTTCAAAAGCTCGATTGACGGCTTCTTTCGTCATCAACACGCTTTGCCGCGAGAAACCGGCAATGGTTGTGGCGGTTTTGACAGCTTCGTCGACGAGATCGGCAACCGGCACAATCCGCGAAACCAGCCCCGCCCGCTCGGCCTCCTGCGCATCCATCATGCGGCCTGTGAGGCAAAGCTCCATCGCTTTGGCCTTGCCGACGGCACGCGTCAGGCGTTGCGTGCCGCCCGCGCCGGGCATAATGCCGAGCCGGATTTCGGGCTGCCCGAATTTGGCGGTATCCGACGCCAGAATGAAGTCGCACATCATGGCCAATTCGCATCCGCCGCCCAACGCAAAGCCGGAAACAGCGGCAATCAGAGGCTTGCGCCGTTGCGATACGCTGTCCCAAGCCGTGATGAAATCGTCGAGATAGGTGGAAGGGAAGGTGAGATCTTTCATTTCCTTGACATCGGCGCCGGCGGCAAAGGCCTTTTCCGAGCCGGTAATAACGATGGCGCCGATGGCCGCATCGGCCTCAAACCCGTCCAGCGCGATGTTGATTTCGCGGATCACAGCAGAATTCAGCGCGTTTAACGCGTCTGGTCGATGGATCGTGATCAGGCCCACTTTGCCGCGCGTCTCGCTCAGGATTGTTTCATAGGCCATGGCCATCTCCGATTGTGCTGGAACGAGTGCTAGAGCATGGTGCGCAAACGTGGAAACCGGTTTTGCGATAAGACCATGCTAAATCGCCTCTTGCTCTAATACCTGACGGCACACGGTTCAAGCGCCCGCCCTGTTGCACTTTGGCCTATTTCTGGCATTTCGGGCAATAAAAGGTCGAACGTCCCGATTGGACAAGGCGTGCGACGGTGCCGCCACAGTCGGGCGTCGGGCAGGGCTCGCCTTCGCGGTCATAGACCCGGAACCTGTGCTGGAAATAGCCGAGCGAGCCATCCGTCTGGGCATAATCGCGTAGCGAGGAACCTCCCGCCGCCACCGCCTCGTTCAATACATCGCGAATGGTTGCGGCGAGCTCATCGGCTTTATCCTTCATCGCCCCGCGTTGGGTTGAGAGCGTGCCAGCCCGTCGGGTCGGCGATACGTGCGAACGGTGCAGGGCTTCGCACACATAGATATTGCCCAAGCCCGCAATCAGGCTTTGGTCAAGCAACGCGGCCTTTAGCGGCGTCTTTTTACCCGCAAAGGATTTGCGGATATACGCCCCGTCCAGCTCGTTGCCGAGCGGCTCGATGCCCATTTTAGCAAAATGCTTGCAGGTCTCGATGCCTTCGCGGGGCACCAGATCCATATAGCCGAAGCGACGCGGGTCATTATACGTCACGCGCGCCCCGTTGCTCATATGGAACACAACATGGTCATGCGGGGCGTCATTGGCGGTTTCATAGTGGAATTGGCCGGTTCCGGTCGTCTTGCCGCCCATTTCGACGGTAAACCGCCCGCTCATGCCCAGATGCATGATGAGCACTTCGCCCGAGGAAAGATCGGCCAACAAATATTTGGCACGGCGCGAAAGGGCGGTGATAACCTGCCCTTCCAGCCGTTCGCGGAAACGGGGCGGGAAGGGAAAGCGCAAATCCTTGCGGCGCATCTCCAGCTTAACGACGCGCTGGCCGGCCATTGCGGGCTCAAGGCCTCGGCGAACGGTTTCGACCTCGGGTAATTCTGGCATAATCGTATTCTCCGCCGGTTCCGCGACGGCATAGCGTCTTGACGCGCCGCGCGCTATGGTCTTGACGATGACGGTAAAAGTTTATCCGCGATCGAAGAGTGGACATCATTGGAATGACTGAGACAAAGATTCGCCAAGATAGCGGTGACGAGACGCATTTCGGCTTCACCTCGGTGCGCCTTGGCGACAAGCAGGCTTTGGTGGACGATGTGTTCCACAAAGTCGCAAAGCGCTATGATGTGATGAATGATCTGATGTCCTTCGGTCTGCACCGGGCCTGGAAAGACGCGTTGGTCTCCTCGCTTCGCCCCTGGAAGAACAAGCCCTTCTCGCTGCTCGATGTGGCGGGTGGCACGGGCGACGTGGCCTTCCGCGTCATGGAGGCTGCAGGCCCCCGCGGGCGCGCCACCGTATGCGATATCAATGGCGACATGCTGCGCGTCGGGCGTGACCGGACGCCGAAAGCGCTCACCGACCAGATCGAATTTGTCCAAGGCAATGCCGAGGTGTTGCCGTTCGAAGACAACAGTTTTGACGCCTACACCATTGCCTTCGGGATCAGAAATGTGCCGCGCATTGATCTCGCACTCGCCGAAGCCCATCGCGTGTTAAAACGCGGCGGGCGCTTCCTCTGCCTTGAATTCTCGGCGGTCGATGTACCGGGTCTCGATAAAATCTATGATCTGTTTTCGTTCAAAGTTATTCCGCCGATGGGCAAAATGGTCACGGGCGATGTCGAGCCATACCAATATCTCGTCGAATCGATCCGCAAATTTCCGTTGCCGGCACGGTTTTCCGGCATGATTCGCGATGCTGGCTTTGGCGAAGTGCGCGCAAGGCCGATGTCGGGCGGGATCGTTCAGCTTCACTCCGGCTGGAAAGTGTAGGCTAGCAGTGCCCCGTTTTGCTCCCATTCATTTGCTCAGGCTCGCCCGCGTCGGTTTCGTTCTAGCGCGCGAAGGGGCGTTCGGCCTTGTTGATACAGCGGAGGCGCCAGCGGGTATCCGTTTTCTGGTGCGGCTCGCACGCTTGATCGAAAAGCGCAGGGCGGCCACCAGTGCCGACGGACTCGTGGTCGCGCTCACCAAGCTCGGTCCCTCCTATATCAAACTCGGCCAATTCATGGCGACGCGGCCCGATGTGGTAGGCGTGCGCGTGGCGCGGGATCTTGAAAAATTGCAGGACCGGATTCCGGCCTTCGGTATGCCCGATGCTCTGGTGGCGATCGAGACGGCGTTCGGCAAGCCGGTGGATGAATTGTTCTCCGACTTCAGCCAGCCCATTGCAGCCGCCTCCATCGCGCAGGTTCACCGCGCGGTGACGAAAGACGGCAATACGGTTGCGGTGAAAGTACTGCGTCCGCATGTGCGCGCGCGCTTCCGGCGCGATTTGTCGGCGATGGCCTATGCGGCGGAATGGATGGAGTCGGTTTCGGCTGAAGCCCGAAGGCTCAAATTCATCGATGTGGTGGAAACGCTTGCACGGTCCGTGACGATGGAAATGGATTTGCGGCTTGAGGCGGCGGCCCTTTCCGAGATGGCAGAAAACGCCAAGGATGATGTCGAATTCCGCGCCCCGAAAGTACATTGGGAATTAACCGCCCGCGAAGTGCTGACCATGGAATGGATCGATGGTATTCCGCTCCACGACATCGAGGCGATTGTGGCCGCGGGACATGACCGGCAGGCCTTAGGACGCATCGTCATCCAGTCCTTTTTGCGTCACGCGTTGCGCGACGGTTTCTTCCATGCCGACATGCATCCGGGCAATCTGTTTGTTGATCCCGAGGGGCGCTTATGCGCTGTCGATTTCGGTATTATGGGGCGGCTCGGTTTGAAGGAACGGCGCTTTCTGGCCGAGATTTTACTGGGCTTCATCACGCGCAATTATCGCCGTGTGGCGGAAGTGCATTTCGAGGCGGGCTATGTGCCGGCCAAACATTCGGTGGATGATTTTGCCCAAGCCATCCGCGCGATTGGCGAGCCGATCCATCAGCGCTCGGCAGACCAGATTTCGATGGCCAAATTGCTGACCTTGTTGTTCGAGGTGACGGGACTTTTCGACATGCGCACTCGTACCGAATTGGTGATGCTGCAAAAGACCATGGTGGTGGTGGAAGGGGTGAGCCGTTCGCTCGATCCCCACCTCAATATGTGGACGACGGCGGAGCCCGTGGTCCGCAGCTGGATCGAGCGTAATCTCGGCCCCGTGGGTAAAATCGAAGAGCTGGGCCGCGGTGCGATATCGCTCGCGGGCATGGTCGGACATTTGCCTGCTCTGGCCTCGCGCGCCGAAGCGCTGGCCGAGCAATTGGCGCACGCCACCGATAAAGGATTTAGTCTGGATGCCCGCTCGATTGCCGAGATCGGCCGAGCAGAAGCGCGCCGCAACCGGTGGGGCAATCTGGCGCTCTGGATCATCGCTGCCGTATTGGTTGCCGTTGCGATGCGGGTGCTTTAAAACACCTTCTCGTACCAGAGTTTAAGATAGAAATCGCCGGGATGCGGATTATAGCTGAAATCGCTCCAAGCCGACAGATTGGCGCAATAATAGGCGCGGTTAAACTGATCGTAACAGGGGGTATGCGACACGCTTTGCCCCATCCAGCCGCTGGCCTCCATGATGAATTGGCTGTCGCGTTTTTCCGATAAAAACCAGCGCTTCGAAAGGCCCAAGAGAAGCGAGGGGCTGACCGTCAGTTTTTCTGATGTAAAGCCGCTATCGATCCCCCATAGGAGGGCATCGTTACCATCGAGCACGAGAAAGCCGGAGAGCAGAATTTGGGGCATCGCCGCGTGATAAAAGGAACCGACGTCAAAGCAGACGGAGGCATCATAGATCGAGCACTCGCGATCCGGTAAGATCATCAAGGATTGCCCACCCGCGGCAATCATCCGCTCGCCGATCGATAGGCCGGTGATGGCAAGATAGCGGCGATCATCCAGCGCATGCCAATATTCAGGCGCCAATTGCGCATCCATAACAAAGGCTTGTTTGGCGGAGCTGGGCAAAAGTGCGGTTTCCGGATCAAGCCCCTCGGCAAAGGCCGGACCAGTCAGGCAAACCAGCAGAACGACGAGCAACCGCCTTCGTATTGAAGGTGGCCGCTCCGTTATCGGGTTGATCGTGTTAACGAAGCGCCGGATAGCTTCAAGAGGCCGCACCCCTCACCGCAAATAGCCGACAGGCGCGAGCGCGCGGGAGAGCGAGGCTTCGCCTTGGCCATAGATTTTCTTGTCGCAATTCGGGTAGCAGCTGAGGGTATCGTATCGGGCCGTCGACAACAAAATATCAGCCGTATTGGCCCCCGTCAGATTGGGAAATTTTTGGCGGACAATCGCCGCATAGCCGGTCACGCGCGGGGCGGCATAGGACGTGCCCTCGCCCGGCGAAACTTTAGCGCCGTCGATCGCGATATCCTTTTTATTATAGGGGGTAAAGCCTGATTCAACCAGAAACCGGCTCTGGATGATGGGGTCACTGCCTGCCGTGTTCGAATAGCTGGCAAGGGTAGCTGTTCCAGCCCCGCCCTTTGTGCTGGCCGCTCCGATTGTGTCGAGCGCACCAACGAGCAGGAGCCGCGACGAGATCAATGGATGATAGGCTAGCGTATACGAAAGCGGATCTTTCCCGACGGTGATGGCGTCATTCCCAGCCGCTTTTGTGACAACAGCATCCGTTAGATAGACTGCAGCGGAGCCCGATGAACCGTAATTTGTTGAATAGGTTCCAGCAAAGACCCCGGAAATATAGTCCGTCCAATATGCTTGCTTTGAAAATACGGCATCAACCTGAGCCTGAGTTGGGTTGGTTATGTTATCCGCCCAATAATTATACCCCATACTGATATTGACAACATCAAGATAAGCACCCGGCGCCGAGCGAACTGAATTTGCGAGATTGCCATGCGTATTGGCTTGTAAAACCGGAACGGCATTGGTCAGAGGGATGTGGACTTTGTAATCATACAATCCATCACCATCGACCAGATAAAAATTGGCATCCGGAGCGTAACGGTTTGCTAAAAGATAGGTCGTTATGCCGTGGGTATAGGCCGCAACATAGTCGGCCTGTGACATCCATGCAGGCTTGTTGATCGGGTCGGGATAGCCGTCGACCATAAGGACATTCTGCCCCTTGCCCGTCCATCCCTGGCTCCAGGCGGATTTGACCTCGCTCGAGGGCACACTAAGAGTCATGCCGGACGCCATCGAACCTTGGCCGGAGACGGTATGCCCCGCAATCGTTATGGCGCTCGGGAACGTGTAGGACGTCGCCGTCCCGTTGGTACCAAACCATGCGTTCACAAGGCTGGGGCCGGCAGGGTCGGGCGTGCCCCAATGCAAATCATAAACCGTTTGGGAGGGGGCACTTACTTCGGCATTCGGATCGTTAATCGCCTTTGCACCTCTGGCTCCGTTGGGTGTCAAACTGGCTTGCGAAAACGGCTTTGCAGCACTGCCATCCGCAATCACCTGCTGGGTGCCGTCGCCATATGTTGCCACGATCGAACCGGTTGACGGTGCGGTCACGGCCTGCATCGATAGGCCGGACGCCCAGTCGGTCGGATAGACGGCCGCAATTACGGTCGCGGTGCTCAGAACGGGCGCCACCGTTTCAACGACATCATTCTTGGTCCCGTCGTCGAAAACATAGGTTGTCGTTTTGGTTGTGTGATCACTGCCCCAAAGCGTTGAGGTCGGTTTGCCTATCAATATGATGGTCGTCCGCGTGCCGTCCGCATAGGTGATCGGGAGCGTTTTTTTAGTGCCGTCATAGACGGCTGTTCCATAGGTGCCGGGAATGGTTTCAACCACTTTGTTCGTGGTCTTGTCGGCAAAGGCGTAAACCGTTGTTTTGGTGATGTGGTCTTTGCCCCAGCTGACGGTCGCTTTGCCCTGAAACGTGGCCGCCGAGGTAAAGCCATCGCCATAGGTCGTTATGATGGTTTCGGTTCCGCCGCTATAGGCGGGGCGGGACTTTGTGCCGGGCACCACGGCGGTGACCTTGTTGCTGGTCCCGTCGGTGAAGCTGTAGGTCGTTGTTTTACTCACATGATCCGAGGCCCATGTGACGGATGCCGTGCCGCTATAGGTTGCCTTGGCCTTGTAGCCGTCGCCATAGGTCGTGATGACAGTTTCCGTTCCGGCGCTGTAGGTCGGTATTCCGCGCGTGCCCGGTACCGTTACAACAACCCGGTTCGATGTTCTGTCGGCGAAGGAATAGGTCACGGTTTTGGTAACGTGGTCGCTGGCCCACGTCACGCTTGAACGGCCCTGATAGGTCGCCGTGCCGGAATATCCATCGCCATAGACGGTAATGATCGTCTCGGTGCCGCCGTTGTAGCTTGGCGTACCCGGGGTGCCCGGTATCTTGGCGACAATTTTATTGATCGTTTGATCCGCGAAGACATAGGTGGTCGTCCGCGTCACATGATCTTTGCCCCATGTGACCGATGGTGTGCCCTGATAGGTCGCCGACGCCTTGTACCCGTCGCCATAGGTGGTAACGATCGTCTCGACACTGCCATTATAGGTGGGCTTGCCTGGTTTTCCCGCTACCGTATCGACGACAGACGTCGTCGTCTTGTCCGCGAAGGCGTAGGTCGAGGTCCGGGTGACATGGTCGCTTTTCCACGCCACCACCGCCTTGCCGACGGGCGCGAACGTTGCGGTATGGCCATCGCTATAGGTCACGATTTCCTTCGTGCCCCGATAGGTGATGGACACGACCGTTACGGCCGAAAGGGCGGTCGAAGAGAGCAAAAGAGCAAAAATAAATATCGTTTTATTCATAGCGGAACACCTGATCCTTGGCGTTGACGGGCGGGCTCAACCGGCGCCGAAAGGCGGAACGCACGAAAAACGCTACAAGCATCCACTCGAACACATGAATGGAAAACAATCTAACGTAAGGTCATCCTTCGGTAAACATACTGATGGTAAAAGGATTTAGGCATTTGCCCTCTATGCGGGCAATGGACATGGCCTCCGGCGATCCTTGGAATGTGGACGCTTTGCGTTTGATCCGCGTGTGCAGCCCCTTCTCTCTTTAGGGAATTTCGGCTAACATGGCTGAAAATAATGGATTTTTCGGCTATGTCCCTCATCGGCAGACGCGTTCTTCTCATCATTGGCGGCGGTATTGCGGCGTATAAGGCGCTGGAGTTGATCCGCGAGATCGGCAAGCGCGGGGGTTCCGTGCGGGCGATCCTGACCAAAGCGGGGGCGGAATTCGTCACGCCGCTTTCGGTAGCCAGCCTTTCGGGCGAGAAGGTCTTCACCGATCTTTTCTCGCTGACGGACGAGGCCGAAATGGGCCATATCGAATTGTCGCGTTCCGCCGATCTTGTGGTTGTGGCACCGGCTACCGCCGATCTTTTGGCGAAAATGGCAAGCGGTCTTGCGAATGATCTGGCCTCGACTGCCCTGTTGGCGACCGATAAGCGCGTTCTTGTGGCACCCGCCATGAATGTCAGGATGTGGCAACACTCAGCTACGCAACGCAATATTTCAACGTTGAAAGGGGACGGCGTTTTGTTCGTCGGTCCCGATGACGGCGCCATGGCATGCGGCGAATTCGGTTCCGGGCGCATGGCCGAGCCGGCCGTCCTGGCCGACGCGATCGAGGCCGCTTTGGCACCGCGGAGCGTGGCACTGGAAGGGCGACATGTGCTGGTCACCTCCGGTCCGACGCATGAGCCGATTGACCCTGTGCGCTATATCGCGAACCGGTCTTCGGGCAAGCAGGGCCATGCGATCGCCGCTGCTGCCGCGCGGGCGGGTGCCCGCGTCACGCTTGTGTCGGGGCCCGTTTCCATCCCCGATCCACCCGGAGTCACCGTGATCCGTGTCGAGACGGCTGATGCTATGCTGCGCGCGGTCGAGGACGCGCTGCCGGCGGATATCGCCATTTTTTGCGCTGCGGTGGCGGATTGGCGGGTTGCGTCGCAAAGTGGCGATAAGCTTAAGAAGACCGAAGGCGGGCCGCCATCGCTCGTTTTAACGCCCAATCCCGATATTTTGTCGACCATTGCCCATCGTGAAACGGACCGACCGGCGCTGGTGGTCGGCTTTGCGGCGGAAACCTCGAATGTGCTCGATTATGCCCGCGGTAAACTCGCCAAAAAGGCCTGCGATCTGATCGTCGCCAATGATGTGGGGGGTGACGCGGGCGTGATGGGCGGAGAAATGAACACGGTCCATATCGTCTCGAAAGATGCCGTGGATAGCTGGCCCAAGCTCGGCAAAGGCGAGGTCGCTGAGCGGCTCGTGACCCTGTTGGCGAATAAATTTTCGACCAAGGGGCAAAAATGACGGTCGTTGTCGGCGTTCGACGCTTGCCCCATGGCGAAGGGCTGCCTTTGCCGCATTATGCCTCCGAGGCTGCCGTGGGTATGGATCTGCTCGCCGCCATCCCCGAGGGTCAAATATTCACATTAGAAATCGGGAAAAGGATGTTAATCCCGACAGGTTTGTGTATTGAATTGCCGAACGGCTATGAGGGGCAGGTTCGTCCGCGCTCGGGGTTGGCACTGAAAAGCGGCATTACCGTTTTGAATGCGCCGGGCACGATCGACCCTGATTATCGGGGAGAAGTCTCGGTTCTTCTGATCAATCACGGCGATCAGGCCTTCGAGATTTCCCGCGGGATGCGGATCGCTCAATTGGTGATTGCTCCTTTTACCACGGCCGTTCTGGAAGAGCGCCATACGCTTGGCGATACGTCGCGCGGCATTGGCGGATATGGCTCGACGGGTGTCTGATACCCGTCCGGCTTTGGGACGGGAAAGGACGTTGAACGCTCATGAATCTTCTCTCACGCCGCAGCATGTTGGCCATCGCCGCCGTTGTTGACGTTGCCATTCATGCCCGCCCTGATCCGGTCGCAGCCAAGTTGCTCGCTGAGCGGCATCAATTGCCGCCGCGCCATCTCGAAACCATTTTGCAGGCGCTTGTTCGGGCCGGTATTCTAAAAGGCGTGCGCGGGCCGCGGGGTGGCTATGAGCTCGCCACCGAGCGCCGCCGGATTACGGCAGGTGACATTGTCCGCGCCGCCATGAGTGCGGTGGATGAGGAGCAGGGCCCACCCGAGCCGCAATCCGTTCTCGTCAACGGCGTGATCGGGCCGGAAATCAAGATCGCCAGCGCCGCCTTTCTGACCCATCTGGATGCCATCACGGTGGAAGATCTCTGCCGGCGCGCCGATAAAATCGGGTTTAATGCGATGAAAGAGTCAGCTGATTTTGCAATTTAAAATGTGGATTAAATTATTAATCGACAATTTTTGTAAATTAGTCTAAACTTCAGGAACCATATTTCGCGAGGGAGACATCACATCATGAGCCATCCGACCTCATCGAGCCACAAACCCGGCCGCGGCCGCATTTACAATTCGATCACGGATACGATCGGCGATACGCCGATTGTACGGCTGGATCGGGTCGCCAAGGAAAAGAGCATTCACGCCAACCTTCTGGCCAAGCTGGAATTTTTCAACCCGATTGCCAGCGTCAAGGATCGTATAGGTGTCAATATGATCGATGCGCTGGAAGCGGCAGGCGCGATTAAGCCCGGCTCCACCCTGATTGAGCCGACCTCGGGCAACACCGGTATTGCGCTGGCTTTCGTTGCGGCGGCGCGCGGCTATCGTCTGATTCTTGTTATGCCGGAATCGATGTCGATCGAGCGCCGCAAGATGCTGGCCCTGCTCGGAGCAGAACTTGAGTTGACGCCTGCACCGCAGGGCATGAAGGGGGCGATTGCCAAGGCTGAGGAGCTGAAAGCGTCGATTCCGGGCTCGGTGATACCGCAGCAATTCAAAAATCCGGCCAATCCGGACATTCATCGCCGTACAACGGCGGAGGAAATCTGGAACGATCTGGACGGCAAGGTCGATATTTTTGTCTCGGGCGTTGGCACCGGCGGCACGATTACAGGCGTTGGCCAAGTGCTGAAGGCCCGCAATCCGGCGGTCAAAATTGTCGCTGTTGAGCCGGAAGATTCGCCGGTTCTGTCGGGCGGCAATCCCGGTCCGCACAAGATTCAGGGCATTGGCGCGGGCTTTGTGCCGGATGTGCTCGACCGTTCGATCATTGACGAGGTGATACAGGTAGCCAATCAGACGGCGTTCGATACCGCCCGCCTTTTGGCCCGGATCGAGGGTATTCCGACGGGCATTTCCTCAGGCGCGTCCGTGGCCGCTGCCCTCGAAATCGCTGCACGGCCCGAGTCCAAGGGCAAGAATATCGTGATCATCATCCCGAGCTTCGCCGAGCGCTATCTCTCGACGGCGCTGTTCGAAGGGCTTTGATCTATTTAGGGGGTAGGGTGTAGGCACTAGGCACTAGGCACTAGGCACTAGGCTATATCTGTCATCGCGAGCGCGAGCGAAACCACCCCGTTTGGCGGTGGTGACGGAAGGCAAACCTGACATTGGCATGCTTTGCTTCAACGTCTCTGGGCTGTTTGTCTCTGGAATGTTTCGCTTTCGCTCGCAGTGCCGGTTAGGTTGCGTGCTAAATATTCAACCCTGACGCCAGCCGACACCCTAACGCTCACACCATCGACGCGATGACCCGATCGGGCGGCCTGTGGCCGTCCATGAAGGTGCGGATGTTGATGATGACCTTCTCGCCCATTTCGATGCGTCCTTCGATGGTCGCCGATCCCATATGGGGCATTACCAAAATCCGGTTTTGTTTCGCCAGTTTCAGCATGCGCGGCGAAATGGCCGGCTCATGCTCGAACACGTCGAGGCCGGCGCCTGCCAGTTCGCCCGCCTCGAGCATTTTCACCAGCGAGCTCTCGTCGATGATTTCGCCGCGCGCGGTGTTCACCAAAATCGCGTCACGCTTCAGCAATTTGAGTCGTCGGGCCGAGAGCAGATGGTAGGTCGCCGGCGTATGCGGGCAGTTGACGGATACAATGTCCATCCGCGCCAGCATTTGGTCGAGCGAGTCCCAATAAGTGGCTTCAAGCTCCTGCTCGACGGCGGCAGCGACCGGCCGACGGTTATGATAATGCACCTGTAACCCGAAGGCCTTGGCGCGACGGGCGAGCGCTTGGCCGATGCGGCCCATACCGACAATGCCCAGCCGCTTGCCGGTGATCCGGTGGCCCAGCATCCAGGTCGGCGACCAACCGTGAAAATTGCCGTCGGGGATGACGCGGGCACCTTCCGCAATACGCCGCGACACTGCGAGGATCAGCGCCATGGTCATGTCGGCCGTATCGTCGGTCAAAACGCCGGAGGTATTGGTAATCGCAATGCCCTTGGCCTGCGCGGCGGCAATGTCAATATGGTCGACGCCATTGCCGAAATTGGCAATCAGCTTCAACTGCTCGCCGGCGGCGGCAATCACATCGGCGTCGATCTCGTCGGTGACGGTGGGGACGAGCACCTGAGCGGTTTTCACCGCCTCGATCAATTCATCCTTCGTCATGGCGCGATCGTCGATGTTCAGCGCGGCATTGAACAGCTCGCGCATGCGGGTCTCGATTGTATCGGGAAGGCGGCGCGTGACCACAACCAGCGGCTTTTGTTTCATGGCATACGTCCCTTCCAGCATTTCAACGAGATTGGTCCGAGCGAATTTACCCATCTTTAACGTTCGCTCGCCAACAACACTATGACGCAAATTCGGCCTTACCCGCCGGTTTGCATCTTAGACCGAACGACGTACCCGATCGACAGGACACGCCTGTTTCTTCTCTAGCGAGCGGATCGGCGAAAAACAACGGTTGTGACGTTTTGGAAACAACGGGATTTGCATGGCCGGAATGAGACCCTTTTCCGCCTTTATCGCCGCGGTGGCTCTGCTGACCGTGGGTTTCGTGCTGCCCGCTTTGGCCGGTGATCCGAATATCGGGTCCGCAACGGGCCTGCCTTTGCCGCGGTTTGCGAGCCTGAAATCGGATCGCGTCAACCTGCGCGAGGGCCCGAGCAAAGACCATAGGACCAAATGGATCTATGAAAAGGCCGGATTGCCCGTCGAAATCACCGCCGAATTTGAAATCTGGCGGCGGATCCGCGATTCCGAGGGGGCGGAAGGCTGGGTGCTGCACAATCTGCTGGCGGGCCGCCGTACGGCGATCGTGGCGCCCTGGGGCAAGGACAAGCCGGTTCCCCTTCACACCAAGCCTGACACGGAAAGCCCGCTTGTCGTCCAGCTCATGCCCAATGTGGTCGCCTCGATCAAATCGTGCGACGGGCAATGGTGCCGGTTGGTGGGTGATGGTTATGACGGTTTCGTCCAGCAGCAACAGCTCTGGGGTGTCTATCCGGGCGAGTCTGTCCCGTAAGCGCTTAACCTTCCTTGCGGCGAAGGCGGACAACCACTTCGACGCGGACAATTTCCATATCGTCCGGAATATTCGGTAGCGTCGTCACTGCAATGTCGTGCCCCTCGATGTCGAGCAGACGATTTTCGCCTTCAACAAAGAAATGGTGGTGATTGCTCGTATTCGTGTCGAAATAAGTTTTGGCGCCATCGACCGCCACTTCGCGCAAGAGACCGGCCTCGGTGAATTGATGCAGCGTGTTGTAGACGGTGGCGAGCGATACAGGCACTCTTGCCTTCGAGGCCTCTTCAAACAGCCCTTCGGCGGTCAGATGACGGTCCCCGCGCGCAAACAAGAGCCAGCCCAACCCTACCCGTTGCCGCGTCGGACGCAGGCCCGCATTGCGAAGCCGGACCCGCAGATCATGATAAAGGCAACCGCTTTGATCGCGCCAATTGGATGGGTTCGACGAGGTCGATGGTACGGACAATTCCGAAAATCCTGTATTCAAGGAGACGGTTTTAGAATAAGCGCTATGACCGGTCGCCGCAACCCTCTAAAATTGCCACCTCAAGCGTGGCTTTCGGGCTGCGGGACACTGTGATACGAGTGCAGAAGTGAAATGAGATGCATCGTGTGGCTTGGGCCACATCAATTGATGGGACGGAGTGCGGTCGGGACATGGAACAGCGTTCAAGTTATGAATATGAGGATCTTCTGGCCTGCGGCCGTGGGGAATTGTTTGGTCCCGGCAACGCACAGCTTCCGCTTCCTCCGATGCTGATGTTTGACCGGATAGCGGAAGTTTCCGAAACCGGCGGGGAAAACGGCAAGGGCATCATTCGGGCCGAATTTGCGATCCGCCCTGACCTCTGGTTTTTCCCCTGTCATTTTCAGGGCGACCCCGTGATGCCCGGCTGCCTGGGTCTCGATGCACTGTGGCAGTTGTGCGGTTTCTATCTGGGCTGGCTTGGCGCGGAAGGCCGCGGCCGTGCGCTCGGCGTCGGCGAAGTCAAATTTATTGATCAGGTGCTGCCAACCGTCAAAAAAGTGGTCTATGAGGTCCATTTGAAGCGCGTTTTCCGCTCTAAACTGGTGCTTGGCATCGCTGACGGCTATCTCGAAGCGGATGGTCGCCGGATTTACGAGGCGCATGATCTGCGCGTGGGATTGTTCAAGGCGGCGTAAAACGCCATATCATCCCGAAGAATGTTCGGATTGGCGATCGAGTATCTGGCCAATCCTTTCCGTCAAGGAGTTACCCTATGAAACGCGTCGTCATCACCGGCATGGGCATCGTGTCTTCCATCGGCAATACGGTATCGGAAGTCCGTTCCTCCCTTTTTGAGGCGCGGTCTGGCGTTATCCACGCCGAGCGGTACACGGAACTGGGATTCCGTTGTCAGGTGCACGGTCAGCCCAAGCTTGATCCGGCCGAGATTGTCGACCGTCGCGCCATGCGATTCCACGCCACCGGAACCGGCTGGAACCACGTTGCCATGGATCAGGCCATTCTCGATTCCGGCCTTGAGGAAAGCGATATTTCGAACGAGCGTACCGGTATCATTATGGGCTCGGGTGGTCCGTCTGCCCGCATCATTGTGGAAGCTGCCGATATTACGCGCGAGAAAGGCGGCCCCAAGCGGATCGGTCCGTTCGCCGTGCCGAAGGCGATGTCGTCAACTGCATCGGCGACGCTGGCGACCTGGTTTAAAATCAAGGGTGTGAATTATTCGATCTCGTCAGCCTGCGCGACCTCTAATCATTGCATCGGTAACGCTTATGAGATGATCCAGTGGGGCAAGCAGGACGTGATGTTTGCCGGCGGCTGCGAAGAGCTCGACTGGACCTTGTCGCAATTGTTCGATGCGATGGGAGCGATGTCGTCCAAATATAATGATACGCCGGCCACCGCCTCGCGCGCCTATGACAAGGACCGTGACGGCTTTGTCATCGCTGGCGGAGCCGGTGTTCTGGTGCTTGAGGAGCTTGAGCACGCCAAAGCCCGTGGCGCGAAGATCTATGCGGAAATCGTCGGCTATGGCGCAACGTCGGACGGCTACGACATGGTCGCGCCATCGGGCGAGGGCGCTATCCGCTGTATGCGTCAGGCGCTCGCCACCGTGAACACCAAGATCGACTATATCAATCCGCATGCGACCTCGACTCCGGTTGGCGATGCCAAGGAAATCGAGGCGATCCGTGCCGTGTTCGGGGCTGGATGCCCGCCGATCTCGGCCACGAAATCGCTTACCGGCCATTCGCTGGGCGCGACCGGTGTGCAGGAGGCGATCTATTCGCTCTTGATGATGAACCATAATTTCATCTGCGAAAGCGCCAATATTCAGGAAATCGACCCGGCCTTCGCCGATATGCCGATTGTCCGCAAGCGGATCGACAATGCCGCGATCGGTGCGGTGCTTTCCAATTCCTTTGGTTTTGGCGGCACCAATGCGACGATCGTCATGAAACGGCTCGAAGCTTGAACCTTTTGTCGTTTAAGACCATTTTTGAACAGTAGGACGCTTTTATGACGGGATTGATGCAGGGAAAACGCGGGCTCATCATGGGCGTCGCCAATGACCATTCGATCGCGTGGGGTATTGCCAAGACGCTAGCCGCGCAAGGCGCGGAACTCGCTTTCACCTATCAAGGTGACTCGTTGAAAAAGCGTGTCGAGCCGCTGGCCAACGAAGCGGGTTCGGATTTTCTGCTGCCCTGCGATGTGGAAGATCTGGCCTCTGTTGACGGTGTTTTCGAGACGGTCGCGCAGAAATGGGGATCGATCGACTTTTTGGTTCACGCCATTGCCTTTTCCGACAAGGCCGAGCTGAAGGGGCGTTTTGCTGATACGACGCGCGAAAATTTCTCGCGCACGATGCTGATTTCCTGCTTCTCCTTTGTGGAAATTGCCAAGCGCGCGGCAGCGATCATGCCGAAGGGCGGCTCGATGGTGACGCTGACCTATGGTGGCGCCACCCGCGTCATGCCGAATTATAACGTGATGGGGGTTGCCAAAGCGGCGCTCGAAGCTTCGGTCCGGTATCTCGCTTCCGATTTCGGACCCGACAATATCCGCGTCAATGCCATCTCGGCCGGTCCGGTGCGGACGCTGGCGGGGGCAGGGATTGCCGATGCGCGGCTGATGTTCAACTACCAGAAGCGCCACGCGCCCTTGCGCCGGACCGTTTCGATTGAAGAGATCGGCGGATCGGGGCTCTATTTGCTGTCGGACCTCTCGGCAGGCGTGACTGGCGAGGTACATTTTGTCGATTCCGGCTACAACATCATCTCGATGCCGCATCCGGAAGCGTTGAAGATGGTGGATGAGGCGGAAACCGCGGCCGAGGCCCGGCTTGCCAGCCAGGCGGCGGAGTAAGTATCGCGTGACGACCCTTTCCCTCAGCGGCACAACTGGCATTCTTCCGGCGCAGGATATTCGGGCGCTGCACGCGGCGGGCGTGATTATCGCCGATCGCGCTTTCGCAGAGGGGCAGGTTCAGCCGGCCAGTCTCGATTTGCGGCTGGGCTACCGCGTCTGGCGGGTGCGGGCGAGTTTTCTGCCCGGTCCCGACCGTGCGGTGAAGGATCGTCTGGAGCGAATTGCGCTGCATGAAATTGACCTGACCAACGGCGCGGTGCTGGAAACCGGTGCGGTATATATCGCCGAGCTGCTCGAAGGGCTGGCTTTGCCCGCCGACATTCTTGCTTCGGCCAATCCAAAAAGCTCGACGGGTCGGCTGGATGTGTTTACCCGCGTGATTGCCGATCATGCCCAGGAGTTCGACCAGATCGAGGCAGGCTATCACGGCCCGCTCTATCTTGAAATTTCGCCGCGCACCTTTCCGGTGCTGGTGCGGACGGGCTCGCGCCTGTCGCAAGTTCGGTTCCGGCGCGGCTTGGTCCGGCTCGACGATACCGAGCTGAAGGCGCTTCATGCGCGGGACCGGTTGGTCACCTCGTCCGAGCCCTCGATCCAGAACGGCATTGCCGTTTCGGTTGATCTGTCAGGCTTTGGCGATGGTCATCTCGTCGGTTATCGCGCTAAGCGCCACACGGCGCTGGTCGATGTCGACCGTGTCGGTGGCTATGAGGTCGATGATTATTGGGATCCGCTCTATGCGCGCAAGGATCGCGATATCATCCTTGATCCCGGCCAGTTCTATATTTTGGCGTCCAAGGAAGCCGTGCATGTGCCGCCTGACCACGCGGCAGAAATGACGCCGTTTGATCCGCTTGTCGGCGAATTCCGTGTCCATTATGCGGGCTTTTTTGATCCGGGCTTTGGCCATGCGGGCAGTGGCGGCACGGGTAGCCGGGCCGTGCTCGAAGTCCGGTCACGCGATGTGCCGTTTATTCTGGAAGATGGCCAGACGGTGGGCCGGCTGGTCTATGAGCGGATGGCAAGCCTGCCGGATATGCTCTACGGCAAGGATCTGGGCTCGAACTATCAAGCGCAGGGCTTGAAGCTCTCGAAGCATTTCAAGGCGCCCTGATCCTCAGTTTGCTTCGGCAGCATCGACCGTGATGAGTTTGGCCAATTCGCGGGCGTAGAGAGCCAGTTGTTCTTGGCCATAATCCGTCATGCTGATGGTTTTTGCCCGTCCATCGACACCATCATTGCTTTGACGAATGAAATTGAGCTGTTCCAACGCCCGCAAATGTTGGCGGACCGAGGCATCGGTCGCCTGCGTTGTCTCATAAATCGCTGACAATTTGGCGTTGAAGTGGTTCTCAGCCAGGAAAATCAAAATTTCAATGCTCGTATGGGTCCTCGACTTGAAGATGAATTGCTCCAACTCCATCAACTTCCGTCGGCGCGTCGCCAATCCTGAAATATCGATTTTAATTAAATTTTCGATCATATAATAAGGCTACATCGTTACAGCATTATCGCTATTCTTCTAACGGATAGCATAAAATGTTGCGATTAAATCGGAAAACTTTTTCGGTATTTATTCGAATTTAGCCATGTATATGGATTTTAAATTTTTATATTTAAATATATACTTTAATTTATAAATTATAATTCAATATTTTTTTATTAATTAAGTTTAATTTTCGAATATAATTTATTTATTTAATCGTAAAATATATCATCATAATTCAATATTTATTTCAATTATAATATCAAATGCCGAAAGATATTTTCTATTAATTGCACGGCGGTCGGCGCGCTGGCAGGCTTGTTTTGGATGCGATGTATGGACTTTCTGGCGTTGCCGGCTTCCCTCGGTGCCATGAAGTACTCTATGGTCCGACGCCCGGTTCCAACGCGCGCCGGCATGCCATTTTATCTGGATTGAAAGTCAGTCATGTCGATAGCCGATCTCCTCTCAGTGCCCGATCTCGTTGCCTCCGCCCATCAGTCGAATGCCTGGCCGTTTGAAGAAGCCCGTAAACTGGTCGAGCGCGTCAATCGGACAGGACAGACTTCGGTGCTGTTCGAGACCGGTTACGGTCCGTCGGGTCTTCCGCATATCGGCACCTTTGGCGAAGTGGCGCGCACAACCATGGTGCGGAATGCCTTCCGGGTATTGACGGAAGACAAGATTCCGACGCGGCTTTTATGCTTCTCCGATGATATGGACGGGATGCGGAAAGTGCCGGACAACGTTCCCAACAGGGAAGCTCTGGCGGAATATCTGCACCGGCCCCTCACCCGTGTGCCGGATCCGTTCGGCGAATTCGAGAGCTTCGGCCATCACAATAATGCAATGCTGCGCCGGTTCCTCGACACGTTCGGTTTTGACTACGAGTTTGCCAGCGCCACCGATTATTACACGTCCGGTCGCTTCGACGAAATATTGCGCCATGTGGCGGAACGCTATCAGGCGGTGATGGACATTATGCTGCCCACGCTGGGAGAAGAGCGGCGGGCGACCTATAGCTGTTTCCTGCCCATCTCGCCAAAGAGCGGACGGGTTCTGTATGTCCCGATGAAGCATGTCGACGGGATCAACGGCACGGTTACGTTCGATGATGAGGACGGCAGCGAGGTCACGATGCCCGTAACCGGCGGCAATGTGAAACTGCAATGGAAGCCGGACTTCGGTGCGCGCTGGGCGGCGTTGGGCGTTGATTTTGAAATGTACGGCAAAGACCATCAGCCCAACACGATGGTCTATGACTCGATCTGTCGGGCTGTAGGCGGATTAGCCCCAGAGCATTTCGTCTATGAGCTTTTCCTTGATGACAAAGGCCAAAAGATTTCGAAATCGAAGGGCAATGGCATCACAATTGACGACTGGCTGACCTATGCCAGTCCGGAAAGCTTGGCCTTGTTCATGTATTCGAAGCCGCGCGAGGCCAAGAAGCTCTATTTTGATGTCATTCCGAGACAGGTTGATGATTATCTGACCTTTCTGGAAAAGTTTCCCGGCCAACCGATCAAGGAACAGCTCGGCAACCCCGTCTTTCATATTCACGCCGGCCAGCCACCGGCCGCCGAAACCATTTCGGATGCGGCCAACAACGCAACAACGGTAACCTTCGCCATGTTGCTCAATCTGGTGGCGGTCGCCAATTCCGAAGATCCGCAGGTGCTTTGGGGCTTCCTTCGCCGGTATTCCTCGACCGTCTCGGCGGAGAACCATCCCGGACTCGCCAGGATGATCGGTTACGCCGTCGCCTATTTCCGCGATTTTGTCCGGCCGACGAAAGTGTATCGGGCAGCAACCGAAGCCGAGAGTGCAGCGCTTGCCGATCTGGCGAAGGCCTTGGCGGAACATACCGGTTCAACGGATGGCAATCTGCTGCAAGCGGCCGTCTATGAGGTCGGGCGGGCGCATTTCCCTGATCTCTCCGGTAAATCCAAAAGCCCCGACGGGCGCCCGGGGGTGTCGCAGACCTGGTTTTCCACCCTTTATCAAGTTCTGCTGGGGGCCGATCGCGGCCCGCGCTTCGGATCGTTTGTTGCCCTGTACGGGGTGGACGAGACCTGCGAACTTATCCGCAAAGGGCTGGATGGTTCACTGATGGCCGAACACCAGCAGTTTCTGGCACGTCGCGGTTGAAGCGAGTCCGCTTTATTGGCTCGCCCACAGGATACGGGCGATCCATAGCGTTTCGGCAATAGTAAAGGTCGCGTCCGCCGCCCCCCTATGAAAGGGAGACAGGTCGACGCTGTGCATCGTTTTTCGCTTCAGCGTGCCGCCATAGAGCTCGCCGGTCTTGCTGCGCAGCAGCACCCGATCCCCCCGCCTCACCGGCACGCTGGGGGAACACACCAGAATGTCGCCATCGCGGTAAATCGGCATCATCGCTTCCGCCGCCACCTCGATCGCGAACACGATTTCAGCCGGTAGATCGGGAAAGGCGACCTCATCCCATTTGTCGCCGGACATGTGGCCTTCGGAATCAAAGGCCCCCTCGACATCGGCAAGATTGATGAGGGGAATGGCGCGGTTGGGAACAGGCGGGCGGTCCGACATCACCAGAGCCATGAAGGTGTCGAGGTCGGTCTTCGTTGCATCGAGAATTTTTGAGATCGATTCTGTCGACGGCCAGCGAAGCCTTCCATCGGGCGAGGCGCGCTTGGATTTGTTGAAAGTGGTTGGATCAAGGCCCGCGCGGCGGGCGAGTCCTGAAGCGGATAATCCATTCCGCGCCGCAAGAGAATCAATCGCTTTCCAAATTCGAGGATGGGATAACATAAGCAGAAACCTCCAAAAAAGGATATTAATCAATAATTGAGGATATAATAGGTAATTAATCCGAATATTGGCAAGGGGATTTTTCAGCTTCCGGTTAAAAATTCCGTTACGGCATTTGCGGCTTGTCGAAGCATGACTTAAATTCGCATCAAACGGGGCGGTTGCGATGAAAATTTATAAAATTCTAACGGCACAGCAATGGACACAGGCCCAGAACACGGGTGTTTTTCGGGGCGCGCCTGTCGATCTCCATGACGGCTTTATCCATTTTTCAACCGCCCAGCAGGTTGAGGAGACCGCGCGCAAACATTTCAAAGGCCAAGAGGATTTGTTGCTGGCCGTGATCGACGATGCCTCGCTTGGCGAAGCGCTTCGCTACGAGCCGTCGCGGGGCGGTCAGCTTTTTCCGCATCTGTTCGCCTCGCTGTCGTTGGGCATGATTGAACGGATTGACCCGTTGCCGATGACCCCTGACGGATTTCATCGCTTTGAAGGATTACTGCCGTGAGCCTGCTCTATCGTCTTGCTTTCAAGGCTCTGCAAAACATGGATGCGGAGAAAGCGCATGGTCTGGCCATTGCCGCTTTAAAACACATGCCGGCTCTGGCCGTGAAGGCCGATGATCCGCGACTGGCGGTGTCGGCTTTTGGGCTTCGCTTCTCCAATCCCATTGGCCTTGCCGCGGGGTTTGACAAGAACGCCGAGGTACCCGATGCCGTGTTACGGTTGGGGTTCGGCTTTACCGAGGTCGGCACGCTGACGCCCTTGGCCCAAACGGGCAATCCGAAGCCACGCGTGTTTCGGCTGTTGGAGGACCAGGGCGTCGTTAATCGCCTCGGGTTTAACAATGACGGACACGGACCAGCGTTGGAACGGCTCAAAAAGCGTGCCGGACTTCCCGGAATCGTTGGCGTCAATGTCGGAGCCAACAAAGACTCGACGAACCGCGTCACCGATTACGTCGCGGGTATTCGCGCTTTTGCCGATGTCGCGTCCTATTTCACGATCAATGTTTCCTCGCCCAACACGCCGGGCTTGCGCGATTTGCAAAGCGAAGCCGCGCTTGATGATTTGCTGGCCTGGACGATCCACGAGCGGGACGAAGCCATTCGCACAACAACCCGGAAGCCTGTCCTTTTGAAGATCGCGCCGGACCTGTCGCTTGCCGGTCTCGATGATGTGGTCAAAGTCGCCCGCAAGCGGGGCGTCGACGGGCTCATCGTATCCAACACGACGATCAGCCGTCCGACGAAGCTGCATGTCAAACCGCATCAGATTCAATCCGGTGGTCTTTCGGGCAAGCCGCTCTTTCCCCTATCCACCCGCATGCTGGCCGAAACCTTTGTGCGGGTCGAAGGGCAGTTTCCGCTGATCGGCGTTGGCGGCGTGGATTCAGCACGTACCGCGTTCAGCAAGATCGAAGCGGGTGCCAGTTTGGTGCAGCTCTATTCGGGCCTCGTCTATCACGGGCCGGGGCTCGCTAACGACATCAAGCAGGGGCTTGTCGAGCGGATGGAAAAGGACGGTTTGACGTCGCTGGCATCCGTCGTGGGTCGGGCGGCGCAAGATTGGCTGCAATGGCCGATCGAAGGCGTAAACCCTTGAAATGTAGACGTTAACCGGTTGTTTCTCTGGCCGTATTCCACTGGCCTGAGGCAATTTTGGAGGCGGCGATGACGGCCTGCGTGCGGCTGTCGACATCAAGCTTTTGCAAGATGGCGGAGACATGCGCCTTAACCGTGGCCTCGGATACGGACAGCTCATAGGCGATCTGCTTGTTGAGCAAGCCGGTCGACAGCATCATCAGGACCCGAACCTGTTGCGGCGTAAGGCTGGCCAGACGGCGGACCATATCGCTGGTTTCGGCATCCGGGGCAGCGGAGAGGTCGACATCGTCGGGTGTCCAATTGCCACCGTCGAGCACGGTCCGGATCGCAACCCCCATGGCGGCGCCATCAAGCGATTTCGGAATATAGCCCGATGCGCCCAGCTCGATGCAGCGACGGATAATCGTGCGGTCCTCATTGCCGGAAACGACGATGACGGGTGTGGCAGGATGCAGCGCCCGCAAATACAGCAAGCCTGAAAAGCCTTGGACGCCGGGCATGGTCAGATCGAGCAGTACCAGGTCGACAGTGCCGTTGGTGAAGGTTGGCGCGAGTTCTTCGAAGCTGCCCGCCTCCATAATATCGACGTTCCCGACTAGCGCCGTTACAGAACTGCGCAGCGCGCCGCGCACAAGAGGGTGATCATCGGCAATGACAATCCGCATATCAGCTCCAGCCACCCTGTCCCCCCTCTGCATCGACCTGTTAGCCTAACGTTCCTTGCATCATTTCGCCTTAAACGCTCGCATGCAAGTGGCAAATTCCGGATTGCCGGTCCTGCTTGAATTTTTTGTCGGAGCAACTGGCCCTCGCTACCCGCTATTCTGCGGGGCCATGCGCGCTTGAAAGCGCGGGACGCAACGCTTTAAAGGCCGGCACGTTCTTGTCGGGTAAGCGTCTATTGTGTCAAACCTGCAATCAAGTGTTGACCCGACGGGCAAATTGGATTCGGATTGTCCGATGGAACCTACATTGCCCGAAGTTGCGGATATTGCGCCCTCGACGCTGAAACAAATCGGCGCGCTACCGGTTTCGCGCGATCGCAACGGTCAATGGACCGTGACCTTGATCACCACGCGCGATTCGGGGCGTTGGTCGATTCCAAAGGGCAATCCGATCAAGAAACTCTCGAAAGCAAAGGCAGCGGCGCTCGAAGCCATTGAGGAAGGGGGGCTGATCGGAACAATGAGCAAGCGACCCATCGGGTCCTATCTGTTCTGGAAGCGCCGTTCGGGACATTGGGAATTGGCCGATGTCGCGGTCTACCTCCTGACGATCGAAACGCGTGCAACCGAATTCAAGGAAAAAGGACTTCGGCAAATCCAGGACTTCAGCTTTGAAGACGCCGAGGATGCCATCGTCGAGCCCGGCCTGAAAACGCTCATTCGGCTGACGGGTGAAAAGCTCAACCGCGGGCGCGGGTAAAAAACCGGTCATGGGGCAGGTACTGGTACGGCGTGTTTCGGGGCTCTTGGCCACCCTCGCGGTAGCCAGCGTTTTAGTGTTTGCCTTGATCGAAGTTTTGCCCGGCGATCCGGCCGAATTGATGCTCGGTACCGATGCGCGGGCCGATACGTTGCAAGCCTTGCGGCATGAAATGGGGCTCGACCGGCCCCTCCTGATCCAGTATGCGGGCTGGGTCTCGGGTATGCTGCGCGGCGATTTCGGCACGAGCCACACCTACCACGTTCCCGTTCTGTCGCTGATCGGGGAGCGTTTGCCGGTCAGTCTGCCGCTGGCGATCGCTTCGCTCGTCTTGGCGGTGGCCCTCGGTCTTCCCGGTGGTGTTCTGGCAGCTGCCCGGCATCAGACATGGCTTGATCGTTATCTTCGCCTGAAAACCCAAATCGTGCTGGCGCTGCCGAATTTCTGGCTCGGCATGCTGCTTGTGTTTATCTTTGCGATTTATTGGCATTGGCTGCCGGCGGGCGGCTTTCCGGGCTGGGGCAGCGGGCTTGCCGCTATGCGCTCGCTCATTCTGCCGGTGGTTGCGCTGGCGCTTCCGCAGGCGGCCATACTGGTGCGTGTGATGCGGCAGGCCTTGCTCGAGACGCTTGAGGATACCTCCGTCATGGCCGCCCGCGCGCGCGGCTTGTCGCCACGGGCGGCGCTTCTTCATCATGCGTTACCCAATGCTTTGATTCCGGTTTTATCGGTCATGGGTCTGCAATTTTCCTTTTTGCTCGCAGGCACGATCATTATTGAAAACGTGTTTTATCTGCCGGGCTTGGGGCGATTGATGTTTCAGGCAGTTACCCAACGCGATTTGCCTGTCGTGGCGGGTGCCTCGATGGTGTTGGTGGCCAGTGTGGTGGCCGTCAGCTTTCTGGTTGATCTTGCGACGCACGCGCTCGATCCACGGTTGAGGCGTCGCGCATGAGCCGCTCGTCCCCACGCTCCGTCGGTCTATGGGTCGGCGCGGGTCTGATTGCGCTGATGGTCCTGATGGCGGTTGTCTCGACGCTGCCATGGCTTGCTGATCCGACGCTGATCCATGTTGCCGAAAAATTACGCCCACCCTCCGGCGAGCATTGGCTCGGAACGGATCAGCTGGGCCGCGATCTGTTGGGCCTGACCTTGCAAGGCGCGGTGGCTTCTTTGCTGGTCGCGGTCATTGCGGTGATGATCGGGGCGGGCATCGGCGTGCCGCTCGGTTTGATCGCGGCCGAGCGTGACGGCTGGATGAGCCAGGCCATCATGCGGGTGAATGATTTTATCTTCGCTTTCCCAGCCTTGGTGATTGCCATTTTGCTGCATGATACGGTGGGCGCAGGCATGCTGAATGCGATGCTCGCGATCGGCATTTTTAACGTGCCGGTGTTTGCGCGCACGGCGTATGGCAAGGCGCAATCCATCTGGACGCTGGATTTCATCCGCGCGGCCCGGCTGGCGGGCAAAGGTAATCTGCGCGTCGCGCTCGGTCACGTCTTGCCGCTGATCCTGTCCCAAGTGATTGTGCAGGCCACCCTTCAATTGGGCATGGCCATTCTGGCAGAGGCCGGCCTGTCCTATGTTGGCCTTGGCGTGACGCCACCGACCCCGAGTTGGGGTCGAATGCTCAACGAGGCGCAAACGCTGATCGGTCTTGCCCCGCGGCTGGCGATTGTGCCGGGCATGGCTATCGCGTTTGCCGTGTTGGGTTTCACGCTGCTCGGCGATGCGTTGAGCGAACGCGTTGATCCGCGCAGGCGGGGGCGCTGACGATGGCGCTTCTTACCGTCAACAATCTTTCGCTCATGCTCGGTGAAAGAGCGCTGCTGAAAGGCGTCGATTTATCGCTGTCGCGTGGCGAGGTGATGGGCCTTGTCGGCGCATCGGGCTCGGGCAAATCTTTGACCGCGCGCTCTATTCTCGGCCTTCCTCCGCAGGGGGCGATCTTGTCGGGCAGCGTCCATCTGCGCGGCACCGAGCTTCTCACGCTTAAAGAACGCGCGCTGTGCCGAATCCGCGGCCAAGACATCGGCATGGTCTTTCAAGATTCAGCCTCCGCTTTTGATCCGCTGATGACGGTGGGTGATCATGTCGCCGAGCCTTTACGCTGGCATTTTGGCCTTGGCCGCGAGGCTGCGCGAAGGGAAGCGCGGCGCGCGTTGAAGCGTGCCGAATTTCCCGCCGAGATCGACGCGTTCAGCCGCTACCCGCATGAAGTTTCCGGCGGCCAACGCCAGCGCGCGATGATCGCCGCCGCGACTGTGCTGTCCCCCAAACTCCTGCTGGCGGATGAGCCGACCACCGCGCTGGACGTTACAACGCAAGCCTCGATCCTCGCGCTGTTTCGCAAGCTGGCAAGCGGGGAAGATATGGCGGTGCTTCTGGTCAGCCATGACCTGCCGGCGGTGGCGACCATCGCCGATCACCTTGTGTTGATGGACGAAGGCAGCATCGTCGAGAAAGCCGAGACGGCGATGATCAGCGAGCAGAATACGCCGAAGCTCGCAGCCCTTTTTGCGAGCGCCCGACCAGGACCGAGCCGGCCTGTGATGACAAGGGGCGGGATCGTCTTGAAGGCCACCGGCGTTTCCTACAGCTATCACGGCAAGCGGGCGCTGGACGGGGTTTCCCTCACCCTTCGCAAGGGCGAATGTCTCGGCCTTATCGGGCAATCGGGTTCCGGAAAATCCACGCTGGCGCGGCTCGTCGCAGGCCTTGCTAACCCGCTCGAAGGCCAGATCGGCGGGACAGGTGTCAAAGTCCGTGTCCAGATGGTGTTTCAAGATCCCGTCGGTGCCTTCAACCCGCGCTGGACGTTGGGCCGTTCCATCGCCGAACCTTTGTCGCCGAGGAGCCGTCACGAGGTGGAGAGGCTGGTCACTGATGCTCTGATCGAGGTTGGCCTTGATCCCTCTTTTGCTGCGCGCTACCCGCACGAAATATCGGGCGGGCAAGCGCAACGCGCAGCGATTGCCCGCGCCATCATCGCCAAGCCCGATGTGCTGGTGCTGGACGAACCCGTCTCGGCACTGGATGTGGCCATCCGCGGACAGATTCTCGATCTGCTTGATACGCTCAAAAATCGCCACGGCCTCGCACTGTTCTTTATCACCCACGACCTCGGGGTGGCACGTTCCATCGCGGACCATGTGATCGTGATGCAGAATGGCGTCGTCGTGGAAGAAGGCCCCGCAAGCGATGTGCTGGCCGCGCCAACTCATCCCTACACGCAGGCACTGGTCGCCGCATCGCCTTCGCTGCGGCTATAAACCTCATCCGTCATTGCGAGCGAAGAGCGAAGCAACCCAGTTGATGGTAACGGAATGAGCCCGATGGCGATGCACAGCCTTTGAATAAAATCCGCGCTTACACCTTAAGATGGCATCATCCCCTCTCATGGTACCTATCCCTTCCGCGATGATCACGCAGGGTTTGTGTTTGGACGGGGCGGTGTTATAGTTGCCGTTAGGTCATGTAACCGCATGGCTCGGGGTCGTAGAAAACCTCCCGTAAGCGGCAGTGCATCTGCCGTTACCAAACTGCCCTGACGCACTCACGTCGGGGTGGTGGCGTTATGTCCAGGCTGCAAGGCTAAAAGCGTCGCGGCCAGCTTACGGTGGCTTTCTAACACCCCGGCACCAGCGCATCATGCGCTGGCGCCATTTTCTTTTTGGGGGGTGTGTTATGCCATTGATCAATTACGCCAAGCCGATGAATTTTTGCGACAGCACCGAGGCGGTAAGCATTGTGTTGCAATACACGCTTGTGCAGTTGCGTGATTATGTAAAATTTCAAGACGAGCGGGATAGCGCCGTGATGCGCGCGGCCGAGATGTTATCATCCGTTCTGGAGGATGCGCACAACGAGGTGGAGCAGTTGATTGGAACGATGGACGCTTTGTAGCGCAACCGTCTTTGCTGTGCAGGCGAAAAGATCAACGACCAATGAAAAGTGTCAGCGGCTCAGGAATTTAACGGCGATGAGCACGCCGCCGAGGGTTAGCAGCATACCGCCAACGCGAACCGTTAATTCGTTCTTCAAAAGCTCAAGATCCATTTTTGTCGCCAACTGGCTTTCAATGAGCCGCGCTTGCTCGTCGGCCAGAATTTCAGCTTGCAATTCGGGCATACCGGCACCCGTTAGGCGCTTGATAAAAGCATGGGTATCGAAGGGAATGGCACTCATGGCTTTGCCTCTGATGGTGTGCACAATCTATCGCAACTCATTCCATAAAGCGAGTGCTTAGTTAACCATGCGGAAGCTGATCGCTAACCCGTCTCCTCCTTTTCTTGAGGATTTTCCCGCTAAAATAGCTTATAGGCCTGATCCGTTGCATCCATCGCGCTTCTTCAGGCTTGCTATGTCCCCTTTATTTCCCCGTTTCACCGTAGCCCCGATGATGGATTGGACGGATCGGCATTGCCGGTTTTTCCATCGCATTCTCACGCGGCATGCGGTGCTCTATACGGAAATGGTGACGTCGGCTGCGATCAAGCATGGCGCGCGCGATCGTCTGCTTGGTTTCGATGCGGCCGAACATCCTGTCATCATCCAGCTTGGCGGTTCCAACCCGCCAGAACTGGCGGAAGCCGCCAAACTGGCCGAGGATTACGGCTATCGCGAAATCAATCTCAATGTCGGCTGCCCGTCCGATCGCGTTCAGGAAGGCCGCTTCGGCGCGTGCCTGATGCAGGAGCCGCTTTTGGTGGCCGAGTGCATTGCGGCGATGAAAAACGCCGTGCGACTTCCGGTTTCGGTGAAATGCCGAATTGGGGTGGATGATCAAGATCCCGAACATGCGCTTAACGCGTTGGCCGATGCGGTAATCGCGGCGGGCTCGGATTCCATCACCGTGCATGCGCGCAAAGCCTGGCTCAAAGGCCTATCGCCGAAGGAAAACCGTGAGGTTCCGCCGCTCGATTATCCGCTGGTTTACGCGCTCAAGCAGCGGCTTGGTGGGTATCCCATAGGGATCAATGGCGGTATTGCGGCGTTTGCCGATATTCATGACCACCTTCGCCATGTCGACGGCGTGATGATCGGACGCGAGGCCTATCACAATCCGGAAATGCTGCTGTCGGTTGATCCAGAACTCTATGGCGAAGCAGCACCGGTGGCTGATGCGTTTGAGGCTTTAGAAGCCTACCATCCCTATATCGAGGCACGGCTCGCCGAGGGCATCGCGCTGCATTCCATGACGCGCCATCTCTTGGGCCTCTTTCAAGGCCGCCCGGGTGCGCGTGCCTATCGCCGGCATCTCGCCACCGAGGGCGTAAAAAAAGGCGCGAGGCTTCAGGTGCTCAAAGAGGCGGTTGCTCTTGTTGACCGTTCCGTGGAACAAGCTGCCTGATGCTTCAACCGAAAGAGCTGCCCCATGTTTTCCGCCATTGCCATGAATGATTTCATCCTGCTCATCGCGGGGCTTTTGATCGCGGGAGCGGCGACGGGCATTTTGGCCGGTGTGTTCGGGGTGGGCGGCGGTATTCTGATCGTGCCGGTGCTTTACGAGCTTTTCCGGACAACGGGTGTTGTCGAAGAAGTGCGCATGCCGCTGGCGATTGGCTCTTCGCTCGCCATCATTATTCCAACCTCGATCCGTTCGTTTCGCGCGCATCTGTCGAAGGGCGCGGTCGACATGGAGCTGCTCAAAGCGTGGGCTATTCCCGTTGTGCTCGGCGTGATGGGCGGAACGCTGGTCGCGCGTATTGCGCCGCCGATGCTGTTCAAGGCGCTCTTTATCGGCATCGCGACCTTCACCTGCGCGCGTCTACTGTTCGCTCGCGATAATTGGGTGCTGAAAGGCGATATGCCCAACGGCCTGCCGCTGCAAATCTATGGCGCGATGATCGGCTTGTTATCATCGCTGATGGGCATTGGCGGCGGTCAGCTTTGCAATGTCTATATGATGCTTTATCGCCGCCCGATCCATCAGGCTGTTGCCACCTCATCGGGGCTCGGCGTGCTGATTTCGATCCCCGGCGCACTGGGTTATATCTATGCGGGCTGGCCGAAAATGGAGGTGCTGCCGCCATTCTCGTTGGGCTTTATCTCGCTGATCGGAGTCGCACTGTTTGTGCCGATGAGCATGCTGACGGTGAAACTCGGCGTCAATCTCGCGCATCGTTTGCCAAAGCGGCAATTGGAACTGGGCTTCGGCCTGTTTTTGCTGGCCGTTATCCTCAGATTCCTGTGGAGCCTCGCTGCCTGAGCCGCACCCGCTCGCGCGTTCTGCCGCCGCGGATGGACCGGCTCGACATACCCTTCATCCGCTCGGCAAGGGTAGCCATCACGTCAACGCGCTCGGGCTCCGGCATAAACGGCCATTGCGAGATTTCCGCGCCCGTGCGTCCGCACCCGATGCAATAGCCGGTTACCTGATCGATCACACAGATTTTGATGCACGGCGTGGATACGTTCATCGGCGACGAAATCCTATTCATGTGCCCCTAACCAACGGCCATTCCTGATGGTCGTTGGCAAACGCAAAGGTGCGCCCGCGCTCGTGCGCGGTCCTCTGTAGTTTATGCCACAAGAAGCGTTACGAAGAACACAATCTCCGCGACCTGTTGTGTGGCACCTGCGACATCGCCCGTCTGCCCGCCGATCATGCGTTGCGCCAAGGCGATCATGGGGAAGGAGGCCAAGAGCGACAAGATCAGCGCCAGCGCAATGCCACGGGCGTGAAAGCCCCCTAAAAACAGCATTGCCGCGCCAAGAATGATGGTCAGGATCAGCGCGACCGAAATCGTCATCGCCGTCGGCCTGCCCACGCTGGCCGATTTGCCGCCGGGGCGGGCGGAGGGTAAAAACACGAGCGGTAAAAGTCCCGCGACCCGCGACACGGCGCCTGCGGCCACCAGCGCGGTTACCCCTGCTACAAGCCCCGATAGATCGGCCAGATCGCCCAGTGCCATCACGCGAAGGATCAGCGCCATCACCATTGCGGCGGCGCCATAGGCTCCCAGGCGGCTATCGGCCATAATTTCCAAGCGACGCTCGATGGTGTGCCCGCCACCAAACCCGTCGGCGACATCGGACAGGCCATCTTCCGCCATCGCGCCGGTGACGAGGATGGCTATCGTTACAGCGAGTGCCGCAGACAGAAGCCCACTCATGCCCAGCGTTCCCGCAGCCCAAAAGGCGAGCGCGGCGGGCAGGTTGATAAGGATGCCGGCGAACGGCAAGACCCGCGGCACCACGCGAAAATCAGGCACGCCGTGCGTGTCATCCTCGAAGGGAAGTTTAGGTACCGACAGGCGCGAGTAAAACCGCACGCACCGCGCCAGCGCCACCAAAGATTGCGCCACAAGACCGGAATTAGAGTGCTGCATCGGCTCCCTCATAGTCGACACCAATGAGATAGAGCCCATCGGGCGGCGCCATCGGCCCGCAGCGGGAACGGTCGCACGCGTCAAGCGCATCGCGCAACTCTTTCGGCGTCCATTTGCCGGTCGCCACCAGAATGAGCGAGCCCACCATCGAGCGCACCTGATGATGCAGAAAAGACCGCGCCGAGGCATAGACGCGGACATCCTCGCCATGGGCCACAATCTGGAGCTTTTCCAACGTTTTGACCGGACTGGCCGCCTGACATTCGGCAGCGCGAAAGGTCGTGAAATCATGCTGGCCGATCAGTTGGTCAGCGCCCGCCTGCATCAAGGCCGGATTGATCGGCCATTTGACGTGCCAGACGCGGTGTTTTTCGAGCACAACGGGCGGCCGCCGATTGACGATGCGATAGACATAATGGCGCTTGCGGGCTGAAAAGCGGGCATCGAAACTTTCCGCCACCGGCCGCACATCCAGCACAGCCGCGCCTTGGCCCTTGAGATAGGCATTCATCGCATCGCGAATGGTGTCATGCCGCCATTCGCGTTCGAGATCGACATGGACGACCTGATGGGTGGCGTGCACGCCGGAATCGGTGCGGCCTGCGGCTTGAACGCGGCGGGTCTCGCCCGAAAAAGAGGTGACCGCGCCCTCGATCGCTTCCTGCACCGAGCGGCCATTGCGCTGGTCCTGCCAGCCGTAAAAGCCGGTGCCATCATATTCGATGATCAGTTTGTAACGGGGCATCAGCCCAGCACCATACCGGTAGAAAGCTTCGAGCCGCGCAGAAAATCAACCGCCGCCATCGGCTTTGATCCTGCCCGCTGCACCTCGAGAAGCCGCACCGCTCCATCGCCACAGGCAATCGCGAGGTCGTCATCCAGCACCGTGCCCGGCGCGCCCGATCGTTCGATTCGTTCTGTGCGGAGAATTTTCAACCGCTCCGGCCCTTTGCCGAAATCGGCAAAGGTAAACGCGCCCGGAAAGGGAGAGAGCCCGCGCACCTGATTATGCACGGTGGCTGAGGGAAGCGACCAGTCGATGCGGCACTCCTCATTGGTGATTTTCTTGGCGTATTCGACACCCTCAAGCGCCTGTTCGACAAAGGATAACCCGCTCCGCGACACTGCGGCCAAAGCGCGGATCATCACATCAGCGCCTAGCACGGCCAAACGGTCATGCGCTTCGCCGGCGGTGAGGTTAGGCGTAATCGTGAGCTTCTCGACCATGCCGACGGGGCCGGTATCGAGCCCCTCGGCCATTTTCATCACCGCCACACCCGTCTCGGCATCGTCTGAAAGGATGGCGCGCTGAATGGGAGCCGCTCCCCGCCAACGCGGCAGCAACGAAGCATGGAGGTTCAGGCAGCCGAGCGGAGGAAGATCCAACAGCGCTTTCGGCAGGATCATCCCATAAGCCACCACCACCGCGACATCGGCCTGATGGCTGGCAAAACTCTCGGCGGCTTCTTCTGTTTTCAAGGTTGCGGGCGTCAGCACCGGAATACCAAACCGGTTGGCCGCCTCGTGCACGGGCGAAAGCCTCAGCGCCATGCCGCGCCCTGCGGGGGCCGGTGCGCGCGTGTAGCAGGCCACAACCTCGTGGCCATGCCCGATGATGGCCGAAAGAGTCGGCACGGCAAAATCCGGCGTGCCCATGAAGACAACGCGGAGAGCGCTCACTCCGAGCCCTCGCGACGCGCAAGCTTCTGGAATTTCTTGATCACCCGCTCGCGCTTCAACCGCGACAAATGATCGATGAACAGCTTGCCGTTCAGATGGTCGATCTCATGCTGCACCACGGTGGCCGCCAAGCCTTCCATCTCGCGCTCGAAGCTTTTGCCGTCGAGATCAAGATAGCGCACGCCGACTTTGGCCGGACGGATCACCACCTCGTGGTAATCGGGGATCGAGAGGCAGCCCTCCTCATATTCGCTCAACGCATCCGATGACCAGATGATCTCGGGGTTGATGAGGGCGAGAGGCTCTTTCTCGTCGTCTTTGCGCGAGGCATCCATCGTCACGATGCGTTGGGTCACACCCACTTGCACCGCGGCAAGGCCAACACCCGGCGCGTCATACATGGTTTCAAACATATCTTCGATCAGCGCCTTGGTGGCGCCGTCAGCATGGCCGACCACGTCGGAAACGACGCGGAGCAAAGGATCGGGAAGGATTACAAGGGGACGAATGCTCATGATCTGCAGCACATAATCATCGCAGGGGATTTCGTCAAATTGTTCATCTTTTGTTCTTTATTGTCGAGCTTAAACCTGCTAATCACGAGTCCCTTTCAGGCAACGGAGCAGACGAAATGACCGGCATCGGCGAATTGGCCTTGATCGTAATCGGCCTTTTGGCCGTTGGAATTCTGCTCTGGGTAGGTTCGGTCGTATCGCAAGGCAGCCGTGAGCGGTTGCAGGAGGCTGCGGCCCAGTTCGAGCGGCAACGCCAACTCGATCAGCAGATGGATGCGGTTCGTGCCCTGCAAGCTGAGGTCACAGGCCGCATTGCCACCCTGACCCAAAGCGTGGGCGAGCGGTTCGACAGCCTGCAAAACCGTGTGGGCGACGGCTTGAAGGAAAATGTCAAAGAGACAACCGAGAGCCTCTCCAAGCTCAACGAGCGGCTGGCGGTGATCGATGCGGCGCAGAAAAACCTCAACTCTCTCACCAGCGAAGTGTTGACGCTTAAAGACGTGCTCTCCAACAAGCAGACGCGTGGCGCCTTCGGCCAAGGCCGGATGGAAGCGATTATCCGCGATGCGCTGCCGCCCAATGCGTTTGAATTTCAGGCCACGCTGAAGAATGGCAAGCGGCCAGATTGCATCATCCGCCTGCCCAATGATCCGCGCCCTTTGGTGATCGATGCCAAATTTCCGCTCGAAAGCGTGACCGCCTTCCGCGAGGCGCGCAGCGATGACGAGAAGAAACTCGCCATCGCGCGGGTGCGGAACGATATCGCGATCCACATCAAGGATATTTCGGAAAAATACATTGTGCCGGGCGAGACGCAGGAAATAGCGGTGATGTTTGTGCCGTCCGAGTCGATCTATGCCGATCTGCACGAGTTTTTCGACGATGTGATCCAGAAGGCGCAGCAAAAACGCATCATGATTGCCTCGCCCTCGCTATTGATGATGGCGATCCAGATGCTTCAGGTGATCGTGAAAGATTCCCGCATGCGCGAACAGGCGCATCTGGTTCAGCAGGAAGTTGGCCGTATTCTCGACGATGTCCGGCGGTTGAACGATCGCGTCGGCAAGCTCGACACGCATTTCCGGCAGGCGCAAGAGGACGTCGCCGGCATCTCGACCTCGGCCGACAAGATCGTCCGTCGCGGCGAAAAAATCACCGCCATGGAGCTCGATCCGGTCGCGGGTGAATTGTCAGCCAATGGCGCGGCAATGGGTGAATTATTGCCGTTTAAAATCGCCGATTAATCAAGCGGCGTGCTCGGCCAGCAAATGGTCGCGGTCGCGGAGCGCCGGAAAAAACTTCGCCCACAGCGCCACGACAACCAGCGTGCCGATGCCGCCAAGGACAACGGATGGCACGGTGCCAAGGGCTGCTGCCAGCATACCGCTTTCAAACTCGCCAAGCTCGTTTGACGCGCCGATAAACACGGTGCTCACCGCCGACACCCGCCCGCGCATCGCGTCCGGTGTCTCCGATTGCACCAGCGTCTGGCGGATATACATGCTGATCATATCGGACGCGCCCATCGCAAATAGAGCTGCGAAGGAGAGCCAGAAATTGGTCGACAGTCCAAAGGCAATGATCGTCAGGCCGAACACGGCAACCGTTGCAAGCATGATCCGGCCCGAGTTTCGCGTGACCGGAAAACGCACCAGCGCCACCGACATCGCAATCGCGCCAATCGAAATCGCGCTGCGCAAAACGCCTAAGCCCCAAGGCCCCGTCATCAAAATATCATGCGCGTAAACGGGAAGAAGCGCGCTGGCTCCACCCAGCAAGACGGCAAACAGATCAAGCGAAATGGCACCCAGAATAACGGGTTTTTCGCGCATAAACCGGATACCGGCGAGGGCTGCTTCCAGCGTTGCCGGCTCGCGCTTTTGCGGCACGGGGCGCATATGGATCGCGTAGAGGCAGACGCCCGAGGCAAGAAACATCAAGGCTGCGACGCCGAATACAGTGCCCGGCCCGAACACATATAATAACCCGCCCATGGCGGGCCCGACGATGGAGGCCAATTGCCAGGCCGAGGTGCTCCAGGAAATCGCATTCGGTAGCGCCTCGCGCGGCACCAAAGTGGGCATCAGCGCTTGCGTCGCCGGATTGGAAAACGACCGCGCAAAGCCCAGCAAAATCGTAATGCCATAGACGGCATAAAGCGCGGGCTCGCCGATATTCGCGCAGACAATCAGCCCCACAGAGCCCAACGCAATCAACCCATAGCTGATGATGCTGATCCAGCGCCGGTCAAACCGGTCCGCGACATGGCCCGAGATCAGCGCCATGGCCAGCACCGGCAAAAATGAGGCAAGCCCGATTAAACCCAGCGCAAAGGTGCTGTGGGTCATCGCATAGACCAACCAGCCCAACGCCACGACTTCCATCTGATGGCCCAAGGCGGACAGCACGCGAGAGGTAAAGAACACGCGGTAATCGCGCGAGGCGAAGGCGGAACTTGGTTTGGTCACTGGAAAATTCCGCCTCTATCGCGATTAAACGTCCAAATTCGCCACGCTCAGCGCATTGCTCTGGATGAATTCGCGGCGTGGCTCGACCACATCGCCCATCAGCTTGGTGAAGATGTCATCCGCATCCGCGGCTTCACGCACACGCACCTGCAACAGCGAGCGCACATTGCGGTCGAGGGTCGTTTCCCAGAGCTGCTCGGGGTTCATTTCGCCCAAGCCTTTGTAGCGCTGCATGGTGATGCCCTTGCGCCCGATGCCGGTGAGCGACTCGAACAGCCCGAGCGGGCCATTGACCTGACTGTCATCGCCCTTCCGCGTCAGCGTGGCCGGTGCCGAGTAAATTTCGCCCAGCGAGGCCGCATGTTCATCGAGCTTGCGTGCATCGGCGGAGGCAAGAAGCGCAGCGTCCAAAATTGCTACCTGTTTGACGCCGCGCAACGTGCGCTCCATCACATAGCCGCCATCCCGTACCAGCCCGATCCAGCCGCGCTCAGCGACATCCGCCATGGCATCAAGACGAATGGCAAGCTTGGCAGCAAGCTCTTCGGCCGTTGCCGTATCCGAAATCGGACGCAACAGGCCTTCAATCGCGCCTTGCTCGACAATATCGCGGTTATACCGCGAATGCAGACCACCCAGCACGGTACGCACCAGCCGCGCTTCATCAATCAAGCGTTTGAGATCAAGCCCCGTGCGCTCTTCGCCCGAAGCAAGCCGCAACACCGCGCCTTCAATGCCGTTATCGACCAGATAATCTTCCAGCGCGCGCTCGTCTTTGAGATATTGCTGCGATTTGCCGCGTGCGACCTTATACAGCGGCGGCTGGGCGATATAGAGATGCCCGCGCTCGATCAGTTCCGGCATTTGGCGGAAGAAGAAGGTCAGCAACAGCGTGCGAATATGCGAGCCGTCGACGTCAGCATCGGTCATGATGATGATCTTGTGGTAACGCAATTTATCGCAATTGAACTCGTCTTTGCCGATGCCGGTGCCGAGCGCCGTAATCAGCGTGCCTATTTCCTGTGAGCCGAGCATTTTATCAAAACGTGCGCGCTCGACGTTCAAAATCTTGCCGCGCAGCGGCAAAACGGCCTGATATTCACGGTTACGGCCCTGTTTGGCCGAACCACCTGCCGAGTCACCCTCGACGATGAAGATTTCGGCATTGGCCGGATCGCGTTCCTGACAATCCGCCAGCTTGCCGGGCAAATTGGCGATATCGAGCGCGCCCTTGCGCCGCGTCAATTCACGCGCCTTGCGGGCGGCTTCACGCGCGGCAGCGGCTTCCACCACCTTGCCGACGACGATACGCGCGTCCCCCGGATGCTCTTCAAACCAGATTGCCAAGGCCTCGCCGAGCGCGCTTTCCACAACAGGACGCACCTCGGAGGAGACGAGCTTGTCTTTGGTTTGCGAGGAGAATTTCGGATCGGGCACCTTGACCGAGAGAATGGCGGTCAAGCCTTCGCGGGTATCATCACCCGTCAGCGAGACCTTTTCCTTCTTCGTAATGCCGGAGCTTTCGGCATAGCTCGTCACTTGACGCGTCAACGCGCCGCGGAAACCGGCCAGATGCGTGCCGCCATCGCGCTGCGGGATGTTGTTGGTGAAGCAGAGCACATTCTCGTGATAGCTGTCATTCCACCACATCGCGACTTCAACGGTAATGCCGTCTTTTTCCGTCGTGACATAAATCGGGTCCTTGATCAGCGGGGATTTGGCGCGGTCGAGATAGCGGGCAAATTCCTGCAAGCCGCCTTCATACACCATGTCCTGTTTCACGACTTCGGAGTGGCGCGCATCGGTTAAAACGATATGGACGCCCGAATTGAGGAAGGCCAACTCGCGCAACCGGTGTTCGAGCGTGCCGTAATCATATTCCACCATCGTAAAGGTCTGCGGCGATGCCTTAAACGTCACCTCGGTACCGTTGCGGCGATCCGCCGGCCCTACCACTTCAAGCGGCGCATCGGCCACGCCATGCGTAAACCGCATTTTATATTCTTGCCCGCCGCGCCAAATGCGCAGTTCCAGCCATTCCGACAGCGCATTGACGACCGAAACGCCCACGCCATGCAAACCACCGGACACTTTGTAGGAGTTCTGGTCGAATTTACCGCCTGCATGAAGCTGGGTCATAATGACTTCGGCGGTGGATACCCCCTCGGATGGGTGAATATCGGTCGGAATACCACGGCCATTGTCCGTCACCGTCACCGATCCGTCGGCATTCAGCGTCACCGTCACAAGGTCGGCATGGCCGGCAAGCGCTTCGTCGATGGCGTTATCGACGACCTCATACACCATGTGGTGCAGGCCCGAGCCGTCATCGGTATCGCCAATATACATGCCGGGACGCTTGCGGACGGCGTCCAACCCCTTCAAAACCTTGATGGAATCGGCGCCATAGGCGTCAGCGGCTTCGGTGCGGCGTTCTTCTTCGCTCATGATCGGGGCAGGCCTTTGAAATTCGGATCGGAAGATATTGATTCGTCTTATGTTTCTTATCCTAAACTGCAAAAAAATTCATCCGTTAAAGCAAGCGCCCAAGCTGGTGTTCCCCATAAGTTTTAACCCGCCGACATCGGGCTTTTTGTCCTGTTACGGCTTAAAAAACTAACTTTTGTTCCGCAAAATGATCAAAAATCAGGGCTTGCGGCCATCGGGGTGCCGCGCATAAGTGCGCTTCGCTTCACCGTCTCGTCGCGACAAGACGGATCATCCCGTCGGGAAACTTTGCCCTATGATCTCGAATGTATCCTCGCTCGTCACCGATTTGGCCGCCCGCGCGGCAAACGGGCATCCGGTTACGGTCGGCGTTGTGGGCGCAGGCCAGATGGGCACCGATCTGATCGTCCAGCTCGCTTTGATGCCGGGTATCCGCTTGGGTGCGATTGCCGTGCGCAATGTCGATAACGCCATCGCCGTGGCGGTTCAAAACGGCTACCGCCGTGAAAATGTGATCGAGGCCACAACATCCACAGCCATTGATGCGGCGATTGAAAAAGGCCTGCTGCCGATCACCGGCGATATCGCGACTTTGGCGGCCTCCGGCCATATCGAGGTGCTGATTGATGCCACGGGAAACCCCAATACCGGCACACAGATTGCCCTTGAAGCCATTCGCAACGGTAAACATATTGTGATGATGAATGTCGAAGCCGACATCACCATCGGGCGTTATCTGCATGCCGAGGCGCGTTCGGCGGGTATTGTCTACACGGGGGCTGCGGGGGATGAGCCCGCCGCCGCCATTGAGCTGATCAGCTTTGCGCAATCCTTGGGCCTTGGTGTCGTTTGTGCGGGCAAGGGCAAGAACAATCCGTTGAAATTTGACGCGGTGCCTGCCGATTACGAGGTCGAAGCGCGTGAGCGGAACATGAACCCGCGCATGCTGGTAGAGTTTATCGACGGGTCAAAAACCATGGTGGAAATGGTCGCCATCGCCAATGCCACCGGCCTTCAGCCCGATCAGCCGGGCATGCACGGCCCATCCGCGCCACGCGAAGAACTCTCGGAAATTTTAATTCCGAAAAAGGACGGCGGCGTTTTGGATGGCAAGGGGCGTGTGGATTACTCGACCGGCAAAGGCGTGGCCCCCGGCGTGTTCTGCGTCGTGGAATCCGACAATCCGCGTGTGATCGAGCGCATGGCCGATCTTAAAGTCGGCAAGGGGCCGTATTTCACGCTGTTCCGTCCCTATCATCTGACAAGTCTGGAAGCGCCGCTTTCGGCGGCGCGAGCCGTGCTCTATGGCACCGCCGATATGGTGCCGCTTGAACGTCCGGTGGCTGAAGCCGTGGCGGTTGCCAAGCGCGATCTGCGGGTTGGAGAAATTCTGGGCAAGATCGGCGAAACGGAATATCGCGCTTGGGCCATGACGCAGGAAGCAGCCCGGGCCGAGCAGGCCATTCCGGTTGGTCTGGCTGAAGGCGCGCGCATCACAAAGCCGGTCAAGGCCGGTGCGTATTTGAACGCCACCAATTGCGTGCCCGATCAATCAATGCTCGTCACCCAAATTCGCCATCGGCTTGACCAGTTGGATGCGCAAGCACTGGCCGCTGAATAGGCCAAAGAGTAGCTTAATGGATAGAATAACGCCCCTTTTGGACCGTATCGAAATCCCCGCCGACATTCGTCGCCTCGACGAGCGTGATCTCCCGCGTCTTGCCCGTGAAGTGCGCAACGAGATCATTTCGGCTGCGTCCGAGACAGGCGGTCATTTTGGCTCCGGCCTCGGCGTGGTCGAGCTGACGGTGGCGCTGCATTATGTGTTCAACACGCCGCACGATCGTTTGATCTGGGATGTCAGCCATCAGGCCTACCCGCATAAAATGCTCACCGGTCGGCGGCAGAAGCTGCGCAGCATCCGCAAGCGCGGCGGGCTTTACGGGTTCACCAAGCGCAGCGAGAGCGAGTATGATCCGTTTGGCGCCGCGCATAGTTCGACCTCGATTTCCGCGGGCCTTGGCATGGCGGTGGCGCGTGATCTGAAGGGTGCGCGCAACCATGTGATTGCCGTTATCGGCGATGGCGCGATCAGCGGTGGCATGGCCTATGAGGCGTTGAACCATGCGGGCGTGCAAAACAGCCGCCTTATCGTCATCGTCAACGATAACGGTATGTCGATCGCGCCAGCGGTTGGTGCACTATCGCGTCATCTCGATGCGTTGAAAACCGAGACACATCCAGGCAATGCCCCGTCGAGCTTTTTCGAAACGCTGGGTCTGCAGCATTTAGGCCCTGTGGATGGTCACGATATGGACCAATTGGTCGCAACCTTGCGAGCGGTAAGGGACGATCCAAGCCAGACACCGGTTGTCATTCACTTGCTGACCGAGAAAGGCAAAGGCCATCCCTTTGATAAGCCCGACGCCGAGAATTATCACGCAGTTACCTCGTTTGATCCGGTCTCGCTGGAATTTGCCAAGCCTAAACCGGCCCGCCCCACCTACACCAGTATCTTCGCCTCAAGCCTGATCGATCAGGCCCGGCGCGATGACAAGATCGTCGCCATCACGGCCGCCATGCCCTCGGGTACTGGACTGGATGCGTTTGCAAAGGTGTTCCCCGACCGCATGTTCGATGTTGGCATTGCCGAGCAGCACGCGGTAACGTTCGCCGCCGGTATGGCGGCGGAAGGCATGAAGCCGTTTTGCGCGATCTATTCCACGTTCCTGCAACGTGGCTTCGATCAAGTCGTGCATGATGTGGCGCTGCAAAACCTGCCGGTTCGGTTTGCGGTGGATCGCGCGGGTCTCGTCGGCCAGGATGGCGCAACCCATGCCGGATCGTTCGATCTTTGCTATCTCTCGGCGCTGCCCAATATGGTGGTGATGGCACCTTCCGACGCCCAAGAATTGCGCCGCATGGTCGCAACGGCTGCTGCCTATGACGATGGCCCCATCGCCTTCCGCTATCCGCGCGGCGAAAGCTGGGGCCAGGATGATGCGACTGAATCGAGCGTTCTCGAAATCGGCAAAGGGCGCATCATCCGCGAAGGCAAAGATGTCGCAATCTTAAACCTTGGGGCGCGGCTAAGCGCCTGCGTCGAAGCAGTGGCAGACCTTGAAGCGCAGGGTCTTTCCGCCACGCTTGCCGATGCGCGGTTTGCCAAGCCGATCGATACCGCTTTGGTCGAGCGGCTCGTGAACGATCATCATACGCTGGTGATTGTCGAGGAAGGCTCGATTGGCGGCTTCGCATCCCATGTGCTCCACCATTTGGCCAAGCGGAATTTGCTTGGAAAGGCGCGGATTGTTCCGTTGACGCTGCCCGATAGCTTCATCGCCCATGGCACGCCCGCCGAGCAATATCAGGATGCGGGCCTCGACCGCGCAGGCATTGTCGAGGCCGTCATCGCTACCCGTTAGGGATGGGCCTTTAGATAGGCGATGAGATCCTCGATCTCTTGCGGGTTTTTCAAACCGGCAAACGCCATTTTGGTGCCGGGAACGGCCGCGCGCGGATCAGGCAGATAGGCGGCAAGCGTCGCCTCATCCCACACTTGGCCGTCGGTTCCCTTGGCTGCCATGCCGTCGGAATATTTGTAATCGGCGATGGAAGCGGTCTTGCGGCCGACAATGCCTTTCAAGGTCGGGCCAACGCGGGTCACGCCCTGCTCATTCTCATGGCAAGCCTTGCACTTGATGAAGATTTTTTCGCCGGCTGCCGCGTCGCCATCAGCTAGAGCGGGCGTAGCCAGCAGCATCAGGGCGGCAAAAGATGAGAGGACATCGGTTCTTGTCATTGGAGCGCCTTCTTGATCGTTTGGACAGGTTGGAAGTGTAAACCTGTCCCCTTAGGATAGGCAATGCGACATAGTGCGTGTCTGTGCCGCGTTTTGGACAAGATTGACCGCCAAACCGTGCCTTAATGTTGCCCGAGTTTGCCGCCGCCTGGATATAAGCCATGAATTACGAAGATTTTTTCAAAGCCGAGCTCGATACCCTCCGCAGCGATGGCCGCTATCGAATCTTTGCCGATCTGGAGCGGAAGGCGGGACAGTTTCCATTAGCCACCCATCGTTCGGGCCATCGCGAGAAGGGCATCACGGTTTGGTGCTCGAATGATTATCTCGGCATGGGGCAACATCCCTCGGTGCTCAAAGCCATGCATGAGGCGATTGATCTGTGCGGAGCCGGTTCAGGCGGCACCCGCAACATTTCCGGCACCAACCATTTCCACGTCGAGCTTGAGCGGGAACTCGCCGATTTGCACGGCAAGGAAAGCGCGCTGTTGTTCACCTCCGGCTATGTCTCGAACTGGGCGGCGTTGGGCACGCTGGGCGCGCTTTTGCCGAATGGCGTGATTGTGTCGGATGCAGGCAACCATGCCTCGATGATCGAAGGCATCCGACATAGCCGCGCCGAACGCCATATCTTCAAGCATAATGACATGGCCGATCTGGAGCGCGTGCTGAAAAGCATCGAACCGGGCCGCCCGATCCTGATCGCCTTCGAGTCGGTCTATTCGATGGACGGCGATATCGGCCCGATCAAGGAAATTTGCGACTTGGCGGACCGCTATGGCGCGATGACCTATCTCGACGAGGTTCACGCGGTCGGCATGTATGGCCCGCGCGGCGGCGGCATTGCCGAGCGCGAGGGCTTGATGGACCGCGTGACCGTGATCGAAGGCACGCTCGGCAAAGCCTATGGCGTGGTGGGGGGCTATATCGCAGCCTCCGCGGCGTTATGCGATTTTGTCCGCAGCTTTGCCTCGGGCTTTATTTTCACTACCGCGTTGCCACCCGCCATTGCGGCTGCAGCTGCAGCCTCGATCCGCCATCTCAAAACCTCGCACGACGAGCGCACCGGCCAGCGCGACCGTGTGCAGCGTTTGCGGCTCAAGCTTGATGCGGCGGGCGTGCCCTATCTGCGCAATGACAGCCACATCGTGCCGGTAATGGTGGGGGATGCCAAAAAATGCAAATGGATCAGCGATTTGCTGATGGAGCATTACGGCATTTACATCCAGCCGATCAATTACCCAACCGTGCCGCGCGGCACCGAGCGGCTTCGGATCACGCCCACGCCGTTGCATTCGGATGCCGATATCGACCATCTCGTCGGCGCACTCTCCGAGCTGTGGTCGCGTTGTGCGGTTAACCGCGCGGTAGCGTGATCCTGTTCCCGCCTTGCAGCGTATCTCACCCATGCAACGGGAAAAACACACCATGCTGAGCTGGATTTTGATATGGGCGATCGCCGCAGTGATCATGCTCGCCATCGACATGGTGTGGCTGATGGGAATCGGCCGTGGCTTTTATGTGCAGGAAATCGGCGATATTCTGCTCGAACAGCCCAATCTGTTGCCTGCTCTGGCGTTTTACGTCCTCTACAGCATTGGTGTGACGGTGATTGTCATCGCGCCGGCCATCGAGGCGCAATCCGTTGTGCGGGCGCTGATCTATGGCGTTTTGTTCGGTCTCGTTGCCTATGGCACCTATGATTTGACCAATCTCGCCGTGATGAAGGGCTTCACCACCAAAATCGCGCTGATCGATATGGTGTGGGGCGGGTTGATCACAGGCTTTGTGAGTGCGGTAACCGTGAAGCTTACGGGGATGTTGGGCCTTTAAGGCTGCCTCGCGCCTTGTCTTCACCTGCCGACTCAGCCGATACGCGTTCAAAGAGGGAACGCGATGCGTGGAACGGTACTCAGTGAGTTTTTAACAGGCGCGTCAGGTCGCGCTCATCCGGTGCACGAGCCTCTGGCGGCGCTGATCGAGCGTTTTGCCGGCGTTGCCGTTAGCCTGCGGACGGCCATCCAAGAAGGCGCACTGGGCGCGTCGTTTTCGACCACGCTGTCGTCCAGCAATGCCGACGGGGACGACCAGAAGGCGCTGGATGTCCACGCCGATGACCTCTTTTTGCAGGCCGCTAGCGAGGCGGGCATCGCCTTTTATGCCTCCGAAGAGCAGGCCGAGCCTCTGGTGCTGGATGGTATCAGCCCGCTTTCGGTTGCTATTGATCCGCTCGATGGCTCGTCCAATATCGATACCAACATCACGATCGGTACGATTTTTTCCATTGTGCCCAGCCTTGCCGATGCGCAGTCCACCTTTTTGCAACCGGGCACCGCGCAAGTGGCCGCGGGCTTTTTTGTGTATGGCCCGCAATTGGCACTGGTGCTGACGCTCGGCGCGGGTACCTCGATCTTTGTCTATTCCGAAAGGGAAGGCGTTTTCCTGAAAGCCTATGCGTCGGTTCAGATCAACCCGGAGGCCAAGGAATTCGCCCTCAATATGTCAAATTACCGGCATTGGGACCCGGCGCTGAGGGCCTATGCGGATGAATGTCTGGCGGGCGCATCAGGGCCCCGCAAAAAGAATTTCAACATGCGCTGGATTGCCTCGCTGGTGGCAGAGACCTACCGCATTCTGGTGCGGGGCGGGGTGTTTATGTATCCGCGCGATAACCGCAAAGGCTACGATCAAGGCCGTCTGCGGCTGGTCTATGAGGCCAATCCGGTCGCCATGCTCATCGAGCAAGCGGGTGGAGCGGCGATTAATGGATATACCCGCATTCTCGACCTTAAGCCGGCATCGCTGCACGAGCGGACGCCCTTCATGTTCGGCGCCCGCAATGAAATTGACCTCCTTCGCCAATACCATGCCGATCCTGCGATCGGCCGCCCTTCGACCCTTGCATCTAAAAAGGCCTGATCCATGTCGCATAAAACCCTGATTGCTCCCTCCGTCCTGTCGGCCGATTTTTCGAAACTGGGCGAGGAAGTCGAAGCTGTCGTGAAGGCGGGGGCGGATTGGATTCATCTCGATGTAATGGATGGTCATTTTGTACCCAACATCACCTTCGGCCCGCCCGTGATCAAAGCCATCCGCAACCGTACGGACAAGATTTTCGATTGCCATCTGATGATTGCACCGGCGGACGCCTATCTCGCAGCTTTTGCCGATGCAGGGTGTGACTACATCACGGTGCACGCGGAGGCTGGCCCGCATCTCGACCGTTCGCTGCAAACCATTCGCGCTTTGGGCAAAAAAGCGGGCGTGTCGCTTAATCCTTCCACGCATGAAAGCGTGATCGAATACGTGCTCGACCGGCTCGATCTCGTGCTGCTGATGACGGTCAATCCCGGCTTTGGCGGGCAGGCCTTCATCCCCTCTGTGATTGAGAAAGTGGCACGCGTTAAAAAAATGATTGGTGCGCGCGATATCCGTATCGAGATTGATGGCGGAGTAACGCCTGAAACAGCGCCTTTGCTGACCGCTGCAGGTGCTGATGTATTGGTCGCGGGTTCAGCCGTGTTTAAGGGCGGGCCGTCCGCCTATGCTGGGAATATCACCGCCATTCGTACCGTGGCAGATGCAGCCGCGCGTTAAAGAAGAGCGAAATAACCCTTCCGTCATTGCGAGCGAAGGCGAAGCAACCCAGTTTGTGGAACGTCAAAAAAGCGCGATGTTGCCACTGCGCTTTTTCTTTTATCATCAGCTGGTTTGCTTCACTGTCGTTCGCAATGACGAAAGCAATAACTCAGAACAGCCCCTCAACCTCGCCGGCCTCGTTCAACCGGATCACTTCGGCCGAAGGTACGCGCGGCAGGCCC
>CANGIS010000010.1 GCA_947454055.1 Hyphomicrobiales bacterium
ACGCGGCCCTTGCGACGAACCAGCTGGTTGTCACGGTGACGGGTGCGAAGGCTCTTCAAACTGTTGCGGATCTTCATGGCCGTATCCTATCCAAAATTCTATGCAGTTGCCTGCCTGTAATCGTCTTATCCCAGAATTTGTGCCGTTACCAGCGCCAAACCCTCAAAATTCTGTCACCAAATGGTGGGCGCGACAGGGATCGAACCTGTGACCACTACGATGTCAACGTAGTGCTCTACCGCTGAGCTACGCGCCCATTACGGGCAAGCCCGTTCCAAGGTGTGGACGGCGTATACCGGCACTTGGCGCCGCTTGCAAGCCATTGACGACAAATTTCTGTCGACTCAGGCCGCAACCAGCAGCTTTTGTACCTCATTGACCAAATCCTTGAGGTGGAATGGCTTGGAAAGAATTTTGGCATCCCGCGGCGCGTCCGAATCGGGATTCAATGCAACGGCGGCGAAGCCTGTGATAAACATCACTTTAATTTCGGGATCGAGCTCGGTTGCCCGGCGCGCGAGCTCGATGCCATCCATCTCCGGCATGACAATATCCGTCAGCAAAAGCTCGAAGGGTTCTTCGCGCAACCGGTTATAGGCCGAAAGCCCGTTATCGAACGAGGCGACCTGATAGCCCGCCTGCTCCAGCGCACGGACAAGGAAGCGACGCATGTCATTGTCATCCTCGGCCAGCAGGATACGCCTTGAAAGCTCGTTCTCGATCATTACGCCTCACTCCTCGTCAGGCTCCTTATGGGCATGATCTGGTAAACAACCCGTGAAAGAATGAGAGAGCATCTGAAATGCTTTTCCGCCAAAATGCTGGACTATTCGCCGGCAAACGCGCAAACTTCGGGTTCAATCCCTGTGACAGGAATGAGCATTTGGCGATGCAGTTTGGGGCTTCCGATTCGTTTGATCCCCCGTTCAGGCTTGATACCCCGCTTTCCGGGGTAACCCCTGTCCTATTCAATTCACCCCATTCGGGTTCGATCTACCCCCAGGCCTTGCTCGATGCCGCGCGCCTTGATCGCTTGGCCCTGCGCCGGTCCGAGGATGTCGATGTCGACCGGTTGTTTGAGGGCGTTATTGCGCAAGGCGGCTCCCTGATGCGGGTCGAGTTCCCCCGCGCCTATGTCGATGTCAACCGCGAACCCTACGAACTCGACCCTAAAATGTTCGGCGGAAGGCTCCCCCCCTTTGCCAATACCCGCTCGCTGCGGGTCGCCAGCGGCTTGGGCACCATTCCGCGGACCGTCGGCGAGGGACTAGACATCTATCACACGCCGCCGACCCTTGATGAGGCCCTCGAGCGGATCGAAGCGCTTTATAAGCCCTATCACCGCGCCTTGGCCCGGGCGTTGGTGTCGGCGCAACGCCGGCACGGCCTCGCCGTGCTGGTCGATTGCCATTCCATGCCGTCCGCCGCGGTAGCCCGCAGCGAGGCCTTGCACTGCGATATGGTGATCGGGGATCGCTTCGGCACCAGCGCCGACCCGTCCATCCCGGATTGCATCGAGACAAGTCTGCGCGCCATGGGCTACCACGTTACCCGCAACCGCCCCTATGCGGGGGGCTTCATCACCGAACATTACGGCAACCCGATCGCCGGCGTTCACGCCGTCCAGATCGAAATCAACCGCAGCCTGTATCTGGATGAACGGCGGATCGAACGGTTGCACGGATTTGACGGGCTGCGCGAGGATCTGACCCGCATGGCCACAGAATTGATCGCATTCGTCGAAAGCCAATGGCAGCCTTATGGATTGGCGGCCGAATAAACGCCTGTTCAACGCCGAAATTTGAACAAAAAAAAGGCCGCCCGGAAGGCGGCCCAAGTCTAGGGAGGAAACGCCCAAAAAGGGCTGCGGATATCACTGATACAGCAATATCGCACTGCAATAAAATGCGCGTGCAGCGCACAAAATGCAAGCTTAATATAACTCCTGTTTTTAGGTTGCAGTCGGATATACCTTATTTTTGATTGTTTTTATGATTATTTTTCAATGGCTTAATGAATATTTTATAAAAAATGCATAGCTGCAATGCAAGCCATGCAAAATGTGATTTTGGTTCGAGCAGCCCTCTTTTTTGACGTTCCAATCGGCAGGGAATTGCGAATCCGGCCATATCACGCTATCGAAACCTACCCTTTGTGAACCGGAGCGTTGCCATGTCAGCCGTCGACTTTGAAGCTTTCGTCGATGAGCTTGCGACCGTTTCGGGTTCAGCCATTTTGCCGTTTTTCCGTTCATCTTTGGCCGCCATCGACAAATCCGATGGCGGCCTGTTCGATCCGGTAACGGAAGCCGACCGGGCCAGCGAATCGGTGATGCGCGCGCGGATCAAGTCGACCTTCCCGGAACATGGCATTATCGGCGAGGAATTCGGCTCCGAGCGTCCGGACGCCGAATTTGTCTGGGTGCTTGATCCGATTGACGGCACAAAGGCCTTTATTTCCGGCCTCCCGCTCTGGGGAACGCTGATCGGCCTGACCCGCAACGGCAAGCCGGCCTACGGCATGATGAACCAGCCCTACACCAAAGAGCGGTTTTTCGGTGACGGCGGCGCCGCCAAGCTTCGGACACCGCAAGGCGAGCGGATCTTGAAATCGCGGAGCTGCGCGTCGCTGGCCGAGGCCACCTTGTCGTGCACGTCCACCACAATGTTTGATGCGGCTGGGCTCGAGGCGTTCCAGCGCGTTGAGAAGGCCGCGCGCCTGACGCGCTTCGGCTATGATTGCTATGCATTCTGCATGGTGGCTGCGGGATTCATCGATCTCGTGATCGAGTCCAATCTGAAGCCCTACGATATTGTCGCGCTGATCCCCATCATTGAGGGCGCAGGCGGCATCGTAACCGATTGGCAAGGCGGTTCGGCTGCCAATGGCGGCTCCATCATTGCGGCCGGCGACAAGCGCGTCCATGCCGAAGCGATGAAGCTGCTGAACGGCTGAAACTAGCCGACAAAGGCATCGAAAGCCTGCCAGAACGCGGCGCGAACGGGTTCCACCTCCAACAGAATTTCGTGCTCCGACTGCGGGAGGGCCAAAAAGCGGCCATTCGGCAGACGGGCGGCGAATGTTTCAGCCATCGGCGTCGACGTGATGCGATCATCCGGCCCCGCCGCAATCAAAATCGGCGTCGGGATCGATGGAGCAATCGAGGGCTGCTGCAATGCAGCCATTGCGGCAAAGCTGGTGGCCGCCCACCCGATGGTCGGACTGGCAAGCGCAAGATCCGGTGCAACGCTGAATATTTTTCCTGCAATGCCGTGCCGCGCCTCGTCCCTGGTCAAGGGATTGTCCGGAAACGGAATGGTCGTCTGATCCGTCCCGCCCGGCACATAACGGGCTGAGAAGCCGAGGGCCGCGAGCATGCGCGCGGCGAAATGGGCGGCTTTCGGACGTTTGACCATCGACAGGCCAATCATCGGCGCCGATAGCACGCAGCGTTCAAAGGTCTGCGGGTCGCGTTGCAAGGCGTGCAACAGCACCGCGCCGCCCATCGAATGGGCCAAGGCGATCCGGGGCATCGGCCCGAGCGGAGCGACCACGGACGTCATCACAGCATCCAGATCCAGCAGATAATCGTCAAAACGATCGACATGCCCCCTGTTTCGATCCGCCAGGAGGCGATCGGAACCGCCCTGCCCGCGCCAGTCAAACGCAACGACATGAAAGCCGCGCTTGAGCAGGGCATCTACTGTCTCGGCATAACGCTCGATAAATTCGGTCCGGCCCTGCAGAATGACGGCAAGCTTGCCATTCGCCGTCAGCGCGGGCTGCCAATGGGCCGCGCGCAGACGCAACCCGTCCGGCGTCCGGACATGGAGGACCCGCCCACCCTCCGGCAACGGATTTTCCGGAATCGAGACAAGATCCTGCCGCGGCGCCTTCAGCATCATTTTCACCTCTCTCCCCTTGAAGCCATGCGTGTCGCACCCTACCTCAACCGTGGGCAGACCATTCCGGTTGCCTATCGACGGTTTGGGCCCAATGGGACGAACCCGGGAACAGCGTCGTTATCCCATCATGTCGCTTCTTTTGGAGGATATGCTATGCGTCATTTTGATCTTTCTCCCCTCTACCGGTCAACCATCGGCTTTGACCGTGTCTTCTCGCTGCTCGATCAGGCGGCAGGGCCAGAAGGAACCACCTACCCGCCCTACAATATCGAGCGCACCGACGAGAATACCTACCGCATCACGGTAGCGGTTGCAGGCTTTGCCGAGCCCGATCTCTCGATCGAGGTGAAGGAAACCACGCTGACCATTTCGGGCGGCAAGAAAGCGCCTGGCACCGCGCCTAAGCTTGAAATCCTGCATCAGGGCATCGCCGCGCGCGCCTTTGTGCGCCGCTTCCAGCTTGCCGATCATGTTCAGGTAACAGGCGCCAGCCTCGAAAACGGCCTGCTGCATGTCGATCTCGTCCGCGAAGTGCCGGAAGCCAAAAAGCCGCGCGTTATTCCGATTGCGGCCAATTCACAGGCCAAAGTGATCGAGGCCAGCGCGGCCTGAGCGCGTTTCATCAAACAGGTCCTTCTCCCGGAAAGGGAGAAGGACACCCGGCCTATCCCCTTGCCAGCGCAATCACCTGATCAATCTCCTCGGGCTTCGTCGCGAAACTCGTTACAAAACGCCAGAAAACCTCGTTCGGACCAATCGCCTCGCCCGATGGCAGGCTGACACTCAACTCATACCAGGGTGCGGCCCGCACCCCCGCTTCGGACAGGACGTTCGCCACAGCCTTCGGCAAAACCGCAAAAACCTCGTTCGCCTCCGTTGGCCATGCCATCCGAACGCCGGACAAGGCGCTGAGCCCTTCATTCAAGCGCGTTGCCATCGCGTTGGCGTGCTTTGCGTTATCCAGCCAATGGCCATGCCGCAGATAGGCCGTCATTTGGGCACCCAAGAGGCGACCCTTGGAAACCGTATGGCCGGAACGCTTGCGGCGAAAGCCGAAATGCTCGGCCCGTGCGGGATTGAAGAAAATCACCGCCTCGCAGGCAAAACAGCCATTTTTGGTCGCCCCAAACGAGACAACATCCACGCCCGCCTTCCACGTCATCTCGGCTGGCGTGCAGCCCAGCGATACCAGCGCATTGGCAAAGCGTGCACCATCCAAATGGAAGCCAAGCTCGTGCTTGCGGGCAATTTCGCCAATCCGCGCAATTTCGGCCAAGGAATAGAGCGTGCCTGATTCTGTTACTTGCGAGATGGAAACGGCTGCCGGTTGCACCGCCTTCACAACGCCTTTCGGATAACGCGCAATCGCGGTCTCGAGCCGCGCCGGCGTAAACTTGCCATTGACGCCCGGCAAGCCGATCAGCTTGGCGCCATCCGTGAACATTTCCGGTGCGCCGCATTCATCATCGGCGACATGGCTTTCCTCGTGGCAGAAAATCGCGCCCCAAGGCGGCGAAAGCGCCGCGAGGGCCAAGGCATTCGCGCCCGTACCCGTGGCCACCAGAAAGACTTTCACCTCATGTTCAAAAATTTCGGCCAGCATCGCCTCGGCCTCGGCCGTGTGATGATCCGAGCCATAGGCCGCCTCGGGCCCGTTATTGGCGGCAATCAAGGCCTCAAGCACCTGTTGCGAGGCTCCCATCACATTGTCACTGGCTAAATTGATCATCATTGCCCCCTCTGATTCTGGCGCGCACAGTGCACCGTGGCAGTGCGCTTGAAAAGAGCATGTCAAAACGGCAAAGATTCCGGTTTGCGCCCCCTTGTGCAGCTAAAAAAAACATGTAATTGTCGGCACGAAATAGGACAGTCTTGCTGTCCCATTTTATCGGGGAATTTCTGGCATCGCCAACGGGGTTTGGGCCAGTAGGGTTTGGAAGTATCATGCGGCTCAACGGCAACTCACTTTCGCTGACGACGCAAAAGCGCACCACCCTTGGCGGCGTTAAACGTGCCGCCCGCAAAACGCGGGCCACGAAACTGGCATAGGGCGCGTATCGGCTTTCAGCCATGTGCGCCCGCAAGGAGCGGGCGCAAGACGGGGCGCGACCCACCTCCTCATACCAAACGGCCCCAGACCGAGCGGCTTTACCGATAACCGGCAAAGTCGCCTCTACACGGGGAGAGAGCTATGAGCACGGAAACGAGCGGCATTTCGATGTCTGTACAGATGACAGCACCCTCGAAAGCGGATGTGCTTCGCAATGCAGGCCTTCCGGCCGCCACCGGCTCTTATGATCCCTCCTTCGAGAAAGACGCCTGCGGTGTCGGCTTTGTTGCCGATATGAAGCGCGGCAAGTCCCACTCGGTGGTCGAGATGGGCCTGCAAATTCTTTTGAACCTTGACCATCGCGGTGCCGTCGGCGCCGACCCTAAGGCGGGCGATGGCTGCGGCATGCTGATCCAGATCCCGCATACCTTCCTCGCCGAGGAATGCGCCAAGCTAGGCTTCACCCTGCCCGCGCCCGGGCACTACGCCGTTGGCCATGTATTTTTGCCGCGCGATCCCGAAGGCCGCAAGCTCTGCGAAGCCATCATCGAAAAAGTCGTCACGGACGAAGGCCAGACCTTCATCGGCTGGCGCGATGTGCCGGTCGATAGCACCTGCCTCGGCGAAAGCGTCAAGCCGACAGAGCCTACCCATCGCCAAATCTTTATTGGCCGCAGCGCCACGATTACCGACACCGATGCCTTCGAGCGCCGCCTGTTCATCCTGCGCAAAGTGATCTCGAACACGATCTACAATCTCGGCAATCCGGCGACGCAAGGCTTTTATCCCGTCTCGCTGTCGGCCCGCACGCTCGTTTACAAGGGCATGTTGCTCGCAACTCAGCTCGGCGATTATTTCCCCGATCTGCGCGATGCCCGTCTGGAATCGGCTGTGGCGCTCGTGCATCAGCGCTTCTCGACGAACACGTTTCCAACGTGGTCGCTCGCGCATCCCTATCGCATGGTCGCGCATAATGGCGAGATCAACACGCTGCGCGGCAATGTGAACTGGATGGCGGCGCGTCAGGCATCGGTTGATTCAGAACTCTTCGGCACCGAAATCTCGAAGCTCTGGCCGATTTCCTATGAAGGCCAGTCGGATACCGCCTGCTTTGACAACGCGCTCGAATTTCTGGTGCAGGGCGGCTATTCGCTCGCCCACGCAATGATGATGCTGATCCCGGAAGCATGGGCCGGCAACCCGCTGATGAACGAGCAGCGCCGTGCGTTCTATGAATATCACGCAGCCCTGATGGAACCATGGGACGGCCCTGCCGCCGTCGCCTTTACCGATGGCCGCCAGATCGGCGCAACGCTTGACCGTAACGGTCTGCGTCCCGCGCGTTATTACGTTACCGATGAAGGCCTTGTGATCATGGCGTCCGAGATGGGTGTTCTGCCCGTTCCGGAAGAGACCATCATCAAGAAGTGGCGTCTCCAGCCCGGCAAGATGTTGCTGGTTGATCTGGAGGAAGGCCGCATTGTCTCCGATGAGGAGATCAAGGAAGGCATCTCGACCGCCAGCCCCTATGCGGAATGGTTGAAAAACACGCAGATCGTGCTCGAAGATCTGCGTCCGGTCGAGCCTCGCGCGCCGCGCACCGATGTATCGCTGCTCGATCGTCAGCAAACCTTTGGCTATACCCGCGAAGACATCGACCTTCTCATGGAGCCAATGGCCACCACCGGCCAAGAGGCGGTGGGCTCCATGGGCACCGATACGCCGATTTCGGCAATGTCGGACAAGTCGAAGCTGCTCTACACCTATTTCAAGCAGAACTTCGCGCAGGTCACGAACCCGCCGATTGATCCGATCCGCGAAGAACTGGTGATGAGCCTCGTCTCCTTCATCGGTCCCCGCCCGAACATTTTCGATCTCGAAGGCAATTCCCGCCGCAAGCGGCTGGAAGTGCGCCAGCCGATCCTTACCAATGGCGATCTCGAAAAGATCCGCTCCATCGGCCATTTCGAAGACAGCTTCGACACCAAGACGCTGGATGTCACCTACCCCTCCGAGCAGGGCGCGGATGGCATGGATCAAGCCTTGGAGCGCCTGTGCGAAAGGGCTGAAGCAGCGGTTAAGGGTCGCTACAACATCATCGTCTTGTCGGATCGCATGGTCGGGCCGGACCGGATTCCGATTCCGGCATTGCTGGCGACCGCCGCCGTGCACCACCATCTGATCCGCAAGGGCTTGCGCACGTCCGTGGGCCTCGTGGTTGAAACGGGTGAAGCGCGCGAAGTGCACCATTTTGCCTGCCTTGCAGGCTATGGCGCAGAAGCGATTAATCCTTGGCTCGCCTTTGAAACACTCGGCGCAATGGCCAAAGACCTGCAGGATGAAGTCTCCGCCTATGAGGTCGAAAAGCGCTACATCAAATCCGTCGGCAAAGGCCTGTTGAAGGTCATGTCGAAGATGGGCATTTCGACCTATCAATCCTATTGCGGCGCGCAGATTTTCGACGCCATCGGTTTGGGCGACGCGTTTGTGGCAAAGTATTTTGCTGGCACCCATTCCCGCATTGGCGGCGTGGGTCTGGCGGAAGTCGCACGCGAGACGGTGAGCCGTCATTCGGATGCGTTCGGCACCTCGCCCGTCTTGCGCAACGCGCTGGAAGTTGGTGGCGAATACGCTTTCCGCATGCGCGGCGAAGCCCATGCCTGGTCACCGCAATCGGTCTCGCTGTTGCAGCACGCGGTGCGTGGCAATGCGCAGGATAAATATCGCGAATATGCCAAGCTTTTGAACGAGCAATCCGAGCGTTTGCTCACCATTCGCGGACTGTTCAGCATCAAGAGCGCCGAACAGGATGGCCGCAAAGCTGTGCCTCTCGAGGAAGTCGAAAGCGCCACCTCCATCGTCAAGCGTTTCGCAACGGGCGCGATGTCCTATGGCTCGATTTCGCGCGAAGCCCATACGACGCTTGCTATTGCGATGAACCGCATCGGTGGCAAGTCGAACACGGGTGAAGGCGGCGAAGAGTCGGATCGGTATAAGCCGATGGCGAATGGCGATTCGATGCGCTCGGCCATCAAGCAGGTGGCGTCGGGTCGTTTCGGTGTCACCACCGAATATCTCGTCAATTCCGACATGATGCAGATCAAGATGGCGCAGGGTGCAAAGCCCGGCGAAGGCGGCCAGTTGCCCGGCCATAAGGTCGATGCGGTCATCGCCAAGGTCCGCCACTCGACGCAAGGCGTGGGTCTGATCTCGCCACCGCCACACCACGACATCTATTCGATCGAGGATCTGGCGCAGCTGATTTACGACCTTAAAAACGTCAATCCGGCGGCGCAGGTTTCGGTCAAGCTCGTCTCCGAAATCGGCGTCGGCACGGTGGCGGCGGGCGTGTCGAAAGCACGCGCCGATCACGTCACCATCTCCGGCTTTGAAGGTGGTACGGGCGCATCGCCCCTCACCTCGATCAAGCATACGGGCAGCCCGTGGGAAATCGGCTTGGCCGAGACGCACCAGACCTTGGTGCTGAACGGCTTGCGCTCGCGCATTGCGGTGCAAGTCGATGGCGGCATCCGCACCGGTCGCGACGTTATCATCGGTGCCTTGTTGGGTGCCGATGAGTTCGGCTTTGCCACCGCGCCGTTGATTGCAGCAGGCTGCATCATGATGCGCAAATGCCATCTCAACACCTGCCCGGTGGGTGTTGCAACCCAAGACCCTGTGTTGCGCAAGCGCTTTGTGGGTCTGCCGGAGCATGTCATCAATTTCTTCTTCTTTGTGGCCGAAGAAGTCCGCGAAGAAATGGCACGCTTGGGCTATCGCTCGTTCAGCGAAATGGTTGGACAGATGCAGATGCTGGATCGCGATCCAGCGATCAACCATTGGAAGGCGCAAGGTCTGGATTTCTCGAAGCTGTTCTCAAAGCCCGAGGCGTCAAAGGCTACCGACATCCATCACTCGATGCTGCAAGACCACCATCTCGACGCCGTGCTTGATCGCACTTTGATCGAGAAGGCCTCGGCCGCGTTGGAAAACCGCACACCGGTGAAGATCGAAACGCGGATCAAGAGCTTGAACCGCACGGCGGGCGCGATGCTTTCGGGCGAAGTCGCCAAGCGGTATGGCAATAAGGGCCTGCCCGACGACACGATCCATGTGTCGCTCAAAGGCACGGCTGGCCAGAGCTTCGGCGCATGGGTCGCGCATGGCGTGACGATGGAACTCGAAGGCGAAGCCAACGACTATGTCGGCAAGGGTCTTTCAGGCGGCAAGCTCATCATCTATCCGCCGAAGGAAGCCACGCAAATTGTTCCGCATGAATCAATCATTGTCGGTAACACCGTTCTTTATGGCGCCATCTCGGGCGAGTGCTATTTCCGTGGTGTCGCGGGCGAGCGCTTTGCGGTGAGAAACTCCGGCGCGATTGCGGTTGTCGAAGGCACCGGCGATCACGGTTGCGAATATATGACGGGCGGTATCGTCGTCGTGCTCGGCCGGACCGGACGCAACTTCGCCGCTGGCATGTCGGGCGGTATCGCCTATGTGCTCGACGAGGAAGGCAATTTCGCCGAGCGCTGCAACATGGCGATGGTGGAACTCGAGCCGGTGGCCGAGGAAGAGGAGCTCAACCAGCGCCTCAACCATTCCTCGGGTGACCTCGAAGGCCATGGCCGCGTCGATGTCATGGGCGATATGACACGCCATGATGCGGAGCGTCTCCATATGCTGATCGAGAACCACGCGAGCTATACAGGCTCGACCCGCGCCCGCGAGATCCTCGATCATTGGGATGATTACAAGGGCAAATTCCGCAAAGTGATGCCGGTCGAATATCGCCGCGCACTCAAGGAGTTGATGGCTGAAAACGAGAACCAGCCTTTGGCTGTGGCGGGGGAGTGATCCGATGGGCAAAGTAACTGGATTCATGGAAATCGACCGTCGCGACCGGCGTTATGCGCCAGCGGCTGACCGTATCCGTCATTATAAAGAGTTCGTGATCCCGCTCTCGGAAGAGGCGACCAAGGATCAGGCGGCGCGTTGCATGAATTGCGGCATTCCGTATTGCCACAATGGCTGCCCGGTGAACAACCAGATCCCCGACTGGAACGATCTCGTTTATCACGACGATTGGCAGGAAGCCTCGCGCAACCTGCATTCCACCAATAATTTCCCCGAATTCACCGGCCGCATCTGCCCAGCGCCTTGCGAGGCAAGCTGCACCTTGAACCTCAATGACAGCCCCGTCACGATCAAATCGATCGAATGCGCCATCGTTGATCGCGCATGGGAAGAAGGATGGATCGTCCCAGAGCCGGCGGCAAAACTCACCGGCAAGCGGGTGGCCATCGTCGGCTCCGGCCCCGCAGGTCTTGCGAGCGCCCAGCAACTCGCCCGCGCAGGCCACGAAGTCCATGTGTTTGAGAAGAACGGCAAGCCCGGCGGCCTGATGCGCTATGGTATTCCCGACTTCAAAATGGAAAAGCATCTCATCGACCGCCGCGTGGCGCAGATGGAAGCCGAGGGCGTGGTATTCCACTGCAACGTCCATATCGGTGTCGACAAGACGATCAAGGAACTCAAAGCGGCCTATGATGCGGTCATTCTGGCAGGTGGCTCGGAAAAGCCGCGCGATCTGCCGGTACCGGGTCGCGATCTGCACGGCATCCATTTCGCGATGGATTTTCTGCCGCAGCAGAACCGCCGCGTCTCGCATGAGGCGCTCAAATCCAACGAGCCGATCCTGGCCAATGGCAAGCATGTCGTGGTCATCGGCGGCGGCGATACGGGCTCGGATTGCATCGGCACCTCGATCCGTCAGGGTGCGTTGTCGGTGACGCAAATCGAGATCATGGCCAAGCCGCCGGAGAAGGAAAACAAGCTCCTGACTTGGCCGAACTGGCCAATGAAAATGCGCACCTCGTCGTCGCAGGAAGAAGGCGCGGAGCGTGATTTCGCGGTCAACACCGTGTCGTTTTCGGGCGAAGACGGAGCAGTTAAGGCGTTGCATTGCGTGCGGGTGGACGAGAAGTTCCAGCCCATCCCCGGCTCGGAATTCGAGCTGAAGGCCGATCTCGTCCTGCTCGCCATGGGCTTTGTCGCACCCGTTGCTGAAGGAATGTTGGCGGAAGCGGAAGTAAAACTCGATCCGCGCGGCAATGTGGCAGCCGATATGGTGGCCTACAAGTCGAGCGTCGATAACATCTTCGCCTGCGGCGACATGCGCCGTGGCCAGTCGCTGGTGGTTTGGGCCATCCGCGAGGGCCGCCAAGCAGCGCACAGTGTCGATAAGCAGTTGATGGGGAAGACGACACTGCCGAGGTGAGGGCGTAGGGTTTAGGGTTTAGGGTGTATAATTTATCCGTCACTGCGAGCGAGAGCGAAGCGGCCCAGATGATGGTTAGCAAGTAAGCGCTAGACTTCGATTGTACCGGACCAACTACCACCAACTGGGTGGCGACACTCTCGCTCGCCATGACGGTTTGGTTTTACACCCTACGCCCTACGCCCTACTCCCTACACCCTACACCCTCATCTAACCCTTAACGCTTCCAGCACCCTGCGACCCGCATAGCCATCCGGCCGCAAGCCGTGTTTGTCCTGAAAATCGCGGATCGCTTCTCGTGTCCGCGATCCGATACGGCCATTGGGCTCGCCGACATCATAGCCCAGCGCCACAAGCTGCTCTTGCAATTGCACCCGCTGTTGAAGCCCTAAAATAGGATCATCCACCGGCCAAGCGGCACGAACCGGGCCGGCGCCATAAATCCGGTCCCCCAGCATGGCGACGCCCAGCGCATAGGCATCCGAATTGTTGTAGCGCTTGATCACATCGAAATTGTCCGTCACGAGAAACGCCGGACCGTCCGCCCCTGCGGGAAAAAACAGGTTGGCCTCCCCGCTTCTCGGCATGGCTTGACCATCGGCCCGCCTTACGCCCTGCCGCGTCCAATCGTCAAACACCAAGCGGGTCATATGGTAGTCAAAGCCATGCGGAATGCTGACCTCGAACCCCCATGGTAATCCGGCCTGCCAGCCATTCAGCTTGAGATAATTGGCGGTGGATGCCAGCGCATCGGGCACATCGGTCCAGATGTCTTTCTTGCCGTCACCATCGAAATCAACGGCGAATTTCTGGAACGAGGACGGCATAAACTGCGTCTGCCCCATTGCCCCCGCCCAGGAGCCCTTGAAATCGGCCCTCGCGACATGGTGCTGTTGCAGGATGAGCAAGGCGCCGATCAACTCGTCGCGAAAATAGGTGCCGCGATAGCCGACCGAGGCCAAGGTGGCGAGCGATCGGATCACATCCTTGCCGCCAGTAAAGCCGCCGAAATTCGTCTCCATTCCCCAGACGCCTAAAATCACCGAGCGGTCGACGCCGTAGCGGTTTTCGATCGCATCCAGCGTGGAGGCATTGACGCCGGCCATTTTTGCACCGCGATCAAGGCGGTTGGCTGACGTTGCCGAGGCGAGATATTCCCAGATCGGCTTGACGAATTCGGATTGTTTCTTGGTCAGATCGACAACATCCTGATCCGGCGTTACTCCGGAAAGGGCGGCGGCAAACGTCTCATGGGTTACACCGCGCGCATGGGCCAAGGGCCATAGCCGGCCCAAAAATCCCTGAAATCCGCTTGAAGGAGCCGGTTTCGCCATGGGTGAGGCCGTGGCAACAGAACTGACACCCATCAGCAAAAGAGCAAAAACAGCGGCAAAAGGAGTCAGGCGGGACATGGCGTTCTGCTTTGTGGGAAAAAATGACGAAACCATTGAGCCGCAAAATGGTTTATTTAGTCTTGATATCCCCTTCCCATCGGGTGATTGGCCGCCTGCCATTCCCCCGCACCGTGATTTGCGCTAAACGAAACCAAGCGCTCCGGCGTATGTGTCATTCGAGTTTCAAGCAAAAAGCTCCCCCATGTCCAAAATTCGCAAAGCCGTGTTTCCCGTCGCAGGCCTTGGCACCCGCTTTTTGCCGGCCACAAAGGCCGTGCCCAAGGAAATGCTGCCCGTCGTGGACCGGCCCGTGATCCAGCATGTGGTCGACGAGGCGCGTGCTGCCGGCATCGAGCAGTTCATTTTCATCACCGGACGCAACAAAGGCGCCATCGAAGACCATTTCGACATCGCCTATGAACTCGACCGGACGCTCAAGGAGCGCCATCGGACCGATGATCTCGCCGAACTGGCGCGGGATCTGCCGGCAGCCGGCATGACCAGCTTTACCCGCCAGCAAGAACCGCTCGGTCTAGGCCATGCGGTGTGGTGTGCGCGCGAGATGGTCGGCGACGAGCCCTTTGCCGTGTTATTGCCCGATATGCTGCATCAAAGTGCTATTCCGTGCCTCAAATCGATGATCGAGGCACAGGCCGAGCATGGTGGCAACATGATTGGTGTCTATGAGGTGCCTTTCGAGGACACGCATCGCTACGGCATAGTCGATGTTGGCGATGGCCCCGCATCGGCACTGCCGATCCGTAAAATGGTAGAAAAGCCCAAACAGGGCACCTCGCCCTCCAATCTGGCAATTTCGGGCCGGTATATTCTGTCGCCGAAGATTTTTGAGCTGTTGGGAAACCAACCCCGCGGCACCGGCGGCGAAATCCAGCTCACCGATGCCATGGTAACCCTGCAGCAATCAGAGCCTTTTCATGCCCATGTCTTCAAGGGCCGGGTCCATGATACAGGGACAAAAATCGGCTTTCTGACGGCCAATATCGCCTACGCCCTCGAACGTGATGAGCTGGGCAGCGAATTACGGGCAGCCCTTCGCACTCTTCTATGATGGATAATTTCCTTTGAAACATGATCAAGCCACCCTTTCCGCCCGCCGGACGCTTTCGACCGAGGTTGAAGGACTAAATGCCCTCATGGAAGCGATGGAAGGCGAGCTCGGCTCTGCCTTCACCAAAGCCATTGATACGATTTTGGCTGCATCCGGCCGCGTTATTATTTCCGGCATGGGTAAATCGGGCCATGTCGGGCGCAAAATTGCGGCCACGCTGGCCTCGACAGGCACACCCGCCCATTTCGTCCACCCCGGCGAGGCAAGCCACGGCGATCTGGGCATGATCCAGCCCGATGATGTCATTCTGGCCATGTCATGGTCGGGTGAATCCTCCGAACTTGCCGATATCATCGCCTATGCGGAACGCGATCAGGTGACCCTTATTGCGATCACCTCCCAAGCCGAAAGCACGCTGGGCAAGGGGGCCGATATTTGTCTGGCCCTGCCGCGCGCCAAAGAGGCCTGCCCCAACGGGCTGGCACCCACGACATCAACGACGATGCAGCTTGCTTTGGGAGATGCTCTCGCGGTCGCTCTACTGGAGAGCCGCGGCTTCACCAGTCAGGATTTCCGCCGCTACCATCCGGGCGGCAAGCTCGGCGCCCAATTGCGGCAGGTCCGCGCCGTCATGCACACGGGTGATCGCCTTCCGCTGATCCGTTCGGGTATGCCCATGTCGGAGGCCGTTCTTACCATCAGCGCCAAGGGGTTGGGTTGCGTCATCGTGACCAAGGCCGATGGCACGCTGGCGGGCCTTGTGACCGATGGCGATTTGCGCCGCCACATGGCGCCCGATCTGCTCGGAAGGTCGGTGGATGACATCATGACCCAATCGCCCAAAACCGTCTCTCCCGACACGCTGATCGCCGAGGCGCTCGAGATCATGGAAAGCCGGAAGATCAGTTCGCTTCTGGTGGTGGAAGGAGCGAGGCCCGTGGGCCTCATCCATATTCTCGATCTGCTGCGGATCGGCGCTGCCTGATCAGATCCAGCCTTGCAATTCGCGCAAGACCACCTGTTCGATAACATCGATGCCGGGCTCGGAATCGTTCAAGCACGGCACATAGGCGAACTTCTCGCCGCCGTGATGCATGAAATGTTCGCAGTTTTCGCCTTCAATTTCCTCAAGCGTTTCAAGGCAATCAGCCGCAAAGCCCGGCGCAATCACCAGCACCTTCTTGATGCCCTTGGCGGGCAGTTCGCCCATCGTGTCGATCAGATAGGGCTTTAACCACTCCTCCGTCCCGAAGCGAGATTGGAAGCAGACCATGAATTTTTCCTTTGAAAGCCCCAAGGCCTCGCGCAGAAGGCGGCCGGTCTTCATGCATTGGCAATGATAGGGGTCGCCCTTCATCAGATAGGATTTTGGCACGCCATGGAACGAGGCTACGATCAAATCCGGCTCGAAATCGAGCGTCGCCTGTTTTTCCCGAATGGACGTCACGAGCGAGGCGATATAGGCCGGATCATCATGCCAAGGCGCTGCCACACGCACCGCAGGCTGCCAGCGCATGGTCATCAGCGTTTCAAAAGCCTTGTCGCACGCCGTGGCCGTGGTTGCCGCACATGATTGCGGGTAGAGTGGCACGAGCAAAATCCGGTCACAGCCTTCCGCTTGCAAGGCCTTGATCCGCTCCGGCGTTGAAGGATTGCCATAACGCATTCCCCAATCCACCACGATCCGGTCATCCACCCCTTTCAGCCGCTCTGCGAGCTTTTCGGCCTGCGCGCGGGTGATGGTTTTGAGCGGGCTCTCATTGCGCTCTTTGTTCCAGATCGTATCATAATCCTTGCCTTTGCGGCCCGGACGAACCGTCAGGATAATGAGATTGAGGATCGGCCACCACAACCAGCGCGATACTTCGATCACCCGTCGATCCGACAAAAACTCCTTCAGATAGCGACGCATCGACCAGTAGTCTGTTGCGTCGGGCGTACCCAGATTGAGCAGTAAAACGCCAATCTTGCCCAGTTTCACCGGCGGGTGATCGCTCGGAAGCCTAACCTCGGCGCGGTGGGCAACAGGTCGTAACATCTCAGTCATCAGAAACCTCATTCAGGCAGTGCTATGGTTAGGATACGGGTCCGGCCCCTATTGGATCGTCAAGAGCGCGATTTAGCCGCCAATGGCAAGCTTTTCTGACAGGGATGAGCAAGATCTGCTAGACCCGAGCAGGCCGGTTCTGGTCGCAACGGCAAGGGGATGATTTGACCCGACAAGCCGGTTTCAAACGCTTGCGCTGGGCACAAGATCGCGATACGTCGTAAGAGACTGAACATGAGGATAAGACGATGGCCAAATCCAGCCGGATCAATGTCAAGAACCTGCTTACGCTGATCAGCGTTGGCATTCTGGTTGGCACCGAGTTTATCGGCGTGGCGATTGCGGCCGGCTGGGCGATTGCAGGCCTGTTTCAGCTGGGCAACACCATTGCCCTTGTCTTGATGGTGGCCTTCGGCATGGTCAGCCTTTACGCCCTGTTCGAATTCATGAAACGCGCTGTTTCACTCGAACCTGTCCGCGGCTGAGGCCGAACGCTGCTGATTTTGTAATGTTATAATATTACATTTCTCTTTCGACCCCGCGGTCGAAGTGGTAGTCAATCAACCTCCGATACCGGTTGATGACCAGCATGTCCCACACCCACTCCCATCATAGCCATTCCGATTCGTCCCATTCCCATCACGCCCATTCTCATCACGTCCATTTTCATGCGCCTTCGCGCACGGCAAAGGGCCGTTCGCTGATGCAGTTGTCCGTCTCGGCGCGGCTTTTGGGGGCAGGTATTTTGGCCGCCATCCTTTGGATGGCTGTGCTGGCGGTGATGCTATGAACAATCCACGTTCCAATGCCATCCATCTTCACGATCTGACCCTTGGTTATGACCGGCATCCTGCTGTGCACCATCTCGACGGTTGTTTTAAGGCGGGCAGCTTAACCGCCATTATCGGCCCGAATGGCGCGGGCAAATCGACCCTCTTGAAAGCACTTGCTGGCACGTTACGGCCCTTAAGCGGTTCACTTTCCATCCCCTCGCACGACAGGCGGATCGCCTATTTGCCGCAATCAGCCGAGATCGATCGTGATTTTCCCATATCGGTCGAGGATCTCGTGGCGATGGGACTATGGCGCAAGACCGGCCCCTTCGGGACGGTTGCCAGACAGGACCGTGCGGCCATCGGCCATGCGCTTGATAGCGTTGGCCTTGCTGGTTTCGAGGACCGCATCGTTGGCACGCTGTCGGGTGGACAGATGCAGCGCGTTCTGTTTGCACGCCTGATGCTGCAAGATGCCGAAATCATCCTGATCGACGAACCTTTTGCCGCCATCGATACCAAAACGGTGCAAGACCTGATGCAGCTTGTGCGGCACTGGCACGGCGAGGGACGTACCATTTTAGCCGTATTGCACGACATGAATGTGGTTTCCGAGTTTTTTCCCGATTGCCTGATGATCGCGCGTGAACCTGTGGCTTGGGGCAAGACTTCGGACGTGTTGACCCCAGCCCATCTTGCCAAAGCCCGGGCTATGATCGAGGCCAATGATCCCCACGCCGATTTTTGCGAGCGGGCCGCATAATGGTCATGACCACCCTTTATGATCTTGTCATCGGTCCCTTTGTCGAATTTGCCTTTATGCGGCGGGCGCTGGTAGGCGCTGTCGCTCTGTCACTGGGCGCAGGTCCGATTGGCGTGTTCTTGATGCTGCGCCGCATGAGTCTGGTCGGTGACGCCATGGCACATGCCATTTTGCCGGGGGCAGCCCTTGGCTACCTCATCGCCGGACTCTCGCTGGGCTTTATGACGGCAGGCGGATTGATCGCAGGCTTTGTGGTTGCCCTGCTCGCAGGGCTCGTTACCCGCGTGACCGTTCTGAAAGAAGATGCAGCGCTTGCCTCGTTCTACCTGATCTCGCTGGCGGGCGGTGTCGTGCTGGTGTCGTTGCGCGGATCCAATGTGGATCTGCTTCATGTCCTCTTCGGCTCAGTGCTGGCGCTGGACGACCCGACCTTGCTGCTCTTGGCAGCCACCGCCACGATCAGCCTTGTTGCCTTGGCGGTGCTCTATCGCCCGCTGGTGCTGGAATGTGTCGACTCGCTCTTTTTGCGAACCGTCAGTCGGAGCGGGGGAGCAACCCATCTCGGCTTTCTCGCACTGGTCGTGCTCAATCTGGTCGCAGGCTTTCATGCGCTCGGCACGCTGCTCTCGGTCGGCCTGATGATGCTGCCCGCTTTCGCCGCCCGCTTCTGGAGTACGACGCTGGAGGGCATGATGATGTGCGCGACCGGCATCGGAATCCTGTCCAGTGCCATCGGAATCATGCTTTCTTATCATTTAAGCACGCCAACAGGGCCTACCATTATTCTAACGACTGGCCTTATTTATCTCATATCCCTTCTGATCGGCCTCAAAAATGGCCTGTTGCTGCGCCTCCTGCCGCGCAAACATCTGGTCGGCTGATGATACGCCTCCTCATCCTGATCGGGCTTTTGGTGGGATGGTTTGAACCGGTCCACGCCACCGAACCGGTCCGAATTGTCACCAGCTTTTCAATTTTAAGCGACATCGTCCAACAGATCGGCGGAGAACGGGTAGTGGTCGACACCCTCATCGGCCCCGAAGAAGATGCCCATATGTTCGATCCGGCCCCCAAAGATGCCGCCCGGATCGCCGCCGCAAAACTATTGGTTATCAATGGGTTGGGCTTTGAAGGGTGGATCGACCGGTTGATTAAAGCGTCGGGTGGATCGCCTTATCTCGTTATCGCCTCCGACGGAATTGCATCCCATCGCGCTACAATCGACGGTCGAAATATCATTGACCCGCACGCTTGGCAGGACGTCGGCAATGTCAGGCTTTATGCCGAAAATATCGCAAAAGCGTTGATTTTGATCGATCCAGAAGGCGAAAACACCTATAAAAATCAATTATCGCGTTACGATGCCGATCTCGTAACCCTTGATCGCGAAATCCGGACAGACCTTGCTAAAATTCCGTCAGATCGCCGCAAAATCGTCACCACTCATGATGCGTTTGGCTATTTTTCCCGCGCTTATGGGGTTGAAATGATGGCACCGCAGGGTGTTTCAACGGAATCCGAACCCTCCGCCAAAGATGTCGCGCGCATCATTCGGCAGATAAAAGCCGACCATATCCCCGCAGTTTTCCTCGAAAACATCTCCGACCCGCGTTTAGCGGAAAGAATTGCATCCGAATCTGGAGCCAAACTGGGCGGAAAACTCTACTCCGATGCACTTTCCCGCGAAAAGGCGCCGGCGGGGACTTACATCGCGATGATGAAAACCAATATAAGGGAACTGACCAGGGCGCTGATGCCGTAGTCCGGCCCGCCAAACCTTTCCGTCCGGAGAACCCTATGTCCGAAAAAATTCCTGTCACCGTGCTCACCGGCTATCTCGGGGCGGGCAAGACAACGCTCTTGAACCGCATCCTAACCGAGCCGCACGGCAAGAAATTTGCCGTCATTGTCAATGAGTTCGGCGAAATCGGCATCGACAATGATCTCGTCGTCGGTGCGGATGAAGAAGTCTTCGAAATGAACAATGGCTGCATTTGCTGCACGGTGCGCGGTGATCTGATCCGCATCATCGAAGGTTTGATGAAGCGCAAGGGCAAATTCGACGCCATCATCGTGGAAACCACCGGCCTCGCCGATCCTGCCCCCGTCGCCCAAACCTTTTTCGTCGACGAGGATGTGTCCGCCCGCGCGCGGCTCGACGCCGTCATCACCGTTGTCGACGCTCGCTGGCTGAAAGATCAGCTCAAAGACGCTCCGGAAGTTAAAAACCAGATCGCTTTTGCCGATGTCATCGTGCTGAACAAGATAGATCTCGTCAGTGGGGAAGAACTCGCCGACGTCGAGAAAAGCATCCGTTCGATCAATGCCTATGCCACCATCCACAAGACAACGCGCTCAGCCGTATCACTGGACGCGGTGCTCGGCAAAAACGCGTTTGATCTTGATCGCATTCTCGATATAGCGCCCGAATTCCTTGAAGATGTGCATGTTCATCACGATGACACGATGCAGTCCGTTGCTCTCACCTTGTCCGGCGAAATCGATCCTGAAAAATTCATGCCGTGGATCAACGAGTTTACGCAGGCCGAGGGGCCAAATATCCTTCGCTGCAAAGGAATTCTCGCTTTTAAAGACGAACCCAAGCGCTTCGTTTTCCAAGGCGTTCATATGATTTTGGATGGCGATCTCCAGCGCGAATGGAAGCCTGACGAAGTACGTCAGTCCAAAATGGTCTTTATTGGCCATCATCTTAACCGCGCGGCGATTGAGAAGGCCGTTGAGGCGTGCCGCGTATGAGCGAGACGCAGGAATCGCTTACCCAGCGTGTGGAGCCTATTCATGCAGGCGCCCACGTCATTGCGGCGCGCTTTATCGGCGACGAGCTAGCCCTCGTTTTAGCCGATGGCGTGGTTATCATCGGTTCACATGGTACACGCCTTCACCCCCATGGCGAGGCGGGCATTCTCGTGTCGGCGGCTGATGACACCATGCTGTTGACCGGCGGTGACGACGGTAAAATCGTATACACCCGAGTGGATGGCAGCGCCACGATTCTGGGTGATGAAAAGGGCCGCTGGATTGATGCCGTCGCCATTGGCGCCTCAGGGGCGGTAGCCTGGTCAACGGGTAAGAAGGTCGTGGCCCGCGACGGTAAAGGCGGGCTGAAAGAATGGCTGGCGCCAACCACTGCTCAGGGCCTTGCTTTCGCCCCAAAAGGCTATCGGCTAGCGGTCAGCCATTATAACGGCGCAAGCCTTTGGTTCCCCAACACCGAAGGTAAGCCCGAAATGCGAGAATGGAAGGGCTCGCATCTTGATGTAACCTTCTCGCCTGACGGCCGTTTTCTGGTCACCTCGATGCAGGAAAATACCCTGCATGGCTGGCGGCTAGCCGATGGCAAAGACATGCGCATGTCCGGCTATCCGTCCAAAACCCGTAGCTTCGCCTGGTCGCATGATGGCTATTGGCTCGCCACCTCGGGCGCTGATGCGGCGATTATCTGGCCGTTCAAAGACAAAGACGGGCCGATGGGCAAAGCCCCGCGCGAATGTGGCGTGCGGCACTCGAAAGTGAGCGCCGTGGCGTTTCATCCGCGCGCCTTGGTGGTCGCCATTGGGTATGAAGACAGCTGTATTTTGCTCTGTCGTCTCACCGACGGCGCCGAGTTGCTGGTGCGCCCAGCCAAGCAAGAGGAAGGTCGGGTAACATCCATGGGCTGGAGCAAAGCCGGCCATCGGATGATCTTTGGAACCGAAGAGGGCGCGGCAGGTGTTTTGACGCTGCCTTGATGGCGGCGTCAGTCATATCGAGCCTTAGCGAACCAGGATATTCTTGAACTGCCACGGATCGGAGGAATCGATATCCTCCGGAAAAAGACCCGGCCGGCCTTTAAGTGGCGTCCAATCGGTATAATGCCCCTCGACCGAGCCGAGATAAGGCATCTGCACCTCGAGACAACGGCGGAAATCCAGATCATCCGCCTCTACAATGCCGGCTTCGGGATTTTCCAGCGCCCAAACCATGCCCGCAAGCACGGCAGAGGTAACCTGCAGGCCTGTAGCGTTCTGATAAGGAGCGAGCTTTCGTGTCTCTTCGATCGACAGCCTAGAACCATACCAATAGGCGTTCTTGGCATGGCCATAGAGCAATACGCCCAGTTCATCGACACCATCGACGATCTCGTTCTCATCGAGGATTTTCCATTCGGGCTGGCGTTGCCCCTCCTGTCCGAACATCTCGTGTAGTGACAAAACGGCATCGTCGCACGGATGATAGGCATAATGGCAGGTCGGGCGATAAACAGCCTTGCGGCCGGCATCATGGACAGTCAGATAATCTGCGATCGATATTGCTTCATTGTGAGTGACAAGAAAACCGAATTGCGCGCCCGGTGTCGGCGTCCATGAGCGGACGCGGGTATTCGCGCCCGGTTGCAGCAAATAGATTGCCGATTGGCATCCCGTTGCATGGGTGCGGCCATTTTCCGGCATCCATTTTTCATGGCTTCCCCAGCCGAGCTCGGCAGGCTGCAAGCCTTCGGAAATAAAGCCTTCAACCGACCAGGTGTTGACGAAGGTGCCGCGTGATTTGGGGCTGTTAGCCCGCTGCGTATCACGTTCGGCAATATGAATGCCCTTAACGCCCAACAGTTGCGCCAACCCCGCCCATTCGGCCTTCGTTTGTGGTTCTTCCCCGGCAACGCCCATATCTTTTTGGAGATTAAGCAAAGCCTGCTTGACGAACCACGACACCATACCCGGGTTAGCGCCACAGCATGAAACAGCGGTCGGCCCGCCGGGCGATTGACGGCGAAGCTCCAGAATGACCTCGCGAAGCGCGTAATTCGAACGATCTCCGGGGCCTTTGGAGGAGTCAAAATAAAAGCCGAGCCACGGCTCTGCCACGGTGTCGATGTAAAGCGCGCCCAAAGACCGCGACAAATCCATAATATCGCGCGAGGACGTATCGACAGACAGGTTGATACAGAAGCCCTGTCCGCCGCCAGCGGTTAACAGCGGACCTATAAGCTCGCGATAATTTTCACGCGTTACCGCCGACTGAACAAATTGAATGCCGCGTTCGTCAAGCAGGTACCGATCGGAATCGGAGGGATCAATCACGACGAGGCGCTTGGGATCAAATTCGATATGGCGTTCGAGCAGAGGTAGAATTCCCCGTCCAATTGAACCGAAGCCAATCAGCACAATAGGGCCTTCAACACGAGCTAACTTCATATTCTCGACCAAGATCAACACCTCTCCAAAGGACACCAGACCGATCAACCGGTCAGGTCCGCTCCAGTTTATTCAATGATTAGGCAGGCCGAAGTGCCCCCTATCGTTTTAGGCTGCGTCACGTAACCTCTCAACCTCGACCCGGATCTCGGCAAATAGGCCTTCTTGTCCTGCGCTCTCACCCGTTGCCTTAACAGGTCCGAAGGCACAAGAAAGGGCCGAGGCCTTCAATTCAAATGCCAGAAACCGTTCCCGCTCAACGGGGCCCGGCATCCAAAGTCCATCCGTCAGTGCAGCCGAGAAGCCGAAGCGGGCATAATAGGGTGCATCCCCGACGAGAAGGACAGCCGAATAACCGGCGAGCGAAGCCCGATTGAGGGCTGCCCGCATCAAGCGAGCGCCAATGCCCATCGATTGATAGGCCTTTGCAACAGCCAGCGGGCCAAGCACCAAAGCGTCACGAACACCGCCCGCATCAATGTGCCAAAGCCGGACCGTACCGACAATTTCACCATTGATTTCAGCGACGAGCGCCAGCCCGCGGGCCGGCAAGCGACCTGCTCGCAAACGTTCGCAGGTTTTTTCAAACCGCTCGACGCCAAACACCTCGTCCAGCAGGGCTTCCCGAGCCGACATATCGGCTGCATTTTCGTCACGGATCGTGATCATGTCCGAACTCCTTACCCGGCCCATCAGGCCCGGGCCGTTCCGATTGTCGTATGAGGGTGACAGAAGGACAGTTCTGGCGAAGGCCGCCAGAACTTGAGGATTGGCGCCGGAGCGCCGTTTCAGATCGTGTACGATCGGAGTGGTGGGAAACCATTAAAGGCAACGGCCGAATAGGTCGTCGTATAGGCCCCCGTTCCTTCGATCAGTACCTTATCGCCAATCTGGAGGGAAACAGGCAGCATATAGGGCACCTTTTCATAAAGGACGTCGGCGGAATCGCAGGTCGGACCGGCCAGCACGCAAGGTGCCATTTCCGACTCATCATGACGGGTACGAATGGGGTAGCGGATCGACTCATCCATCGTTTCGGCCAGACCACCGAACTTGCCGATATCGAGATAGACCCAACGCACATCATCGTCGTCCGATTTCTTTGAAATCAGAATAACTTCCGATTCGATGATACCGGCATCACCCACCATACCTCGGCCCGGCTCAATGATGGTTTCCGGCATGTGATTGCCAAAATGCTTCACAAGGCCACGGAAAATGGCCTCGCCGTAGTTTTCAACACCCGGGACCGGCTTGAGATATTTGGCCGGAAAGCCACCACCAAGATTGACCATCGAAAGCTGCATGCCCCGTTCGGCGCATTCGCGGAAGATGGCAGAAGCGGAGCCAAGGGCCTGATCCCAAGCCTCGACATTGCCCTGCTGGGAACCGACATGGAACGATACACCATAGGCCTCCAGACCTAATCGGTGAGCATGTTCGAGTACGTCCGCCGCCATTTCAGGTACACAGCCGAACTTTCGCGATAAAGGCCATTCAGCACCCGCGCCATCGCACAAGATGCGGCAGAAGACACGGGCTTCAGGAGCCGCACGAGCTACCTTGTCTACTTCAGCCATACAATCGACGGCGAAGAGGCGAACGCCCAACGTGTAGGCAGTGGCAATATCGCGCTCTTTCTTGATCGTGTTGCCAAACGAGATGCGGTCAGCCGTCGCACCCGCAGCAAGTGCCATTTCGATCTCGACCACGGAGGCCGTATCAAAGCAGGACCCGAGAGCGGCGAGCAACCGCAAGACTGCAGGATCAGGATTAGCCTTCACCGCATAATAAACGCGGGTATCCGGCAAGACCTTGGCAAAGGTACGATAGTTTTCGCGAACGACGTCAAGGTCGACAACAACGCAAGGACCATCCTCACGGCGGTTACGCAGAAATTCACGGATGCGTGCGGTCATGGCACGAACTCCCTCAATCGAAGCCGCTAGGCTTCCTATTACAGAACATCGGGTGACGACTTCCCGCACCGGCGCGTTGGAAACGCCAGAGGGGTCAGGTCAACCGCGTGAACTGCCTTAGATTGGAAGGGAAAACCCCGCCGCACTGTTGGCAAGATGGACAAGCCTCTTCGGGTTCTCTGCCTTTGGAGGGCAGAGAGAGACGAAAAAGCCCGATCCGTCGTTGCTTTAAGTCGCGTCCCTCGGGGAGAACGAGGTGCGCCGGTTTCGCCTCCGGCTGCCAGTTGATTATCGGATTCGCCGAGAAGTCTGACGAACCCGGGCGGCTGTCCGGCCTCTTGTCCGGATGCCCACCAACCGACACACGACCACAGGCACGTGCGAAATTGGGCAAGGGGGGAATAGGGGCATTACCCCCCCATTGCAAGTGTTTTTTTCGTCATAATTTGTATGACAGAAGCGGAGCCCAAAACAGGGGTTAAGATTCTGAAAATCCAAGCGTATTCCCGTATGGCGCAACGGGGTATTCTTGGACAGGCTTACGATCGGCTGCAACAGCCCCGTCGGCAGGAGAGGTAAGCCGGTCCCGCCGTGTGAAACCGCAGGGCATACGTCCAAATCCGCTATTTGGCGGGATGCACTTTCCGCCAGTGCCGTGCAATATCGATACGTTTGGCGACCCAAACCTTGTCGTGGCTTTGCACATAATCAAGAAACCGCTCCAGCGCCAAGGCCCGGCCTGGCCGGCCGACAAGTCGGCAATGCAGGCCGATATTCATCATTTTCGGGGCGCCCTCCGCGCCTTCGCGCCAGAGTAGATCAAAGCTATCCTTGAGGTACTGGAAGAAGTGGTCTCCGGTATTAAAGCCCTGCGGTGTGGCAAAACGCATATCATTGGCATCGAGTGTATAAGGGATGATCAAGTGGGAGCCATGAGGCCCTTTCACCCAATAGGGAAGATCATCGGCATAGGTATCCGATGAATAGAGAAATCCCCCTTCCTCCATCACCAGAGCCTGCGTATTCATCGAGCATCGGCCCGTGTACCAACCCAGGGGACGTTCGCCGACCACCTCGGTGTGCAGACGGATGGCTTCCGCAATTTGGGCGCGCTCTTCATCGGCCGACATGTCTTTATGCTCGACCCATTTGAGGCCATGGGATGCTATTTCCCAATCGGCCTCCTGCATCGCCTTCACCTGATCAGGACTGCGGGCCATGGCGGAAGCAACGCCATAAACGGTGACGGGCATCTGGCGCTTGGTGAACATCCGCCACAACCGCCAAAATCCGGCGCGGGCGCCATACTCGTAAATCGATTCCATATTCCAATGCCGCTGGCCTGGCCATTGCGCCGCTCCGACGATTTCCGAAAGGAAGGCTTCTGACGCCGCATCGCCATGAAGAATATTGTTCTCGCCACCCTCTTCGTAATTCACCACGAACTGCACACAGACATTCGCGTCGCCAGGCCATTTCGGATCAGGGGTTAGGCGGCCATAGCCACGCATGTCACGGGGATATTCGGTCGTCATGGAAATCTCCTCACCATCGTTCATGGATTAAAAGAGCCCAACACTGAGAGGAAAAGCAAGCCGGATCACCAAACCGGCGACCGTCGTTGCCAAAAGCGTGACGCTGAGACCCCTGTGCAGAACCAAGAGCAAAACGAAAGCAAGGGCCGAGAGGAGCAACGCATCGAGCCTCAAGGTTGCAACAACCACCATCGGTATCCGAACAAAGCCCAGCGTCACCTCGTTGACCTCGCCAAACAGGACATGGAGTCCGAACCAGAAGGCGACCCAAGCCACGACGCCCACAACCGCCGCCGTAATCGCGGACAAGGACGCCGAAAGCCGACGGTTTGATCGCAACCGCTCGAGATAGGGGGCCAACGAAAAAATCCAGAGAAAGGAGGGAGCAAACGTCATCCAGATTGTCAGGAAGGCTCCGAGTATACCGGCAAAGAGAGGATTCAATCCACCCGGCGCGCGCACGGCCGCAAGAAATCCGATGAATTGGGTGACGAGAATCGTCGGGCCGGGCGTCGTTTCGGCGAGCCCCAAGCCATCGAGCATTTCAACCGGAGCCACCCAGCCTTTGGTCTCGACGGCCGCTTGCGCCAGCCAGGCCAGAAGCGCGTAAGCTCCGCCAAAGGTAAGGGCTGCGAGCCGGGCAAAAAATAGCCCGATCTCGATGAGCCGGTGCTCGGGACCAAGCAACAAGGCCAACAAAGCCAGCGGCGCAAACCAAATACCGATCCACAACAGCACGGTCCGCACCGTTCGGATCCACTGCCCTTTATCGCTCGCTTCAAGAAGGGCTGAGGGTTCTGCCAATGCGAAGGCCCACGGAACCAACGGCCCCACGCCATACGCCAGAACAGCCACCGCCAAAATCAGCAGTGGAAAGGGTAAATTCAGCGCGCCGATGGCGACAAAGGACAGAACGGACACGCCCATCAGGGCTCGCGTTTTGAACGCGCGTCGGGCAATCCGGACCACTGCTTCAACCACGATGGCCAATACAGCCGCCTTCAGCCCGAAAAACAGGGCAGCCACGAACGAAATCTGGCCAAACAGAACATAGATCAGGGATAGTCCCAGCATAACGAGGGCTCCGGGAACGATAAACAGCACGCCGGCTGCCAAGCCCCCCTTCACCCCATGCAAGCGCCAACCGATATAGGTCGCCAATTGCTGCGCCTCGGGTCCGGGCAACAGCATGCAGAAATTCAGAGCATGGAGAAAGCTTTCCTCATCGATCCAGCCGCGCTCCTCGACCACCGCTTTTTGCAACATGGCGATCTGTGCGGGCGCGCCGCCAAACGATTGCAAACCGATTTTGGGCCATAACCGGACGGCTTCGCCAAAATCGGGAGGTCGCACCCCATGTATCATCTCGATCAAACTCCGATACCCAAGCTGGAAATCTATTCATCAGCCGTGACGGCGATGCAACGGTGCTCCGCCTCCCGTGCCGTCGCGAAACCTCCGATAACCGGTTAGAAGACAATCTGTTCCGTTGCCCCCGGTAAATGATGTCCCGCTCCACGACCCCTGCCCAGACCTCCTCCGACACGAACCGTCAACGCCTGATGGGCATCGGATTGATGTGCGCTGCCTATATTTGCTTCACATTGCTCGACACGACCGCAAAATGGTTGAACCATTCCATTCCGACGCCTCAAACGGTCTGGGCGCGGTATGTTTGTAGCGTGTTGATCATTACCGCCTTTATCAATCCGCGGTCTCATCCCGGCGTGTTGCGGACCAGACGTCCCGTTTTGCAAATGATTCGCTCGATGCTGTTGTTCGCGTCTACCGTGATGAATTTTATTGCCGTCAACTATCTGCAATTGTCGCAAACCATGACCATCGCACTGGCTACCCCTCTTCTGGTCGCCCTGTTTTCCGGCCCTGTCCTTGGCGAAACCGTTGGCAAAGGGCGCATGACGGCCATTGTCATTGGTTTTCTGGGCGTCCTCTTGGTCGCACGCCCCGGCTTTGGCGGCATTCATCCGATCGCCATCCTCTCGGTCATCGGCGTGTGTTGCTATGCCGCTTTTGCCCTGATGACGCGGCATCTGGCCGCCTATGATTCGACCGAGACAACGCTGGTCTATTCCGGCCTTATCGGAGCCGTGATCTTATCCTTCGGCCTACCCTTTTTCTGGCAGGATCCGCCCTCCACCCTCGTATGGTGCATGATGGCAGCCACGGGGCTCTTCGGGGCGGTCGGCCATTTCTGTCTCATTCTGGCCCACCGCCATGCACCAGCCAATGTGCTTTCGCCCTTCATGTATACGCAACTGCTCTGGATGACGCTTTCGGGCTTTATCGTCTTTGGCGACGTGCCGGACGCCTTCACCATTGCGGGTGGGTTGGTTGTTGCGGGTTCAGGGCTTTATCTTCTTAACCGTGAACGCAAACGGCAGGGAATGATCCCTGCCGCTGCCGATTAAAGTCGGGTTTGAACCCTTATTTTTTCTAGTCTTATTTTTTCTCGAGCGAAGTTCCGTTTGCTTCGGCAATCACATCGGCCAGCATCGGCACGAAGTCGTTCGCGCGGCCACCATTGATCGCCACGGCGTAAGCATTCTTGACGGCATTGCCGAGCGGGTTGGCAATACCTGCGTCATCGGCCATGGATTCCAGATAGCGCATATCCTTGAACGCATTGCCGAGCGTGAATTTATGCGCATCGCGATCCCGCTCAAGCGTGTATTTCATAAAGGTCTGGTAGAAACCGCAATCCATACGACCGCCACGGATGACGCTGTCGAACCGGTCCGGCGTAATGCCAACCTTCTGCGCCAAGACCATCGCTTCGGAATAAAGCGCGGCATAGCCCAGCGAGAGGAAGTTGTTGATCAGCTTCATCTTATGACCGTCTCCAGGGCCTCCAATATGGACCGCACGACCGGACCATGTCGCCAACACCGGCTTCAACCGTTCAAAAACAGCATCGGTTGCGCCGACCATGGTGTCTAACGTACCTTCCCATGCCTCTTTCGGCGTGCGTCCGAGTGGCGCGTCCACCAAGGTGATGCCGTGCGCTTCACATTCCTTGAACAGCGCCATGGTCGACGTCGGATCAGAGGTCGAGCAATCAACGACCAGCGAACCCTTCGGGAGATTGGCCACGAGGCCATCAGGTCCGCGTAAAACGGCTTCAACTTCCTTCGACCCCGTTACGCAGAGAAACACGATGGTTGACGCCTGAGCGAGTTCCTTGACACTTTTCGCCTCTTTGGCGCCGCGTGTGACGAGATCGTCGACCGGCGCGCGGTTACGATGGCCCATAACGGTGAGCGGATAGCCCTTTTCCACGATATTTTTGGCCATGCCATGGCCCATAAAGCCCACGCCGATAAAGCCGATTGTTTCTTGAGTCATGGTAGTGTCCTTCCCTGATTATTTTTTTAATCCGGCTATATGCCGATAGGCTTCAACGACCTGGCTGTCATCTTTGGCACCCAGCCCCATAGCGGACGCGGCCAAAAACATCTGCAATGCGGCAGAGGCAATAGGCAGCGGGGTTTTGGAAGCGCGTCCCGCATCCACGACAATGCCAAGGTCTTTGACAAAAATATCAACAGCGCTGGCCACAATCGGTTCTTCCTCAAACATACGAGGGCCACGATTGTTTAACATCCAGCTTCCTGCCGCCGATCCGCCCAAAATCTCGAGCGCCAATTTGCCGTCGATGCCCGCCTTCTCGGCCAGCGCAAACGCTTCGGCCGCGACCGCGATGTGAACACCGCAGAGCAATTGGTTGACGGTTTTAACCGCCGCACCCTGTCCAGGCTCTTCACCCACATGGAACAATTTGTCGCCCAGCGTGACAAGAACCGGATGCATTGTGTCGAAGACCGCTTTTGACGCCGCAGCCATGATGGTCAGCGTGCCGCCCTTGGCACCGATCGTTCCACCGGAAACGGGCGCGTCGACGATATGGCGGCCTGAGGCCTCGACACGGGCTGCAATGGCTTTGACGGCCGAAGGCGCACAGGTTGCCATCAACACCACGGTACCGCCTGGCGCCAAAGCATCCAAGGCCCCCGCATCGAACAGCACGCTTTCGGCTTGGGTGGCATTGACCACCATCACGATCAGCACGTCCGCATCCCGCGCCGCTTCCGCGGCCGTTGCGGCCCCTTTACCGCCTAAAGACTCAAACGCGCGGATATTGTCCGCCCGCACATCAAAGCCCGTAACGGCGAATTGCTTTTTGACAAGATTTTCCGCCATGGGCATTCCCATAGCGCCAAGACCAACGAAACCGATGCGTGTCACCAACGAGCCCCCCTCGACATCAACCGACTGTTCTTCTAATTTTTACGATCTTGCCATCCGTTGCGCGGAAATCAAGAAAAGGCCATACCGAATTAACGCAACCCACCCGGTCATTTGTTGAATTCAAGTGCCGCAACATAGTGAAAATAACCATGACAGCTACCGAAATTCTTGCCCCGAAGCCAATGATGCCGCTGATCATGGAGGGGTTAAAAGCCACCGGACACCTGCACTGTCTCTGGGAAATGCCTGATCCAGAGGCCTTTATCAAAGAAAACGCGGCCAAAATCGGGGCTATTGCGACAGGTGGTCACATCAAGGTGGATGGCGCCTATATGTCGCAGTTTCCGAACCTGAAAATTGTCGCCAATTTTGGTGTGGGATACGACACGGTCGACGCAAATTGGGCTGGCCAGCATGGCATTACGGTCACCAACACGCCCGACGTGCTCACCGAGGAAGTAGCCGACACCGCGCTCGGCCTCCTGATCATGACGATGCGCGAACTTCCGCAATCCGAGCGTTATCTGCGTGCCGGACATTGGGCGGCCAAAGGCCCCTATCCGCTGACGCACAATACGTTGCGCGGTAAGACGATCGGCATTCTGGCCCTCGGCCGGATCGGCAAAGCGATTGCAACCCGCTGCGAAGCCTTCGGCTTGAAGGTCGTCTATCATGGCCGCAGCGAGCAGACGGATGTTGCCTATCGCTATTATCCGACGCTTGTCGGCATGGCCAAAGACGTCGATATTCTGATGAGCGTCGCACCGGGCGGCACGTCGACCTTTCACACAATCAATGCAGATGTATTGGCGGCGCTCGGCAGCCAGGGCGTGCTGATCAATATCGGGCGCGGTAGCGTTGTGGATGAGAAGGCGTTGATCCAAGCCTTGCACAACAAGGTCATTTTCTCCGCCGGTCTCGACGTGTTCGAGGACGAACCGCATGTCCCCACCGAGTTGATCGCGATGGAAAATGTCGTTCTTCTGCCGCATGTGGGATCAGCGTCGCATCATACGCGCAATCTGATGGGGCAACTCGTCGTTGATAATATTCTGGCCTACTGCGCCGGCAAAGCGCCGTTAACGCCCGTGGCCGAGACGCCTTTCAGCGGCTGGTAAGGCGATCATCCTACCGATTAAAAAAAGGGGCAGCTGGTTGCTGCCCCTTTTTTCGTTACGTCCTTACAACCGTAAATCAGGCAATCTTACCGCCGAGTTCATCCTCGATATGGACGCGGATGATCTCCTCAAACGAGGTTTCCGCCTTAAAGCCCAGTGCGGTCGCGCGTTTGGCATCCAGACGCGTGGCCCAACCGTCGACGATCTTGATGATGGCCGGATCAGGCTCGCGCCGAATACGGGCCACGACCTTATCGCCAGCAACCTTGCGCAAGGCATCGATTTGCTCGCCCACGGTCACCGAGAGGCCCGGCATGGCCAGCGCACGCCTTGGGCCGACAAGGTTCAAATCAAGCGTTGCGGCATGCATCAGAAAGCCAACCGCCGAGCGCGGGCTTGCGTGCCAGTGACGAACGCTTTCCGATACCGGCAGCACGGCTTCGTGCCCTGCCAGAGGTTCGCGGATGATGTTGGAGAAAAAGCCGGAGGCTGCCTTGTTCGGCTTGCCCGGACGGACGCAAATGGTGGGCAAGCGGATGCCGATGCCATCGAAAAAGCCTTTGCGCGAATAATCCGACAGCAACAACTCGCCAATCGCCTTCTGGGTGCCGTAGGAGGTGAGCGGTGTGGTGAAGAACTCGTCCCCAATCGCTTCCGGAAACGGTGCGCCATAAACGGCGATCGACGAGGTAAAGACGACCCGTGGCCGATACCCGTCACCAACCGCACGAATGGCGGCGAACAATTCCATCGTGCCGTGAAGATTGATGCGGTAGCCGAGATCGAAATTCTGCTCGGCCTCGCCGGACACAATCGCCGCGAGATGGAAAATCACATCAGGACGACCCGCAACCAGCTTTGCCGCTTCGCCCGGCAACGAGAAATCCGACGCCATCAAGGTTGACGAGAATTTAGCACCTTCCGGCGCGGATGGTTCGACAACATCGTGCAAGGTTGCCTTCGTGATCTCATGGCCACCGAGATGGCCATCTTTGGCCAGCCGATCCGCAAGCTTGCGGCCAACCATACCTGCCGCACCAATGATGAGAATATGCATGTGCTTTACCCCTGTCCCGAATTAAAGTGCGAACCCGCCATCAGCGAGATGGATTTGGCCGGTCGTGTAGCTCGACTCGTCGGAGGCGAGATAGACGGCCAGCATGGCAATTTCTTCCGCCGTTCCGAGACGACCCATCGGCTGGCGATCAATAAAGGCTTGGCGCGCCGCCTGCTCGGTGATGCCCTGAGCCTTTGCGAGCGTCACAATGCGCTCATCGAGCGACGGCGACTGGATGGTGCCGGGGCAGATCGCATTGGCGCGGATGCCCTTTTTGATAAAGTCCGCCGCAACCGCCTTCGTCAAACCGATGACGGCAGCTTTTGACGCACCATAGACATACCGGTTCGGGATGCCCCGCACCGAGCCTGCGCCGGAAGCGATGTTCACGATGGATCCGCTGCCCTTAGCCAGCATGCCCGGAAGAAAGGCTTTGACGGTACGGTGCATCGATTTGACGTTGAGATTCATCGAAAAATCCCAATCCTTGTCATCGCATTCCAGTACCGTGCCGTGATGCACGAAACCCGCCGCGTTCACCAGAATGTCGATTGTGCCGACTTTCTCGGCAAAGCTGTTGACGGCTTTATCGGACAATACATCCAGCTTGCGGCGTTTGGCGCGCAACAGGCCGTCGAGTTTGTCGGTATCGCGATCGGTGGCCCATACGGTCGCACCCTCGCGCACAAAGGCTTCCGCGATCGCGCGTCCGATGCCTTGGCCAGCGGCTGTCACAACCGCAATCTTACCCTTCAAACGTCCCGCCATTGTCGTGTCTCCCTTTTGAAATCCTATTTGAAATCGTTCAACCGTTTGCGCTGCTGTCCCGCAGCATCAAAGTTTTCGGACGCAAGCCACGCCTCGAAGGCCGCCTTCTGTGCGGGCCATTCGGTATCCAGAATGGAATACCAGGCCGTGTCGCGGTTGCGTCCGCGCACCAGCATGTGTTGCCTGAAAATACCTTCGAACGAAAAACCAAACCGTTCAGCCGCGCGGCGCGATGGTGCGTTCAGTGAATTGCATTTCCACTCGTATCGACGATAGCCCAGCGTGTCGAACACATAGCGCATCAAGAGATATTGGGCTTCGGTTGCACCCGGCGTTTTTTGCAACGGGGTGCCATACAGGATGTTGCCGACTTCGATCACGCGATGGGCGGCATCAATCCGCATCAAGGTTTCGTAACCAACCGCTTTGCCCGAAGTCTTGTCGATAATTGCATAAAACAGCGGATCCTCAGAAGCGGCTTTGCGTTCGATATGAGCGCGAAAAGCCGCCACGTTTTCAAAGGGCGGCTCAAACAGATATTGCCAGACGACGTGTTTGTCGGGCCCATGCGACGCGCCGAACAGGTCGTCGGTGTGCTTGGCCGGATCGAGCGGTTCCAGCCGGACATAGCGCCCCTCAAGCACAAGGCGCTCCGGACGCGGGGCGGGGTGGGTATTGACATCACGTCCGATCGGAAGACCCGAATCAGGATCGGGAACTGAGGTCGGAACAAATTCGGTGGCCATTTTTATGCCCTGAAAGTGGAAGTTTGCGATCGCCCAGGCCGAACGAACGAGGCAACCCGGATTGCATACTGGATTGCCTCGTCCTTGTTGCGTCCTGCGGCATAAATACCGAGCCTGATGGCGTCAGTGGTTATCTCTCGCCACGCCATATTTCTGCGCGACGCGTTGATATTTTACCGCTGGCTTCAGCACCATACCGTCGGAGAGTTGATCGACCATCCCGCGCTGGATTTCCTGCCATGGTGTTTGGCTGGCCGGATATTTGAACCCGCCATTTTTCATCAGATCGGCACGCCGTTGGGCAAGCTCTTCCGCCGTGATCAAAATGTCGGCGGTGCCCCGCTTCAGATCAATGCGGACCTGATCTCCGGTCTTGAGAATGGCCAGCCCGCCATTGGCCGCCGCTTCCGGCGAGGCGTTCAAGATCGAAGGCGAACCCGACGTGCCGGACTGACGCCCATCGCCGATGCATGGCAACGCCATAATGCCCTTTTTGAGCAAGGCCGCCGGTGGCTGCATATTGACGACTTCGGCCGCACCCGGATAGCCGATCGGGCCGGTACCCCGGATGAAGAGCATGCAGTTTGCATCGATCTTGAGTTTCGGATCATCAATGCGGTGGTGATAATCTTCCGGCCCTTCGAAGACGATCGCGCGGCCCTCAAAGGCTTCCGGATCTTTCGGGTTGGAAAGATAGCGGGCGCGGAATTCGTCCGAGATCACGCTCGTCTTCATCACGGCGCTGTCGAAGAGATTGCCCTTCAGCACAAGGAAGCCGGCATCTTTCTTGAGAGGCTTGTTGACGGGGAAAATGACATCCGCGTCGATAACCTTGGTGTCCTTGCAGTTTTCACCAATGGTCTTGCCATTGGCCGTCAGCGCGCCTTCGCGAACCAGCTTCTTTTTCATCAATTCATTGACGACGGCAGGAACGCCGCCCGCCCGGTGAAATTCCTCACCCAGATATTTGCCGGCTGGCTGAAGATTAACGATCAGCGGAACCTTGTGGCCGTATTTCTGCCAATCCTCGACCTTGAGATCAACGCCGATATGACGTGCGATCGCGTTGATATGGATCGGTGCGTTGGTCGAGCCGCCGATGGCCGAATTGACAATGATGGCATTTTCAAAGGCTTCGCGCGTCATGATGTCGGAGGGCTTCAAATCCTCCCAGACCATTTCGACCGCACGGATGCCGGTCTCGTAAGCAATCTGGCCACGCTCGCGATAAGGGGCTGGAATGGCCGCGCAACCCGGCAAGGTCATGCCCAGCGCCTCGGCCAGCGAATTCATGGTCGAGGCCGTGCCCATTGTATTGCAATGGCCGACGGATGGCGCCGACGACGCCACGATCTGCATGAATTCCTCATAATTAATCTCGCCCGCGGCCAGTCGCTCGCGTTGGCGCCACACGACTGTTCCAGATCCCGTGCGCTCACCCCGGTACCAACCATTCAACATCGGTCCACCGCAGAGTACAATCGACGGAATATTGACCGTAGCGGCCGCCATGATGCAGGCAGGTGTCGTTTTATCGCAGCCCGTCGTCAGCACAACGCCGTCGAGCGGATAGCCATAGAGCACCTCGACAAGGCCCAAATAGGCGAGGTTACGATCCAGCGACGCAGTGGGCCGCTTGCCGGTTTCCTGAATCGGATGCACGGGGAATTCAAACGCCACACCGCCCGCAGCCGTAATGCCTTCGCGCACGCGTTTGGCCAGCTCGAGATGGTGGCGGTTGCACGGCGAGAGATCGGAGCCCGTCTGGGCGATGCCGATGATCGGCTTACCGGACTGGAGTTCCTCGCGCGTCAGGCCGAAATTGAGATAACGCTCCAGATATAGCGCGGTCATGCCGGGATTTTCGGGGTTATCAAACCACTGCTTCGAGCGGAGTTGGCTTTTCTTGATTCTTTTCCGCGCAGGAGCTCCGGCACTCACAACGACCGATGGCGCCGCCAGCTTGGCTTTTTTAGCCACCCCTTTTTTAGAATCAGCCTTTGCAGCAACCTTCTTTTCCGAGGTTTTTTTAGATACGGCCATGTCGTCCTCCCAAATTTCGCCAAGCGCATAGGTGCCATTGACGAAGCACGCGTTGATTTCTTCCCTACCATCGCCCTAAATGGATGGATAAATCAATAACCACAGTCCATCGCCACGGACGGAGGAGCCCTGCCCATGCTGCACATCATCGACGCCTTCTCCCGTATTGGCGAAGAAAATGCCTTCGCTGTCTTGGCGCGCGCCACCGAATTGCAGCGCCAGGGCAAGGACATTATTAATCTAGGCATTGGCCAGCCGGACTTCCGGACGCCTGAGAACATTGTCGAGGCCGCGATCAAGGCGCTACGCGACGGGCACCATGGCTACACGCCCGCAACCGGCATTTTACCGCTGCGGGAAGCGGTTTCCGCCGACCTCAAAAAGCGGTTCAACGTCGAGGTCTCCCCCGAACTCGTGATGATCGTGCCGGGTGGCAAGGTCACGATGTTCATGGCGATTTTGATGTTCGGTGAACCGGGCGCGGAAATTCTTTATCCCGATCCCGGCTTTCCGATCTATCGCTCAATGATCGAATTTACCGGTGCCAAAGCCGTACCGGTTCCGATCCGCGAGGAAAACGGATTTGCCTTTTCGGCCGAAGAGACGCTGGCGCTGATTACGCCCAAGACGCGCCTTCTCATCATCAATTCGCCGGCCAACCCGACGGGCGGCGTCACGCCGAAATCGGAAATCGACAAACTCGTGAAGGGTCTCGAACGCTTTCCTGACGTCGCGATCATGTCCGACGAGATTTACGCACAGATGACCTATGATGGCGAAGTGCATCAAACATTGCTGGCCTATCACGAAATTCGCGACCGGCTGATCTTGCTTGATGGCTGGTCGAAGACCTATGCGATGACCGGTTGGCGGATGGGCTATTCGGTCTGGCCGAAGCCGCTTTATGACGCGGCGCGCAAGCTGGCCGTCAATTCGTTCTCATGCGTTAACGCCTCGGCGCAATATGCCGGTCTTGAGGCGCTTACCGGCCCGCAAGACGCCGTGCATGCGATGGTCGCCGAGTTTGATCGCCGCCGGAAAGTCGTGGTCGAAGGATTGAACAGACTGCCGAATGTGTCGGCGGCAACACCAAAGGGCGCGTTCTACGCCTTCCCGAATATTTCCAAAACCGGCTGGCGGGCCAAGCCGCTTGCGTCGGCCTTACTCGAGGAAGCGGGCGTTGCCACCATTGGCGGGCCGGATTTCGGCGTTCATGGCGAGGGCTATATCCGCCTCTCTTATGCCAATTCCACCGAGAATATTCTGCGCGCGCTGGAGCGGATCGAGAAGTTTTTGGTAGAGCGCAGCCAGCAAAAATAAATTCGTCACTGCGAGCGACGGCGAAGCAGCCTAGCTGAGCTATCAAAACAAAATGCTATGACGACGTAGCATACCAACCACAACCATCAGCTGGGTGGCTTCGCGTTCGCTCGCCATGACGGATCGGCTTATCGCAACGCCGCACACTGTTTCGCAAGCTCGGTAATGCGTGGCCAATCGCCCGCTTTCACCGCATCGGCAGGCGTTACCCATGAGCCGCCGACGCAAACGACATTGGAAAGCGCGAGGTAGGATTTTGCCTTCTCAGCATCAATGCCACCCGTCGGGCAGAATGTCAGATGTGGCAAGGGCGCGCCAAGTGATTTGAGATAGGCGGTGCCGCCAGCCGGTTCGGCCGGAAAAAACTTCAAGACATGATGGCCCATTTCTGCCATCGCCATCGCTTCAGATGCCGTGGCCACGCCGGGCAATAAAGGTGTGCCCGATTGGGCTGCGGCTTCCGAAAGCTTGATGGTCGAGCCGGGGCTGACCAGAAAATTTGCACCTGCCGATTTTGCTTCCCAAACCTGCGAGGCCGTTAACACCGTCCCCGCCCCTAAAATCGCTTCCGGCACCTCGCGCGCCATTGCCTCGATCGCCTTCAGCGCACCGTCGGTACGAAGCGTGACTTCAAGCACATCGAGACCACCCGCCACCAATGCCCTGGCCAGCGAAACGGCCTCGTACGGATCGTCGACCGTTAGCACGGGGATGACAGGCACACGCTTCAGAATGGCAAGCAGGGCGGCGTTGGTCGGCATGGTCATCAGCTCCGAGGGGCAACAATTAATTTGAACGCTATCCATGAAACGAGAGAGCCCGACAGGTCAATCCTATCGGGCTCTTTTCATTTCGTGGTGGCAGGAACGGGGACTATTCGGCGGCCGTTGGTGAAAGCGACGTGCCGCCCCTCGCCATCCGCTTAACTTCCCGCCGGGCGAGCCGCCGCTGCTTGCGGGCGGTGAACCAGTCGCCGATATCGGAAACCATCATCAAAGCAGCAGGCGTCACGACGAGCGTCAGGATGGTGGCAAAGCCCAATCCGAACACGATCGCCGAGGAAAGGTGCACCCACCATTGAGTCGAAGGCGCACCAAACGCAATGTCGCGGTTGACGAAATCAAGATTGATACCGAACGCAATCGCCAAGACACCAAGGATAGCGGTAACGGCTGTCAGCACCACCGGACGTGCCCGCTCGCGACAGGTTTCGATGATGGCATCATAGGCACTCATGCCTTCATGGCGGCATCGGTCATAGGTATCGATCAACACGATATTATTGTTCACGATAACCCCGGCATTGGCGATGATCCCGATCCCGGTCATCACCACACCAAACGCCTGCCCCATAATCATCAGACCCAACAGCACACCGATGGTCGACAGCACAACGGCGGTCAACACCAAGATCACGCTGGTGAACTTGTTGAACTGGGCCAGCAGAATGGCGAAGATCAGGAACATCGCCGTGCCAAATGCCTTACCCAAGAACGCGCCAGCCTTGGCCCTTTCCTCGTCCTCGCCCTTCAGCTTGAAGGTGATACCGGGTCCGAGATCCATGGCATTGAGATCCGTCATGACCTTTTGCTGAACGTTAGCCGATTGCACCCCTTCGGCGACATTGGCCGACACGGTGATCACCCGGCTTCCCGCCACGCGATTCAATTGGCCTACCCGTGGCGACGGCGTCCGCGTCACGAAATTGCCAATCGGCACCGAGCCAACCGGCGTATTGATCCGCAATTCCTCGATGTCGTCCAGCGTCCTTTTGTCTTCCGGAAAACGCAGAATGAGATCAACCGATTTGTCGGTCTCGTTTGGCCGGTATTCGGAAATCTTCAGCCCATTGGTCACAAGCTGCAACGCAGAACCGACGCTTGTTGCGCTGGCGCCATATTTGGAGGCCTCCGCCTTGTCGACATTGATGGTCCAGTCGATACCCGGCAGCGAAAGCCCGTTGTCGATGTCGCGAATATCACGGTTTTCTTCGAGATAGGCCGACACTTTCTTCGCCGCAGGAATAAGGAAAGCGGGATCAACCGCTGCAAGCTGAACCTGAATCGCCTTACCCGTTGGAGGACCGCCTTTCGGGGCCGTGACTTCGATCGAGACACCCGCAATATCGGATGTGCGATCCCTGATCTCGTCCATGATTTTCGACGCTGCGCGGCGGTGTTGCCAATCGATGAATTCGAACTGAATCGAACCAATCGTATCCTCGGAAACTTCGCTCGAGCCCTTCTGGCTTTCGCCTGAGCGCGCATACACCGTCCGCAATTCTTTCATCGGCAGAATGCGTTCTTCGACACGACGGACGAACTCGTCCTTTTCGGTGATCGAAAGATTGCCCCGCGCGTGAACTTGAACAATGCCGAAATCGGGTTCGACATTCGGGAAGAACTCGACGCCGTGGCCAAAGACGCCATAGGCCTTGATGACGGTAACGAGCAGCAAGAACGTCGCCGATAACGTCAGGCCCGGATGCTTTACGCAAAACCGAACCACATTCATATAGGCGCCCTTTTCACTCGCCCGATCATCATGTGGCTTAACCGATGCCTTGCCCAACAAGGCGCCCAAGGTTGGCGTAAAGAACAAGGCGACAACCAGAGATGCCGACAAGGTCGCAATCAGGGTCAGCGGCATATATTTCATGAATTGGCCGACAATGCCGGGCCAAAACAGCAGGGGTGAAAAGGCAGCCACGCGGGTAAGCGTTGCTGCAATCACTGGACCCGCCATACGCTTGGCCGCCATCGAGAAGGCCAGCTTCGGATCCATTCCCTCCGCCATCCGGCGCTCGGCGAATTCGGACACGATGATCGCGTCATCCACCAACATACCGACGGCCAAAATCAGAGCAAACAGAACAACGATGTTGACCGTCAAGCCCGCCATTTGCAGCGCCAAGATGCCCGCCAGAAACGAACCCGGAATGGCAATGCCGATAAAGAGCGACGGCCGGCCACCCAGCACCATCATCATGATCACCAGCACCAGAAGCACCGCCGTGATGACGCTGTTTTGCAATTCATGCAGCATGTCACGAATGGTCTTGGACTTGTCCTGACTGAACGAAACCGAAACCGTTCCCGGCCAAGCCTTTTGCAATTCGTCGATCACATATTTTACCGTATCGACCGTCTCGATGAGGTTCGATCCTGTCCGCTTTGAAACTTCAATGGCGATCGCAGGCTTGCCATTGACGCGCGTGATGGAAGTTGCGTCCTTAAAGGTCGGGCGGACTTCGGCTACATCGCCCAAGGTCACGCTGGCGCCCGGCGATGCGGTAACCGGAAGCTTCAAAATATCTTCGGGACGTTCGATCAGGGCCGGCACTTTGACGGCGAACCGCCCTGTGCCACCCTCAAGGGCACCCGCCGCAACAAGGCTGTTGCTTTGACCTACCCCTCCGATCAAGCCATCAAGGCTGATCCCGTAGCTTTTCATCAGCATCGGCTCGGCGATGATTTCAACCACTTCATCGCGCGCGCCGCGAAGATCGGCAGACAAGACGCCGGGAATTTGCTCGATATAGTTTTTGGCGCTGCGCGCAATGTGCAGCAGGGTCCGTTCCGGTACATCGCCCGTCAGAGCCACCACGAGAACCGGAAAGAGTGAGAGGTTAACTTCACGCACCGCCGGTTGATCCGCATCCTTTGGCAAATCGCGCTTGGCGTCATCGACCTTGGCACGGACATCGGCGACCGCTTTGGTCGAGTCAAAACCCGCTTCAAATTCGAGCAAAACAAAGCCGCCGCCTTCAAACGCGGTGGAGCGCATTTCCTTGACATTGGCGACCGATTTCAACTGGGTTTCCATCGGACGCAACAAAAGGCGCTCGGAATCCTCGGGGCTGATGCCGCGCTGCGACAATTGCACATAAACGATCGGAACCTTGACGTCAGGCTCGGCTTCTTTCGGGATCGTTTGATAGGCGACGAAGCCCGCCAGGAGCAAAAAGACAAGAACCGCAAGCGTCAGCCTTGCATGAGAAATGGCATAGTCGACCGGGTTTTTCATGGCGTTATTCCAGTTTCCCGCAAGGATTAAGGGGCTTTAGCTGCAACAGCTTCAACGATCTGGCCTTCTTTAACAAAGTCCTGACCCTGAACGATCATTTTCGTGCCCGCGGCAATACCGGAGACATAGAGATAATCGGTCTGGTCTTCGACAAGGCCTACCGGAACAAAGGCCACTTTGCCCTGATCATCGACAACGCGCACGCCAAGTTTGCCCTCGGCCGAGAAGGTCAGCGCCGAGCGGGCGACCTTGGTGGCATCAACGGGCGCCAAATAAAGGGTAACCTCCGTCGTGACACCATCAGCGATTTTACCCTCCGGATTGGCCAGACTGACATCGATGCGATAGGTCCGCGTCTGCGGGCTCGCCCGATTGGAGATGAAGCGGACCGAGCCCTTCACTTCATCGCCGCCGATGAAACGGACATCGGCACGATCGCCTACCTTGACGCCGCTCAATCGACGCTCCGAAATTTCGACCACCGCCAGCATCGGATCGAGCGACATCACCTCGGCCACCTGCGCGCCGGGCTGCAGGCTCTGGCCCAAATTGGCGGGAACTTCATTGATGACACCGGCGACAGGAGCACGAACCATACCGCGGTCGCGCTCGGCTTCGGCCTGCGCCAAGAGGGCCTGCGCGCCCTTCAGATCCGCCTCGAACTGGGCCAGATTGAGCTTGGCCAGATTGCCGCTTTCAACCAGCAACCGCTTGGCATCATATTCTTTCTGGCGTTGCTCAAGGCGGGCCGCCGCCTGTGCAACGTTTGATTCACGGGCCTCATCCGAGAGAACCGCGATAATTTCATCCGCTTTCACAATCGACCCGCGCCGAACATTGAGTTGGGTGACGGTTCCGTTCGTGCGCGCGACAGCCATCGTTCGGACATCCGCCTCAGTCCGGCCCGAAAGCGTCAGCTTGCGGGAGCGCGGCTCGACTATCGCCGGTAAAACGGAAACGGCAAAAGGCTTTGCCTCGGTTTGCGATACGGGACCCGTTGGAGCGGGAGCTTCCTTCCGACCAATCTGGCCCGAAGCGATCCAGAGCACGGCAATAACAACAAGGGCGATAGCAGTAAGGCGGCTCCAAAGCATGGTCAGATTCCAGTTGTAAGGTCAGAAGGACAGGAAGATAATGCGACGGCTCCGTTGAGTAAGGCGCCAATTAGACACATGACAGTGTCGACTTCACGACCGCTGTCAAAATCTCGATCAATGGCCCGACGGCGGATCAAGCCGTCGGAAAGAGTCAGAATGAGGCTCGCCAACGCGTCCACATCGACATCGGGATGGATATCGCCGGAGCGCTTCGACTTTTGGCATACGGTGATAATGCCGTTTCGGACTTCCCGATGGATGGTGGCACACAGCGCAGCAATATCAGGATTGCGCGCCGCTTCCGCCCAAATTTGGAGAGCCAGCACGGCCTTTTCCCTCGGCTGCTCGACAAGGTGCTTGCGGCCAATCTGTTCAAAGGCGCTGATCAGGTTCGTTGCATCCGAAAGGGCTGCAAAATCAGCCGCAATCGCAGCACGGTCACGCTCGATCAAGCCTGCGATCATCGCGTCCTTTGACGGAAAATAGCGATAAAGATTGCCCGGAACCATGCCTGATTCCCGCGCAACGTCCTGCATTGTGGTATGATGAAACCCGGCTTGCGAGAAACAACGCTCCGCCGCGTCCAGAATTTGTGGCCGGCGGTCAACTTGGCGGGGTGGTTTGGTTTCCAACATAGTCGAGATCAGTAGTGAATGAACATTCATTCGTCAAGCAACCAACAGTTGTGCGCATAGGTAATGGTCTGAGTGAACTTAGTCCGCTCAACCCGCTAGCATAGCAGTCACAGGATAAAAGGAGCTAACATGCGTTGGTCAATCACCTTAGGCGCGATTGCGGGAACCGCCATTCGGGTACACGTTACGTTTCTGCTTTTTCTACTCTTTATTGGCGTTGTTGTGTATCGGGCCAACGGCCCCGCCGCCGCATGGGACACCCTTGCCTTCGTCACGCTCATTTTTATCTGCGTTGTTCTTCACGAATTCGGCCATATCCTGATGGCGCGCCGTTTCGGCATTAAAACGCGCGACGTGACGCTCTTTCCCATCGGGGGCGTCGCCAGCATGGAGCGGATGCCTGACAAGCCATGGCAGGAATTAATGGTGGCCATTGCCGGTCCCGCCGTCAATTTGGTGATTGCCGCGGTGATCTTAGCTGTCATGGGGACAAGCTTGAATATCGACGACCTGGCTGGCATTGGCAATGTCAGTACCAGCCTCGCGATGCGGATCGCGGCCGCCAATCTGATTTTGATGGTGTTTAACCTGCTTCCTGCCTTCCCGATGGATGGTGGGCGGGTGCTGCGGGCCTTACTCGCGACGCAAATGGGCAAAGCCCGTGCAACGCGAATTGCAGCCGGAATTGGTCAAGCCTTCGCCTTTGTACTCGGCTTTCTCGGCTTTTTTGGCAATCCGATGCTCATCTTCATCGCTTTTTTCATCTTCATCGCCGCTGGTGCCGAAGCCGACACCGCCGCCTTGCACGATGCCACCAGCGATCTGTCGGTTGGCGATGCCATGATTACGACACTCACGCCGCTTAGGCCGTCCGATACGATCCGCGAAACCGTCGATCGGCTTTTACGCTCGACCGATGATGATTTCCCCGTGATAGACGAGCAAGGCACCGCCTTCGGCCTCGTCACGCGCAACGAAATCTTGCTGGCGCTTAGCCAGAACAGCGACATGACGCCGATCTCTGCTCTCATGCGTACGGCAGACTTTGTGTTGAATGCCAATGACCCGCTCGAAAAAGCGCTGGTAGCTTTTGAAACCTTAAACGTGCCTGCCCTTTTGGTCGTTGACACGACAGGCCAGGCCACCGGCATGATAACCCGTACCTCCATTGCGCAGATAATGCTGGTGCGAACGGCCCGTCCGGGATGGGCCCTTCACCGCGGTGGAATACTGGCCGAAAACCTGCCCGGTGTTAGCCGCGGCCCGCGAGCGGCATCTTCGTCGCCATCACGGTGATCGTCGACACATTGGCATCGAGCGGAAGGCTGGCCATGAAGATGACGGCATTGGCAACATTGCCGACATCCATGGTCGGCTCGACCGCTAGTTCGAGATTGGGCTGAAGCACGCCAGTGCTCATTTTCTGCGTCATATTGGTCGACGCATTGCCGATATCGATCTGACCACAGGCGATATCGTATTTACGACCATCAAGCGAAGTCGATTTCGTCAAGCCCGTGATCGCGTGTTTTGTCGCCGTGTAGGGAGCAGAATTTGGCCGCGGTGTCTGCGCCGATACCGAGCCATTATTGATGATGCGTCCGCCGCGCGGCGACTGGTCCTTCATAATCCGGAAGGCTTCCTGTGTGCACAAAAACGCAGCCGTCAAATTGGCACCCAGCACGGCCTGCCATTGCTCGAAGCTCAACTCCTCAAGCGGGATCGGCGGAGCATTGGTTCCAGCATTGTTGAACAGCACATCCAGACGGCCAAACTTTTCTTTGGTCTTGGCAAAGAGATTTTTGACCGAAACAGGATCGGCAAGATCGGTCGAAACGGCAAGCGTCGGCGTGCCATACTGAGCGCCGAGCGCAACCGTCTCATCCAGCGCCTCTTGCCGACGACCGGCCAGAACAACGCTATAGCCTTCCTTCATCATCGCTAACGCCACCGAGCGGCCGATGCCCGATCCGGCACCCGTGATCATCGCGATTTTTCCGTTGCCGCTCATGTGATGTCCTCCGCTAGCGTTTTTTATTTGGCTTAATGAGATCAGGCCGTCAGCCGGTCGAGTGCACGTCCGAAGCGGTCGAAAATATCATCAACCTGCTGCTCGGAAATGATCAAAGGCGGGCAGAAGGCGAGGATATCGCCGATTGGCCGGAAGATAACGCCTTCCTCATGGCCAAGCTCGGCCAGCTTCAAGCCGGTTGCGCCCGGCTTTTCAAAGCCAGCCTTGGTCTTTTTGTCGGCAACCAACTCAATGGCTCCGATCAAGCCGACGCCGCGCGTTTCGCCCACCAGCGGATGATCCTTGAACGAATGCAGACGCTTCAGGAATTGCGGGCTCAATTCATTTACCCGACCCATCAAATTACGTTCTTCGATGATATCGAGATTTTCCATCGCAACCGCCATCGCAAGTGGATGCCCTGCGGTGGTGAAACCATGCGCAAACGTGCCAATCTTGGCCGTATTATCGGCGATCACATTGTAAATTTCATTAGTGAAGGTGATCGATGCCAATGGCACGTAGGACGAGGTGATCTGCTTTGAACACACCATGATATCCGGCGTAATGCCGTAAGTATCCGAACCCCAAGTGTTTCCGGTGCGGCCAAATCCGTTGATCACCTCGTCAACGACGATCAAAATATCGTATTTACGGCAAACCGCCTGCATCTTTTCCCAATAGGTGCGCGGTGGAATGAATACGCCGCCTGCGCCCATCACCGGCTCGCCGATAAAGGCCGCAACCGTCTCTGGGCCCTCAGCGAGGATCTTGTCCTCGAATTCTTTGGCCAGACGGGTGGCAAATTCTTCCTCGGTCTCGCCCTCTTCCGCAAAGCGGTAATGGTGCGGGCAACCGACATGCTTGATTTGCGGGAAAGGCAAATCAAAATCGCGGTGGTTGTTGGGCAGTCCCGTCAGGCTGGCCGACATCATGGTGATGCCGTGATAGGCCTTGATGCGGGAGATGATCTTCTTCTTCTCGGGCTTGCCGCGGGCATTGTTATAAAACCAGATCATCTTGACGACGGTATCGTTCGCCTCTGATCCAGAATTCACGAAATGGGCCTTGCCCATTTTGCCCGGCGACATCTTCACCATACGCTCGGCCAGCGCGATCGCGGTCGGATGCGATTTGTGCGAAAAGGAGTGATAGAAGGGCAGTTCGCTCATTTGCTTGGTGGCCGCTTTCACGAGCCGGTCTTCGCCAAACCCGACGGCCACGCTCCACAGGCCGGCCATGGCCTCGATATATTCCTTGCCCATGTCATCATAGACATAGACGCCCTTGCCCTTGGCAATGATCATCGGACCGACGTCTTCATGCCTGCGGGCATTCGTGACCGGATGAAAATAATATTCAATATCGCGAGCAGCGGGGGAATTAGGCAACGCGGTCATGAGGGACTCCGAAATTAAGGCCATGGACAGTACATTTTCTCCGACACCATAGACTTTCAGGCGATGAAAGGAAAACCCCCCTCAGGGGGAATGAGCTATGCCGTACCGGCAAGGCGTCGAAGGACAAGCAGGGCACCGCCCGCCAGCAATCCCCAAAAAGCGCCGCCGATCCCAAAAAGCGAAAGCCCCGAAGCCGCGACTAGGAAGGTAACAATCGCAGCCTCCCGATCGTGGGTGTCGGCTAAGGCCGTGTGAAGCGACGATCCAAACGCACCGATCAGGGCCAGACCCGCTACCGCCTCGATGAGAACAGGCGGGGAAAGGTTGATCAGCGCGGTAGCACCGCCGGCCAGAAGGCCGAACAGAATGTAGAGGACACCGGACGCGATACCGGCCCAATAGCGTCGCGCGGGATCGGGGTGAGCATCAGGCCCCGCGCACATCGCAGCCGTGATCGCCGCCAGATTGACCGCGTGCCCGCCAAAGGGCACCGAGGCCAAGCTCAATAATCCCGTCACGGTAAAAAGCGGCCCCGGTTCGGGCTTAAAGCCATTGATCGCCAGCACCGCCACACCGGGAATATTCTGCGAAGCCATGGTCACGATGAACAGCGGAACAGCGACACTGATCACATTCGCGAGCGAGAAAACGGGCCAGATCAAAACGGGATGAGGAAAAATAGCGCTAATCGGTATCGGAGCGCCTGCCCCCGTCATCACAATCAGAAAGATCGTGATGATAAAAGCCGCGGGAACCGCATAAATCCGTTTAAACCGCGCCACAACCGCCCATACGACGACAATCGCCATGCCCATCAACGGTTTTTCTGCAACCGCGTGCACTGGCGCAAGGCACAGATGCAGCAATATGCCGGCCAGCATCGCATTGGCCAATGAAGCCGGAATCGCCGCAATGGCTTGCCCAAGCGGCTTCCAGATTCCGGCCATCACGAGAAACAGAGCCGAGATCAAAAACGCCCCGACCGCTCCGGCAAAGCCCCCCTCGATCAAGCCGGTACTAACCAGAAGGGCGGCGCCCGGTGTTGACCAGGCCACACTCACCGGCATCCGTGTTTTCAGGCTCAGGATCATCCCGCCCAAGCCCATCGCGATGGAAAGCGCCATGAGACCCGAGGCAGCCTCTGCATCAGTTGCTCCTGCCGCCCGCAACCCCTGCACCACGATGGCGAAGGAACTGGCGAAGCCTACAAACGCGGCTAGGAAGCCGGCAGCACAGGCTTGAAGAGAGATTGAACGAAACATCGGCATTTTAAACCCAAGCGCAAGAATATCTCTCTTAATGCCGCTATCCTCATGCCGTGTCGAGAGCCTCACGCTTCATGGCGCGCTAAAGACGCCCCATTTCAAAATCGCTGCATGATTCACCAAATTCCGAAAGCGCCGTTTCGAGATAATCCGACAAAAGCGGCGTTCCGAGCAGATATTGGCTCACCGGCCCTGAACGCCTTGCCCGTGCCTCGGCCATCGCCAGCTTCCAGTCGGGCGCATCATAATCACCCCGCCCGATCCACATCATCGCAACCAAGGCCGTTTGTTCGTCTTCGTCCATCGCATTGATAAAACCTTTAAGCTCGGCCTCGGTTGGCGCTTCGCCATCCTTGGTCAAGATGCTTTGGAAACGGTCATCGCTTGCATTGGAAGCATCAGCCTCGACGCCGCTGTCCTCGGCCGCAAGTTCGCGCGCTTTAACAATGACGAAGCATATTTTCTCAGGATTGATGTCGGGCATCCCTTCATCAAGGGGAACTGCCGGTTCTTCGCCGAGATCGGGGGCGGGATGCCCTTTAAACAATTTGCCGGATTCACTCATGTCCAACCCTCCATCTCAGCTGACATCAACTCTGCAAGGTCAATGATCGGCTTCGAATGTGGTTCCATCGACCTTCGATATACCCCTTACAACTGACACGGATCAAAGCCTCCCCGTCTGAAAGCCCGGTATGGGATCCCCATCGTTTCACCGTCGGAGTAAACAACCATGACCAATCACGCCAAACTGAGAGGAATTATGTCTGCCGCGGTTCTCACCCTGATGGTGGCACCCTTTTCTGCCCATGCGGCCGAAGGTCCGGGATGGGGTCCCGGTCACGGGATGATGTGGGGCGGACCAACCCGAAACTGGTTCGGTTGGGGTACGTCCGAACATTTTTGTGGCGAAGAAGGCCAACGGAATGTCGACCGTTTCATGGCCTTGATCGATCGCCACATTGCACCGACCGAAGCCCAAAAGCCGGCTGAAGACGCGCTTAAATCCGCCTTTGTATCGGCCGAGGAACAACTCGCAAGCTTATGTGAAAAGCCCCATACCGGCCGATGGTCGCCCGTTGAGCGGCTTACCGTTGCCGAAGCCCACCTCAATGCAATGCTCACTGCGATCCATTCCATCAAGGGCCCTCTCGAAACCTTCTATAACGGCTTGAGCGATGATCAAAAGGCCAAAATGGATGCATTAAAGCCCGATTGGCGCATGCGCTTGCCTTGGTCGAAATAAGAGCCGGATCAAGCGACATGGCGTCCAACCTTCATGATAGCGCGGTCATCGACCGAATTCTCCATGCGGCGACCGCGCGCCTCACGGGCGGCGTGTCGCTGATCAGTCTGGACCTGGCGTGGTTCGACTGGGCAGGCCATCTGGCCACTTCCCCCGGTCGACAGGCCGAGCTCGTTCACTGCGCCACGATTGAAGCGTTGCGGCAATGGGATGTCCTGACCGCCGAATGGCGCGGTTTGGCGCCGCTCGGCGCCTTGGAGGGCGGGGATCGCCGGTTTTCGGGGGACGCATGGCAAAAGCCCCCGTTCTCCACCTTCGCGCGAAACTTTCTGTCGATCGGCCATTGGTGGAACGAAGCCGTGCGCGTCCACGGTGTGAGTGACCGGCATCAGGCATTGCTGGCCTTTTTGGGCCGGCAATATCTCGATATTTTTGCGCCGAGCAATGGCATTCTGACCAATCCGGAGATCTTGACCCGCACGGTTGAAACAGGCGGCCTCAATCTGTTCAATGGTTGGCTCAATGCCCTTGATGATATGGCGGCCTTGGCCCTATGCGGCGGTCAAAGGCCGGTCAGCGACAAGCTCGTCATCGGCACGGATATCGCCACCACCCCCGGCGTCGTGGTAGCGCGAACGTCGATCGCCGAAATCATTCAATATACCCCGACAACAGCGAAAGTTCACGCCGACCCCGTCGTGATCGTGCCCGCATGGATCATGAAATATTATATCCTTGATCTGTCGCGCCAGAATTCACTCGTCCGCTATCTCGTCGAGCAAGGCTTTACGGTCTTTATGGTGTCATGGAAAAATCCCGGTCCGGAAGATCGCCACACAGCTTTCGATGATTATCGTACCCAAGGCGTCATGGCCGCGATCGACGCCGCAACGGCGATAACAGGCGCCCAACAGGTTCATGCGACGGGGTATTGCCTCGGCGGCACCCTGCTCGCCATCGCTGCGGCAACCATGGGACGCGACGGCGATCACCGTCTGAAAACACTTAGTCTTTTTGCATCCCAAACCGATTTTCATGAAGCTGGAGAGTTACGGTTATTTATCAATGATAGCCAATTGGCCTTGATCGAGGACATGATGTGGATGCGCGGTTATCTCAAGGCCGATGAAATGGCCGGCGCCTTCCATATTTTGCGCTCCAACGACCTCATCTGGTCACGCATGATCGCCGACTATGCGATGGGTGAACGCGAAAAACCGCTCGACATCATGTTATGGTCCGAGGACGCAACCCGCATGCCTTACCGGATGCATTCCGAGTATCTTCGTCAACTCTATCTTGAAAACCGATTGGCAGAGGGAGCCATGATCGTGGACGGCAATCCCGTTGCCTTGCGCGATATATCGGTGCCGATGTTTGTGGTGGGAACCGAATGGGACCATGTGGCGCCCTGGCGATCCGTCTTCAAAATTCATCTTGCGGCCGAAGGAGATGTCACCTTCGTTCTGACCAATGGCGGGCACAATGCCGGCATCGTATCCGAGCCGGGCCATCCCGGCCGCCATTACCGGATGGCGACCCAATCAGCCACGGCCACTTATGTCGACCCTGATCGCTGGCTCGAGCTTTCCGACCATGCTGAAGGGTCGTGGTGGCCGGCCTGGACCAAATGGCTCGACCAAAAGGCCCCCAAATGGGTCGATCCACCGACGCTTGGCGCCCCCGAGGCCGGATATCCAAGCCTTGGCCCTGCACCCGGCTCGTTCGTCAGAGGTTAGCGGCGGGAAGTCTCGCTTGACGCGCGTCAATGACAACGAGCCGGCAATCGTTGGAAATGTAAGCTCTCATCCACCGGCCACCAAACGAAGGAGTCATAGCGATGAACGACAGTGATTTACGGCAAGTTGTGATTGACGAATTGGAATTCGAACCCTCGGTCGATGCCTCCAATATTGGCGTCGCGGCCAAGGATGGCATTGTGACCCTTTCCGGCTTTGTTTCGAGCTATGCCGAAAAAATGGCGGCCGAACGGGCTGTCCGGCGTGTCAAAGGTGTGCATGCCATTGCTGAGGAAATTGAAATCCGTTATTCGACCGACAAGAAAATCAATGACGACGAAATTGCCCGCCGCTGCGTTAATATCATCACCTGGGACACAACCTTGCCGGAAGGCAAACTTACGGTGAAAGTCGAACGGGGCTGGGTGACGCTTTCAGGTGAGGTGCCTTGGCATTTCCAGCGCGTAGCGGCGGAATCAGGCGTTCGCAAAATTACAGGCGTAACCGGAATTACCAACCTCATCACGATCAAGGCCCGCGTTCAAGCCTCTGATATTAAAACAAAAATAGAGGACGCTCTCAAACGCAGTGCCGAAGTCGAGGCCAACGCCATCCGCGTTGTCGTCACCGATTCGCGGGTTCGGCTTGAGGGCAAGGTTCATGATTGGCGCGAACGCGAAATCGTCGAGAAGGCCGCCTGGAGCGTTCCCGGCGTAATGGCTGTTGAAGATCGCCTGACCGTCTAAACCCACAGACCAAGGGGGCCATGTTGGAGATCATGGCTCCCTTATCAGGCTGAAAAGGGAAGCTGGTAGGCTTTGATGGCCGTTCCACGCCAGAATTGCCGCTTTTCGGCTGCGCTTGAGCTTGCGAGAACCTCGTCAAGAATATCGACCCATGTCGGATAATCGAGAGCAAGCGTTGCCACCGTCCAGTCACTGCCGAACATCCCGCGGTTAAAGCCAAAGCTTTCAATCACATGTTCAATGTAGGGACGGAGCTGCTCCCGCGTCCAGGCCTTGTGATCAGCCTCGGTCGCCACCCCTGAAATCTTGCACACAACATTCGGAAGCTTGGCCATTTCACGAATTTGGCTTTTCCACGGTTCAACAAGGCCGTTTTTGATGTCCGGTTTGGCGATATGATCGAGAATGAAACTCACATCAGGGCATTTTTTGACCAGTTCGATGGCGTAGGCCAGCTGGTAATGGCGGATGCAAATATCAAAACTCATGCCGAAACGGGGCAATAAATTGACCCCTTCAACGAAGGCCGGAGCGATGCACATTGACGGGTCAGCCTCGCCTTGAATGAGCCGGCGCACGCCCGTAACCCCTTTGATTTGCTTTAGTTTTTCGAGGTCTTCGGCAACCGCTGCGCCCTTTTCAAGCGGCGCATGGGCCACAATACCGGCCAGTCGGGAATCGGATTTTGCCAGTCCGGCAACAAATTCGGCTTCCTCGATATGGAGGCCTGGGTCGATGTCGACCTCGACAAAGACGATGCCGTCCACCGCCACCTTTCCCCGCGCCTGATCAAAATCGCTGATCAGCGAGGTATGGTTGAGACTCGGAACGTTGGGCATCCAAGAATAATTCAATTTTTCAATATCATAGAGATGAACATGGGAATCAATAATCGGAAAATCGGGCATGAACATTTCCTCAGAGCGTCATCTTGATCGGGCCGAGTATCCGCTACGCTCCGCCCCCGAGGCAAGGCCTGTTGTGGATCTATTTGCACTGATTTGAAGGAGAGAAAAACGGCTGAATGGTGGTCCAGAGCGTCGATGAGCTTGGTAAAGCCGGTCTTCAGATCAATCTCATCGATTGCCGCTCGCTTAGAGGCTGGCAATGCTCTGGGTGAGGGCATCAAGCCTCACAAAGCGGACATCCTGATCAAGCAATGCACGCACGCCGGCGATCACGCCATGGCCGCTCGGCCGGTTGGGTTGGTTGGTGTGGGCGATGATCACATCGCCATCAACGGCCTGCCGGATGCGCGAGGCAACCGCATCGGCGGGGAGCGATGCCCCCATGTCGGCGTTCAGCGAAAAGCCCGCGATCGAAAATCCCATGCCCTCGATCATCGGCACCGCGGCCGGACTATAAAGTGCGGTGGCGCCGCGATACCAGACCGGCTTGGAGCCGGTGGCGGACAGGATGGCCGCCTCCCCGCTTCCAACTTCCTCCCGGATCGCGTCGAGATCACCGGCAACCCGAAGCCCGAAAATGCTGCGCGCACCGAGCACGGCCGGCACATGGTGGGCGCCGTGATTGCCAACCGCGAACAGATCGGGATGCGCCAGAATGGCCGCAACCCCCGACGGGTTGGAATGGATCCAGGCCCCCGTCATAAAAATCGTCGCGGGAACGCGCCATTCGACCAGCGCGGCGATGATTTTGGCGTCGAACCCGCCGGGGCAAGCGTCCAGCGTCAGGCCAACCGTCCGCCGGCCATCCCTTGGCGTTTTCAACTGGAGGCGGGGCTCAAGCAATCTCCCATCGCCCGCCATTTGGGCGCGGGCTTGCTGAACGGTCAGGCCCGCCCCTCCCGCAACCGCCAAGGCTACCATACCCGCGATAAACTGGCGTCGCGACGAGCGGGGGACGCAACACGAACAGGCCCCGTGCGAGGGACCGGAATCGGCTGAAAAGGGTGCCTGATATGGCTTCATCGTGCTCTAAGACCTCGGGAACGGCGTGTGCCACCCATCAAAGGCTGAGGCATAACGATCAAAGTCGAAGAAATCGTGAAGGAAACGAGGCGGTTTAAGGGCGGATCTACATTCGGCGAACGACGTCCGGCGGCACCGATGTGATATTCCGATGGCCAAACCGGTCGGAAGCCCCTAAAAATGCCGTTGTCAACGAGCACCGATAAGGCTTTGGAATGAGTTCGCGCAGTGTCCTAACGCCTGGCCGGCTGGTGGCGGCCCTCGTGGTGTTTCAATGTCTTGTCCTTGTGGCTATCCCTTACGCCTTCAGTTCGGCACCGCCGCTCGATGTGGTCGAAGGCTTGGTGTGGGCGCCCCATTGGCTGATCGGAACCTATAAACATCCGCCTTTGCCAGCCTGGATGATCGAAATTTCGGTGCTGGTGTTCCGAGATGTGATTTTGGGGCCCTATCTGGTCGCGCAGCTGTGCATGGCCCTGACCTATTGGTTTATTTACCGCCTTGGTCGTTTGTTCCTCGATCCGCTTCGTGCGGCGGCGGGAACAATTCTGATGGCGGGGTCGTATTATTTCACGGTCCCAACGCTCGAATTCAACCACAATGTCGTCCAGCTTCCGCTCTGGTCGGGCGCTTTGCTGGTGTTCGCCTATCTGCGGCGCCAACCGAATTCGTGGACGCTGTGGCTGGGGCTCGGAGCCTTGGGGGGCTTTGCCCTTTATGGCAAATATACCTTCGCCCTGCTGCTCATCGTGCTGCTGGCCTTGGCGCTTTACGAGCGCGGCACACGGCAAGCTTTTGCGACGCTCAAACCCTATCTCGCGATGCTGATCGCGCTTTTGCTGTTCTCGCCGCATCTGGTGTGGCTGATAAACCATCATTTCGAGCCGTTTACCTACGCGCTTGAACGCTCCGGCGGCGGATCGACGTCCAATCCCTTTCGCTTCCTGCTCGCGCAAGTGGCCGATCATCTGCCCATGGCTATTTTGCTTGCAGCAGCGGGAATTCGCGGAATTTGGCGATCGGAAAGAGTCGATCGCAGCCTGGAGGCGCTTTCCTTTGTCCGCCTGATCAGCTTTGGGCCGATCCTGCTCACCCTTGTTCTTTTCGTGTTCAGCTCCTCATCGGCAAAGGATATGTGGGGGATGCCGATGTTCACGCCTTTGGGCTTGTGGCTTGTGATGGAACTGGGCCGCGAATGGTCCTTGCCGCAGGTCAAGCGCGCAACCTTGGCGGCAATGGCGCTTATCCTTCTGGTGGGCGCGGGATTTGCCGTCCAATCGCTGCATCCCTATCGCGGCATTCCACCGCGCACCAATTGGCCGATGCGCGAATTAGCCAACAAGGTTGACCAACTTTGGCAGGCCCGCACCGAAAAGCCGCTTCGCCTCATTGGCGGCGCACCGTTTGTGGCGGGGTTGGCGGCTCTTGGTCATCCGGCTCGTCTGCCGGTCATGATTGGGCTGGACGGCCGCCATTCGCCTTGGGTTAACGCAACCGAGATTGCCGATACCGGCATTGTGTTTCTCTTCCCGTCGGATGCCCCCGTACCGGCCCTTTGCGGCACCGACCATGACAAGAGCACAATCACGTTTTCCGATCCCCTGATACCGGACGTAACCGCGATCGTGTGCCCGCCCGCTCCTTAACCGGTCAGGCCAGCACGCGGGGCAGGATCGGGGTTACCGTATCGAGGCCCAATATGCCTTCCAGATGGTGGGCGTGGGCCAGCAATCCGGCATCCCCGTTGGACGGGCCGATCATCTGCAAGCCGACCGGCAAGCCCGAGGCTGTAAAGCCGCAGGGCAAGGACAAAGCCGGACATCCAGCGAGCGTGGCCACGCCGACAATCAGGAGCCAATCGACATAGGTTTTAAACGTCACCCCGTTACACGAGGCGACATACCGCTCGCCGACCGGAAACGGCGGCACAATTGTGGCCGGGCATAACAAGCAATCATAATGCTCGAAAAACCGGGCGACCCTTTGCATCAGGGCGGTTCGTCCGGCTTCTGCATTCGCCACATCTTCCATGCGCAGCGCCAGACCCTTTTCGATGTTCCAGATCACTTCCGGCTTCAAAGCGTCGCGATGATCGCGCAGCAAACCCGCCATGCCGATGGCAAAGCCTTCGGCACGGATGGTCTGGAAAATTTCATAGGCGTCGTGCACATCGGGATGCGCCTCTTCCACAATGACACCATGGGACGACCATTGCTCCGCCGCACGGCGGGTCAGGGCTGCGACCTCCGGATCAACCGGTGTGATGCCGAGATCGGGGGAGTAGGCAACCCTTAGCGGCTTTTTACCCGCAAGCACCGCGGCATGGAACGAGGTGGCGGGGCGCGGCTTCGAGATCGGATCACGCGGGTCATCCCCGCTCATCGCGTCGAGAAACAGGGCCACATCCTCGACGTTGCGTGCCATCGGTCCTTCAACGCCGAGGCTTGAATCAAGGCGGCCGCCGCGGCTATGTGCCACCCGACCGGGGGTCGGCCGCAAGCCGACAATATGGTTGAAACTCGCGGGATTGCGCAGGCTGCCGCCCATATCCGAGCCCTGCGCCAGCCACGCCATGCCGGTGGCCAATGCCACCGCCGCTCCGCCCGACGACCCCGCCGCCGATAGCCGCGTGTCATAGGGATTGAGGGTCGCGCCAAACACCTCGTTGAAGGTATTGGCGCCTGCGCCGAATTCAGGCGTGTTGGATTTCGCGTACACAATGGCGCCTTCGCCTTCGAGATGCTCGACCATAACGTCGGAGGCATCCGGAACAAGATCCGCAAAAATGGGCGAGCCCTGGGTGGACCGGACGCCGGCGACATTGGTGAGATCCTTGATCGGGACCGGCATGCCCTTCAGCAGGCCGCGCTCGGCCATCGGCTTTTTCATCAGCGCTTTGGCGTGATCGCGGGCCCGATCAAAACAAAGAATGGGCAACGCATTCACCAGAGGATCAACCGCCGAAATCCGCGCTTCGAGCGCATCGAGAAGATCAAGGGGGGTAATTTCGCTCCGGCCCAGACGTTTAATCAGAGAAGTTGCGGAAGCACCTATCAATTCCTCGCTCGCCATTTTAAACCTTTTTCAAGTTCGACGCGTAAATCGTCATGATTTTGTCTAGAGTGCGATGTAATTGTCGGTTCGTCCATCAGCCCGACCGATTTATTTTAGTGTTTGAATTGCATTCCTGTCGCCGATTGGTGCATGGAATGATGATTATTATGTGAGTTATGCCCTTGAAATCGATCCTTCTGATCCGCCACGGTCAATCCACCTTCAACGCCCATTATGAAGCCACCGGCGAAGATCCGGGGCATTTTGACGCACGCTTGACCGAGCGTGGCGAACGCCAAGCCGAGGAAGCGCGAAAAGTGCTGGCCGACGAACCCGTTGATCTCGTCATCACTTCGCCTTTGACCCGCGCCATCCAAACCGGGCAATCCATTTTCGGTCACCGCAACCTGCCCTTTCACATCACCTGCCGCCATCGCGAGCGGCTGGAAAGCAGTTGTGATGTGGGTCGGGCACCCGGCGAATTGAAGACCGATTTTCCGCATCTCGATTTCGACCATCTCGACGAGATCTGGTGGCATCATGTGCCGGGCGAAAAGGGCCCGTTTTCAACCGAACCGCTCGGTGTGTTCGAGGCCCGCGTTGATGCGTTTCGGGAGTGGCTGCGGGCGCATGAGAGCCAGCGGATTGCGGTGGTCGGACATGGCACTTTTTTCCACGCCCTGACGGGACACTGGATGCAGAATTGCGAAGTTCAGCGCTGGAAAGCGGATTGATGGCTGAAAGGCCGAAACGCTCCCCTATCCCTCAACGAGCCGACGAACCTATTTCGCATCGCACCTGCTGACTGAAAGTCCCCATGTCCAAAGCCCCTTCTTCGCACGCCCACCCCGCCCACGCACCGCTGCCGGCCAAGACGATCTGGACCATCCTCACCGGCACCATGATTGCCATGTTTTTGAGTGCACTGGATCAAACCATCATCGCCGCCGCCTTGCCGACCATGGCGCGCGAATTGGGAGATTTCAATTCGATCTCGTGGGTGGCAAGTCTTTACCTTCTGGCAACAACGGCCGTTACCCCGCTTTATGGCAAGATCAGCGACATTCACGGCCGCCGGATCACGATGCTGGCGGCGATTTCCATTTTCGTGGTCGGTTCGGTAGCCTGTGCGCTGGCCCCTACCATGCTGGCGCTGATCCTCGCACGCGGGCTTCAGGGGCTCGGTGGTGGCGGCCTGATCTCGCTCTCCCAAACCATTATTGCCGATATTGTGGCCCCCAAAGAACGCGGCAAATATCAGATCTTTTTTGCCAGCGTCTATCTGCTGGCGAGCCTGATGGGGCCGATGCTTGGCGGATTTCTGACCGAACATCTGCACTGGTCGTTGATTTTCTGGATCAATCTGCCGATCGGTCTTGTGGCGTGGGCGATGACCACCAACACGCTGAAGCTTCTGCCCGCCCATCACCGCCCGCACAAGCTGGATATACCGGGTGCCGTGCTGATTGTGCTGGCAACCGTGACCTTGATGTTGGCCCTCGACCAGGGCGGCAGCCGCGCAGCATGGCTTTCGCCAACGATATTGGGCATGCTCGGCGCCTCCTTGATGCTCTGGATCGGATTTGTGGCGCGGATCAGGGTTGCCGCCGAACCTCTCATCCCGATCGACATTCTGGCCAATCCGGTGGTGGCGAGCGCCACCACGGCGGCGTTGTTCAGCATGGGAACCTATGTGGCGACCACCATTTTCATGCCGGTTTATTTTGAAACGGCGCGGAATATGAGCGCAGCGGATTCAGGTCTTGCCCTGATCCCCTTCATGGTGGGCACCGTCGTCGGCGCTACCATGGCGGGCCAGACCATGGGCCGCATTGTGCATTACAAGCGCCTTCCGCTCGCAGGAACGCTGGTTGCCGCCTTGGCAGCCCTATGCATTGCCTTCTTCCAGAACCGGATGACGATTGTCGAACTGGAGGCGCTGTTCACCGTGATTGCGATCGGCTTAGGCACGGTGCTGCCCACCACAACGGTTGCCATTCAAAACGCCGTGCAGCCGCATCAACTGGGCACGGCAACGGGGGCGATGAATTTCTTCCGCCAACTGGGCAGCGCCTTGCTGGTGGCGGTGTTTGGCACGATCTTGCTGAATGCCGGAGAAATGGCGGCGAGCACCAATAGCGAAGCGGGGGACCGGTTTTTCGTGATGTTCCTCGCAACCGGAATTGGTTTTGCCATATCGTTCATGGCCCTGCTCTTCATGGAAGAAAAACCGCTCCGGTCGAGTGCAAAACATGCCGCCGAGGCTATTATCGTCGACTAGCCCCGGCGGTTTTGATCGGCTCAGCCCATCTTCTTCATTTCGTCGCGCCAATTGTGCTCTTCCTTGAAGCCGAGCACTTCGCGGGTTTTCTTGTTGGATAGCGGTGCCTCCCATTCGCCCATCGGGCGGGTGACGGGAATGTTCGGGCAATATTTTTTCAAGAACTCGGCGGTAGGCACCTCAGCCGTGATCGTGTCGTTGACCGCGTTGAAGACCTGGAAGCCCAGACCATCCTTTTGCAGACCGAGATGGACGATCTGCGCCAGATCGCGCGCATCGATATAGGCCCATGCGTTGCGCTTGCGTGACATCGGGTCTTTCAGGAAGCCGGGGAACATCGTGTATTCGTGCGGCTCGATGACATTGCCGATGCGCAGCGCATAAATGTCCGACTTGTACCGCATCGCGAACGTGCGCGAGGTCAGCTCGTTGACCACCTTGGAATGGCCGTAGCTGTCCATCGGGTCAACATCATAGCTCTCGTCGAGCGGGAAGGAATGGTAATCCTTGTCCCCTTCCGCAAAGCAAACGCCGTACGTGGTCTCGCTGGAGGCGACAATCACCTTGCGGATGCCGAGCTTCATCGCGGCCTCAAGCACATTATAGGTGCCCATGACATTGACGCGGAAGGTCTCGTTGTCCGGATTGATCAGGATGCGCGGAACAGCGGCGAAATGAACGACCGCATCCACCGGCGCAGGCGCCTTGCCCGCTTTCAATCCGTCGAAATTGAAATGGGTGGTCATCGCGTTAAAAACCTGACCACTATCGGTAATATCGCCGACAAGGTTTGAAATGCCCGGATGATCGAAGGGCTTCAAATCGAAATTCAAAATGTCATAGCCCTTGGCTTTCAGCCACGGCATGACGTGCCGGCCCGCTTTGCCTGTGCCACCGGTGAATAGAATGCGCTTGGTCATAATGTTTCCCCTCACGGATTTTCTGATGGATTCCGATGCGCGCAATGTGTCGCGTCACACCGATGGATGCAACCTATGAGACGGCATGGCAGATCGTCGCAGGAGGCGGCGGAGTAAATCAAGCGGCGCGGGCAGCTGCCAAGGCGGCCAAGGCGGCATCTGGATCACGTGCAATCAGGATCAAAAGCGACCGCCCTGCCGGATCAATCGCGTTGCGGCCCTGCTCCCAATTGCGCAGCGTTGCAACCGGCAAGCCAATGGCTTCGGCAAATTGTTCCTGCGTCATCTGAAGCCTGCGCCGAAGATTCTTGGGAGCAATCAACTGATCGAGCGTAGCCTCGGGTGCCACGTCGGAATCGCTGGCTATGGCGCGCGCAATTTCCGAATCGGACGCCGGTTGAAGGCGAGGCCGTGCCAATTTGGCGCCCCGTAGTTCGGCTAGCGATTGACGAACAAGTGCCATATCTCGCGCTCCTTTTTGTTGGCGTGAAGGGCGGAGATGATGCGTCTCACCTCATCGCGATCTGTGTAGACGACGACCAGAACAACGCCATCGACCTCTCCTAGGGCAATGATCCGCTCTTCGCCATAATCCCCCCGATCATCCGTTGTCGTTTGAACCGGGCCATCGAAAATCATGGCTGCGCTTCCAAAATCAAGCTGCCGCTCGCGGAAATTACGACTGCTTTCCGCCTCATCTCATTCGAACAGCATCACATAAAACTACGTTATTCGCGTAGTTTTATCAACAATGATACGCGCTCACCTGAACCCGTCCGTCACCTCGAGAATGGTATCCAGAATCCCGGGCTCGGTGCCGGCGTGGCCTGCATCGGGCACGATCCGGAAATCGGCTCTCGGCCAGGCTTTGTGCAAATCCCATGCGTTTTTGAGCGGCGTTACGACATCATAGCGGCCATGAATAATCGCACCGGGGATGTGGGCAATCTTGCTCACATTGGCCAACAATTGATCATCCCGATCGAAAAAGCCGTTATGGATGAAATAGTGACACTCGATACGGGCAAAGGCGAGCGCGAAGTCTTCCTCGCCGAACAGGCTGACGCGTTCCGGATCGGCCAGAAGCGAGATGGTTTTACCTTCCCACTGGCTCCACGCGCGGGCAGCCTCACGCTGCACGGCGCGATCGGGCGAAGTGAGGCGTTTGTAATAGGCGCCGATCATATCGCCGCGCTCCTCCTCGGGGATCGGCTCGATATAACGCTCCCATGCGTCCGGATAAAGCCAATGGCAGCCCGATTGATAGAACCAGAGCAATTCTTCGCGGCGCAGCATGAAAATGCCGCGCAGCACCAGTTCGGTCACGCGGTTGGGGCATAATTGCGCATAGGCCAGCGCCAGTGTCGAACCCCATGAGCCGCCCATCACTTGCCAATGCTCGATCCCGAGATGTTCGCGCAGCCGCTCGATGTCGGCCACGAGATCCCATGTCGTGTTCTCGCGCAATTCGGCATGCGGGGTCGAGCGACCGGAGCCGCGCTGGTCGAACAGAATGATCCGGTATGCCGACGGATCATGCATACGACGCATGAACGGGGTTGAACCGCCGCCGGGCCCGCCATGCAGCTGCACCACCGGCTTGCCGTTCGGATTGCCGCACTCCTCGAAATACAGCTCGTGCAGATCGGAGACGCGAAGGCGTCCCGTCCGATAGGGCTCAATATCGGGATAGGCCTGTCGCAATCCAACCATGATGTAATTCCTTAGGCGCGAAGCCGTTCGTTTTTCGGGTCCCATGCGGGATCGGCCAACACCTGCGCTTTGCACATCTGGCCCATCATCATGATCTCAAAGTCAGTGCCGGGTTTGGCCAGCGCCGGTTCCACATAGGCAAAGGTCAGCGACTTGCCCGTGGCGTGACCAAAGGCACCGCTGGTCGTCAAACCGACGATGCGCCCGTCATGATAGATCGGCTCATTGCCATAGCAATCATTATCCACCGCCGCGACCTCAAGATAGACGAGTTCGATGCGCGGACCTTCCTGCTTCGATTTCACGGTACCAGGCTTGCCGATGAAGTCCTTGTTGAGGTCAACGAAGCGTTCCATCGCGCCCTCGATCATGGTCACCTCGTTGGTGAGTTCTGAACCCCAGCCGCGATAGGCTTTTTCCATCCTGAGCGAGTTCATCGCATAGGTGCCGAACAACTGGATGCCATGCGGCTGACCGGACGCCATCAAGGCCTGATAGACCTTCGGCATATCGGCCATCGGGCAGTGGATTTCCCAGCCCAATTCACCGACATAATTGACGCGAACCAGACGCACGCCATGAACACCCGCAACGGTCGCTTCCTTGCCGGTCAACCAGCGGAAGGCGGGGTTGGTCAGATCGGTATCCGTCAATGGTGCCAACACGTCACGCGCGTGCGGACCCGCCAGAACCAGAACGCCGTAATCATCGGTCACATCTTTGATTGTAACCTTTTCGCCCTTCTCCAGACGCCATGTCAGCTGATCAAAATCATGCAACTGCGCAACGGCTGCGGAGAGCACATAAAAATGATCCTCTGCCAACCGCGTCACGGTGATTTCCGACTCGATAAAGCCATTGGCATTCAGAAGGTGGCCCAAAATAACGCCGCCATCTTTCGCCGGAATCTTGTTGGCGCAGATGCGGGTGAGATAGGATAGCGCATCGGGGCCGGTGACTTCGAATTTCGAGAAGGTCGAGAGGTCCATCAGGCCTACGCGGTTACGCACCGCCTCGCATTCGCTCTTCACCGCATCCCACCAGTTGGAACGCTTGAAGGAGAACACCTCGCCCTTGCCGCTCTTGTCATACCAGCGTGCCCGCTCCCAGCCGAAAATCTGGCTGAATTGGGCGCCCTCGGCAGCCAAAGTGTCATGCAACGACGATTTGCGGATACCGCGCCCCACCGTGTGCTGCTCGCCGGGCTTGTAGCAGTAATACATGTGGTGATAGTCGGCGATCGAGACTTCATCGGTATAGTCTTTGTCCGCCCAATTGCCGAAGCGACGCGGATCGAATTCGCGCATGTTGATTTCGGCTTGGCCATGCACCATCCATTGCGCCAGATATTTGCCTGCGCCGCCGCCCTGACAGATGCCGACCGATGCACCGCAATGCATCCAGTAGTTTTTCGCTCCCGGAGCGGGACCGGACAGATAGGTGCCATCGGGCGTATGCGTGATCGCGCCTGAAATGACGCTCTTGATACCGGCCTCACCAAACAGCGGGAAGCGCTCGATGCAACGCTCGAGATACGGCATCAGGCGATCGAGTTCGGGGGCAACGAGTTCGCTCTCGAAATCCCATGCCGGCGGCTTGCCATCCCAGCAGACATGCGCCGTGCCAGTCTCGTACGGCCCGATCAGCACGCCATTGGTTTCCTCGCGCAGATAGGCATGCGACCACGGATCGCGAACAACCGGCAATTCGGGCTTCAGATCGATCAGCGCCTGCAAAGGCTCGGTGATGAGGTAGTGGTGAAGCATATTGGAAATCGGCACATTGTGGCCGGTCCACGAGCCCACAACATCGCAATAGGAACCTGCGGCATTGACCACATGTTCGCAAATGATGTTGCCCTGATCGGTAATGACTTCCCACTCGCCGGACGGCAGCAGCTTGATGTCGGTAACCCGCGTGCGGCGATAGATTTCCGCGCCGAGTTTGCGCGCCCCTGCCGCCATCGCATTGGTGATATCGGCGGGAGCCACATGGCCGTCGGTGATGGTATGGAAGGCAGCCTTGACGCCGTCGGTGTTCAAGAACGGATGCACCTTCTTGATCTCATCGGGTCCGATGATATGGGCCTCATAGCCCGCCAGTTTCGAGACACCATAGACCTGCTTGAGCCAATGGACTTCCTCATCCGTGCACGCCAGGCGCAGGCCGCCGCAGCCATGCCAGCTCACCGCATGACCGGTCAGCTCTTCAAGCTTCGGGTAAAGCTCGGTGCCATACATATGCACCTTCGTCATGTTGAGCGAGGAGTTGAAATGCGGGCATTGGCCCGCCGCATGCCAGGTGGAGCCGGAGGTCAGTTCGCCCTTCTCGACGAGCACCACATCCGACCAGCCCTCAAGCGCCAGATGATAGAGCAGGCCTACGCCCATCACGCCACCACCGACAACAACCACTCTGGCATGCGATTTCATATCATCCGTCCCATTTTTGTTATTAACTCGCTCACCCGAAGGTAATCTGCCCGACGGCCCTGCTCGATGCCTCGTTGCGACGCCTACCGTTCAGGAGGCGTCGAAATCGGCGCCGCTTGTGCCTCACTTGGTGAGCCGTGCCACCAGATCGGTGGTCTCCTGCTTTCCGAGTGCGCCCAAGCGCATCGCAATGGACCATCGTTGTCCGCCACCGAGTTCCACCAGATTGCCCTTGGTTTTCTCCGCCGTGTAGCCCTCGGTTTCAGCCGTTGCCGGAAACGCCATACCGATGGCGTCCTGATCGGGGGTGCGGCAAATCCAGCGGATACATTTGGCCGCTTCCGCTTTACGGTACCGGATATAATCTGCTGTTCCATCCGGCCGCTTTTGCAGCGCGTGCACAAACCCGTCCGCGTCCGCTTCCATATCGATGGTGAAGACGATTTCCGGATCAAAGCCCATGCCGGGCTTCAGGACGTGGTGCAGCTTCGGATGTTTGGCGAGCTCGGCGATAAACTCGGCATAGCCGGGCTTGGGCGTAATATGCGCGGGTATGACTTGCCGCACCCGCACCGCCTCAGCCGTATAGGGCGCGGAATATACCATCTCGCCATTGTCCACGGGGCGGAAATTGGCATGCGCCAGATACATCAGATCCATCGGTGTCTGCTTCTGATTATCGACATGCAATTCAATATCCAGCAGCGTCGATCCCGCCTTCATTTGAATGGTAGCGGTTGCAAGATAATGAACGGAAAAAGCCACCGCATACCGGAAGGAGCCGCCAATCGTGAGCGATCCGTTTTTCTCGTCAAACTCGACCCAAGCGTGCTGGAACGGCGCATTCGGCATTTCACCATGCAGCGGATGGCGATCCCCTGGTCCCGGCGCGCCCATGGCGCTCAAGCCACAATGAATGAAAAAGGCGCCGTAGCTTTCGAGATAGACCGCGCTATCGACCGGCTCGTCAAACATCGACTTCATCGTAAGATCGCGGCGATCAAACACCGCGCGCCAGATTTGTTGACCACGAAAGGGCAAGACGTCGATATGGCCACGGCTATTGGCAACGCGCAACGCTTCTGTGCCCGACGCGTAACGGAAGGTCGACAGGCTGAATTCGCCCATTTTGGCCAAGGCTTTTTCACCATCGGCAAACATTTGACGCGTCAATTCAATCCGAACAGGCATTGTATTTCCTTCACGATAAGGCTGCGTTTTTTATTCCTGTTCTTTTTGACATAGAACGAGCGCATCGGTCCAGCGGACGGCTTTCTGTTTTAAACGGAGACTCGCGCATCGGCATGAATATGCCGAAGAAAAGAGCTTCTCACGCTTGTATTTTAAAAAGTGCCTTGGCCATCTTCAACTATGACTTGCGAACGGGTTCCGATTCTGCGCAGATGACACATTATTAACACCGTTTCATACCTGTTTTCGCAGGTTCGACGATTGAAATACGAGCATGCTTTTCGAGTACTGTGCCGAGTGCAGAAGATGTTGCAATGTTGACGAAGGGCATCCAGCCCTCGACGTGACATTGACCAAGATCGAACAGAAGAAATTCGGCAGCATTTGCATTGAACGAAACTGCAGTCATCTGGGCGATGAAGGCTGCACGCTGGGCCATGAAAAGCCGTTTTCATGCAGCCTGTATCCGCTCTCCTTTGACCCGGCATCGCGGTTGTTTTCCTACGATAGCGAATGCCCTTTGATGCCCACCTATATCGCGCAATTGCCGGATGCCTCGAGCGAAGCCTCGCAGCATCTGAAGACGATTACCCAAAAAATCCTAAAATTTGAGACGAGTGATCCAAACTTTCTCAAGGAAAATCATGCCATTGATATTGACTACTTTGAACTGATCGCGCTTCCTCATTCGGCTTTGCCGACGCGTTCGGCCAAATGATGCGGGATAGCAGCGTGCAGAACGAGTCACAGAACCAAGACGGAACATCGGCAGCAAAGCAGGTGGGGTTTCAGAGCTGGACCGAAGACAATC
>CANGIS010000011.1 GCA_947454055.1 Hyphomicrobiales bacterium
GCCACCAGCCCAATACAGCCGTATATTTTTACTCACTTTTTTACCCTACAACACAGAACGAAGCGCACAATACGCTAATCACAATAGAAAAATTAATTATCAAAAATAACTTAAGATAATTGACATGTAAATCTTTTTTAATTATTGAACTTAGCGAATTTGGCATAGCTAAATCAAATATTGATCCATTTACTGATTTTTCTATCAAGACGATCCCGACTTAACGCCAATTTTTTTATATTTTTTCTTGTGTTGCGGCCAATAGATTGAAGTGCAAGCACCATGTATTGCTTCTCGGCGGAGAGTTGCGTTGGTCGTGAATTGCACCCTCATCAAAATGAGGGCCAAATCCTGATTGAGGTAAGCACCTTTGATTCCGAGCAACGTGCCGAAAACGCAAACGGCCTCTCTGCTATCCTCGGCTTCTTTGAATGATCCGACCATTCTATGATGCGGACGTAGCGACGCTTTAAGACATGAATTCCCGTGGGGTCATTACACAATTTCCGGCGATAACATTCACAAACAGAGCCACTAAATTTTTGGATGAATGTAATTTGCTGGGCGATAGCGCTCGCGGGCGCGGTCGTGTCATATTTTAGCTGAGCTCGCATACCGTTTCTTCGAAATGGGTGACAGACCGTCGGTAGGAAAGTATGAAGGATGCAATGACCCTTTCTCTAATTCCCGATCACGTCACCTTCAGGATGCTCAATGTATAGCTTATTTGCCCGCCTCGTTGCTCTTGTCGGTCATGTGATCGTTTTTATTAGGCATCAGAATGACAGGATTTCTGGTCAGGCTTTGGGAAATACGCCCTCGATTCCGACGGCCAAGCCCCAGGGCATTCCGACGTTAAAAATGCCTACAGCCCGCGGTTGGGATGAGGGGCAGACGCCGATGGCGGCTTCAGGCCTCGCCGTGAATGCGTTTGCGAGCGGCCTCAAGCACCCTCGCTGGATTCAGGTCATGCCCAATGGCGATGTTTTGGTTGCCGAAGCCCTCAGCGTTTCAGGCCCGCCGAAAAGCATTTTCGATTTCGCGATGATCAGCACGATGAAGCGCGCAGCGGCATTAGGCGTGAGTCCGAACCGCATCACCTTGCTTCGCGATTCGGATGGCGATGGCAGGGCCGAAACCAGAACCTTATTTATGGAAGGTCTTAATCAGCCCTTTGGCATGGCCTTGCTGAAAGACCAGTTCTATGTGGGCAATACGGACGGCTTGTTTGTGTTTCCCTACACCACCGATACCGTTCGGATCGAGGGAAGTGGCCGCAAGCTCGCTGAGTTTAAACCTGGAGGCCATTGGACCCGCAGCTTGCTGCCAAGCGTCGACGGCCAGAAAATCTACATTGGTGTCGGCTCGCTTTCCAATATTGGCGAACACGGCATGGCCGCGGAGGAAGGACGAGCCGCGATCTATGAATTTGACGTCAATACCGAGCGTAACCGAATCTATGCATCGGGGCTGCGGAACGCTGTTGGCCTTGCATGGGAGCCGTATACGGGCGATCTATGGACGGTCGTGAATGAGCGTGACGGTCTGGGTGACGAAACGCCGCCCGATTATCTGACCTCAGTGCGGGATGGAGGCTTCTATGGATGGCCCTATTGCTATTGGGGTCAGACGGTCGACGACCGTGTCCCGCAAGATGCGAAAATGGTCGCCTCCGCCTTGCAGCCCGATTATGCGTTGGGCGGCCATACCGCTTCCTTGGGCCTTTGCTGGATGCCGGAAGGAACCCTTCCGGGCTTTCCCGACGGTATGGTGATTGGCCAGCACGGCTCATGGAATCGGAGCAAGCTTAGCGGTTATCGCGTTGTTTTCATTCCCTTCGAGAAGGGTAAGCCATGCGGCCCGCCACGCGATATTTTGTCGGGCTTTCTGGCTCCGGACGAGCGGGTATCCTATGGCCGGCCTGTCGGCGTTTCGATCGGCCATGATCGGAAATCACTCCTGGTCGCCGATGATGTTGGCGACGTTATCTGGCGGGTAACCGGGGCTCGATGAGCGGAGATTGGCTTGGTTTTCAAGCCATTTGAAACCGATCCGCGCCCTAGTTAATTACGGGGTGATGGTGCTCTCCCCGGTTGCTCGCTGCACCAAAGCGGGAATTTCGAGCGTGTGATCTCTCTGAATAAGGGCATATCCGGAGGGGCAAATTATTTTGATGACAGTGATTTTAAAACTGTTATCTTTTTTACGTCCGTTACGTTTAACAATAATCGCTCAAATCGGGCATTCTTGGAGGAGCATAAAATGGCTTGGACAACACCTGTAGTTTCGGAAGTTTGCGTCGGCATGGAAGTGACGAGCTATTCTTCGGCAGAAATCTGATCTGGTCTTATCTGATCGGGTTGCCATGAGGGTTTTATCATGAGCGGCCTGCATGTTTTGATTTTGGGATCGGCGGCGGGCGGCGGCGTTCCACAGTGGAACTGTCGCTGTCCCGTTTGCTCTTTATTCTGGGTTGGCGATTCACGTGTTGAATCTCGGACGCAATCGTCAATTGCGGTATCGGCCGATGGGGTTCGGTGGCTTCTGGTCAACGCGTCGCCCGATATACGACAGCAAATATTAGCCACCCCCTTTCTTCAGCCCAGCAATGGTTCCCGGCATAGTCCAGTTGAGGCCGTGGCGCTAACAAACGCCGATGTTGATCATATTGCCGGACTGTTGGTGTTGCGAGAGCGACAGTCGTTTACGGTTTATGCGACGGGCCAGACCCACGATATTTTGGCCAGTAATCCTATCTTCAATGTTCTTTCACCCGATGTGGTAAAGCGGTCTGTCATGAATATGGATGCACCCTTTGATACCGGAATCGGATTGATGGTGCGTCCCTTTGCCGTCCCCGGCAAGGTCGCCCTTTTTATGGAGCAAGGTCAGGACGTCCGAATCGGTGATGTGACGGAGACCACCATCGGTCTGGAAGTCTCGGCGAATAGCAAACGGCTTGTCTATATTCCGGGATGCGCAGCCATTGACGAAAAGGTTCGTCTTATGGCCTCTGGGGCTGACTTGCTGCTTTATGATGGGACAACGTTTACCGACGATGAGATGCCCAAACTGGGTCTTTCGGATAAAACTGCCCACCGCATGGGACATACGCCGATTACCGGTACGGGTGGATCGCTAGGGGCATTTGGCGATCTTTTTATCGGCCAAAAAGCCTATATTCACATTAATAATACCAATCCGATCCTGATTGACGGCTCAACGGAGCGCCAAATGGTTGAGGCAGCGGATTGGGGCGTAACGCGCGATGGAATGAAATTTTTGCTATGACCCAGTTGATGACGCCGGACGAATTCGAAGCGGCGTTACGCCAGATTGGCGCGACGCGGTATCACAGCCTGCATCCGTTTCATAACAGGCTGCATGGCGGACAATGCACCATTACGCAGGTGAAGGCCTGGGCATTGAACCGGTATTATTATCAAAGTTCGATTCCGATCAAAGACGCGGTAGTTCTCTCCCGCTTTCGGGATCGCGATATCCGCATCGAATGGCGACATCGAATTGAGGATCATGACGGCTATTCGGATACGGAGGGCGGTATCGAGCGTTGGTTGCAGTTAACGGACGGATTGGGTTTTGATCGCCGGTACGTGGAATCGTGCGAAGGCATTCTCCCAGCAACCCGATTTGCGGTCGATGCCTATGTACATTTTGTGGGTGACAAGACTCCCCTTGAAGCAATTGCCTCGTCCTTGACCGAGCTTTTCGCTCCTGGACTTCATGAGCAGCGTATTTCGGGCATGCTGAAACATTACGACTTCATCAATCCGTCGGTCATGACCTATTTTCAGCGGCGATTGGAACAGGCACCACGAGATGCCAATTTTGCACTGGGATATGTGAAGGAAAATGCCCGGACGCCGGATCAGCAAAAGGCGGTGATGGGCGCTCTTTCCTTCAAATGTGACGTGCTGTGGGCCCAACTCGATGCGCTGTATTCCGCTTATGTAGAGCCGGGGCGTATTCCGCCCGGGGCTTGGGTACCCGACGCATGAACGAATTTGATCCGGGCGCACTTGCGCGCATTCCGAAGTTTCCACGCGGCGTTCGTTTGAAACATGACGAGACGCGGCAGGAATGGGTATTGCTGGCGCCAGAGCGCTTGATCAAATGCGATCCGATAGCAGCCGCTGTTTTACAGCTTTGCGACGGCAAGCGCGCGGTTTCGGACGTCGTTGATATTTTGGCCGGGCAGTACAACGCTGATCCAACGCTCATCGCGCGAGACGTTTTGGCATTGCTCGATGGATTGCGGGATAAGAAAATGGTGCAGGTGTGACCGATACAGCTTCGTCACGTTCCTCAATCGGCTTGCCCATTGGGCTTTTAGCCGAATTGACCCATCGTTGTCCTCTGGCATGCCCTTATTGCTCGAATCCGGTAGCCCTCGAGGGGAGGGACGTCGAACTTTCGACCGAGGGCTGGAAACGCGTTTTTTCGGAAGCGGCCAAACTCGGCGTGTTACAAGTCCATCTCTCCGGGGGCGAACCCGCAGCCCGTCGCGACCTTGTCGCCTTGGTCGAGCATTGTGCCAAGGTAGGCCTTTATACCAATCTCATAACCTCCGGCATTGGTGTGACCGAAAAGCTGATCGGCGAGCTGGCTGAGGCGGGTTTGGATCATATCCAGCTCTCCATTCAGGATTCGGACGCCGCCTCGGCTGACAAGATTGCCGGTTACAAAGGTGCATTTCAAAAAAAGCAGACGGTAGCGGGTTGGATCAAAGCGGCGGATTTTCCGCTCACCGTGAATGCCGTCATGCATAGGGCAAACATCGCGCGGTCGGCCGATATGGTAGAACTGGCCATCTCCCTTGGAGCCAGCCGAGTTGAAATTGCTCATACCCAATATTATGGCTGGGCCTTGCCAAATCGCGCCGCACTAATGCCGAGCCGCTCGGAGACAGAGGCTGCCGTCGCGGAGATCGAGGAATTGCGAATACGCTATTTGGGACAAATCGTTATCGATCTTGTTATCCCCGACTATCATGCCACCTATCCCAAAGCCTGTATGGGTGGGTGGGCAAAGCAGTTCATCAATGTCACTCCATCGGGCAAAGTGTTGCCCTGCCACGCCTCTGAAACCATTTCGGGGCTGGAATTCTGGTCGATTAAAGATCATGCGTTGGGTGATATCTGGCGTGCATCGCCGGCCTTTAACGCCTATCGCGGTACGGACTGGATGGCGGAACCCTGCCGCTCCTGCGACCGGCGAGAAATCGACTTCGGCGGGTGCCGGTGTCAGGCTTTCGCTCTTGTAGGCGATGCCTCCGCTACCGATCCCGCCTGTCATAAATCGCCCCAGCATGACCTGATGGGCGATATTGCTAGGGCAGAGTCGGGTGGTGAACCAGGCTCCTATATTTACCGCCGATTCCCGCCAATCTCGGCTTAATTTGTTCTGCTTGCATGAGCCGGACGAGCTCTATTTTTTTTACAATCGATGATAGTGCCTGTTTGTCTACCGTAATCGTGCTTCGTCAAAACATGCGGTTGCTAGAAAAAATATTTTAAAATCAATAAGTTGTAAGATGGCAATAAACACAAAATCAGCACTACCTTAGAGTCAATTGACACCTTTACGAATTTATTTACGATCCGTATCGCTTGAAAATCGGATGTCTATTTAAAAATTCCGATACAGCCAAAGGGGACGGATAATGACCTCAACAAAATTGGGCACACTTTTTATCGGCGCCACGGCACTTATTGCTAGCGTCCTGACGGTTTCGGTCGCCACCAAGGCGGCCGACGAAATTAAAAATGCCACGAAATTCGGTAATATGAATACGGTGACGCAGGATCTGCTGAACCGCGCGGGCGGTGACGGCAATAACTTCCTGCATACAAATGGCGATTATACCCAATCACGTTTCTTCCCGAACAAGCAGATCAACGTCAGTAATGTTTCTAAGCTGCGTCCAGCTTGGGTCTTCCAGACGGAAGTCAAGGATACGATGGAAACATCGCCGATCGTCGTCAACGGCATCATGTATGTCACGACGGCCTTCGACCATGTTTACGCTCTGGATGCGCGCACGGGCGAAGAACTTTGGCATTATAAACAAAAGCTTGGTCCGATAACGACCTATTGCTGCGGACCCAATAATCGCGGCGTAGCGGTTTACGAGGACATGGTTTATCTGGCAACGCTGGATGCCAAGCTTGTCGCGTTGGATGCCAAGACCGGTAAACAGGTTTGGGAGACCCAAGTCGCCGATCCTGAACTCGGCTATAGCGAGACAATGGCACCAACGGCCGTCAAAGGTAAAATTCTGGTTGGTACCAATGGTGGTGAATACGGAATTCGCGGCTTTGTAAAAGCGTTCGACGCCAAGACCGGCAAGAATCTCTGGACGTTCAATACGGTTCCGGAAAGCTCAGTCGGTGTTTGGGCCACCAATGACGCGACAGGTCGTGACATGCATCGTGATATTGCTGCTGAAAAAGCGGCGCTCGCGAAAAACGGCGACCCCTACAAAACCCTTGGTGGTGGTGTCTGGCAGAATCCGGCCGTCGATCTTGATACGAACCGCATCTATTTCGTGGTTGGCAATCCATCGCCGGATCTCGACGGGTCGCTCCGGCCCGGTGACAACCTCTATACCGACTCCCTCGTTTCCGTTGATCTGGATACCGGCAAATATGTCTGCCATTTCCAATACATCGCCCACGACGTGTGGGATTTGGATGCCGTCAGCCCTCCCGCGATTGTGAAGGTCGCAGATAAGGACGGCAAGACGATCAAGGGCGTGATCCATGGCGGCAAGACCGGCCATATCTATGTCCACGATGCCAAGGATTGTAGCCTGATCCGCTTCTCTGAAGCGATGGTTCCTCAGGAAAACATGTGGGTTCTTCCGACCAAGGACGGCGCTCGTATGCTTCCGGGGGCCAATGGTGGTGTCGAGTGGTCGCCTCTTGCGACCAACCCAAGCTTGGGCCTCGCATATGCCATCAATCTGCATCAGCCAATGACCTACCACGTTGAAAGCTCGCCCTATCCATCGGGCAAACTCTGGCTCGGCGGTGCGTTCAAGATCATCCCTACCGAAGAACAGTGGGGCAATGTGACGGCAGTTGATTACAACACCGGCAAGATCAAGTGGCAGGTCAAAACGCAACAGCCGATGATCGGTGGCATCTTGGCAACCGCTGGCGGTCTTGTGTTTACCGGCGAAAGCAACGGCCAGTTCGAGGCCTTCGATGCTGAAACCGGTGCAGCGCTCTGGAAGTTCCAGGCCGGTGCCGGTGTGAATGCGCCACCATCGTCCTACACGGTGGATGGCAAGCAATACGTTGTGGTCGCAGCTGGCGGTAACGCACAGGTCGATTCCAAGCGCGGCAACTCGATCATTGCCTTCACGGCTGAATGAGCTTGGTTGATCCGCTAAACTACCTTGCTTAAGGAAAGGCGGAACCTTGATGGTTCCGCCTTTTCATTACCTTAAATCTAGTGTCGAATTTTTGCTTTTTGGAGACGATCGGATGCGCGTATTTTGGGCGGCCTTTGTTGCGCTGGTGGTCATTTCTTTCAGCCACCTTGCAGTGGCTCAATCCATCGAGGAGAAAGCAGCCGTTTGTGCAGGCTGTCATGGCGAAAATGGCAAACCTGTATCGCCTGAAATTCCCGTTATTTGGGGTCAGAAGGAAGGTTATCTCTATCTCCAATTGCGTGATTTAAAGCGTGGTGATCGCAAAAACGAGATCATGAGCGGCATTGCCGCTGGGCTTGAAAAAGAAGATATGCAAGCGCTTGCAAAATATTTTTCTGAAAAACCATGGACAAATTTGCAACAAAAATCGGCTGATTCAGCGACGGCAGGACAAGCGCAAAAAGTGGCCTCTTCAGCGCAGTGTGAAGGGTGCCATTTGTCGGGCTATCTCGGCGACAGCACCATTCCTCGTCTCGCCGGACAATCGGAAGCCTATATGTTGAAAACCATGACGGAATTTCGCTCGGGCGAGCGCACCAATAATGCGTGGATGGTGACGTTGCTCAAATCCTACACCGAAAGCGATGTCGCAGCTTTGGCCAAATATATTGCAGGCTTATAAAACCTGCGGCTTACTGACCTGAAAGCGCGAGACGTGTCTCCTCATCGGAGGCAAAATCAACGGCCGTTTTGCCGGAAACATCTATGAGCTTTGGCGAAGCACCCTTTTTGATCAAGAGGCGAACGATGCCGGCATGGCCGAGTTCAGCCGCAATCATCAAGGCATCATGTCCCCGATCATCGGTGTCAGCGATCCGGGCGCCATGATCGATCAGGTTATTCACCAAGGCCAGCCCGTCCTCATCGGGAACATCGTTGGCATGACCAGATGCCCACATCAGAACAGTTAGGTTGTTGCCATAGCGCGTATTGATGTCGACACCGGCTTTGAGCAACCGTTCGACGATGGGCTGAAAACCTCGGGCAGCGGCATACAAGATCGGCGTCTTGCCCGTCGCATCCGCTGCGTTAGGATCCGCACCCTGGCTTACCAGAAGATCGGCGATTTTGGCATTGCCGTTAAAGGCTGCTGCCGACAAAGGTGTTAGCTGCGAGCGGCCGGGAATGTCCGGCTTGGCTCCTAACCGGAGCAAAAGTTCGACGATCGCCGTGCGGTTATTTTCAACCGCCAGAAAAAGCGGTGTGGATCCTTTGAGGTTACGTTCATCCAGCTCGCTGCCATTGGCTGCATAAAGTGCAACCAGAGACGCATGTCCGGCACGTGCGGCGCGTGACAAGGGGGTGTTGGCTTCCCGATCGCGAGCCTGTAACGAGGCTCCGTCCTTGAGAAGTAGCTTGGCCAACTCATCACAGCCATTTTCGCTGGCATTAAACAAGATTCCATTCAGCTCGATCGAGCTGATATAGGCCTTGGTCATCTCGTAGCGATGGCCGATATCGGGACAGGCCGACGGATCGGCCCACGCGCTTGTACTGAGCCCGCTGATACCCAACGAAAACACGACGCCAAGCGTCGGCAGTCCATGGAAAACTCTAGCGCTTTTTCGTGCCGACGGGAGACGCATTTTTTCTGCCCATTCATTTGTCTTCGCATTAACATCCCGCCCATGATTGCCTAGCCTTAGGCATCTGCCAAGCGTTACGATCGATTTATTTTGCCGTTCGCCCAAGATCGGATGATCGACGATGAGAACCGACCGCTAGAGCTAACGGAACGCCCGCCATGCTGTTGGCTTTGAATGGGGCGTCCAATAGCCTGCCGCATGATGGCACTCGATTGAACGGGTAGGTAGCCGGTATCAGCTTGCGCTTCTAAGATCGATGGCTGTAGTTTGTGCAGGTAAAGATGATGCGGCAAATGGTCGAAACCGGTCGAAAACGCCAGCGAGCTTTCAATGAACATCACTCGGAGATTTATCCCATTCCTTGTCCTGATGGCATATGTATTGGCCACAGTCGTGCTGATTCCATGGGGACCGGCGAAGGCGGGATCTGGCCTTGTTTTCGTCAGTAATGAACGATCTAGCCAGCTAACGGTTCTCGACCAAACGGATACGGTCATCAAGCAAATCAAAACCTGCGCCCGACCGCGCGGCATGCGGTTTACACCGGACCATACGAAAATTGTCGTGGCCTGCGGCAGTGACAATACGATCGCCCTTTATGATGTGACGACGCAAAAACTCATCAAGCGGTTTCGTGATATTCCCGATCCAGAAACCTTTGATCTGCATTCGAACGGTCACGATCTTTATGTGTCGAATGAAGATGACTCTGAAGCTACGCTGATTGATCTCGAAACGGGCCAGGTCAAGGGCCATTTTCCGACAGGGCCGGAACCTGAAGGGGTGCTGGTGACACCGGATGGCAAGACTGTTTTTGTGGCGTCTGAGGCAGCCAATCTTGTTCACGTCATCGACGTCGAGACGCAGAAGGTGGTCAAGGACATCATCACAGCGACCCGTCCGCGGCGCTTCGCCCTGACGCCGGACGGCAAGGAATTATGGGTTTCCTGCGAGATGTCGGGCCTTGTCGAAATTATCGACACGGCCACCTTGATGGAAACCGGTCGTGTTGAATTTCAGCCGAAGGGAATGCGGAAGGAGGAGGTAACGCCCGTCGACATCACAATGACGGCCAGCGGCAAGACGCTGTATGTGGCACTTGGACGGGCGAACCATGTCGCCGTGGTCGACATCGCCAAGCGTTCGGTGTCGGATTATATCCTCGTTGGTAAACGACCTTGGGGGCTTAGGCTGACCAAGGATGAAAAGAAGCTCTATGTCGCCAATGGGCTTTCGGATGATGTATCGATCATCGATACGGCCAGCGGTAAGGTTCTCCGATCAGTATCCGTTGGTATTGTGCCTTATGGAATCTTGATCGATGAATAAAGCCTTGCTCGCGCTGGCGCTGTTCGGAGTGTGCATCAATTCGGTCTGGGCCCAGTCCGAGCCGCCGCGCGATATTCGCGTGGTTTATATCGATCGTGCCGAAGACCCGTTCTATGACCCGCCGGTGCAAACGGATGGAGTCATCCGCGTGGAAAACAAGCGGCCAATTGCCGGCGCCGAGTTGGCTATGAAGGACGTCAGCACCTTGGGCCGCGCGGCCAATGTCCATTTTGTGCTCGAGCATCGCACGGTGCCTTCCGATGGCGATGTTGCTGCCAAAATCAAAGCGGTGGCCGAAGGATCGCCTGCGTTTGTCCTCCTCGATCTTCCGCACGACGATCTTGTTGTGGCAGCCAAGACCGTGCCAGCGGGGTCTCTGGCACTCGTCAATGTTCGGGACACGAGTGATGATCTGAGGAAGTCGTTGTGCGGGACGGCTTTGTTTCATGCCATCCCAAGCCAAACGGCCTTTAGCGATGCGCTTGTCCAGTTGATGATACGCAAGAATTGGAAACGGATTTTAACCTTGGTTGGCTCTGAACCAGAGGATTTCGAACGCGCCAAGATATTTGCCGCTTCGGCGAAGAAATTTGGTGCCAAGATTGTCGATACGAAGCCCTTTATTGCGGGCAACGATCCTCGCAACCGCGAGGAAAATTCTACCGCCCTGATGACGGGCGAAAGCGATTACGATGTCATTTATCTTGCCGATTCGACCGGAGATTTCGGCCGATTTGTCGAGTTTCGTCAGGTCAAGCCACGCCCTGTTATCGGCAGTGAGGGCCTTCAGGCTTCCGCATGGCATCGCGCTGCCGAACGCTATGGTGCCCCCCAGGTTAATCATCGGTTCGAGCGCGATGCAGGGCGGCCGATGAGCGATATGGATTGGAGCGCCTGGGTTGCGGTCAAGGCCATGGCCGAGGCGGTCGCGCGTGAAAAGGCGATGACGGGCGCAGCCATCAGCTCAGCGTTGCTGTCGGGGAAAGTTGAAATCGAGATGACTAAGGGTATTCCCGGATCGTTTCGGGCCTGGGATCACCAGTTACGGCAGCCTATTATGTTACACACGGCCAATGCGGTTATAGCCATGGCTCCAATCGAGGGCTTTCTTCACGAAAATTCAGTCCTCGATACACTTGGCCTCTCCGAACGCGACACAGACTGCAAGACGAAATAAGACCGAAACCTATTTCGTACAGTTTCTCAATTCCTTCTCGCCGACAGAAAATTCCGCGTGCGCCTTGATGTTAACTGCTTTGACCACGCAGGTTCGGCCAGAAACATCTTTTATCTTGAGGTCATATTGACCCGGTGGAATATTTTTTACCGTCACCATCTCGTCGGTTTCCACCGTGCCATCTTTGTCGTTGAGGCACTGGTTCGGGCTCCAATGGGTTGTACCCACGGGTGCAAGATAGAGTTCTGAAATGGTCTCTTCGGTCAGGTTCCAAAATTGGACAGGCTTTTCGCCTGCCAGAGCCGGAATTGTGGTCCCTGCAAAAACCGCAACGAGGCCTGCGAGATAAAGGCGCATCATAAAAAGAACTCCCTATTCTATCCCGTCGTCACGGGAGAGCTGAGGTGCATTATCTTCACACTTTCGCTCTCAGGCAATCCTGTCTATTCCTATTTGAAGCATGAGGAAGGACGTCGCGTATGGTTCCTGCTTTGTCGATACAAGGGCTTATCAAGCGCTATGGAAAGCTTACGGCATTGAACCATGTCAGCTTTTCGGTCGATCTCGGGTGCGTGACTGCGCTTTTGGGGCCAAACGGCGCCGGTAAAACCACGCTATTCCAAATTCTGACAGGACTCTTTGTTGCGGATGGCGGAACAGTTTCCATTTTTGGTGTCGATGTGGCCGAGGATCCGGTGTCTGCCCTTCGTCAGCTTGGCATTGTCTTCCAGCAATCAGCCCTCGATCCAGACCTCACAGCGCACCAGAATCTTGTTTTTCATGGCGGGCTTCACGGACTTTCCCGCAAGGACTCTACGTCCCGTGCCGATGACTGGCTTGCTATGTTTGGTCTAGCAGATGTCTTGGACAAGCCCTGCCGTCAACTATCCGGCGGCATGAAGCGACGCGTGGAATTGGCCCGGGCCTTGATGACGAATCCGAAGCTTCTATTGCTCGATGAACCAACCCAGGGCCTTGACCCCAAGAGCCGCAAGGAACTCGTTGAAACCGTGTTTGGTTTGGCTCGGGACCGTGGCCTTTCGGTCGTATGGTCGACGCATCTGGTCGGCGAAGTGGTGGGGGCAGATACGGTCGTTGTGCTCGATCACGGGCAGATTGTCGGACACGGTACAGCCGATGAGCTTTTATCGCTGACAGGCGCGCCCAGCCTTGAAGATGCCTTTCTGGCCTTGACCTCACAGCGAGCAGAGGGGCGCTTGATATGATGGGCTGGATCAGGGCGCTGGATGCCGTGGTGCGCCGCGATACCCTGCGATTTTTTAAACAGACGAGCCGTCTCGTATCAGCGGTCGTTAGGCCGGCACTTTGGTTGCTCGTGTTTGCCGCGGGCTTTCAAAATGTATTGGGTGTTTCAATCTCTCCCCCTTACGAAACTTACATCCCCTATGACGTGTATATGGTTCCGGGGCTGCTCGGCATGGTGCTTTTGTTTCAAGGCATGCAGTCATCCTTGTCCTTGGTCTTTGACCGCGAAGTGGGGCTGCTTCGCCTATTGCTGACCTCGCCATTTCCGCGGGCATATCTCTTGTTTGTGAAGCTCGTGGCCGGCACCATCCTTGGCGTATTGCAGGCTCTGGTCTTTCTTGCCGTGGCCCGGTTGGCTGGTGTTGATTTGCCTGATTTGTCGTTTTTAACGGTCATTCCGGCGCTTATCATCGGCGGCTTCACCTTGGCATCGCTTGGCCTATTGTTGTCTGTCTATGTAAAGCGTCTCGAAAATTATGCCGGCGCGATGAATTTTGTGATCTTTCCATCGTTCTTCTTTTCAACCGCGCTTTACCCGCTGTGGAAAATTGGCGAAAGCGGCGCTGTCTGGATTGTTCATGTTGCTGAAATAAATCCGTTCACCTCAGTGGTCGAGATGATCCGCTTTGCCCTCTATGGACAGGTTGCGTGGAAGGCCGTTGCCATAACGATTGGCGCAGGTGTGGCCGCGTTCATGATTGCCACTCGAGGCTATGACCCTCAACGCGGCGTATTGGGCAGCAGGGGTCAAGATTAGTCCAAGCCAACAAAGCTTTTATCTAACGATTGCGAGGGGCTAACTCTCACAAATAATAGTCATATTCCCGACTGCCCGGCTCCGAAAAAAGCTCACGGTATTCGCCAAATTTGGTCTCGCAATAGGCTTTCAAAAAGCGAGACGGAATGCGACTGGAAAGGATGCGAGCACCCTCCAGATCTTCCAAAGCGGCGAGAAAATGGTTCGACATTTTACGAATTGCGGGGGGTGGCTTGATTTCATCGGCACGCCGCAAGTCAACCGGTGCAGATGGCGTAAGGCGATGATGAATGCCATGATGAAGGCCGGCGAGGATAGCGGCCAGCACCAAGTGAGGCGATGCGTCGGCGGAAGCGGCGCGGTGTTCGATGCGCTTGGAATTGCCTTCGCCGAGCGGAACACGCAAAGCAACCGAACGATTATTATGCCCCCAATGTGCGTTCATCGGCACAAAATTATGCGCTTTAAAACGACGGAAGGCTGAAAAATTGGGAGCAAAAAACGCCAAAGATTCGGCCATCGTTGCCTGCATTCCGGCAATTGCATGGTGAAGTAAGGGCTCGCCGTCGGAAGCACCAAAGAGATTTTTGCCGTCCTTGTCACAGAGGCTGACGTGAACATGCAAGCCGTTACCCGGCTGATCCGTATAGGGCTTAGCCATAAAGGTGGCATCGTGGCCCTGTGAACGGGCAATCCCGCGGATCAGTCGTTTTAACAGCAAGGCGTGATCGGCGGCATGCACCGGATCGTTATGATGGTGCAGGTTGATTTCGAACTGGCCAAGTCCGTATTCGGCAACGGCCGTTGTTGCCGGAATGTTTTGAAGAGCCGCAGCCTGCTCGATGGCGGTGATGAATTCGGCGTAGTCCTCAACCATATCGAGGCCGAGATTTTGCGGTGAATGGGGCGGTGCCGCCGTACGCTTGATTCTAGCCGGGCGAATTCCGCCATTGGCCGTTCGCTCCGAATCGACCAGATAAAATTCAAGCTCGCAGGCGACAACCGGATAAAGGCCATCGCGATGAAGGGCAGCGACCACGTCACCAAGAATTTTCCGAGGATCAAACCACAGCGGTTCCCCGCTGGTTGAATCCTGCATAGCGAGCACACATTGTGCTGTCGGCGCGCTTGCCCACGGAACAGCGACGAGAGATCCCGGAACCGGAAATCCCACGGCATCGGGATCCCCGTCTGTAGAACCTAATCCGGCAGCGTTGTGACCGTGACCATGGACATCGAGCAAAGCGGCACAAGCTGAAAATGTGACACCGGAACGAAAGATCCGCTCGAGGTCTTTGGCGGACTCACGTTTGCCGAAAACCTGTCCCGACACCCCCATCATGAAGGTATCGACAAAGCGGGTATCTGGATGCCGCTGCATAAATTTCTGCCATTCGGCTTCAAATGTCGCTGTCTCGGATCCCATGTCTGTTTCGCCTCTTACTTGCCCTGGTACGATCAAAATCTGGCTGAAATAAACCCAGTATCGTTGTTCTTCTTACACGAATGCGTTCATTGTCGACACCTTAGCGAGAACTCAGTCGTTCAGCGACCGGCAACCGCCAGCCGCTCCGCACGTTCGCGCTCGACTTCCTGACGCTTGGTCATAACCGATGCAATCATGACTGTGACGGTGACGACGGCAATCATAAGTGAACAGATCGCATTGATTTCAGGTTTAATGCCAAGCCTCACATCGGAATAAATTTTCATCGGCAGTGTGGTTGCGCCCGGTCCCGTCGTAAAACTGGCAATAACGAAATCATCGAGTGAAAGGGTAAATGCCAGCATCCAACCCGAAATCACGGCCGGCAAAATGATAGGCAGCGTTATCCGAAAAAAGGTCATGAAAGGTGTGCAGCCAAGATCGAGCGCGGCTTCTTCGATCGAACGATCAAAGCTCGAAAGCCGTGATTGTACCACGACGGCTACGAAGCACATGGTGAACGTAATGTGCGACAGCACAATGGTCCAAAACCCGCGGTCGATATTCAATGAAACGAACAGCAACAAAAGCGAAAGACCTGTGATCACTTCAGGCATGACAAGTGGCGCATAGACCATTGCGGAGAAAAGCGTGCGGCCTTTAAACCGCCCGAACCGTGCCAGAGCCAGCGCTGATAGGGTTCCGAGCACGGTGGCGACGCTTGCCGAAAGAACCCCCACTTTGAGCGTCACCCAAGACGCGGCCAGCAATTGCTGGTTTTCAAAAACGGAACTGTACCATTTCGTGGACCATCCGCCCCAGACGGCCACGGATCGTCCGGCATTAAACGAATAAATCACAAGCAGGATGATCGGTAGATACAGGAACACGAAGCCGATCGTCAGCGAAACGACATTGAAGATGCTCAACCGTCTCATTGGCCGGCCTCTTGTTGCCGGGCTTCATTGGATTGAAAAATCATGATCGGAATCATTAGGAGAAGGAGAAGTGCAATCGCTACACCGGAGGCGGCAGGCCAATCTCGGTTATTGAAGAACTCTTCCCACATGGTTTTGCCAATCATGATCGTTTCCGAGCCTCCCAACAGGTCTGGAATAACGAATTCTCCTACGGCAGGAATGAAAACAAGAAAACATCCCGCAATGACACCCGGGATCGATAGGGGAGCCGTTATTCGCCAAAATGCACCAATGCTGGTGCAACCGAGGTCTTTTGCAGACTCGATCAGGCTTTCATCCATTTTTTCCAGCGTGGAATAAAGCGGCAGCACCATAAAGGGCAAATAGGAATACAATATGCCGATATAGACCGCCGTGTTGGTCGATAAAATCTGAATCGGCTCATCAATAATACCCAAGGATGTGAGCAATGTATTGAGTAGACCTTCCTCGGAAAGGATCGCTATCCAAGCATAAATCCGGATTAGAAAGCTGGTCCAGAAGGGCAATACCACCATCATCACCAGCGTTGGCCGCCATGATTTAGGCGCGCGCGCCATAGCATACGCAATCGGATAAGCGATGAAAAGCATCATCACCGTTGACGATCCGGCGATCCAGAGGCTGGAGAGATAGGAACTGAAATAGATCGAGTCCTGGAAGAGTCGGCTATAATTGTCGCTCGTGAGCGTTAGCAGTTTTTCCAGCGTGTCGTTCCATGTGTCCGTCATGAAATCGAATGCAGGCGCGTAAGGCGGCTGGGCAATTTCAGAAGACGAAAAAGAAATCTTCAACACGATGAAGAACGGCACCAGAAAAAAGACCAGCATCCAGAGATAGGGAATGGATGTCACGATCCAGCGACGGTTCGAAGGGGGGCTAATTTTCGGGTTAACGGTCACAGGATAACCTCACCGTGTCAGAACAATGCCGGAATCCGGCGTCCATGTCAGGAATACCTTATCTTCCCAACTGATTGGCCTTTCAACGACACGCTGGGTGTTCGCGATGGAAACGCGCATGGTTCCGCCACTATTAAGACGGACGTGGTAGACGGACACGTCACCAACATATCCGATATCCCAGACGGTTCCCTCGGTGGCGTTGATGGTAGGATCACGGGGTGGCTCGAGACTGATCGCGACTTTTTCAGGACGGACGGCAAACCAGACCTTGTCGCCCATGCCTGCCGAGCTTTCGCCGACGGCCTCAATGCGGCTTCCCGTCATTTCGCTATCGAGTATAATCGTGCCTGGCTCATTTTTGGTGACACGACCTTCGAGGAGGTTGATGTCGCCGATGAAGTCCGCGACATATTTTGAGACGGGCTGTTCGTAAAGTTCAGCGGGAGGTGAAATCTGCACGAATTGGCCGTGGTTCATGACCGCAATACGGTCTGCCATCGTCATGGCTTCATCCTGATCATGGGTAACGATGACAAAGGTCATGCCGAGCGTCATTTGCAATTCAAGCAGCTCGAATTGCGTCTCCTCACGTAGCTTTTTATCAAGCGCACCCAGCGGTTCATCCAGCAAAAGAACTTTCGGCCGTTTAGCGATGGAGCGTGCAAGAGCAACCCTTTGCCGCTGCCCCCCAGACAGCTGATGCGGCTTACGCTTGGCAAAGGCCTCGAGCTTCACAAGGTGCAGCATTTCCTCGACCCGTGCTGCGATCTCGCCTCTGGGAAGCTTGTCCATCTCAAGCCCGAAAGCGATGTTTTTTTCAACGCTCATGTGCGGAAAAAGGGCATAGGATTGAAACATCATATTGACGGGTCGCCGATGGGGCGGGACATCGGTCAAATCTTGACCGGCAATCGTGATGGAACCGGAGGTTGGCACTTCAAAACCAGCGATCATTCGCATCAAGGTTGTTTTGCCGCAGCCTGACGGGCCTAACAGAGCAAAAAATTCGCGTTCGTAAATATCGAGCGAAACGTCATCAACTGCCGTAAAGCTTCCGAAGACCTTGGAAACATTCTGAATGCGGATCAACGGGACCGCTGAGCGGTCATTCCAAGGTGCGAATTTGCGGCGGACCGGCCCGAGTGTCTTGGCGGACATTGGCATAGTTTCCAAGCATTGCGAGAGGATTTAAAAAAGGCCCGGAAGCATGGGCTCCCGGGCCTATTCGATTTTATTTGCGTTTGATGTCGCGCCAGACCTTCGTCGATTCCCGTTGTGACTTTTGATCAAGCGGGGTGATGATGAACAATTTGGCCATTGTTGCATCGTCAGGGAAGATGCTCTTGTCGTCCAAAATCGTTTTATCGATGAATTTCTGTGAATCGATATTTCCATTCGGGTAAGAAATGAAGTTCGAGGCTTTTGCAATGACCTCCGGACGCAACATGTAATCAATAAAGGCATAGGCTTCGGTCAGATTTTTTGCATCTTTCGGAATCGCTAAATTATCGAAAAACATATCTGCGCCTTCTTTAGGGATACTATAAGCGATCTCGATTTTCTTCTTAGGATCCGTAACCGTCTTGTTCTTCGAAGCCGCGCGGGCTGCGGCCTGTTTAATGTCGCCTGACCAACCGATCACGAGGCAAGCGTCGCCATTGGCAAGCGCATTGATGTATTCCGATGAATGGAATTTTTTAACAAAAGGACGAACCTTCTTGAGAAGATCGGCGGCAGCCGCAAAATCTTCAGGGGTGTGCGAATTCGGATCTTTACCGAGGTAATTGAGGGCAGCAGGAATCAATTCATCCGGTGCATCCAGCATCATGATGCCGCAATCCTTGAATTTCGAGATAACCTCGGGATCAAACACCATACGCCATGAATCAAGCGGAGCATTGGGCATGCGTTCGTTGATTTTGCCTACATTATAGCCAATTCCGGTCGTCCCCCACATATAATTGACGGCATATTCATTGCCCGGATCATAAACGGCAAGGCGTTTGGCCACTTCAGGCCAGACATGGGATAGTCCGGGCAATTTGGATTTGTCGAGTTTAACGAAAACGCCTGCACCAATCTGACGGCCTAGAAAATTGCCGGATGGAACGACAACGTCATAGCCGGTTTTACCGGCCAATAATTTTGTCTCAAGCAATTCGTTTGAGTCAAAAACATCATATTTGACGGCAATGCCGGTTTCCTTGGTGAAGTCATCCAGAATGGTAGGATCGATATAGTCCGACCAATTATAGACATTGACGACCCGCTCTTCGGCGAGTACCGGCAAGGATGCGGCTCCCAAAGTGGCGGCGGCCAACATGATCAGCCCGCTTTTGATTTTCCAATTCATTCTGGCTCTCTCCCGTCCATGGATGGTCGAAACAAACTTCAGCTATCTGAAGCCCTCAACATATTCTGTCCGCACTACTTAAGACCGTCTGCAGTTTTCTGAAAAGCCCCGTTAGGTTAACAATCAGGGATATTTTGCTTCTTTATGTCGATTGTGCCCATGACGCGACTGATCGCGAAATTGCAAAAACAATAATAATCATCAAAATATAGCATTGTCCCTCGTCATTCGTCTGTGGTTCACATAAGCTTTGATGGCGTTAAGCCCTACGGATGCGATTTGCGGAACGGACCATGGCCAAAAAGAAAATTTCGAAATCAACGACCCGGGGCGTTAAAAATCTGGCGGCTGCGGTGTCGTGGCTGGAAACGCGTGGGCTAGAGGATATTGAGTGCATCGTGCCGGATATGGCCGGGGTAGCCCGCGGCAAGATGATGCCCGTGGGGAAATTTTTGGATGCCTCACGCATGGCGCTTCCCGGATCGATTTTTTTGCAAACGATTACAGGCGATTACCCGGCGGATGAAGCCGATTATCCCTTTGATGCCGCCGATGGGGATATTCATCTCGAACCCGATTTTTCAACCCTATCGGTTGTTCCATGGGCATCGGACCCGACAGCGCAGGTCATTCACGATGCCTACCAACAAGATGGTCGTCCCGTTGAGATCGCACCGAGGCAATTGCTGCGGCGCATTATCGAGCTATACCGCCATAAAGGCTGGGAGGCTGTTGTCGCGCCCGAATTGGAGTTCTATTTCGTCGAACGCAATCAGGATCCGGATTATCCGCTGAAGCCGCCTGTAGGCAGGTCAGGGCGAGCAGAAACGGGCCGACAATCCTATTCCATGGCCGCGGTCAACGAATTTGATGATCTTTTTGATGATATTTATGATTTTTCTGAAGCCCAAGGGCTTGAGATTGATACGCTGATCCATGAGGAGGGAGCAGCGCAGATGGAAATCAACCTCCGTCATGGCGATCCTCTCGCGCTGGCCGATCAAGTCTTCTTGTTCAAACGCACCATACGTGAAGCTGCGCTCAAGCATAATATGTATGCGACCTTCATGGCCAAGCCGATCGCGAACGAACCCGGATCGGCAATGCACATTCATCAATCGGTGGTGGATTCCAAGACAGGGAAAAACATATTTTCCGGTGACGATGGCAAGCCAACACCGGAGTTTTTCTCCTTTTTGGCAGGACAACAGCGTTATTTACCGCATGTGATGTGTATCATGGCGCCCTATGTCAATTCTTATCGCCGGTTGATGCGCAAATCAGTGGCTCCGATCAATGTTCATTGGGGATATGATAACCGGACGGTGGGCCTTCGCGTTCCGAATTCGTCGGCTGAAAACAGGCGTATTGAAAACCGAATTCCCTCGTCCGACGCCAATCCATACCTTGCGATTGCTGCGTCGTTGGCTTGTGGCTATCTGGGCATGACACAAGGGTTATCACCGTCCGAACCGATTGAGGGATCAGCCTATAATCTCCCCTTCGGCCTGCCGCGAGGCTTGCTTGAAGCCGTAGAGCTTTTTGAGGAATGTGAAGAACTCGCGGAAATCTTTGGCAGCGGTTTCGTAGCCACTTATCGCGCGATCAAACAGGCAGAGTTTGAGACCTATATGGGGGTTATCAGTCCGTGGGAGCGCGAATATCTTCTTCTGAATGTCTGATCGTAATTTTTTAGAGACGGATCATCATGGCTTCATCCAATACCTACCCGACGTCTGAACTCCAAGCGGCCGATGCACGGCACTATCTTCATCCCTTTACGGATTTCAAGGCGTTGGCTGCCGAAGGGAGCCGCGTCATGGTGAAGGGCGAGGGCGTTTGGATCGAGGATTCGGACGGCAATCGCTATCTGGATGGCATGGCGGGGCTTTGGTGCAGCAATGTCGGTCATGGGCGCCATGAGATTGCTGATGCCGTTCACGAGCAGATGAAGGAACTTGCTTTTTATAATTCATTTTTCAAGACAACCAATGCACCCGCGATTAGGCTCGCCGAAACGCTGGCTCGTCTTGCTCCAGACCACATTAACCACGTGTTTTTTTGTGGTTCGGGCTCGGAGGCGAATGATACGGTTGTACGCTTGGTGCGTTATTACTGGTCGCTTAAAGGTAAACCGGGCAAGGACGTTATCATTGCCCGGCATAATGCCTATCATGGCTCGACCATGGCGGGGGCATCGCTGGGTGGCATGAAGCCGATGCACAGCCAAGGCGGTATGCCAATTCCCGGTATCGTTCACATTCCTCAGCCCTATTGGTTCGGAGAGGGCGGCGACATGTCACCCGCCGATTTCGGGCTTTGGGCCGCGCGTCAACTTGAAAAGAAAATCGAAGAGCTCGGCGAAAACCGGGTCGCTGCGTTTATTGCGGAACCGATTCAGGGGGCAGGTGGCGTCATTATTCCGCCTGATACCTATTGGCCCGAGATCAAGCGTATTTGCGATGCACACGATATTTTGCTGGTCGCCGACGAGGTAATTTGTGGGTTCGGTCGAACCGGTCGCTGGTTTGGTTCGGACTATTACAGCATAAAGCCCGATCTGATGTCGATCGCAAAGGGATTAACATCGGGCTATTTGCCGATGGGCGGTGTCATGGTGTCGGATCGCGTTGCGGATGTTATTGTCGGCATCGGTGAAGAATTTTATCATGGCTACACCTATTCCGGCCATCCGACCTGCGCGGCAGCAGCACTCGCCAATCTTAAAATCATCGAGCAAGAGGGCCTTGTGGACCGTGTTGCCGATGATATCGGGCCCTATTTTCAAAAGCAGTGGCTTGCATTGGGGAATCATCCGTTGGTGGGCGAAGCGCGCATGGTTGGTCTGATCGGTGCTCTTGAACTGGTGCCCAACAAACCTTCACGGGCTGAAAAATTTGCCAATACGGGCAATGTCGGAACCCTTTGTAGGGACATTTCCTTCAGCCACGGACTGATCATGCGCGCAACGCGTGACAGCATGATCATTTCGCCACCTTTGGTCATTACCCATGAAGAAGCCGATGAGCTGATCCGTCGGGCGACCAAGACATTGGACGAGACCTATATGGCCCTCAAAAAGGATGGCAGGGTCAAGTAAAGTGAAGCCATCGTCAGAGGCCCATACCAGCTCCTATTACGCTTCAACGGCTAAGGGCCTTGAAACCTTCCCCGCGCTTGACGGGGATGCGAATGCGGATGTCTGCATTATCGGGGGCGGATACACCGGCCTTTCCGCGGCACTTCACCTTGCAGAGCGGGGTCGATCGGTCATTCTGATCGAGGCCAATCGACTTGGGTGGGGCGCTTCAGGTCGCAATGGGGGCCAGCTTCATTCCGGTCAAAGGCGGGATCAATCGACGCTTGAAAGCTGGTTTGGAAAGTCCGATGCCCATCGGCTCTTTGATCTTGGCGAAGAAGCCAAGTCCCTCGTCAAAAATCTGATAAAGAAGCATTCGATCCTCTGCGACTGGCAGGATGGCTTGATCCATGCGACCCATAAAGAGCGCTATCTTGCCGAGGTTAAGCAGGAAATCGCTTTGCTTCGTGACGAATATGATGTTGGCGACATTACGGAATTATCCCGCGACGAGATCGCGGCAAGGCTTGGCACGGATGTCTATTTTGGCGGGTGGCGCGAGCAATCGGCAGGACATCTGCATCCGCTAAACTATGCCCTTGGATTGGCACGGGCGGCAAAGTGTGCCGGCGCGGTGCTGTACGAGGGAACGCGCGCCTTGACCATCGCAGACGGGCAAAAGCAGAAGGTTGTAACGGCAACGGGCACCGTTACGGCCGATACGGTGATTCTGGCGTGCAACGGCTATCTTCATGGTTTGAATGCTGAAACCGAGGCGCGCGTCATGCCGCTGCACAATTTCATTCTCGCGACAGAACCTTTGGGCGCGCGAGCAGAACGGCTGATACCGGGAAGGGAAGCGGCCGCCGACTCCCGCTTTGTCGTATATTATTGGCGTCTATCGGCAGATAACCGGCTCCTTTTTGGCGGAGGGGAAAGCTATGGGCGACGGTTCCCTGATGATATCAAGAATTTTGTCCGCCAGCATATGTTGAAAATTTATCCTGATCTTGCCGATGTGAAAATCGATTATGGCTGGGGCGGTACGCTTGCCGTTACCTTGAAGCGATTGCCCTATATGAGGCGTTTGCGTTCTGGCCTTTACACGTCCGGGGGCTATTCGGGTCAGGGCGTGGGTACGGCTACATTTGCCGGAAAACTTCTCGCTGAAGCGATTGCCGGCGAGCAGGAACGGTTTGATGTCTTTTCCAGATTGCCTGCACCGCCATTTCCTGGCGGGCCATTGCTTCGCTATCCGAGCATGGTGCTGGCAATGACCTGGTATGCCTTGCGAGACAGGCTCTAAGTTTTATTCTGTTTTGCCGCCCATCCTTGAAGGTAATGTTGGACGACGGTGGAGGCGGCAATCGCCGTGATATCCGCATGGTCATAAGCGGGGGCGACTTCGACCACATCCATGCCGCGCCAATCGAGCGATGCGATGCCCGCAAGGGTCATCAAAAGCTGCGCGGAGGATAATCCGCCCGCGACCGGTGTTCCGGTGCCGGGTGCGTAGGCCGGATCAAGTACATCAATATCGACGGTAAGATAGGCAGGTCCAGAGCCCACACGGCGTTTGATGGCATCCACCATTCCCTTTACGCCCATTTCGTGCGCGGCATAGCCGTCGATGATTGTGATCCCGCAGGTCTCGGGAGCGACCGTGCGGATGCCGATCTGGATCGAGCGCGGGATATCGATCAGTCCTTCTTTAACGGCGCGAAGCACAAAATTGCCGTGCGATAGGGCGATGCCGTCATCATGCCATGTATCCTGATGGGCATCGAACTGAACCAGTGCAAGAGGCCCATGTTTGGCAACGTGAGCGCGCAGAAGTGGCAGGGTGATAAAATGATCGCCCCCCAAAGTGATGCAATGGGCACCTGATGAAAGAATGGATCGTGCATCGGATTCAATGTGTTGAGGCACGAGATCATGCCGGGCATGATTGATGGCGCAATCTCCCCAATCAATGACCGCAAGCTTTTCAAACGGATCAAGCCCGGAAGGATATTGTGGATCGCCATCGAAGATTGCCGATGCCCGGCGAATGGCTTGTGGTCCAAATCGTGCGCCGGGCCTGTTTGAGGTCGCACAATCAAACGGCACGCCCCAAATGACGGCGTCAACACCCGTCAGATCGCGCGTAAAACGCCGGCGCATAAACGACAGTGCGCCGGAAAAAGTAGGTTCGTTCGCACCGCCCGTCAGCTCACCCCGAAAAGCATTGTCGGTCACATAGGGCGTAACAGGGTCGACCATGGGATAGGCTCCGGTTTGGTACAAGGACGATAAAGTATAATGCTTCTTTGCCCTATTCTAAAAGATGGCGAATGGCGACGCTATGGCCGATCCTGATGATCATTTCAGCACGAGCAGTGCAGCACCGCTTCCGACGTTGTGAAGAAACCTTTGATCTGCATAAAAACGCTTGATAGTCTTGCGGTAGCGCTAATCTTTCGCTCAAATCATCGTTCGAATGGAAAGTTACGACAATGGCACATCAGGAATTGGTCAATCGTGCCGCCAGCGGGCGTATCCGGCTTGGTATGGTAGGTGGCGGGGAAGGGGCCTTTATCGGTGCTGTGCACCGTCTAGCGGCCCGTATGGATGATCAATACAGCTTCATCGCCGGTGCCTTGAGCGCGACGCCGGAAAAAGCAATCCGTTCCGGTGCAGCATTGGGATTAGACCCGGCGCGCGTCTATAGCGATTTCAATCAGATGGCGAAAAGAGAAGCCCGCCGCAAAGATGGTATCGAGGCCGTAACCATTGTCACGCCGAACGATGCCCATGCTGCTCCTGCCCTCGCCTTTCTGAAGGCCGGTATTCATGTGATCTGTGACAAGCCATTAACGACGACTCTGAAGGAGGCCCAAAAGCTCCAGACCGCGGCCACAAAATCGGGTAAGATATTTGCACTGACGCATAATTACACAGGATATCCGATGGTACGCCAAGCGCGGGCTATGGTGGCTTCCGGAGAACTTGGCGATATTCGTCTGGTTCAAGTCGAATATGCGCAAGATTGGCTTGCGGAACCGTTGGAGCAGACAGGTCATAAGCAGGCGGAATGGCGAACGGATCCAGCCCGTACCGGATTGGGGGGGTGCATTGGTGATATAGGCACCCATGCCTATAATCTGGCCGACTTCATCGTTGGCATTCCGGTTGTCGAGCTACAGGCCGAGTTGACCACCTTTGTATCGGGACGAAGGGTTGATGACGATACTCACGTTCGAATGCATTACGCGAACGGAGCCCGGGGGTCGCTTTGGGCCAGTCAGGTCGCTGTAGGTAACGAGAATGCGCTGCGGATCCGTGTCTATGGAACAAAAGGCGGGCTCGATTGGGCGCAGGAAAATCCGAACTATTTGCGGTGGTCGCCGATTTCGAAGCCAGCCATAACACTAACACGCGCCGGTGTTGAAACGGGCCCAGATGCGCGACGCGCTGCTCGCGTACCTGCAGGTCATCCGGAAGGCTATCTCGAGGGATTTGGAACGATTTATACCGAAATCGCTCATGCTATTCGTGCCGCCCGAACGGGCGAGAAGCCCGATGCAGCCGTCGTTTTTCCAACAATCGAGGATGGTGTTAAGGGCATTGCCTTTATCGAAGCCGCCCTGGCATCGTCGATTAAGAAAGGCCGTTGGATCAAGCTTTGATCTCTTGCACTTGATTACGGGTCATCAGCGATCAAACAGGTTCAAAGTCGATACTTCAAGGATGATTAACAAATCCTGCGAAGAAAGTTGCACTATGTACGTGCAAATAAGGAAGTTAATGTTCGGTGATATCGATTGGATTGGCGTCGGCCAATAATTTTGTCATGAAATCGTCAGGTTTTTCATCCACATTATCGCCGCCGTTTGGTCGCCTCAGCCACTCGTTCAAGACCATAAATGTGGTAGCCTGAAGAACCTCAGGATGACGGACGAGCCTGTCCCTCAGACGCTCAATTCCATCATTATCGACACATCTGACCTGCACGAGCATATCGTTTTCGCCGGATAACGACCAGCATTGGACAAGCTCTGGCCAGCCTCTAATCGTCTGGAACACGAGGCGACAAATCCGACGCTTAAGGCGCAGGAGAAAAAAGGCGTTACTCGGTGCGCCACCTGCCTGATCGTTATCATCGAGTTCGATTGTGAATCGTTTGATGACATGGCGCTCGCGCATCAGATCGATACGATTCTTGACGGTTGTTCTGGATACACCCAGTTGGCTCGCTATTTCCGAAATACTTTGTCGCGCGTTCTCCTTTAGAGCTCCAAGAATTGAACGATCGGTTCCCGTAAGCCGATGGTGCCGAAAAGTGCGCGAACCTCGTTGTTCCGGCATGGAAAGCCCTTTAAATGACGTAAAGGAATAATATGACAAATTGATCAAATTTTGTCAAATTGAAAGCTTATAATCTTCCTGATGCCGCTAATAATAAAATTTAAATCACTTTTTAAAGAATGTGATTATAATTAGGAGCGGACAAGATGTTATATTTGCAGTCAAAAATTGAAGAATATTTTAACATTCAGATTGATAAGGAGCGATGGAAGTTAAATGCCGTAAATGAAATACTCTCCATAATCGGGTCAAAAATTGAATTTCCTTGCCCGTTTTCGCAAGCAGCCGCACGCAATCAACGGCTCTTGTTTTCCTTTATTGAGGATGCCAACGAAGCCGCGCTCCGTCAAAGTGCGATTGATCTTGGCGCCTATCTCGAGCGTGCAGCGGGCTGGGATGGCAAGGTTTCATCGGCGGAGCCGCTCTTGATGGTTTTCAATCCGAACCAGGTCAATGCCGAAACTGTTGAGGGCTATCACGCCATTGGGTGGAAAATTTTACAATTCTGGCATGAAATTGATGAGGTCGCTTGGCCCCATCAGGTTTCAATTGACCCACATTCTCCCTTTTGGTCGATGTGCTTTGCCGGCGTTCAGATTTTTGTCAATATGAGCAATCCGGCGCATCAGGTCCGGCGGAGCCGAAATCTTGGTCAAGCGCTGACGTTCGTCATCAATCCAAGGGAGCGTTTTGATCTGGTGGCGGGCGATAACGCCCAAGGTCGTAAAGTCAGAGCGATGGTGCGTGATCGCATCGAGGCCTATGACGGATTATCCCATAGTCCTGTCTTGGGCAGTTATGAGGCAGGCGAGATCGAGTGGTGGCAATATGGGTTGACGGAAACCAATACACCGCGATCTGATCGTTGCCCTTTTCATACCAAGTTAAAAGCCCCCAAACCCGCTGACACTCCGGACGAATGGTGCAATTTCGAGCAAAAGAAAAAAACCGGCTGAAAGATACGATGGGATCAATCAATGAAAGATAATCTTCGAAAAACGCTGACGACGTTTCAGGGGTCAGCCATACTATTGAATATCGTTATCGGAGCCGGATTGCTCACTTTGCCCGGCCTTGCTGTCAAGGAGGCCGGATCCAATGCACTATATGCGTGGCTGATTTGTGCTGTTGTAGCGGCACCCCTTGTGGCTGTGTTCATTATCCTCGGCCGGCTTTATCCAAATGCGGGCGGCGTTGCTTTTTATGCCCAGCGGGCACTTGGATCCTTTGGTCGGAGAAGTGCCGCCTTCTTGCTCATAGGGGCGGTCATTTTTGGGTTGCCATCCATCGCGTTAACGGGCGGCCATTATCTTGCGTCGGTCTTCCCCGGATCCCCTTTTTTCTATGCTTTACTTTTGCTGATCGGCTCTATCTTACCTCATCTGGCTGCCGGGGATTCCGCCAGTAAAATGATGGCCATCTTGGCGTCAGGTGTCTTGTTTTCGATGGGTTTATTCTTGGCTGTCGGCTTTTTCACCTTGAATCCGACGAGTTTGGCCGGCCTTTCACAGCCGGTTGATTGGCACGAAGCTCTATCACCCTTCGCTATGCTATTTTTTGCCTTTACCGGCTGGGAAATTGGTGCCGGTATCGCCGAGGAATTTATTAATCCGCGCCGCGATTTCCCCGTGGCGATGGCGTTATCTTTTTTCATCGTGACAGGGCTCTATCTGGCGGTAGCCTATGTGACGGCGCTTACAGATTTGGATGGACATTGGGAGGCGCCTTTTGTCGTTTTTGTAAAACCCGTGTTGGGAAACTATGGCGCAACCAGCGTTGCTCTGATGGCGGCTGTGATCGTCTTTGCAAATCTTTCCGGCGCTTTATGGGGCGTGTCGCGCCTTGTCTATAGCTTGGGGCGTGATTCTATTTTTCCTGAAATCCTAGCAGCCACCCAAGATGGCAAGCCCTTGAGGGCCGTGTCGATCACAGCTCTGGTGCTCGTGATGGTTCTCGGATTTTATGGAATAGGACTTATCAGCCTCGACGTCATGCTCGGAATGGCTGGTCAGAACTTTTTGATTCTATATGGCTTGGCAGCAATCTCGCTATTCATTTTGTCGAAAAACCGTCCGGCTCGTGTTTTGTCGGTGTGTGTCATCCTCCTTGTCGGCGGGTTTTTGGCGCTTCAAGGCATCAAATTATTGTATCCGATCGGACTGGTTGTACTGGCGGCCATAACCGATTTTTGGGCCTTTGATACTCCGCATCGTCGGCCTGAAAAAATTTAGTTTGGGATTTGAGCGCGACCTTAATGCAAGACGCGATGATCCAGCGGGCTCGAGGTTGGGGCAAATGGCTGTGGCGGGACAGCTTTAAATCCGGCAAAGAAATAGAGCGGCTCAATGTGGTAATGCGCTGAAATTCGGATCAATTCAGCCGGCTGTAGATGCCTTTTTCCACCCTCGATTTGGTAGAGCTGATGACGCGAGAGTCCCATTATTGTGGCGCAAGATAAGGCTGTCTCCCCGCGACTGATACGCAGAGCGCGGAGCTGCTGGCCGACATAGCGATCAACGGGCCCTAAGGGCCAATATGTCGGATCAAATGGCTTGGCTCTTTGCATTTTGAAATCCATTTATTGCAATTACGACAAAATCTGATCGCAGAGATGGCAGTTCGTCAATCAGGCTTTATAAAAACTGCGCAAAATGAAACGTGTTTCCGGAATAATTGATAAAATCATGGCCTTCGAAAGGTGAACCTTGTTGCCCTCATGGTCGAACCCTGTCAGGCGGCGAGTAAGGCCTTCAGCTTTAACGCCGGATTGGCCAAGGAGCCTTCTTCCGGATGGGCTCGTTTGGCAATCAGCATTTCAGCAATCCGGATATCACGGGCGATAGCGTTGCCCGGCCCAATCCCGCTCGCGGCAAGAAGCCTACCGTCTTGATCAAGATGGAACAGGATTAAGGCGGTGTCGTCGATCGCGCGGCGCACGGTTTTCTTAGCATCGCCCGACATACCGGCAATTTGCAGTGTCAGGTCATATTGGTCCGACCAAAACCAAGGAACAGCATCATAAAGATCGCTGGAACCGAGCATTGCGCGTGCCGCATGATCGCCTTGCTCTTGTGCTGCACGCCAGCTCTCTATGCGGATACGCCTTCCACCATAAAGCGGGTGCGGGAATGAACAACAATCGCCTGCCGCGTAAATGGACGGATCGGATGTTTGCAAACGCCCGTCGACCGCAATGCCATTATCTATGTCGAGGCCTGAATCCAGTGCCAAATCAATATTGGACAATGAACCAATGCCGACAATGATCGCATCGCTGGTGATTTGCGTCCCATCTCCCAGCAATATCCTACCCTGGGCATCGATGGATGTAATCGATGTACCGCAAAGCACCTGAACGCCCTTGGCGCGATGGCGTGCTTCGATGATGGCGGCGATTTCGGCTGGAACTGCCCTGCCGAGAAGACGAGGAGCGGCCTCGAGAATGGTAACGACCGTCCCTTTTTGACGCGCAACAGCAGCGAGTTCCAAACCGATAAATCCGCCGCCGATAATGGTGACGCGCTTTCCGGATTCAATCGAGCGATGAATGATTTCTGCATCCTCGAAATGGCGTAAATAGTGAACATTTGGAACGTCTTGCCCATCAATAGCCAACCTGCGTGGCCGTGCCCCAAGGGCCAAGAGCAACCGATCATAGGGAAGGACGACGCCATCCGAGAGAACAATTTGTTTTGTACCTCGATCAATCTTTGTCGCCGTAATGCCAGAGTGAAGGGTTATCCCCTTATCCGCCAAATGCTCTGATCCAGAAACCGGTTTGGCAATAAGACCATCGTCACCCGGCTTCGAAAGGGGAGGCCGCTCATAGGGGGCGTGGAGTTCACCATTCACAAGGTCGATCGATCCTTCAAAGCCCTGCTCGCGAAGCGCCAGGGCCGCTCGTACGCCGCATTCTCCGGCACCAATAATGACGATGTGCATGATGGCTGTCCCTTAGCTGGTGCAAAAAAGGCGGACAAGATGCCCGCCTTTGCCGATTTTTTGATGTTTGTTTCGTGTCAGACCAAAACTTTGATTTCTGTACCGGATTGAACAGATTTCACAGCGGCATCCGCCAATTCGAGAGCCTTCAGACCGTCGATGCCAGTTGGAGAAATTGCGGAGCCTTTCTCAATTGCATTCACAAAACTCTGCAATTCCGTACGATAGGCAACGGCGTAACGTTCCATGAAGAAATCAAGGAGTGGAGCGTCATGATAGCCGTCTTTATTGGCAACGGTCACGGTATTGTTATGCACGTTGGCGGCGCTGACAGCGCCTTTAGATCCGTGTACTTCGATACGCTGATCATAACCGTAGGTCGCGCGGCGCGAATTCGTGATGACCGCAATCTTCCCGGACTTGGTGCGCAGCGTGGCCGAAGCGGTGTCAACATCGCCAGCCGCACCAATCGCCGGATCAACGAGAACAGAACCCATCGCTGACACTGCAACGATCTCTTCGTTCAGGAGGAAGCGAGCCAGATCAAAATCGTGGATCATCATATCACGGAAGAGACCACCCGACCGCTTGATATACTCGATGGGAGGAGGGCCGGGATCGCGGGAGGTGATCTGAACCAATTCAACAGCACCGATCGAGCCCGCATCAATCTGGGCGCGGACCGCCGCAAAATTCGTGTCAAAGCGGCGGTTGAAGCCGATCATCAATTTGGCATTGGTCTCGTCAACGACCTTGAGACAGGCGCGAACGCGATCAGCCGAAAGATCAACAGGCTTTTCGCAGAAAATGGCTTTGCCCGCACGGGCTGCAAGCTCGATCTGGTCAGCATGCATATCGGTTGGTGTGCAGATCAGAACCGCATCAATCGCTTTATCGGCCAGAATTTCTTCGACGCTGGCGCGACGGGCACCCGACATCGCCACGATATGCTCGGCTGCGGCGTCGATTGGATCGAAGACAGCGGCGAGCTTGGTGCCTGGAAGGCCAAGAATAGCGGTAGCGTGGGTTTTGCCGATACGGCCAGCACCCAAGAGTCCGAAATTAATCGTCATGTGTAGTTTCCTGTGATGTCCGATTGTTCAGTCAAGATAGATGAAGAGATCGCCGTCTTCTACTTTGACGGGATAGGTCTTGAGGTCAATGCACACAGGGGCACCTTTAGCGGCGCCCGTCCGAAAATCGAAACGTCCATTATGCTTTGGACATTCGATCACATAGTCCATCACAAGTCCGTCTGCGAGATGGATTTTTTCATGCGTACACAAGCCGTCAGTCGCAAAAAACTGGTCATCCTTGCGATAAAGGGCAAAGGTTCTTCCATCGTGATCGAAGCGGATAACGTCTTCGTCATCGATATCGTCTGCTGCGCACGCTTTAATCCACACTGCCACCGTCAATTTCCTCTTTTTCTGATCCTGATTGGCTATCTCTCCATAGCCGCAAGACGACCATAGTTGAAGGGCTTTGCTTTGGCTGGCAACCATTGATGCCCAAAATAGTAGAGATAAAGCCGATGGCGGATTTTGGTAATGATGGGTCCACGACGGCGCCCCATATAAAACGCTTAAACAGATTTATATTGGCCGTCCGGTAATGTTTTGTTTGATTATAAAGGAAAAAGCCAGGCTCGGCACGATATAGGCCGGCAAGGCTAACCCGAAAGTCTGGGAAGCACGTCGTTACTGAAATTGGGTCAATGGTTTAATAAAAAAGGGGCACGCGCGTGATGGATCAGCGCATGCCCCATTTTTAAAGGAATTTTACTCAGTAGCGGTAATGATCCGGCTTGAATGGACCAGTCTGTGGCAAGCCGAGATAATCCGCTTGTTTGTCAGAAAGCTTGGTTAACTTTACGCCAATCTTATCGAGATGAAGGGCAGCCACCTTCTCGTCCAGGTGCTTGGGTAGCGTATAGACCTTCTTGTCATATTGACCTTGCTTCGTCCAAAGCTCGATCTGCGCGAGGGTCTGGTTAGTGAACGAAGCGGACATGACGAAAGAAGGATGACCGGTTGCGTTGCCCAAATTGACCAGACGACCTTCTGATAGCACAATGATCCGCTTGCTATCGGGAAATTCAATCTCGTCTACCTGTGGCTTAACATTGTGCCATTTAAGGTTCTTGAGCGCAGCAATCTGAATTTCGCTGTCAAAATGGCCGATGTTACATACGATCGCCCGATCTTTCATGGCGCGCATATGCTCGATGGTAATGACGTCAACATTGCCGGTTGCGGTTACGAAAATGTCCGCACGGGTGGCTGCATCCTCCATCGTCGTGACTTCGTAGCCTTCCATGGCGGCTTGCAACGCGCAAATCGGATCGACTTCTGAGACGATCACCCGGCAGCCTGCATTCCGCAACGAAGCTGCGGAGCCCTTACCTACATCGCCGAAGCCCGCAACCATGGCGACCTTGCCGGCCATCATCACGTCTGTGCCGCGACGGATGCCGTCAACGAGCGATTCACGGCAGCCATAAAGATTGTCAAATTTCGATTTCGTAACCGAGTCATTCACGTTAATGGCCGGGAAGAGCAGTTTGCCTTCGTTGGCCATGATGTAGAGCCGATGGACGCCGGTGGTGGTCTCTTCCGTCACGCCCTTGATATTTGCGCCGTTCCGGCCATACCAGCCCGGATTTGCTTTGAGCCGCTTCTTGATTGACGCAAAAAGAACTTCTTCTTCCTCGTTGCCTGCCTTCTCGAGGAACGCCACATCGCCTGCTTCGGCGCGCATGCCGAGATGGATAAGCATTGTCGCATCGCCACCATCATCCAAAATCATGTTGGGCGTGCCGCCATCGGCCCACTCGAAAATCTTGTGGGTATAATCCCAATAATCTTCGAGGCTTTCACCCTTGATCGCAAAAACAGGGGTGCCTGCCGCTGCGATAGCGGCTGCCGCGTGATCTTGTGTCGAATAAATGTTGCATGATGCCCAGCGCACATCGGCGCCCAGGGCTTTCAGGGTTTCAATCAGAACGCCGGTCTGGATGGTCATGTGCAGTGAACCAGCAATTCGCGCGCCCTTCAGAGGCTGACTCGAGCCGAATTCAGTCCGTGTTGACATCAATCCCGGCATTTCCGTCTCGGCGATGGTCAGCTCTTTGCGACCCCAATCAGCCAGTGAAATGTCAGCAATGCGGTAATCATTAAAATGAGCGGTCATGACGATCCTGATAATAAAGTTAAGGGCCCGCTGAGACAGCGGTTTTTGGCTGCCGCAGGCTATAACAGTATGTCAACCAAAGGGCAACCGAGACATAAAGAAAACTTTATATGACCAAAGAAGGCTTATTCCTCTTCGCCGAAGCGGTTGGCCACCAAAGCTGCAAGCGCGTCGAGGGCCCCCTCGGCATCCGGACCTTTAGCGGTCAAAAAGATTTTTGATCCGATACCAGCGCCAAGGGTTAGTATGCCCATAATCGAGGTTCCGCCCACCGTTTCCCCTGAGCGCGTTACGGTGATTTCTGCATCAAAGCCGTCGGCGCACTGCACAAATTTTGCTGTTGCGCGGGCGTGGAGCCCCTTTTTATTGATAATTTCCACCTCACGGACCAGCATTCCATCCGGGATTATATCGGTCATGGCTCAGAGGCTCCGTTCAGGCTTTAAGGTTGGAAATAAACTTATTTTCCAGCAAGGACTTGGCTGGCGACATTAATATATTTGCGACCAGCGTCTTGGGCCTGTCCGACGGCGTGTAGCAGATCGCAATCCGAACGCACGCTCGCCAACTTGATCAGCATCGGCAAATTGATCCCGGCCACCACTTCCGTACGGCCGGAACCCATCACAGAAATCGCAAGATTAGACGGCGTTCCGCCAAACATATCCGTCAAAATCACCACGCCATCGCCGGTATCGACATCCTGAACGGCATCGACAATTTCGGTGCGCCGGACATCCATATCGTCTTCAGGACCAATGGTTACGGTTTTAATTTGCCTTTGCTTTCCCACAACATGCTCAAGAGCAGAAAGGAACTCAATGGCCAGTCTTCCATGCGTGACGAGAACCATGCCAATCATAGAGACTTTCCTTTAAAACGCAGCATTCGTAGCATGAGCGCCCCTAATGATTGGAAAAAGCTACCAATTGGCGCTCATATTCCAACAAGCTGATCTTATATCAAAACGTTGCTCATACCGAGCGAAACCAAGACGTTATCAACTCCATCTGACGTCACCGAAATTCGTCTGCAGGCAATGCCCAAGACCTCAATCATGTCGTCGGAAGGATCCGGAACGCGTCTCTCTAGCACAGGTTCGCAATCCGCGAGAAGACGTATGACAGCTTGATCTTCAAATTTTGATACCGCAATGCCAAGTCCTCGCACCTCAACCCTGCCCGCGATTAGCGGATGCCCACTGGCAATTAGGCGACCATGGCTGGTGCGGAGTAAAATACGATCATCTCCGACAAAGCGTGCGAAGTGCCCAATTTTCTGCGCTAAATCGACCAATCTTCTTGAAAAAGTGGATTTTCCACTGCCCGAAACCCCACGGATCAGGACTCCGGTATCGCCAATCAGGACGCAGTTAGCATGGACACTTTCGGTGATGTTCAGCGCGTTCATTCTGGTTTTGCAGGTAGTCGAATGATAAAATTAGCGCCGATAGGACCACCCTCATTGCTTGCATTACCGTCTTTATAGCGGTTTTCAGCCCTTATTGAGCCATGATGCGCCGCAATAATCTGTCTTGAAATGGATAGGCCTAACCCAGAATTCTGACCGAAACCATGGTTGGGGCGATCTGTGTAAAAACGCTCGAAAATCTTTTCCAAGGCGTGAGGAGGGATACCGGGACCGTCATCCTCCACGCGGATTTCGATTTTGTCACCTAATCTTGCCAATTTAACGCGAACCTCGCCACCGGCCTTTGAAAATGATTTTGCGTTATCTATCAGATTGTTGATGACCTGTCCGATGCGTGAGTCGTGTCCGATCATTTGATAGGCTCGTGTACCTAGAGGATGATCGTCAATCTGAACGATCGTCGAGATGTTCTCGCCCGACTTCATGCTGTTGGTAACTTCAACCACAGCAGAGACAAGTTGGGTCAGTTCGAAAGACTCCGCATCACTTCGGGCGAGCTCGGCATCAAGCCTAGAAGCGTCTGAAATATCGCTGATCAACCGATCTAAACGTGTTACATCATGTTGGATAACATTAAGAAGCCGTGCTTTACTTTCCTCGGACTTGGCGAGTGGCCATGTTTCAACGGCGCTTCGGAGCGAGGTAAGCGGGTTTTTGAGTTCGTGTGCGACATCGGCTGCAAAACTCTCAATGGCCTCGATCCGGTCATATAATGCGCGGGTCATGTCCCTCAAAGAGCCGGATAAATGGCCGATTTCATCACTTCTCATCGTGAAATCGGGGATTTCCGAGCGTTTTGTGATGCCCCGGCGGACTCGGTCGGCGGCGGACGAGAGGCGTCGAATTGGACCGGCTATGGTGCCTGCAAATAGCGCTGACACAATTAACATCACCGAGGCGGCAATCGAGAAAACGCGGATAATGGAAAACCGTTCAGTTTTAATAATCGTGTCGATGTCGCCGCCAAGCGTTGACAATAGAAGGACACCCCGCACCATCCGCGAGCGTTGAATGGGAACGGCGACCGATACAATTGTCTCCCCTGCATTGTTTACCCGAACGATACTCGCTGGCGAACCTTCAAAGGCGCGATCGACTTCGCTCATATTACGACCATGTACGGCGCGGATATCTTCCGTTGACCTTCGATTTTGGGTGCTAAAACCTTGGGTTAGGAGGTCGAATGTTCTGGATAGGAGGGAGGTGTCGGGCGGCGTTGGCGGAGCAAGTTCAAATTTCAAAATTTCGCCTCGCGAATACATCGCAGCAGTATCGATTAGTAATTCTCCATCCTGATCAAATATTCGCGCCCGCGTTCGCGTGGGCGTAACGAGGCGGCGCAAAAGGGGGGCGACACGGGCCGGATTGATCGAAAATTCGGTATCGTCCTCACCTGCCACCGTGCTTTCGCCGGCCTGAAGCATCAGAAGCTTTTCCGGATCGACCGTGATTGAATCGACTTCGATGGTCGCCGACGCTGCCACCGCGGAGGCGATGATTTCGCCTTGGGTCAAAAGGCTCTCGACCCTCGAATCGATCAAGCCCTGCCGGAATTGGTTGAGGTACAAAAAGCCCAATAACAGCGCAAAAAGACCGGCAAGGTTGAGCACAACAATGCGCCGGACAAGGCTCGACGAGGCCCGCAGCACGATGAGCCGCACCAGTAGCCGCAACCGATCGACCATCCGCAACGATGGCGAATGGGCCGATTTTGACCCTGCTTCAGTCCGCTTGTTCGTCATCGGCCTTCTGCCGCCTCATTCCGAGAATCGATAGCCGACCCCGTATAGCGTCTCGATCATATCGAAATCATCATCAACTGCCTTGAATTTTTTCCGCAGCCGTTTGATGTGGCTGTCGATCGTCCGATCATCGACATAGACCTGATCATCATAGGCGGCATCCATCAATGCATTGCGGCTTTTGACCACGCCGGGGCGCTGCGCCAAGGCCTGCAAGATCAGGAATTCTGTCACGGTGAGAATGACTTGCAGGCCCTTCCAGGTACAGGCATGGCGCTCGGTATCCATCCGCAGCGCGCCACGATCGAGCACTTTGGCTTCGCCTTCCTTGGCGGGGGGAGCGTCCTTTGCCCCGATCCGGCGCAACACGGCTTTCACCCTCTCGACCAGCAGACGCTGGGAAAACGGCTTCCGGATAAAATCGTCGGCGCCCATTTTGAGCCCGAACAATTCGTCAATTTCCTCGTCTTTGGAGGTCAGGAAAATGACCGGAAGGTCCGATTTCTGCCGCAACCGGCGCAACAGTTCCATCCCGTCCATACGGGGCATTTTAATGTCGAAAATGGCCAAATCCGGCGGGGATTGCTTCAAACCTTCAAGCGCGGAGGCGCCGTCCGTATAGGTTTGGACACGATAGCCTTCCGATTCCAGGGCAATGGAAACGGAGGTCAGAATGTTGCGGTCGTCGTCGACAAGGGCGATGGTTGGCATGGGCCTCGGCTCCGGAGTTTGTGGGGCATTCTAACGGCAAACTATAGAACATAGCGAGGCCAAATTGTGGCAGCGCTGACGCTTGGCCGTCGAAGCCGTTGAAATGTCTTGACGGGGGAGGGGCATTTTGTGTCAGTCATCCTATGGCTGAGTCCTTTGATCCTGTTCAATCTGCCAATGAGACGGCGCGGGAAACCGCACGCCATTTGCTCAAAGAGTCGCGTTTCGGCATGCTCGCAACGCTGGACGAGAAGGGCTATCCCTTTGCCAGCCTTATCAGTTTTTGTCTGGATCGGTCGTTTGCCCCGTTTTTGCTGGTTTCGCGGCTATCAGCCCACACCAAGCACCTCCTGGCCGATCCGCGCTGCTCGCTGTTGCTGGGAGAACCCGGAAAAGGCGATCCTCTGGCCCATCCAAGAATAACCATCCAATGTAGCGCTATGCCTTTGGCCAAAGACAGCGATGAAACCATTATTTTACGTACGCTGTTCTTGAGCAGGCACCCCAAGGCGGCGCTTTATATTGATTTTCCCGACTTCCTTTTCCTTCGCTTAACGATCAGCGAGGCCCATCTTAATGGCGGTTTTGGCAAGGCTTATCGCCTCAAACCGGAGGATTTGAGATAGATAAGGCCAGTGGTCGGGCTCGATAAGGCCAGTGGGTGAGGTCAAGAGAGCCAGTGGCCCCGCTTATCAGATCGATTGATTGTACGCGCCGACCTCGGGACTCAGGCGTATCAGGGCGTCGATGGCCGAAAACATCTCGCGCATCCGCGCTTCCGATACCGGACTCTCGCAGACAACGACAAGCTCGGGCTTGTTGGACGAAGCGCGAACCAGTCCCCACGTACCGTCGGCCGCTGTGACACGGATCCCATTGACGGTGACAATATCACGAATGGCCTGACCCGCAAAATTCAATCCCGATTTGCCCATCGCTTGAATATCGGCGGTAACGCGTTCGACCACGCCATACTTCACCTCGTCGTCACAGTGCGGGGACATGGTAGGTGTGCCCCATGTTTTAGGTAAGGCACGATAGAGATCAGCCATTGTCTTGTCGGGGTTGCGCTCGAGCATATCGAGAACGGCGATGGCGGTGACGAGACCGTCATCATAGCCGCGACCGACGGGAGCGTTGAAGAAGAAGTGGCCGGATTTTTCAAAACCTGCCAAGGCGCCCAGATCGCTGACCCGACGCTTGATATAGGAGTGGCCCGTTTTCCAGTAATCCGCCTTCACCCCATTTTCGATGAGGACGGGATCGGTGGCAAACAGGCCGGTCGATTTCACATCCACCACGAAGGTGGCGCCATGGTGCAGGCCGGACAGATCGCGTGCCAGCATCACGCCGATTTTATCGGCAAAAATCTCGTTGCCTTCATCGTCCACCACGCCGCAGCGGTCGCCATCGCCGTCAAAGCCCAAAGCGACATCGGCTTTGTGCTCGTGCACCGCATGCGCCATCGCGTGCAGCATTTCCATATCTTCGGGGTTCGGATTGTAACGCGGGAAGGTGTAATCGAGTTCCGCATCCATCGGGATCACTTCAACACCGAGCTTTTCCAGAATGCCCGGCGCAAAGGCGCCTGCGGTGCCATTGCCGCAGGCGGCGATGACTTTCATCTTGCGGGTATAGGGTTTGCGGGTGGTCAGATCGGCGATGTAGCGATCGGCGAAGTTCTCGACATAGCGATAGGCGCCGCCCTCCGCCAGCTTGCCGCGGCCTTCAAGCACGATCGCTTTCAAGCGGTTCATCTCGTCGGGGCCAAAGGTGACGGGGCGTTGCGCGCCCATTTTTACACCCGTCCAACCATTATCATTATGCGAGGCGGTGACCATGGCAACGCAAGGCACGTCCAATTCGAATTGGGCGAAATAGGCCATTGGCGACATGGCCAATCCGATATCGTGCACCACGCAGCCCGAGGCCATCAAGCCGTTCATCAGCGCCATTTTGATCGACGACGAATAGGCGCGGTAATCATGCCCCGTGACGATCTCGGGCTTGACGCCCATTTCACGGATCAGCGTGCCAAGGCCCAAGCCCAGCGCCTGTATCCCCATGAGGTTGATCTCTTTTTCAAACAACCAGCGGGCATCATATTCGCGGAAGCCGGTCGGCTTGACGAGAGGCAACATCTCGTAACCAAGCGTGTTGGGGAGAAGGGCGGATACGGGCTTCGGGAACATAGGGGATTCCGTTGATGGGGTAAGGCTGAAACGCTCACCACGTTCTTTCACCCAGCCCCACCGTCGCGTCAAGGAAGGAATGTTACCTAAACCTTGGCTGGACGGTTTTGGCTTTAACGCGCGTTCTTCAGGATCAGATCGCCTGCAACAACCGAGAAGCCTTGCGCCAGCCGCCCCCAAGAACTCCGCCCCAAAAGGCTGGTGTGCAAGGTTGCCGGTGGCAGAATATAAGCCTCGACATTGTTCTGGACGGTTCCTTCCAGGGTGAAGTCGGAGATTACAATGCCTGCCGCCATGACGACGCCGCTGGCGGTTTCGATCCGCCTGTTAAACGCCCCCCGGGCAGGGGTTAAACCCGCCCGCGCGGCATCCTCAAAGCTCAGGGCGACGACACTGGCGCCCGTATCGAACACCATGGGGATGGGTACGCCATTGATTGCCGCGGCTACGATAAAATTGCCGTGACGATCGGGCGGGATCGTCACCGTTTCCTGCCCTTCATCCCGAGGGACGCGGTTGGCCGGTAAAGGGAGCAGCTTCTGCGCCTCGGAAAGCACAAGATAACGCGCCGACTGCGAGGGGGAGACGATATAAAGCCCGCCTGCCGCTATGGCTGCCATCGCCACCGGAAGGAGCGAGGAAGCATTCGTCATCCACCGTTTCGAGATCAAAGCCGGCATGAAAACATCCAAATAATATCACATTGGGCAAGATGGAGGATTATTTCGATCCTATAACTTACCTTGCGTTATGTATAGGGCAAGATTTTTCAAAAACCGGACAATTTGAGTTAAAATGTGCTGTTTATCGCGCTCAGGCGCCTAATTTGGCTTCAATTTCAACTTTAGATGGGAGGCTGGGTTGTGCGCCGTGGATTGTGCAGGCAAGGCTGCCTGCTGCGACGCCACGGGTGAGCGCGCCGGTGAAGCCGAAGCCTTGATCCAGCGCTGCGGCAAAGGCGCCACAAAAGGCATCGCCCGCTGCGGTGGTATCCATCACATCGACGGCGAAAGCGGGAACATGACGGCGAACGCCATCGGTCCACCCGACCGCCCCCTCGGCCCCGAGGGTAACGATGCAGGCGATGTTTCGAGCGGCGGCGATGTCGCGGGCAGCGGTTTCGGCATCGGTGGCCGACAGGCCGAAGCCTTCTGCAACCACGATGGCTTCATGCTCGTTGACCAGCACAAGGTCGATTGCTTTGGCCAATTCATCCGACACAATTCCGGCGGGTGCCACATTCAGCAAGACGCGGGCACCTTTCGACTTGGCGAAACGGGCGGCTGCGAGCAATTCGGCTTCGGGCACTTCGCGCTGCATCAGCAGCGTATCTTTCGGCCCCAAAGCGATGCTTTCAAGCGATGCGGCGCTGGCAAAGGCGTTGGCACCGGAGGCTACCGTGATGGCGTTTTCGCCCCGTTCATCGACGGTGATAAAGGCCGCCCCGGTGGGCGCTTTGACACGGGCCATGGCGCGAAGATCGACGCCGGCCTCGACCAGGAGACCAAGGCCGATGGCCGCAAACGGATCATCACCCACCGCACCCGCCATCAGCACTTCGGCGCCGGCGCGGCGGGCGGCCAGCGCCTGATTGGCGCCTTTACCGCCGGGGATCACGTCATAGTTCGGCCCCAGCACGGTTTCCCCCGGATGCGGAATGGTTTTGACGCGGGTAACGAAATCGACATTCACAGAACCAAAGACAACGATCATGGGCGGCTCGCTTGATAGGCGGTGATGAAACGGGTGGCGCGGCGGCCGACTTCGTCGGGCGCGGTGCGGGGCGCGTAAAGGGTGGAGCCGATGCCATAACCCGCAAGCGGGGAGGCGGCATAGGATGCAAAACTCGCTTCCGATACGCCGCCGACCAGCACCATGCGCGAGCCTTTGGGCAGGATGGCGTTGAGGGCTTTGACGCCGGCCGGTGTGATCATTTCGCCGGGGAAAATTTTGAGGATGTCGGCACCCGCATCAAGCGCGGTGATCGCTTCTGTCGGCGTGAGAAAGCCGGGTGCTGCGACAAGGCCCAGAGATTTCGTGTGGGCGATGACCTCGGGATTGGAGTTGGGCGAAACAACCAGCGTGCCGCCGGATTGTTCGACGCGATCAACATCGGTGCGGCGATAGACGGTTCCCGCTCCCACCACCGCGCGGCCCGACAGGGCTTTAGCGAGTTTGGCGATGCTGTCGAAGGGCTCGGGCGAATTGAGCGGCACTTCCAAGATCGTGATGCCCGCCTCAACCAGCGCTTCGCCGACGGCCACCGCCTCATCCGGATGAATCCCGCGTAGAATGGCAATCAGCGGGCAACAGGCAAAGGCGTGGTTGAAATGCTCGATCGGCGACATGGGTTAGGCCTTTATTGTGGAGGTGCTCGCGTCGAGCAACCGCGCCAGACCGGCGGTGAAACAGCCTTCTGTTGCCAAAGTGCAGCTCCGTTTTCCGCGGGCGGCGAGTGCCCTTGTGTAGGCGGCGGCGATGTCCCCTTCGGCGATCAAAACGATTTCGCCATCCGTTTGCGCCAGCCCCAGCCCCGCATCGACTTCCGATCCGATCAGGAGACCCGATAGGAAGGGCGCTACCGCGTGCCCGCTCATATCGCCGAGCAATACCGAGGTGCGGGCGGCAAAGGCCTGATGCGTTAATCCGCCTGACCGTTGGGCGGCCGCCAAGCCGCGATCAAAGCCCGACGGGTCATCGGGTTCCTCGCGGAGTTTGCCCAAAATCGTGTGGCCCAACAGCGTGGCGTAGAACTCGCCCGTCATGAAACTCGCAAAGCCGGTGATGTCGCCGTTAGTGATCTGCACCCATTTGGAATGGGTGCCCGGCAGGATGACAATGCCGTTCTCGATCCCCGCGCCGAGCGCCAGCGTTTCCTCGCCGCGCATAACATCGGGCGCGCCTGTCGCGTCGCGGGTCGAGAGGCCCGGAACGATCCGCGCCATTCGCCCATTGCCGATATCAACGGCAAGCATGGCGTCTGCGAGATCACGCGCGGTGGCGGGCGTTTGGCGATAGGTGGCTTCGACCCAGCCATTGCGGCTTCCCACCATGCCCGCCATGATGACGGGAAGATCGGGATGCCGTGCCAGCCACATGCCGCAGCGAATGACGAGTACCGCCGGAAACCCGCCCGGTTTGACCGCCATAATGCCGTCATCGGAGGCGACATGCTCCAGCACCGTCCCCGCGCTATCCAACAGATAGGCGCGGAAACGGGTGGTGCCCCAATCAATGGCGAGCAGCGCGGGTGCGGTCATGATGCGAGCTTAGACCCAACCGCCATCAACCACATATTGCTGGTTGGTGCAGGCGCTGGCTTCATCGGATGCCATGAAGATGGTAAATTTGGCGAGATCGGCGGGAACGAGTTTCCGCTTCAGGCACTGGCGGATCATCAATTCCTGCTCGCCTTCCGGCGTGAGCCAGAGCGTCTTTTGGCGTTCCGTCATGATCCAGCCCGGTGCAATCGCGTTGCAGCGGACATTGAACTGGCCGAAATCGCGGGCCAGCGAGCGGGTGAGGCCCAGAACCGCGGATTTGGCCGCCGTATAGGCCGCCATGCCGCCCTGGCCGACCATCCACGAGGTGGAGCCGAAATTGATGATGACGCCATCCATGGCCGCCTTCATATCGTCCATCACCGCCTGGGCGCAGAAGAACTGGTGCTTGAGATTGGTGGCAAACCGCTCGTCCCAATACTCGGAGGTGACGTCTTCCATCTTGTGGCGCTGGTCATGCGCGGCGTTGTTGATGAGCACCGTAATGGGGCCGATCGCCGAGCGGCAATTCTTTACCGCCGCCTGCAATGCAGGAATATTGGTGAGATCGCAGGGCTCGAAATGCACGGTCCAGCCATTGGCGGCGCAATCGGCCACGACTTTTTTGCCGGCTTCGACATTGATGTCGATAAAGGAGACTTTGGCCTTTTGGCGGGCGAAATGGTGGACAATCGACTCGCCGATGCCGCTGCCGCCGCCGGTAATGAGAACGCCTTTGCCTTCCAGATCCGGATAGATGGCACCTTTGATGTCGGTCATGGTCTTCTCCCTGTGTGATCTTGTCTGCCGTGTTACCTCTTGATCGCATGGCAGCGTGGGCTGTGTCCAGATTGCGCCTGAGCATAGCAGCCATTGAAGCGCGTGGCGGGACGCTTTATTGTCGCGGCCTATGAACCCGATTTTTGCCCAACTCCAGACCTCCGTTTTTGAAACCATGTCGCGGCTCGCGCGTGAGACGGGCGCGATCAATCTCGGCCAAGGCTTCCCCGATGGCCCCGGCCCGCGCGATGTGCTGGAGAAAGCCGCCGACGCGGTGATCAATGGCTGGAACCAATACCCGCCGATGCCGGGCTTGCCCGAACTCAGGCAGGCGGTGGCCACCCATTACGCGCAGCATCAGGGTGTGACGCTCGACTGGGAGCGCGAGGTGATGGTGACCTCGGGTGCCACCGAGGCGATTGCGGGCGCGTTGATGGCGCTGCTCACGCCTGGCGACGAGGTGATCCTGTTCCAGCCGATGTATGACGCCTATCTGCCGCTGGTGCTACGCGCGGGCGGGGTGCCGAAATTCGTGGCGCTGCAGCCACCCCATTGGCGTTTTGACGAGGTGATGCTGGCACAGGCTTTTACGGATAAAACGCGGGTGGTGTTGTTGAACAATCCGATCAACCCGTCGGCCGTGGTGTTGCCGCGCGAGGACCTCGAACTGCTCGCTCGATATTGCGTGAAGCATGATGCGATTTTGCTGTCGGACGAAGTGTGGGAACATGTGATTTTTGACGGGCGCGAGCATGTCTCGGCCTTGTCGGTTCCGAGTTTGCGCGATCGCACGGTTAAGATTGGTTCGGCGGGCAAGATTTTCTCGCTTACGGGGTGGAAAGTGGGTTTTTCCTGCGCCGCGCCCGATCTCTTCCGCGTGCTGACCAAAGCGCATCAATATATCACCTTCACCACGCCGCCGAATTTGCAAACGGCGGTGGCCTATGGGCTTGGCAAGGACGAGGCGTATTTCAAGACGATGCGCGCCGATTTTACACGCAGTCGGGATCGCTTCACCAAGGGCCTGGCGGATTTGGGCTTTGACGTCCTGCCGAGCCAAGGCAGCTATTTTGTCAATGTGAACATCGCGCCTCTGGGCGAAACCGACGATGTCGAATTCTGCATGCGGCTTGTCAAAGAGCATGGCGTGGCAGCAATTCCGGTTTCGGCGTTTTATGCGGAAAATCCGGTGAAGACCGTGGTGCGCTTTTGCTTCGCCAAACGCGATGAGGTGCTGGATGGCGCGCTGGAGCGGCTGGCGGGGGTGAGGAAATAGTTTACGTCCTTCCGAGCGATGATCGAAGCAACCTAGCTAGCGATCAGGGGCTAAACGCGATGTTGCCACTGCGCTCTTTCTTTCACCGTCAACTGTGTTGCTTCGCTCATCGCCCGCAAGGACGGATCGTTATCCGAGGTTGAGCTCCTTAAAAAAGTCGTTCCCCTTGTCATCAATCACAATAAACGCCGGGAAATTTTCGACCTCGATTTTCCAGATCGCTTCCATGCCGAGCTCCGGATATTCCAGCACTTCGACATGCTTGATGCAGTCTTGTGCAAGCCGTGCGGCAGGCCCGCCGATGGAGCCCAAATAGAAGCCGCCATATTTTTTGCACGCTTCGCGCACCTCGGCCGAGCGGTTGCCCTTGGCCAGCATCACCATCGAGCCGCCCGCGGCCTGGAATTGGGCGACGAAACTGTCCATGCGGCCCGCTGTCGTCGGGCCGAAGCTGCCGGACGCATAACCTGCCGGTGTCTTGGCGGGGCCTGCATAATAGACCGGATGATTTTTAAAATAGTCCGGCATCGGCTCGCCGCGGTCCAGCCGCTCGCGGATTTTGGCGTGCGCCGAGTCGCGGGCGACAATCAGCGTGCCGGTGAGCGAAAGCCGCGTCTTGATCGGGTATTGCGAGAGCTTGGCCAAAACCGCCGCCATCGGCTGATTGAGATCAATATTGACATGGTCGCCATCGAACGCGCTGTCATCGAGATCGGGTAAATATTGCGATGGATCGGCCTCGAGCTGTTCCAAAAACACGCCGTCTTTGGTGATCTTGCCCAAAGCCTGCCGGTCGGCGGAGCAGGAGACGCCGAGGCCGATCGGCAGCGAGGCGCCGTGGCGCGGCAGGCGGATGACGCGGACATCGTGGCAGAAATATTTGCCGCCAAATTGCGCGCCAACGCCCAGATTTTGCGTGAGCTTGTGGATCTCTTCTTCCATCGCCAGATCGCGGAAGGCGTGGCCCGCAGCCGAGCCATGCGTGGGCAAGGCATCGTAATAGCGGGTGGACGCCATTTTGACGGTCTTCATCACGAGTTCGGCCGAGGTGCCGCCGATCACAATCGCCAGATGATAGGGCGGGCAGGCCGAGGTCCCGAGCGTCAGGATTTTTTCCTTCAAAAACGCGATCAACCGGTCATGCGTCAGCACCGATGGCGTGGCTTGATAGAGAAAGCTTTTATTGGCCGAGCCGCCGCCTTTCGCAACGAAGAGGAATTTGTACTCGTCCTCGCCCTCCGCATAGAGATTAATCTCGGCGGGCAGGTTGGTGCTGGTGTTTTTCTCCTCGAACATCGACAGCGGCGCCACTTGCGAATAGCGTAGATTTTTTTCGAAATAGGCGTCCTTGATGCCGCCCGCAATCGCGTCCTCATCGAAGCCTTCGGTCATCACGAAGCGGCCGCGCTTGGCCGAGACAATCGCCGTGCCGGTGTCCTGACACATGGGCAACACGCCACCTGCCGCGATATTGGCGTTTTTCAACAGGTCATAGGCCACGAAGCGGTCATTGGGGGTGGCTTCCGGATCATCCAGAATTTTGCGGAGCTGGGCCAAATGGCCGGGGCGCAGCAAATGGTTGATGTCGATAAAGGCCTGCTTGGCCAGCGCGCGGATGGCGTCCGGCGTCACGTTCAAAAAAGTACGGCCGCCCACGGTTTCAACACTGACCCCTTCGCTGGTCAATTGACGGTAGGGCGTTGTGTCTGGGCCCAAGGGGAACATGCTGGCGTTGGATTCGGACATTGTCGGCCTCCTGTGCTTTGCGACGAGATCGGTCATTGCAAAATTGAGGGTGATGAGGAATGCGAAAGAGATAGATCATCGCGGCACGACACGCTACACCTCTCGGCATTCTACTTAAGGTTCGTTTCTGCAAGGTGACATTTTCATGTTTGCGCATCCGGTTCTCATCGCCGATATCGGCGGCACGAATTCCCGTTTTGCTCTGGCGTCAAAGCCCGGCGCTGATCCGCATATTGTGGGTCGATTGCAGACCAAGGATTTTAACGATCCGGAATCCGCGATCCGTACGGTGCTGGATGCGCTCAAGGAAAAGCCAAAATCGGCGATCATTTGTGTCGCGGGACCGGTGATTGACCGCCGCGCGCATTTGACCAATGCCTCCTGGACAATTGACGGGCCGAAGCTCGCCAAGGCGTTCGATTTTGAATCCGGGCTCTTGCTGAATGATTTCGAGGCGCAAGCGCTCTCGTTACCCGCGCTGCGGCCGGAATGGTTAAAGCAGATCGGCGAGGCGGCCCCTGCCATCGGCGACGGGCCGCGCGTGATTCTCGGCCCCGGTACAGGGCTGGGCATTGGTGCGCTGCTGACGATTGACGGGCGGCACATTCCGGTGTCGAGCGAAAGCTGCCACATTGATTTCGGGCCGGTGGGCAAGGAGGAGGAGGCTTTCTGGCCCCATCTTGAACGCGTCAACGGACGCGTGACCACCGAATCCGTGATGTCGGGGCCGGGCCTTGTGCGGTTGCACCGCGCGCGACTTGTGGCCAAAGGCATGGCCATGCCGCCCGAAGATGGTGTGGCGATTGTGAATGAGGCGCTGGCCAACCCAAAATCCGAGGAGCGGGCGACGATCAACGCCTATCTGCGGATCATTGCGCGGTTTGCGGGCGATATTGCCATCACCTTCATGGCAACCGGCGGCGTGACGCTGGCCGGCGGTATTTTGCCGCGCATCGCTTCCATGATCGATAAAGGCGCATTTCGCCACGCGTTCGAGGCCAAGGAACCGGTGGACGAATTGACGCGGCGGATTTCCACGCGGCTGTTGATGGAGCCTGATGCGGTGCTTTATGGCATGGCGGCGATCGCGGCCGAACCCGATCGCTATGCGGTAGATTATCAGGGACGGGCTTGGCGCTAGATCAAGCCGCCGTCGCCGTCTGCTCCTGCGTCAGAAGCGAGAACAGGGCAGAGGCATCATGCGATTTGCGTAATTTTTGGGCAATTGCCGGATCACGCAGCGCCCGCGCCACGCGCGACAGGGCTTTGAGATGATCGGCACCGGCGCCTTCGGGGGCCAGCAGCAAGAAGACGAGATCGACGGGTTCGCCATCCAGCGCATCAAAATCGACCGGCTTTTCGAGCCGCGCGAAGATGCCGAACAAATGGGTGAGCTTGGGCATTTTGCCGTGCGGAATGGCAATGCCATGGCCAATTCCGGTTGAACCGAGGCGTTCGCGTTGCACCAAAGCCTCCAAGACCTCGCTTTCCGAGATGTTGGCAAGGGTGGCGGCAAAGCTGGCGAGTTCCTGAAGAACCTGTTTTTTGGACACACCCTTGACGGCCGGAAGAATGGCATCAGGCGTTAGAACATCGGTCAACGGCATTGAAATCTTCTCTGATTGAAGCCCGGGTCTCAAACCCAAAGCACGAACCGGGCCAATCCCATTGTTCAGTCGCGACAACCCGCAAGGATCGTCGCGACTGACGCTCCCTTAGTTCTCAAGCGACGGCGGGTCAACCCATCCGATATTGCCGTCGGTGCGGCGATACACAAGATTGATCCGGCCAGAGGTGGCGTGACGGAACAGAATGACGGGCGATCCGGTCATATCGAGGTCGAGCACCGCATCGCTCACCGACATCGCATTGACGTTCTTTTTGGTCTCCGCGATCACCACCGGACTGAATTCCGTGTCCTCGTCCTCATCCCACGCCTCGTTAGGCGTCTCGATGACATAGGCGGGGACTTCCATCTGGCGGGCGGCCCCATTGGTCGGCGCGTGGTCTTTGAGGCGTTGCTTGTAGCGTCGCAAGCGGCTCTCGACCTTTTCAGCGGCGCGCTCGGCGCTGAAATAAGGCTCTTGCGCCGAACCAACGGCGTGGAGCGTCACACCCGAGGACAGGTGCAACACGCAGTCCGTCTCGTAGCCCGAACCTTCGGGCCTCAGCGTCACATGACCGGTGACAAGGCCCGCGTAAAATTTGGCAACCGATTCTTCAATTCGTTGGGTGATTTTCAGGCGAAGCGCTTCGCCCAGATCGATGTTTTTACCGGAAACACGCAGTGGCATTGAGACCCTCCGCTTGCCGTCCATTGGGGGAGCCTGTGATGGGCAGCTCCTGTCTCAAGAGGTAAGGAGCATCGGGGCAGGTGTCAATGGAGGGAAAATCGGGGTGGGTAGTTTTGCTCTATAACCCTTTGAAATAGATATAAAATTTATCTCGGCCCCGTCAAGTCGGACGATCCCTTATCCGGCTTTGACCTGAGCCTGGGCCTGCTTCTCGCGGCGGCGTTCGACGGAGGAGGGGATGCGCAACGAGTCGCGGTATTTGGCGACCGTGCGGCGGGCGATATCCACGCCCGAAGCCTTGAGTTGGGTGACAATCGTATCGTCAGACAAGATATTGTCGGTGGCTTCCTGATCGATCATCTGCTTGATCCGGAAGCGGACTGCTTCGGCGGAATGGGACTCACCCCCGCCCGATGCCGCAATCGATGCGGTGAAGAAATATTTCATCTCGAACAGGCCGCGGGCCGAGGAAATATATTTGTTCGAAGTGACGCGGGACACGGTTGATTCGTGCATCGAGATCGCGTCCGCCACGGTTCTCAGATTGAGCGGGCGGAGAAATTCGACGCCTTGGGCGAAGAACAAATCCTGATGGCGGACGATTTCGCTGGCGACCTTCAAAATGGTTTTGGCGCGCTGCTCCAGGCTTTTGGTTAGCCAATTGGCGGTCTGGAGCGCCTCGCTCACGAAGCTTTTCTCGTCGTCCGATTTGAGATTGGTCGAAATTTTGGCGGCATAGGTCTGGTTGACCAGCACGCGCGGCAGCGTGTCCGAATTCAGCTCGACCATCCAGGTGCCATCGGACGATTTGCGCACAAAGACATCGGGCACCACGGGTTGAATGGTGCCGCCGCCGAATTTGAGTCCGGGCTTCGGATCAAGCGCCTTGATGTCGTTGACCATCTCCATGATGTCTTCGTCATCGACATCACACAGCTTGCGAAGGCTTGCAAAATCGCGGCGGGCAAGGAGATCGAGATTGTCGAGCAGGGTAGCAATGGCCGGATCGTACCGGTTGCGATCCACAAGCTGCAGACGCAGGCAATCGGCCAGATCGCGGGCTCCGACGCCGGCAGGATCAAAGCGATGGATCAGCGCCAGCACAGCCTCTACCCGCACAAGGTCCACGCCGAGGCGATCGGCGACCTCGTCCAGCGGGTCGCGCAGATAGCCCGCCTCGTCGACGAGATCGATCAGCGATGCGCCGATCATCCGGTCGACCGGATCGGTGGTGGCGACGTGGAGTTGCTCGGTTAAATGGTCGTGCAGCGATATTTCGGCCGCCACATAGGCTTCGAGATTATTGTCCTCGCCGTCATAGCTCTGGCCGCCGACGCCGCTCCAGCTGGTGGCGGAAAGGCCCATCTGGTCGTTCTGGTCGGATTCCTGCCGCGCGGCGGATGTGGGGGGCGGGGTGTCGTCCTGGTAGACATTGTCGAGCTGGACATCGATGCGCGGATCAATCTCGCCGCGCTCGGGCGTGATGGCGCGGCCTTCCCAGTCGCTGTCCGAGCCCAGCGAGGAATCGGGGGCGGGAGCCTCAGACGCATTGATGGGGCCGGTATCATCGGTCGCGCGTTCCAGAAGCGGGTTTTTTTCGAGCTCGGCTTCGACGTAATCGTTCAGCTCAAGGCCGGACAGTTGCAAAAGCTTGATGGCTTGCAACAATTGCGGCGTCATCACCAGAGACTGGCTTTGACGCAATTCCATCCGTTGCGAGAATTTCATCGACACGGTTTGGCTCGAATTCCTGACGCATTACTGTGACCTGATAACGGCACAGATTTTGCTTAACATCGTCTTAATAAGCCAGTTTTTTGAAACTGCAAAGCACGCAAAAGCTGCAAAAACGTCGGATTACATCCGGAATTCGTCGCCGAGATAGACCCGGCGCACATCTTCATTGGCGATGATGGCTTCCGGCGTGCCTTCCATCAGCACCTGTCCGGAGTGGATAATATAGGCACGATCGATCAGTCCGAGCGTCTCGCGGACATTGTGGTCGGTGATCAACACGCCGATATTGCGGGCGGTCAATTGGCGGACCAGCGCGCGGATATCGCCGACCGCGATGGGGTCAATGCCGGCAAAGGGCTCGTCGAGCAGCATGAAGGAGGGGCGGCTTGCCAGCGCGCGGGCGATTTCGCAGCGGCGGCGCTCGCCACCCGACAGCGAGATCGACGGGCTTTTGCGGACGCGGGTTATGTCGAATTCGGCCAGCAAATGATCGAGTTCCGCCTCGCGGCGGTCGCGGTTCGGCTCGACGAGTTCGAGCACGGCGCGGATATTGTCCTCGACCGACAGGCCGCGGAAAATCGAGGCTTCCTGCGGCAGATAGCCGATGCCCAAGCGGGCGCGGCGATACATCGGGAAGGGCGTGATGTCATGCCCGTCAAGCGTGATGCGACCACCATCGGCAGGAACCAGGCCGGTGATCATGTAAAACATCGTGGTCTTGCCCGCGCCATTCGGCCCAAGCAGACCGACGGCCTCGCCGCTGCGCACGGCCAGCGAGGCGTCGCGCACGACGCGGCGACCGCGATAGGCCTTTTCCAGGCCATGCGCGATGAGCCAGCCGGTCTCGGCGCCCATGGGCGATGGGGTTTGGGGGTGGTTCACGGTTTAAGCGTCTTGACGGGTGGCGTTGGCGTAACAGGCGCGGGCTTCGGCTTGTCCGAGGACACAAAGCTGCTGGTGACGCGGCCGGTGGCGCCCGCATCGACGCTCGCCACGCCGGTGCCGAGATTATAGACGAGCTTGGCGCCCTTGGTGACGTTGGGGCCTTTGCTCAGGGCGACATTGCCGGTCAGGGTCACAATATCGGTGGCGTTGTCATACACGCCCTTGTCGCCGGTTGCGATCTGGTCCTTGTCGATGATGACGACATTGCCGTCCGCCTCCACGCGCCGGATCGCGGTGTCGGCATCGGGCGCGGCTGTGGTTGAGCCGCCCGCGGCATCGGCGGGCTTATCGTAGAAAATAACCATTTTCTTGGCCTTCATCACCGTGTCGCCCTGCGTGACGATGACGTTGCCGGTATAGACGGCGCGTTGTTCCTTGTCGAAAACCTCGAGCGCATCGGCCTCGATCGCGATCGGTTCTTTCGAGTTTTTCGAAAGCCCGCTCGGCTTTTGGGTGGCGTCCTCGGCCAAAGCGGCCAAGCTCAGGCCACACAATGCCATCGCCAATGCAACAATCCTGATCTTCATTCCGTAACTCCTGCCGCGCGGCCCGCTCCATCGGCCCCGCCGGAGCGGCGGAAGACCGAGTGGACATGACCGTCGAACTGGACGCGGTCGCCATTATCAAAGACGTTCATGCTGTCTGCGTCAATCGCACCACCCGCCATCCGGACGCTGACGGGCTCTTTTGAGACTACGCGGTTGGTTTTAAAGTCGATCATGCCCGAGCGCATCCGGATGGTGTAGCGGGGCGTATCGATGTCGACGTGGCCCTTGACGTTCAAAACGTCCTTCTGGCTGTCGTAGACACCCGAATCGGCCTTGATCTTGGCGGTCGAGCGGTCGGGCATCGCGATTTCGGAGTTGAGCCCAAAGAGTTCGACAATATAGGGGGTGCTCACATCCTGCAGCGCCTTGTCGGCCTTGATGTTGAAGGGCAGATCGCCATCCTTGAAGCCGCGCAGATTGGCGCGATCCATCGTGATTTTCGTGCCGTCGAGATTGAGCGAGCCAATATCGACATCGACGGGCAGCGCGCGGAACGGGTCGAGATAGAGAAACACCGCCGTTGCGCCGACGACGATCAGCGCACTGAGCGGGATCGCCACGCGCAAGAACCGGACGAGGCGGGAATGTCCGACCGCCCGCCGATAGGCGTCGGCACGCGAACGATCCGAACGGGTCTGGAATGCGCCGACGACGGACATGGTTGAACCGCTCCCTCTCTTTTCATCGCCACGGCCAAGCAAGACCGCGAGGACGGATCAGCTATGGGCGAAGATATCGACTTCGGGCCATCCGGCAAGGTCAAGCTGGGCCCGATAGGGTAGAAAATCGAAACAGGCCTGCGCGATGCCGGTGCGACCCTCGCGGGCCAAGGTCACATCGAGCTTGGCTTTGAGCTGGTGGAGATAGAGGACATCGGAGGCCGCATAGGCGCATTGCGCCTCGGTCAGATCCTTGGCGCCCCAATCCGAGGATTGCTGCTGTTTGGACAGATCAACGCCGATCAATTCGCGGGTCAGATCTTTCAAACCGTGCCGGTCGGTATAGGTGCGCACCAGTTTGGACGCGATTTTGGTACAGTAGACGGGTGATGTCAGCACGCCGAACCGGTGCTGCAAGACCGCGATGTCGAAACGGCCGAAATGAAAGAGTTTTAGCACCTTCGGATCGGCCAGAAGCTTTTCGAGATTAGGCGCGCGGGTCTGGTCGGCGGCGATCTGCACCAGATCGGCCGAGCCGTCGCCACTCGACAATTGCACGAGGCAGAGGCGATCCCGATGCGGGTTAAGCCCCAGCGTTTCGGTATCGATGGCCACAACAGAACCAAGCGTATGATCGTCCGGCAAATCGCCGCGGTGAAGCCGGATGGTCATAGGGCGGATAAATCCTGAAAGCTAAGTGGTTTTGGGTAATCGTATGATGGTGGTCTGATGGAGGTGTTGGCCTGCGCTCAGCTTACTCGTTGAAAGCCCGCCTTCGCCTTGCTTCGGCGCGGCATCCGTTCCGGACGCTTCAGCGCTGTCGCGCCGGAGCTCTATTTTTGGCAAGGCCAAAAATAAACGAAAACGGATGGTGCCCAGGAGAGGACTCGAACCTCCACCTCTTGCAAGACTGATACCTGAAACCAGCGCGTCTACCAATTCCGCCACCTGGGCATGGGGGTTGTCTTAAGGGCGCAGACCCTCAATTGTCAACGGTCGTGCGCTTCTCTCGTTCAATTGTCCGCACCATATCCATAAAGCTCAGGATGGCAGGGCTCAACGTTTGGTATTTTGGCCAGACAAAGCCGTAATGGGCCTGAACTATCATCAGCGCCGGATAATCCAGCAGCTTAACGCGTCCGGCTGAGATATCGTCTGCAATAATCTCCTTCAGGCACATGCCGACGCAATCGGAATGGAGCACAATGTTGCGCATGCTCCAGAAACTTCGGGCGTTGACGGTAGGGCGCATGATACCGGTATCCGGATCACGAACGCCAAATCCGCCGCCAAACGCCTGCAATGTCTCCGCCGTTTGCTTTTTCCAAGGGTTACCCACCAGCGGATAGGCCGCGATATCGGCAAGACCCAGATCGCTGCGTTGGGTCAGCGGATGGTCGGCCCGGACATAGAAATAGGCCTGTCCGCTGTTGAGCAATTCGTGGGCCATATCAAACCGCTCAAGCGCGTTTTCGAGCTCGATGACGCCGATATCGATTTCCCCCCGCGCAATCCGCTCGGTGGCAACCCGCCATGGTTCTTGAATAATTTCCATCACCATATTGGGATAAAGGGTGCTTAAACGGGCAACCGCAAGTTCAACGGACAGAGCGGATGGCCACAGACCCGTCGCAATTGTCAGTTTACCGGTCTCCAACCGCTTGATGCGTTCGATTTCATTGAAAATACCATCGAGCTTTAGCTGAATTTTTTTGTGGTGGTGCAGGAAGATCTGCGCCGCTTCGGTCGGCTCCAGTCCTTGCGGGGAACGCGCAAACAAGGGCGCGCCGATTTGATCCTCCAACGCGTGAAGCGCGTGGGTGACAGCCGACTGCGTCAAGCCAAGCAAGCCTGCAGCGCGGCTTATGCCCCGGCATTGTGCCACCAAATGAACAATTTCAAAATGCCGAAACGTAAGATTCAATTTTTTAGCCTTATTAGTGATGAATTTAACTTATAAGAAAATGAAAAAAAACAATTTCGTAATAACGTCATTTTTTAATACAATGGAAGGGTTGCATATTAAAATGTTAGGGATACGTAGCGCAATGAACAGCTCAAATTTTCGTATCCTAAATGGTGGTTTAGAGACCAATAAGCTAACATCAGATTTATACGAGGGAAACGATTTAGCCTCGGCAGGGGGTGTATCTGCCAAGATAGCAACAGAAAATTTTGATTCTTACGTCTCCCATTATTATTTTTTGAAGAGTGTCGAGCAGAATACCTCGTCGTCTGCGGTTCTGGCTGTTGATTATGAGAGCTCCGAGAAATTGGCGGAAATCGTGCTTAAGATACCGGTGAGTGAACCTCGCCAATTGTTATTAAAGCTGAATATTCTTGGCAATGAATTGGCCAATGATATGGACTGTGCCGAACCCGTCGGTCGGAAGCACCTGATGAGCTTTGCCGCCATCAAGGCCGACCTGATCTCCATCATGGCGGCTATGGCCTAGTTGATGGCTCCATCATCGGCGTACCCCCCCCCCCCTCATCATGCGCCTGACGCATGGCTTCAACGGATTTAACCGTATCTAGGAACAGCCGAACCTCGTCGCTCAACGGGGTATCGGCCAGATAGGCGAGCACCAATTGCACATAAAGGCGCGGCTCACCCGCGAGCTTGAGCACAACGAGACTGCCCTCGGCCAATTCATCGGCGACATTCTGCATTGGCACGATGGCCAGACAGTTGCGGGTTTGTACAACGCCAATCAAGGCATCCAGCGTATCGACCGGAAGGTTGGAGGTTGGCCAGCCCGAGGCTATGTCGACGGAGTGCGGTGTTTGCTTGGATTGCTTCAACATTCGAAGCATCACGGGATAATTGAAATGGCCCGCCAAAGGATATTCCCGCAGCTGTTCCATGGCGAGGTTGTCGAGACCCGCTAGCGGATGTTCCCGACGGCAAACGAAGAGCGCTTCCCATTCGCCAAGGGGGTCGATGGTGAGCCGCGGGGAAGCGGCCGGCAGCAGATCCACCATTGTGACGCCAATATCGACATCGCCGTTCACAAGGCGGGCGTAAAACGTAAAAAGATCGTGGTCGAGCGAGATTTTCAGGTCCGGACGAAGCCTCAACATGGTGCTGACGGTCCGGTTGACCCAAAGTGAGCAGCTACGAATACCGGCGCAGATCCGAAGTTTGGCTTTGGCTTGCACCCGCACTTTGTGCACCAATTCGTACTTGGCTTCCAATAATTCATGCCGGATGGGATCGACATAGGTCAAAAACGGTTCGGCAAAGGGGGTGGGCACCAAGCTGCCCTTTTTCCGATTGAACAGTTTGACGCCCAATTCACTCTCGATCGATTTCAACCCTTGCGTCAGGGCCGGTTGAGAAATGCCGATGGTGCGAGCGGCCGCGCTGACGGAACCAAGCTTGGCAACAGCTTCGACCATCTCGATTTTACGAAAAGTAAGGTTGTATTTCGACATGTTTAATCACTTATAGCCGGATAATCACTTGAGCCAAGCTTTGCCTAGTGTGATCAAACAATAAATTGTATTATTTGTCAGCACCTTAAAGCGATAGAAAGTTTCGATAGTTTATGCCATGGCGGAGCTGCCGTCGAAGCGCTCTGTTTTGATCCCGTTGGCCTGGCGTGCCATGATCGAATCACCCATTCAGCCAGGATCCTTGCATGTCTTCTCAACCCATCAAAAACGGCGACCATGTTTTTCTTGTCGACGGATCGGGCTATATTTTCCGCGCTTTTCACGCATTGCCGCCTTTGACGCGCAAATCCGACGGGCTGCCGATCGGCGCTGTGGCCGGCTTTTGCAATATGTTGTTCAAACTGCTGCGCGATTCGGTTGCGGGCGAGCGGCCTACGCATCTGGCGGTGATTTTCGACCATTCGTCGGAGACGTTTCGCAACCGATTGTATTCCGAATACAAAGCCAACCGGACCGAGCCGCCGGAAGATTTGCGGCCGCAGTTCAAATTGATCCGCGACGCCGTACGGGCTTTCGATATCCCCTCGATCGAGCAAAAGGATTATGAGGCGGACGATCTGATCGCCACCTATGCGCGGTTGGCCTCGGAGTCCGGCGCTACCACCACCATCGTCTCGTCCGACAAGGATCTTATGCAGCTCGTCGGCAACGGTGTGACGCTTTATGACACGATGAAGGACAAGCGCATCGGGCGCGACGAGGTGATTGAGAAGTTCGGTGTGGGGCCGGAGCGCGTGGTCGATGTGCAATCGCTCGCGGGTGACAGCGTGGACAATGTGCCGGGCGTGCCGGGCATCGGCATCAAGACCGCCGCCCAGCTCATCGAGGAATATGGCGATCTGGACACACTTTTGGCCCGCGCTGGCGAAATCAAACAGCCCAAACGCCGCGAGGCTTTGCTGGAAAATGCCGATAAAGCGCGGCTGTCGCGCGATCTCGTGCGGCTCGAAACCCATGTTCCGCTGGATGTGCCGCTGGAAGACCTTGGCGTGCATGATCCCGACCCTCGGTTGTTGATCGCCTTTTTGAAGGCGATGGAATTCAATTCCGTCACGCGCCGCGTGATGGAGGCTTATGATGCCGATGCCTCGCTGATCGAGGCCGATCCGGAACTCAGCAAACCTGGCGCGGGGACATCCTGGCAGGTCGGGGTGACACATTCTGGCACCTCGCCATCGCCGCGGCGCAGGGCTGACCAATATTCCGAAGGGCCGACGGCGACCGAGCTGCACGCCCATGCGGGCGAGGCCTCGGCAAAGGAGGATATGTGGACGCCGCAAGCGCTGGCCTCCCATCGCGCTGTCGACGCCGTGGCGCAAAAGATTGACCGTTCGGGTTATGTGACCGTGACGGATCTTGTCACGCTTGATGCCTTTATCGCCGAGGCGCGGGAAGCGGGCGTTGTGGCGGTGGACACCGAGACCAGTGCGCTGGATGCGATGGCGGCCGATCTCGTCGGCGTATCGCTCGCGGTTCGCCCCGGACGGGCGTGTTATATCCCGCTGGCCCATCGCAGCGAGGGCGCGGCCGATCTGTTTGGCGGCAACGAGCTGTTGGCCGGTCAAATTCCGGTGCGCGAGGCGATTGCGCATTTGAAACCGCTTTTAGAGGATCGTTCGATCCTTAAAATCGGCCAGAACATGAAATATGACTGGAACGTGTTGAAACGCCACGGCATCGAGGTGTCGCCGTTTGATGACACGATGCTGCTCTCTTATGTACTCGACGCCGGACGCGGCAGCCATGGCATGGATGAACTCTCCAAGCGCCATTTGGGGCATGAGACGATTCCGTTCTCGGAAGTGGCGGGTTCGGGCAAAAATTTCATCGGCTTTGCCCGCGTGCCGCTCGATAAAGCCACCGCCTATGCCGCTGAAGATGCGGATGTGACGTTGCGGCTGTGGCACGTGCTGAAACCCCGCATTGTCGCCGAGCATATGACCAATGCCTATGAGACGCTGGAGCGTCCACTGGTCGAGGTGCTGGCGCGCATGGAGCGTCGCGGTATTTCGATTGACAGGCAGATTTTGTCGCGGCTCTCGGGCGAATTCGCGCAAATCATGGCACGGCTGGAGAGCGAAATCCACGCGCTGGCGGGTGAGACGTTCAATCTCGGCTCGCCCAAGCAGCTGGGCGATATTTTGTTTGGTAAAATGGGGCTGCCCGGTGCGAAAAAGACGGCCACGGGCGCATGGGCGACGGGCGCGCAAATTCTCGAGGAATTGGCCGATCAGGGCCATGAATTACCCAAGCAGATTTTGAATTGGCGGCAGCTCTCCAAGCTGAAATCCACCTATACCGACGCTTTGCCGAATTTCGTCAACAAGGAGACGGGGCGGGTGCATACCTCGTTCTCGCTGGCGGCGACCACCACGGGGCGGCTGGCTTCGTCCGAACCGAATATCCAGAATATTCCGGTGCGCACCGAGGAGGGACGCAAGATCCGCGCGGCTTTTATTGCCATTCCGGGCCATAAGCTGATTTCGGCCGACTATTCGCAGATCGAACTGCGCGTGCTGGCGCATATGGCGCATATTCCGCAGCTGACCAAAGCCTTTGCCGATGGCATCGATATTCACGCGATGACGGCGTCCGAGATGTTCGGCGTGCCGGTGGAGGGCATGGACCCGATGATCCGCAGGCGGGCTAAAGCGATCAATTTCGGTATTATTTACGGTATTTCCGCTTTTGGTCTCGCCAACCAGCTCGGCATCGGGCGGGAGGAGGCGGGTGCCTATATCAAGAAATATTTCGAGCGCTTCCCCGGCATCCGCGACTATATGGAAAGCACGAAGAAATTCGCGCGCGAGCACGGCTATGTCGAGACCGTGTTCGGGCGGCGCTGCCATTATCCGCAGATTGCCTCAAGCAACCCCTCCGAGCGGGCGTTTAACGAGCGCGCGGCGATCAATGCGCCGATTCAGGGCACAGCAGCAGACATTATTCGCCGCGCGATGATCCGTATGGAAGACGCGTTGAGTGCTGCCAAGCTAAAAGCCGGCATGCTGTTGCAGGTGCATGACGAATTGATTTTCGAGGTGCCCGATGACGAGGTCGAGGCCACCATCGCGGTGGTTAAACGCATCATGATCGACGCGCCGCACCCCTTGGTTCAACTCGCCGTGCCGTTGCAGGTGGATGCGCGGGCGGCATCGAATTGGGATGAGGCGCATTGAGGGGATGGACGATTTTGCTGTTCCGTCCTTGCGAGCGAATGTGAGGCAATCCAGCGAGCGGGACCGTAAACGAGTACGTTGTTGCCACTGCGCTCTTTCTTTTATCATCAGCTGGATGGCTTCGCTCCCGCTTGCCATGACTGGATTATTTACCTTTCCCTCCCCATCACCAACTTGCTAAACTAATCGGATGACAGCCCTTCCCACCCTTTCGCGTGATGAACTCGAGCGCTATGCGCGGCATATTGTGTTGCGGGATCTTGGCGGGCCGGGGCAGCAGAAGCTCAAAGCCGCGCGCGTGCTGGTGATCGGCGCCGGCGGGTTGGGCGCGCCGCTGTTGCAATACCTCGCAGCCGCCGGTGTGGGCACCATCGGGATTGTCGATGACGATACCGTGTCCCTCTCCAATCTCCAGCGCCAGATCCTTCACGGCACTCCCGATGTTGGCCGCAAGAAGACCGATAGCGCAACCGACGCCATCGCCCGCCTCAACCCGCATGTAACGGTGGAGGCGCACGCCACGCGGCTGATCGCTGACAATGCCGCGGCTCTGATCGGTGCCTATGATGTGGTGGCCGACGGATCGGATAATTTCGACACTCGCTATCTCGTGTCCGATACCTGCTTTTACGAGCGTAAGCCGCTGGTGACCGCCGCTTTGGGCGCGATGGATGCTACGCTGACGACGTTACGCCCGCATGAAACGGGCCCCGACGGCCGACCCAACCCGACCTATCGCTGCCTGTTTCCCGAGCGTCCGCCCGCGGGTATGGTACCTGCTTGCGCGGAGGCGGGCGTGCTCGGTGCTCTTGCCGGTATGGTGGGGAGCATGATGGCGCTCGAAGTGATCCGCGCCCTTGCCGGTTTTGGCGAGCCTTTGGTGGGCAAGCTCCTGATGATGGACGCCCGCGCGATGCGGTTTGAGACCATCGCCTATGATCGCGACCCGGAAAACCCGCTGAATGGCGAGGCCGCCAAGGCTTGATCAGCCATTCGTCGCCGTACTGTATTTTGAGTTCCGGACAATGACCTTGGCCCCGATCGCAACGCGGCTATAAAGATCGTATATATCCTCGTTCAGCATGCGGATACAGCCACTCGAGACCTGCTCGCCGATGGTCCAAGGCTCGTTGGTGCCATGGATGCGGAACATGATGTCCTGACCGTTCTGATAGAGATAAAGCGCGCGTGCGCCGAGCGGGCTATCGACGCCGCCGGCCATGCCGGCGGGCAGATCGGGGATAAGCTTGCGCATGGTGGCCGTTGGCGTCCAATCCGGCCACACCGCCTTGCGACCGACCTCGGCATTGCCGCGCCAGGAAAAGCCGAGACGGCCTACGCCGACGCCGTAGCGGATTGCCGAGCCGGAACCATCGAAATAATAGAGAAAACGGTGGTCAATATCGACCAGAATGGTGTTTGCGGATAAGGACTCCGGCGCTGCAACCGATTGACGTTGCAATTCCGGATCCAATCTGGACCGATCGACCAGCGGAATATCATAGGGATCATCCGGCATCGAGCCCGAATACCATGCCTCATAATCGGCCGGCGGCGTCATGGGGGCGACGTTTTCGGCTTCCGCCGACGGGGTTTCATCGGACTGCGTAACGGCGGGCTTGGTATGCTTGCCCTTGGCGGCCTTCGCGGTTGGAACGGAAGCCGGTGGCTCATTCACGGGCTGGCAGGCGCACAGGACCATGCAGGTTGCCATCACCAGCGCTGCACGCGCCCATCCGAGACCCTGGCCATCATTCTTGTTCAACGCGAAAACTTTCTTAACTTCAACCGCGCAAGGTTGCGCCCGTTTTCTTCGATACTTCCGCCAGAATTCGGGCCGAAATGGCCTCGATTTCCGTGTCCGTAAGGGTTTTTTCGACCGGCTGCAGCGTGACCGCAATCGCAATCGACACCTTACCGTCTGGAACACCCGTGCCCTCATACACGTCGAAAACTGAAATATCCGTTATCAACGCGCGTTCGGCCGTTTGGGTTGCCTTCACAATATCCGCCGCCGGTACGGTCTTATCGACAATAAAGGCGAAATCGCGGCTGACAGGCTGGAACTCGGGCAGAACCAGCTTCGGTTTCATGCGGGTAGGGCGTGTTTTTGTCGGCGGCAGCAGATCCAGATTGATCTCGCAGGCGACAATCGGGCCTTTGACATCAAAGGCTTCGAGAATACGCGGATGCAACTCGCCAAAGGCGCCCACCACCATTTTAGGTCCGAATTGCAGCGTGCCTGACCGGCCCGGATGGAACCAGGCGGGTCCGCCTTGTGCGACCTGAAGGCCAGCCACCGGAATGCCCAGCGCTTCGAGAAGGGCAAAGGCATCGGCTTTGGCATCAAACACGCCGATCGACGCATCGCCCTGCCAATGGCGCCCCGAGCCGTTTGGACCACCAAGGCCGCGACGTATGGCGGTGGCGGCAATGGATTGATCTTCCGGTTGATCGCCCTTGAAGACCTGACCCACCTCGAACAAAGCGAGATCGGGGAGGCCACGGGCCAGATTGCGGCCCACGGCCTTGAGCAGACCGGGCAGGAGGCTCGGGCGCATATCGGAAAGATCAGACGCAATCGGATTGGCCAGCGCCAAATGAGGCTTGCCGCCGCCAAAGGCCACCGCTTCCGACTGGCCGATGAAGGACCACGTCACGGCTTCCACCAAACCGCGGGACGCCAAAGCACGTTTGGCCAGACGGGTGCGCTTCTGGATGAGCGTCAGCACCGGCTTGATGACGGTTGCGACTTCGCGCGGGAACGGCGTCATTTCCACCTGATCAAGGCCCGCAATGCGGATGATCTCTTCGACAAGATCGGCTTTTTGCTCGACATCGGGCCGCCAGGAGGGAACTGCGACCTTGACCTCTTTGTCATTGCCCGAAACCCAGAAACCGAGCTCGGTCAGAATGGCTTTCATCTCGGCAACGGGCATCGAAACGCCTGTCAAGCGCTTGACCTCGGACCATGGGAACGCAATGATTTTTTCTGGTTGCGGTACCGTGCCCGCGACAATCGCTTCGCTCGGCGTGCCGCCACAGAGTTCCAACACCATTTGGGTGGCGAGATCGAGCCCCGGCACACAGAAGGCCGGATCAACGCCGCGCTCGAACCGGTAGCGCGCATCCGTGTTGATGCCGAGCTTGCGGCCTGACTGGGCGATGTTAAGCGCATCCCAAAGGGCTGATTCAATCAGCACATCGGTGGTGTGCTCGTCGCAGCCCGAATGTTCGCCGCCCATAATGCCCGCAATCGATTCGACACCGTTATCGTCGCAGATGACGACGGTTGACGGATCGGGGCGATAGGTCTTGCCGTCGAGGGCCAGAATTTCGTCGCCCTCTTTGGCGTGCCGCACCACGAGGTTGCCAGCGACCTTTTTGGCGTCAAACACATGCAGCGGCCGGCCACGATCGAAGGTGATGTAATTGGTGATGTCGACCAGCGTGTTGATGGGCCTGAGACCGATGGCCTTCAGGCGGCGCTGCATCCAATCCGGGCTCGGGCCGTTCTTGACGCCGCGCACAAGACGCAACGCGAAAGCGGGGGCCAGATGTTTCTGGTCATCGGCGAAATTCAGCGTGACGGAGACGGGACAAGCGCCATCGCCTTTAGCCGGCTTCAAATCATGCCGCTTCAACGAGCCTAAACCTGCGGCGGCGAGATCGCGCGCCACGCCATAGACGCCCAGCGCATCGGAACGGTTGGGGGTGACAGCGATGTCGATGATCGGGTCATCAATCTTGGCGTAATCGACAAAGCGCACGCCCACCGGCGCGTCGGCTGGCAGATCGATGATGCCGTCATGGTCTTCCGACAGGCCGAGCTCGAAGCCCGAGCACAACATGCCCGCGCTCTCGATGCCGCGGACCATGCCGACCGAAATCGTGATGTTCTTGCCCGGAATATAGGTACCCGGTGGCGAGAACACGCTTTTCATGCCGGTACGCGCATTCGGCGCGCCGCAGACGACCTGCACCGGCTTGCCATCGCCAATATCGACCATGCAGACGCGCAGGCGATCGGCATTCGGGTGCTGTTCGGCGGAAATCACATGGGCCGTGATATAGGGCGCGAGCGCTTTGGCGGGATCTTCCACGCCTTCGACCTCGAGGCCGACTTTCGTCAGGCCATCGACGATGGCGTCGAGCGAGGCGGACGTATCGAGATGCTCTTTGAGCCAAGAGAGGGTGAATTTCATGGTCGTCTCTCCTTAAACGCTCAAGCCGCCGGTCAGCGTGGGTAAATCCAACGGGCGGAAACCGTAATGCGACAGCCAGCGGACATCGGCTTCGAAGAAAGGGCGCAAGTCCGGCATGCCGTATTTCAGCATGGCGATGCGGTCGATGCCCATGCCCCAGGCAAAGCCTTGGTATTCATCGGGATCAAGCCCGCAATGGCGGATGACGTTGGGGTGAACCATGCCGCAGCCCAAAATCTCCAGCCAATCCTCGCCTTCGCCGAAGCGGATTTCGCCGCCTTTGCGCGAGCACTGGATATCGACTTCGACAGATGGTTCCGTAAACGGGAAGAAAGATGGGCGGAAGCGCATCTTGACGTCGTCGACTTCAAAAAAGGTTTTGCAGAATTCGGCCAAAATCCATTTCAAATGGCCCATATGCGAGCCCTTATCGATGACGAGGCCTTCGACCTGATGAAACATCGGCGTATGCGTCTGATCCGAGTCGCAGCGATAGGTACGACCCGGAATGATGACGCGGATCGGCGGCTTCTGCGTCATCATGGTGCGGATTTGCACGGGACTGGTGTGGGTGCGCAACAGTTTGCGCTCGCCATTATCGTCCGGATTGAAAAAGAAGGTATCGTGCATCTCGCGCGCCGGATGGCCGATGGGGAAATTCAGCGCGGTGAAATTGTAAAAATCATTTTCGATGTCCGGGCCTTCAGCGACCGCAAACCCCATATCGCCGAAGATCGTGGTGAGCTCTTCGATCACCTGGCTGATCGGGTGGATGCGCCCGCGCGCATTGTCCGATGGTTGCACGGGTAGGGAAACGTCGACTCGCTCGGCGGCGAGGCGTGCTTCAAGGGCTGCGTCTTTCAGCGTGGTGCGGCGGGCGGCGAGCGCCTCGGTAACGCGGTCGCGCAGGCCGTTGATCAACGGGCCTTGTTCCTTGCGCTCGTCGGGCGTGAGCGATCCGAGCGTCTTGAGCAGGCCGGAAATGGAGCCCGCTTTGCCAAGCGCTGCCACGCGAATGGCTTCGAGCGAGGCTTCGTCGGTAGCGGCCTTGATGGCGGTGACGAGTTCGGATTCAAGCGACGAGTAATCGGTCATCGTAAAAGTCTCTGGATATGCAAAAATGAGTAAAGGGCTAGTGCCACGGTAGGCCTATAATGTCGAGGGCGATCAGCGGCGGATTACCGCGTTGTCACGATCAGCCACTCGCTCGGGACGTCGTAGAGTGCTGCCAGTTTGCGTAAGGTCTCGTCCGTGCCCTTCCGACGCCCTGACTCCAAATCGCTCAAATAGCCTTGAGCGACATCGGTTTTAAATTCCACCTGCATTTGGGTCATATCCTTCCAATGGCGGATGGCTTTGAGCAGACTATCCCCTTTGAGCATTCGCTCTGACACTTCGGGGGGGAGCGCCGGATTTAACGCCGCCTTCCTCGCATCATAGAGGGCGACATCCTCTTCATTTTCTTCAAAATCGGCCAGACGTTGGAGCAATTCCTCGTAATCCTTGCGGGGTAAAATCGCCATATCGTCGCCCGAAGGTGTCGTGACAAATTGAACTTTCATGAGGGTCTCCGATAGGTTGTCGTTTCACGTTTCCCGATATAGATGGCGAGAATGGTTGTTTGGTCCTCGTCAAACAGGACGCGGTAACGACCAACGCGCATCCGGAAGCCGTCGCGATCCCGGAGCTTCTTGACGTCGCCCAATCCGGTCAGGGCATACCGGATTAAGGCGTTCGAAACCGAAATGCGGGCATCCGATGGCAAAGCGTCCAAATCTCTGGCTGCAGCAGCCGAAAGAATGATCGTTTTCATGAGCGATAATATCGCTCAATTTTGGACGAATTTCAAGCGATATATCGCAATAAAAAGCCCGCCTATTGCTAGGCGGGCTTTTAAATTCAGTGTCCGATCTAACGGATTAAGCAGCAACCGCAGTGATATGCGCCTTGGCCTTTTCAACGAGGGCGGCAAACGCCACCGGCTCGTGAATGGCGAGATCGGAGAGAACCTTACGATCGACCACAATGCCAGCCTTGTTGAGGCCGTCAATGAAGCGCGAATAGACAATGCCATGCTCCCGAACGGCAGCGTTCAAACGCTGGATCCAGAGCGCGCGGATCGTCCGCTTCTTAACTTTACGATCGCGGGTTGCATATTGCATCGAACGATCGACAGCAGCTTTTGCTGCGCGGATCGTGTTTTTGCGACGGCCGTAAAAGCCCTTCGCAGCCTTGAAAACTTTTTTATGCTTGGCGTGGGATGTTACACCCCGTTTGACACGTGCCATGACTGATCTCCTTCGGAAGAAACACTAAAAATGTGATGGA
>CANGIS010000012.1 GCA_947454055.1 Hyphomicrobiales bacterium
CGTCGCGCCGCCCGACTCCGCCAACACCTTCGTGATGGCCGCCGTCAGCGACGTCTTGCCATGGTCAACGTGACCAATCGTTCCAATGTTGCAATGCGGCTTAGTGCGCGAAAACTTTTCTTTGGCCATGACATCTCTACCTGAGTTTATTGAAAGGAGGCGTAAGCGAGCGAGCGCATAGGCGGATTTTGGGTTTTGATCAAGGGGGAAGTGTGGTCGATCGGGTGCACTGCCGTAAAAATGCGGCAAAAAACCACGACGCCATAGCGCCATCAAAGCAAAACGAGGTCATTTTATGAAAATGGAGCGGGTACCGGGAATCGAACCCGGGTATTCAGCTTGGAAGGCTGCTGCTCTACCATTGAGCTACACCCGCATCTCGCCGCGTTATGCCAAGCTCGGGGGCGATAGGCAAGCTGATTTCGATGCTGGTGGCCATGAAGCGCCATCAAATGGTTTAAGCTTGCTTTTTGTAATCGAACGATTACAATTACACCATGTTCACGATCCGACGTTTGCCCGAATTTGATGAGTGGATCGCAGGTTTACGGGACCCTGTGACCCAGAAGCGACTTCTTTTGCGACTACGCAAAGCCCAATTGGGTAATTTGGGCAACGTTAAGGCCATCGGCGACGGCGTATTCGAGATGCGTGAATTTTTTGGCCCGGCTGACGAATGTACTACGCCAAACGAGGAGATGTCCTGATCTTAATGCTCGGCGGCGGCGATAAATCCAGTCAATCCGCCGATATTAAAGTCGTTTTACAAAGGGCTCAACGCATTGTGGAGTAAGTGAAATGTCAGAAGCCATCCAGATGAGCGATCTTCCCGAATTCGATATCACCGACTATTTGACCGACGATACGGCCATCGCCGATTACCTGACCGCGGTGCTCGAAGATGGTGATGCGGCGATGCTTGCTGTAGCCCTCGGTGACATTGCGCGGGCGCGGGGCATGGCGGACATCGCCAAAGCGGCCGGCATAACCCGCGAAGCGCTTTACAAAGCACTAAGGGCCGGAAGCTCGCCCCGTTTTGATACCATTAAGAAAGTGTGTGGCGCATTGGGGGTTAAGCTTGTGGCACAACCGATAGGTGGGTGAGACCGAACCGTCGCGGCCCGATCCGCCGACGTTGCTTTGCAACTCTGGCTCGCCGAACCGTCGCCCGAAGGGCGAAGGCTGGTGGGGGAAGCAGGACTCGAACCTGCGAAGGCGTAGCCAGCGGATTTACAGTCCGCCCCCTTTGCCGCTCGGGACATTCCCCCGTCTTCCAGCCTATGCCTCGGCCCGAAAGGTCGAAACCCATCGAAATCGAGACCGCCCTTATGATGAGCCTCCGCGATTGTGTCAACCGTGCAAGCGCAAGCTTCCTCCCCTATCACGATAAAAATTTGCCGAACCCCACGATGGCGTGCCAGAAACAGGGCAAAGGAAAAGGCATATCATGACCAGACGATTTGACGACAAAAGACGGGGACCAACGGATAAGCCTCGCGGTAATTTCCGCGATCGAGGCACGGATCGCCCGGTAAAATCCGACCGTCCGCGCTCGGGCCGCCCTGTCATCTATGGCTTTCATGCGGTGGTCGAAGCACTGAAGAACCCGCGCCGAAAGGCTCTGGCGCTTTATGTCACCGAAAACGCCCTTAAGAAACTTCTGGAAGAGCTGCCGGAACTGCCCGTGGTACCCCATATGGCCAAGCCCGACGAGATCGACCGGATCACCGGACCGGACGCCGTGCATCAGGGAATTGTTCTCGAAGCGGACGGGTTGCCCGCCGCCGATCTGCACGATCTCTCCGGCACGGGCGTTGTCGTCGTGCTCGATCAGGTGACCGATCCGCACAATGTCGGCGCGATTTTACGGACGGCGGCGGCGTTCGCGGTGGAGGCAATCATTGTCACGGAGCGCAACAGTCCGGATGCCGTCGGGGTGCTGGCAAAAGCCGCGTCCGGCGGGTTGGAACATGTGAGCGTCATCGAGGTGGTCAACCTCGCCCAAACGCTGACCATACTGGGCGACAAAGGCTATTGGCGCGTGGGCCTTGATTCAGAAGGGCCGGACGTGTTGGCCCAAAGCCTCGCCAAACCACCCATAGCGCTGGTTCTCGGCGCTGAAGGCAAAGGGCTCCGCCGCCTGACGCGCGAACGGTGCGACGTCCTGGCCCGATTGGATATGCCCGGCGCCATTAAAAGCCTGAACGTATCCAACGCTGCTGCTATCGCGCTTGCAACCGTAACGGGTGCCGTCGTCAAAGGTTGAAAAGTCCAGCTTTTCAGCGAAGAACCAAAGTCCATTAGACCAAATGCCGAGGGGGCGAGGCGTCGACCTCCCCCCGACCTTACGCTATAAATTTGACATGACACATTGGTCGAATCCCTTAGGGGCAACGTCCAAGGTCGATCGGGGTGGTCCATCAACGGACCACCGGGGGAAACGTTGCCAGAGCTTGTGCACTGGCGCTGACAAGGGAACAAGGCAGATGGCAACATCTGCGTTGGGGTGCCGTGTGCGCCACAATTTCCTGAGTCTGCAAACCAAAAGGGAAATTGAATGGCCACTGCATCCGGAGCACACGCTCATCCCGAGCCTCGCCCGATGACGGGCGCGGAGAAGAAGGTGATTTTCGCTTCTTCCCTCGGCACCGTTTTCGAATGGTATGATTTTTATCTGTATGGCTGGACCGCAGCCCAGATCGGCAAGAAATTCTGGACGATGTTCGATCCGAACGTCCAGTTTATCGTTGCCTTGCTGACCTTTTCGGCCGGCTTCCTGGTTCGCCCGTTCGGCGCGCTGGTGTTTGGTCGTTTAGGCGATCTTGTCGGTCGTAAATACACCTTCCTCGTCACCATCATGATCATGGGTCTGTCGACCTTCTTCGTTGGCTTGACGCCTTCGTATGAAACGATTGGCTGGGCGGCTCCGGTGATCCTGATCACGCTTCGCCTGCTGCAGGGCCTCGCGCTCGGCGGCGAATATGGCGGCGCGGCAACCTATGTGGCCGAACATGCTCCGCATGGTCGCCGTGGTCTGTACACCTCGTGGATTCAGACCACAGCAACGATCGGCCTGTTCCTCTCGCTGGCCGTTGTCGCCGGTGCGCGCAACAGCATGTCGCCAGAGCAGTTCGGTGATATGGGCTGGCGTATTCCCTATCTTTTCTCGATCATCCTGTTGGGCATTTCGCTCTGGATCCGCCTGCAGCTTTCTGAATCGCCTGCGTTCCAGAAGATGAAGGACGAAGGCACGCATTCCAAGGCACCTCTGACGGAAGCCTTTGGCAATTGGCCAAATGCGAAGATCGCCATTTACGCTCTGCTCGGTCTTACGGCCGGTCAGGCTGTGGTCTGGTACACGGGCCAGTTCTATGCCCGTATCTTCCTCGTCAACACGCTGAAGGTGGATGCCAACCAGGCTGATACCGCTATCATCGTTGCGCTGGCCATCGCCACCCTCGCCTTCGTGTTCTGGGGCTGGCTGTCGGACAAGATCGGCCGCAAGCCTATCATCCTTGCCGGCTGCTTGCTGGCGGCTTTGACGTATCAGTCCGCGTTCCGCCAGATCACCCATTACGCCAACCCGACACTTGAGGCAGCCCTTGCAAGCGCTCCGGTTTCGGTCACGGCCAATCCGGCGGATTGCAACCTTCTGTTCGACCCCGTCGGCGGAAAGGTGTTCAAGACTTCGTGCGATATTGCCCGTCAGGTTCTGATCAGCCTCTCGGTCAACTACCAGATCGTGTATGACGCGGCAGCCACGCCGGCTGTTGTGAAGATTGGTGCGAAAGTCATTCCATCGTTTGATGGCGCGGCTCTGGATGCAAAAGCCTTCGGTGAACAGCGTGGCGCCTTTGCCAAGGCCGTTGGCGGTGAAGTTGTCGCAGCCGGTTATCCTGCCAAGGCCGATCCAGCCAAGGTTGACTCGCCCATGCTGATTGCAGTGCTCGTCTACCTTGCCCTGCTGGTGACCATGGTTTACGGCCCGATTGCTGCGGCCCTCGTCGAACTCTTCCCGACGCGTATCCGCTACACCTCGATGTCGCTGCCCTACCATATCGGCAATGGCTGGTTCGGCGGGCTTCTGCCTCCGATCGTCGTGACGATCGTTGCCGCCACCGGCGATATTTATGCCGGTCTGTGGTACCCGATTACCATCGCGTTGATCACCTTCGTCGTTGGCCTGATCTTCATTCCGGAGACCAAGGACCGCGATATCTACGCCGACGATTGATCGGACTTAAAACAAACCAATGAAAAAGGCCCCGTTCATCCGGGGCCTTTTTTATGTCGGCGGTAAGGCTTATTCGCAAACCGTCCGGCGGCGAATATCCCAGCCCCAACCATCAACCCAGACGCGCTCGCGGACGACATAGCAATCATCGGGTGGCGGCGGTGCATAGGCATAATGCGGGCGTTGATGCCATCCGCCATAACCATAACCATAGCCATAGCCATAACCGTAGCGCGGTGATTCATAGCGCGGTCCGCCATAGCTTTCATGGCCATGGTTCGACATCGCGGCGCCCAAGGCCAAGCCGCCGATCACGCCAAAGGCCGCGGCAGCGCCCGGATCCCACCCGCCTGCCATCGCCTGAGGCGGGGCAGCCGACACAAGCGAAGCAGCAGCCGCCAAAGCAAGTACGCCTTTGCGCAGCCCTGTCCGACTCAATCGTGGAAACGTGAAACCCATCCTACCCTCCACAGAACGTTCAACCTGGCGACTCGCTCAGGATCGGTTGAATCTCGCTCCGCGGGCGTGAATAGCCCATGAACCAATTGCGGCAGGAATGAGACATGGCACAGCAAGACTTGCCTAGTCGCTCATCAAAGGGTATCGAGGTCCAGCTCAACGCCTGTCCATATGCCGGTTTAGCTCAGCTGGTAGAGCAACGGTTTTGTAAACCGTAGGTCACCTGTTCGATTCAGGTAACCGGCACCAGGACTACACACTGCCCACTGATGGTGGCGAGGCGGGCTCGTTGCAGCAGCTTGCGTAAAACTCCTTTCGTAGCCGTCCGATCATGCCTTGGGCGGCGCAGTGGTTTACCTTTCAGGCATGAATTCACCCTCGCCAGAAACAACGCCCACAGCTTACCGGCTCTATGACATTGCCTTCCGGGCGATCCGTTCTGCACGGATTGATCGCGCGCTCGACTTTGTTGGAGGTGCGAGGGGAATCATTTTTGCGTTGCACCGCGTGCGCCCCCTTCAGAATCAGGCGTTTCGTCCCAATCTCGGCCTTGAGATCACGCCCGCTTTTTTGGATGCCGCCATCGAGCATACCAAATCCCGCAACCTGATTTTTGTCTCAATGGACGAGGCATTGGCGCGGTTGTCGGCTCGCGACGGACAAAATTTTGCCGTTCTCACGCTCGACGACGGATACCGCGATACCGTAGAGCATGCCCTGCCCATCCTTCAAAAACACGGCGTACCGGCCACCGTTTTCGTAACCTCCGGCTTTGCTGACCGAAGCGCCGCGGTCTGGTGGCTAACACTTGAGGAAGCGATCCGGCGCGCGCCATCCGTCTTGTTCCCGGACCTTGACCGGATAACAGGCTTTGCCACCGATACCCCACGCCGAAAGCAAAGCGCCTTTGAGCAAATTCGAGCGCTCGTGACACAGCATTCGCCGGAAGCCATGCGCTCGGCTGTTTTTGACATCGCCATGCAGGCGGGCATCAGTCCGAACGATATTTGCGAGGATGCGTGCCTCAACTGGAACGAGATTTCGGCCCTTGCCAAGCACCCGCTCATTACGATTGGCGCCCACACGGTGAGCCACCCCGTGCTCGCCCGCTGCAATCCGACCGAAGCGATGATCGAAATGGCCCGCTCGCGCGCCGCCATTGAAGAACAGATTAACAGTCCCGTGCGCCACCTTGCCTATCCCAATGGGGATACGGGTTCCGCCGGACCGCGGGAATTTTCAATGGCGAAGGCGTTGGGCTTTGCATCTGCTGTCACAACGCGGCCCGGCCTGATCTATACCGCCCATGACCAATGGATGACGGCGCTGCCTAGGGTATCGCTCAATGGCTTTTTTCAACGCATCGAACAACTCGACACCATGCTGACAGGGGCGCCGTTTTTGCTGCGCAATTTCGGCGCACGGCTCAATGTTTGGTAACGAGATCGCATCCTTATGCGCCGAAGCTTAAACGATCAAGCGGAACCCATCCGTCTCATTGCCGACGATCAGGCCGTACCTGTCCCCTCGGTCGAAAAATTATTGTGGCATATCGCTCCCGATTTTCCTGCTGATCCGAATGCACGCTCCCTTTCGGACAGGCCTGAACCGACGCCGCATTTCACCCTAATGTCGCTAATAGACCATGTTCGCAGTGCAGCGCGTCGCAATGGTGCCAAGATCGCTCTGGACGATGGGGAGACCACACTGTCGTACCATGAACTTGTGGTACGGGCAGAGCGCCTCGCCTCGCGAATGATGCGCGTTACCGAGCCCGGCGAAGCCATCGGACTGTGGCTTGCCAATTCGGCCGGACTGCATGTCGCCATCCTTGCCTGTCTGGCGGCCGGTCGACCCTATATCGCGATGGACCTGACCAGTCCTCTTAACCGGAACCGAACGATCCTTCAACAATCGGGCCTGAATTGGGTCGTCACCGATAGCCATCCGATCGACATCGCAAGCGAGACCTTGCCCGACCTTCATTACCTTCGTCTGCAGGACGACGGCCACGAACCGATCGTGCCCCTTAAACGATGCCCGTCGACCGACGTCCCCGCCGTTATCCTGTTTACCTCGGGCAGCACCGGTGTTCCAAAAGGCGTTGTTAACAGCGAGCGGGCGGTGCTGGAACGCGTCCGCCAATATATTCACTCCGGCAAATTTACAGCCGATGATGTCTTTTTGCCTTTAAGCTCGGCCTGTACGATTGCCGGAACGCGTGAATGTTTCACGGCGCTTGCGCTGGGCGCGACGCTGGTTTTGGCAAGCCCGGAAAAATCGGGCTTGAGCGGGTTGCGAAGCATCATCGAGGACAAAAAAATTACCGTTCTCAACGGTGTTCCTGCGCTCTTGCGGGCGCTGATGGCGGGCGGCGAACGCGACGCCAACACGTTTAAAAATCTTCGGATGATCAAGGTGGGTGGGGATCGGGTTTTATGGAGCGACATTGCGCAGTTTCGCACCGTGTGTGGTGACCAATGCCGGATCCAGGCGGGCTATTCGTCAACGGAAACGACGGCAACCTATTGGGAGGTTCCATCAGCAACAATAACACCCGTCGATAAATCCAAAACGGAAAGCGTTCCGGCCGGATATCTCCATTCGTCGGTCGCCTACCGGATCGAAACGGAGCTTGGCCAAAGCGCTGCTATCGGCGAAGAAGGCGAACTTGTGATCAAGAGTCCATTCGTAGCCCTCGGGCTATGGCAGCATGGACACCTCACGCCGGGACCCATCGAGACCGATCCCGTCAACCCGACCCATCGCATTTTTCATACGAGCGATCTCGTCAGACAGCTGCCTTCCGGCCTGATCGACCTTTTGGGGCGCAAAGACCGTCAGGTTAAAATCAACGGCAAACGCGTTGAACCTACCGAACTCGAAGTAGCCCTACGCCAATTCGTCGATGTGACTGATGCAGCCGTGATCGCGGTCAGGGACAATGCCGGAACCAAGCTCGCGGCGTTTGTAGCCCTCAACTCCTCGCTCGAAGCCAACGACGATTGGCACGCCCGATTGCGGCAAGGCCTGCGTCAGACCTTGCCTGCGATGCTCACTCCCGCCCGTATTCATGCCCTGCCCCAAATTCCGCGCCTGCCGAGCGGCAAACAGGATACGGTGGCCTTGCTCGCGATCGACAAAGCCATGGCGACCGAGACCACAAAAATCGACGCCGGACAGGATGCGTCCAGTCCGGATGGTAGCGCTCTGACCGATGCCGTTTCGCGGGCTTGGCGAGCAGTTCTTGGCAAGGCCGCCTTTCACGAGAACCGAGGATGGGACGAGTCGGGCGGGGATTCCTTGTCGCTTCTGCGCTTTGTGTTTCATCTTGAAGCGGAACACGGCCATTCATTGCCGCTGACCGCCTTCAGAATGGATATGCGGCCTGCCGATTGTGTGGCGCTTCTTCGCCGATTGGCCCTATCGCACGCCCGTGCGGGACAGGCCGTCAAAAGGCCTGATGTTTTTCTCTTCCCCGGCTTGACCGGCGATAGTCCAAGCCTTGCCTCCTTCCGGAACGATCTGGCCGAGACGGCACGGCTCGTTTTAATACCCTATCCGGATTGGCGCGCGATGGTTCGCGGCGCCGACAGCATCCTTGATCTGGCCCATGCCGCGGTTACGACCATCAAAGATCAAGCAACCGAAGAACCTCTCCACCTGATCGGATACTCGTTGGGCGGAACCGTAGCTTTTCAAACGGCCGCTCTGCTCCTGCAGGAAGGCCGTGACATCGCGTCCTTCACCATTCTCGACAACCATATTGCGACACCGCGCCGAAGGCGCGCCAACCCTGTCGCGCGGCTGACGCATCTTCTCACAAAGCCGGCCCATGAGCGGGCAACCCTGACCGAAAAACTGGTGGAGCAAATCGGCGTCGCGGCGTCTCATCCGGCCTTCAGAATCTGGTTGACCAAACTTGCGGACAAAGACTTGACCGGCTTTTCACCGTTATGGCGGTTCAATCTCAGAAACGCCGTATGGGAAGCCTTGCAGATGAGGGCCTTCAATGGCTGGTGCGCCGAGAATGAAGGTCTCACCTTGCCGCTGAGTGCGTCCCTATTCGTGTCGGAAGAAATCCGGCCCTTGGCATCGCCGGATCTCGGCTGGAGCCACCGCGTCGACTCACTGTCGGTTCATCCTGCAAAGGGTGATCATCGCAGCATGTTGCGCGCACCTTATCGCAGCACGTTGAGCAAGCATGTCCGGCAATTGCTCGATGAGGCCTTCGAGCGTAACAACCCTTCGGGTACGCCTTGAGGCTATGGGGCGTAAACCCGAATATAATCCAGATCAAAATTGGCCGGAAACCGTGTTGAAGCGTCGGGCGATCCCGCCCATTCTCCGCCAACCGCCAGATTGAGCAGAAGATACAGGGGCTGATGAAGATCGGGTGGCGTGCTGGCGGAGGCCACTTTCCGACCATTGAAATACCATTCAATGTCTTGAGCCGTCCATTTCAATCCATAGATACCAAATTCGCGCGAAAGATCGGCCGTCTCGATCAGGTTAACCGCCTCGATGCCGTACCCATATTGCCGCGAATGCAGCGAGCCGTAATACTGAGCGGTATGGTCGCCCATCGCTTCCATGACATCGATCTCCGGCGGCCATCCGCCCGCGACCGGCAGCAGCCAGACCGCCGGCCAAAGCCCTTTGCCCGCCGGTATGCGGGCTCTGATTTCGACATAGCCATAGGTGAAGGAAAAGGTCTTGGCCGTGGTCAGCATACCGGAAAGATAGGCATAGCCTTGCGCATAGGATTTGAACGCGGGTGGTGTTTGGCGAGCAATCATCGAGAGCACGCCATTTTTCACCTGAAAGGGCGAGATTTCCGCAAGGGCACCGGATTCTCCACCCGATCGTGGGTCAAGATAATATTCCAGTTCCCGATTTTCGACATTGCTGCGGGCGCCCCAAGGATAAGCGGGTTCCCATACACCTTTTCCAGTGGCGTCGGCCAACTGCAACTGGTCGAATTCATCCGAAAAGATCAATCGCCAATGGGGAACGGGTGAGCTGCTGCCGACTGTTCCAACGCCGTTTGAAGGGACGGAACCGAACCCCGGTATCGTCTCCGACGCCCGACCATTCAGGGCGAAAGATTCAAGCCCCAGCAGCACGGTGGCTGCGATCATAATGCCCATCAAGGCGAAGGCCGCTTTGGCATCAAGCGCCCGCTGAAGTGTTAAAATCCATGTCAGCATGCCCACCGCCACCACACCGGATACGACGGTGCCGCAGGCCTGCCCCGCAATGCCCAACCAGAGCTGCCCGAAGAAAATTCCGCCCAATAGGCTGAGAAAGGCTGGCACCAACAACAGCAACGCTTCGCGGATGGGATTTTTCGACAGAGAAATACCAATCGGCATTAACCAGCTGGCCGCAGAAAGCGGCACTGCCGCGATCGCCAGAACCATGGTTGTAAAGGAAGCTGCCGAAAACCGCGGGAAGAGAAGGCTGATCAGGAAGGACGCAAAGGGCAGACCGATGGCTAGCGGCACCGCCAACGCAACGATAAGGTATGCTACTTGACGCAAGACCCGCCCCGAGCACGCCCCGGGCGGCAACCTCCCCATATCCGAAATGAGTTTCGGATAGAAGGTTTGACCAACCGCCGAAATGGTTCCGATCACGATATATGAAAGGTTTGCCCCAAAGGCGAAAAGCCCGAAATCCCACGCTTCCGTAAAGAGCGACGAGATCCATCGATTGGCGAACAGATAGATCATCCAGGCTGTTGAATAGATGAACAAGGGCAGCGCCGATCGGATCATCGCGACAAGACCTGTCAAGTGCAACGGAGCCCTTTCCTTTGGTCGTGCGATGAGAAGGGCGAAGACGCCATACCAGATCAACAAGACACCGTAGCATCCCGTTGCCCCGCCGATCGCAATGCCGAACAGTCGCGGCAACGTCATGCCCAGCTGCAACACCAAAGCGGTTGCCGTGAATTCCCAAATGCGCGAGGAAGCACGAAAGAGGGTAACCGGTCCGCCTGCGATCATTGCCGCAAGGCCACTCAGTAAGGTGATCGTCATGTCGAGGGGTTTGAGGCCACCATATCCGTTGGATAAATAGGCCGCCAGCGGCACCGCAAACAGAGCAAAAACACCGCCGAGAAACCAGCGAGCTTGAAGGATATCAACGCCCCTCCCACCGTCCTGATGACCATACGCCAGATCCCGATCAGCGAGATGGGACAGGCCGAGATCGCTGCGCGCCGCCAATTGGAAAAACGTTGTCAAAAGCGCAAAGGTGCCAAAGGCCTCGGGACCCAACAGCATGGGAGCAACAAGGGCTGTTCCCGAACTCAACACCGTGAGGATAAGTGCGCCGACCGCATAGGTTGCCGGATGGCCTAAAAACCGTAGCGCTGCACTGGCACGAATCCGCACAAGGCGTGAAGGCGCAGGAGCCGCCAGACTCCCGCCGATGGCTGCATCTGATTCCGACATCATTCACCGACACCGCGTCGGGGTAGGCTTACAACTTCATCGATGATCCCACCCACGCGCTTTGAAATAACGCTCCAATCCAACGTATCACGCGCATGACGAAACGCGCCCGCAGAACAGGACTCGTAGAGTTCGGGCGAGGTGGCAAGCCGCGCGATCGCGGCGGCAAGCGCCGCAGCCGAAACTGCCTCGGCAATCAAACCGGTTTGGCCATCATCCACCTGTTCGACAAGGCCTCCGACGGGTGTGGCAATGACGGGGAGTGCTGCTGAGAACGAAGCCGCGGCCACGCCGGACTGGCTCGCCTCGATATAGGGCAAAATGACGGCGTCGGCGCGAAGCAAAGCTTCGGCAATCGCCTCATCGTCGACCCAGCCATTTTGAAGGGTGATGCCGTCCAGTCCCTCAATCGTCGCCCGATAGGGCGACATATCGCCAGACCCTGCAATCGCAAGCTCGATGGACAATCCTTGGTCCCGCAAGAGACGATAGGCTTCAAGCAAGAGACCCAACCCTTTATAGGCCACAATGCGGCCAAAAAATAAAATCCGGAACGGTCGGCCAACCGGAAACTGCCTCGGCACCAAAACCGGTTCGCCAAAGGTAAACGCACCATGCGGAACCGTGTAAATCCGGTCGGCGGGAAAGCCATAAATCCGCTGCGCTTCGCGGGCGACATGGTCGCTTAACGCGATCAACGCATCGGCGGATCGAACCTCCCAGCCGAGCACCGCGCCGCGCATCGGATAACGGTCACCCGGATGTGGCTCGGCATCATGCAGCACGAGAACAAACCTACTCGCCGCGCGACGCAGAACAGGCAACGCGGCGAGATCCCAGATCGACTGGAACGCGCAAAGCGCAACGTCCGGTCCAAATTCAGCCATAGCCCCCGAAAACTCGGCACCGATGCGGGGCAAACCCAGCAAGGCAAAGCCCGCAGCCAGTTTGCCCGACCATGACGCCTTATCGCCTTCAAAGGTTCGGACCGACTGAAGCGGCAGATCCGTACCATCGGTGATGTCGCGCGCCAGATCCGAAGAAGTGGCGGCAGATACAGCAAGCTCGGTTCCAGGCAAATCGCTCAGCCCCCGAGCCAGTGCACCGGTGAACTTGGCACCCGCGCCTTCCTTACCCCAATGCCAAAGCAGGATCCGGCGGCTCTCGGACGAAACATCACGGTCAGATCGAGCAAGTGCCATCTTTTATATCTCCCTTGGTGGATAACGTTCTGGTGCCTGTGATTGTTCTCGCAGCAACAACCAGAAAAAGATGAAGCCCGTCAGAACCGGCGTCGCGAAAATATCGGCTTCGGCAAGTCCATTGAAAAGGATCAATCCGACGATCAGATCGCGATAGGGCAGCGGATTTTTGACGTAGGCACGTGCAAAAAAAATGGCGAGCGTAAAGCCTGGGAAAAAGCCAACAACACCCAGCCCGAGCGTGAGCTGGAGATACATGTTGTGGGCGTTGACTGCCGTGCCCGAAAAGCCCGCTTGCATGCTGGCGGTCATGATCCCTTCGGTGCCGTTGAACCCCCATCCGAACATTGGTCTTTCGAGCAATCGTTCAACTGCTGCGGACCAGATCTCGGTCCGCCCGGTCAGCGTCATAATTTCATCAATCGAGCCGGTGCGGCTAAACTGCTGCAAGGTTTCGCGCAGGCTCGGGCCCAGACCTGACGCATAAAAAAACAGGGTCATGGCAAGGAGACAGGCCAGAATGCATCCGCACCAGCGCGCCCACATGAAATGGCGCATCGTGGATAGTCCCGTCGTCAGCAAAAGGGCGAGCAATACGGTCCGGTCACCCGACAGCAGGAGCGAGGTGAGGCCAAGCGCGGCATGGAAGCCCAAGGCTTTCAAGCCGATGAGGCCACGCGTGAAGCACGCCATCGCCAGAACGATATAGAGCGCTGCATGGTGACCCATGCTGTTCGGGTTTCCGGCCAACCCCTGCAAGCGATAAACGTTCTCCTCCACCGAAGGCGGAAGCCAGGCCGTATCGGGCACGATCACGATAGCCATCAAGCCAAGCGCGATAAACACAGTGATGGACCACAACAACGTGTTTAATACGGTATCAGGGGAGAGATTCCGCGCAGCCAATCCGCCGAGGACCACATAGGCGATAAAGCCGATCGCACAGCCCATTGTGTAGAGCGGTACAGGCGACCAAAAGCTTGAAAGCATCGCCAGTACGCTGAGAAAGGCTAAAATCGCACCCGCAGGCCGAAACACAAGCGGGGCGAGAAGGCGCCAGCGCAACAGCCCCCATCCCACCAGGCCTGACCATACCACCAGCTTGACACCATTTTGCCAATCAAGACCCGCTTCGCCCGGCGGATGATTGGTAAAGCCAAGGCTCAAGACAAGCGCCACGATAACCACCACGGCTACCATGAAACCGCTTTCCTGCTGACCGATGGATGGCAGCATAGATCGGAGCAGGCCGATGCCAAGCCGTTGACTGGAATACGAACGAGAAATGGAGATGGTCATCTCTGGTCCTTAAGGCCATCCAAAGACCGGATACGCGTCCGAGACTGCGGGCTCAATCCAGGCCATGCCGCAACAAGACCAAGAAGCGTTGCTGCCATCAATGTCGCAGTGGCCATCAAGAAAGGATTTGGAAAGACAGCCGACACCGGCAGTTGGGCGTCACCAATCCGCTCGGCATCCGGCACTGCTTCCACCTGACGCTGGGACGTCTCGACGAGGCGCTGACGGACCCCCGCAAGTTCTACCGCAATAGCTGTCCGGTCATCGGCATTGGCGGCCAGTTCGAAGGCTCCGTTCTCGTCCCGACTAGACATTCGCCTGAGATCGGATTCGCGAGCTGCCAGCTCCACAAGGCGTGCGCTTAACCGCTCGATCAGTCGGGCATTGCCATCTTGTTTTCGCCGAACCTGACGATCGAGATAAGCCGACGCCAAGGCATCGGCCATTCGCATCGCTTTGACGGGATCGCTCGACCAATAGCCCAGCTTGACGGTGTAGGATTTACGATCATGCTGCACGACCAGATGGCTCTGGATGGAGCGTACCGGATCGGCGACGGAAACCGTATTGCTGCCGAACCAGCCATTGCCCGCTTTGGTGAATTCCGGATCGGTCGTCAAGCCAAGCGTGCTGGCAACTTCCGCTGACAAAGGCAGGGAGGCGATAACATCAAGCTCGGATTGAACAGCACTCTCATCCAGCAATTGCTTCAAGGCCTGGCTATGGTTGACGAGCCCCATATCATCGGCCGATCGCAAGATCAGAGTGGCCGTCGATTCATAATGGCGTGGCAGCTGAGGCCAAACGGCGATACCCAATCCGACGATTGTAACAAAGCCCAGCGTAAACCGGATGGCAGGGTGTATGCCGGATGGTGTTTTGGACTCCTCCATCGGCTCTCCACCGCCGATTGCATTTCTTCCGCGGTCGGCTCGCTTGGATAGTGCCACGCTGACGTTAAGGTCCGTCATGGTATTGGCTTTCGTAATCACCGCCATGTGAATGGCGTTCGTTTCGGGGGATAAAAAAGGTAACTGTTTTTATGTCCGTGCCAGTCCATAAAAGCGGTTACGCAGAACCGGTCCGGCAAGACGAAAGCCGGCGTAAAGACAGACCGTTGCGACGAACTGCGAACGCGTCAAAAAGCCGGTCCGAAGACATTCGGCCCGAAAGCGGATTTCATTGCGGAGATAGGCGAAATTACCGCGGCGACCGCGCTGCGCCATGCTTGTGCGAATACGCAGCAAGACCTTCGGAATGACATGAAAGCGTGCGCCGGAATTGATCAACCGCACATAGAGATCGTAATCTTCCAGCAAACCGAAATCGGCGCGATAGCCCCCGATCCGTTTGAGCGCCGAGGTTCGCACCAGAATGGCCGAATGGGCGATCACATTGCGCCAGCGCATGGCCATGGCGAGCGCTTCATGTTCGGTCGGCGAGACTTTCAAGCGCTCCTGCGTTTCGGCTTCCGAAAACTCGCTGGCCCAACTGGAAATCAGATCCGCTTCCGGATGTTCGGCAAAATATGACAATTGCAGAGCCAAACGATCGGGCAGGCAGACATCGTCACTATCCATCCGCATGACAAGATCACCATCGCAATAGGCCAGCCCCGCGTTAAGCGCGTGGGCCAGTCCGCCATTGGTCGGCAAGGCCACGATCGTCAGATCCGGACCGCGCCCATCCATACCGAAGCGCGCGATCACATCGTGTTGGCCAGCATCGACTTCGCCGTCCAGCACCAGCACGATACGGTCGGGCGCTACTGTCTGGGCGTAGAGGCTTTCCAGCGACTCCGCGAGGTGGTCCGCTGTCTCGGCCTTGTGTGTCGACATGAGGACATTGACGCCGGTTTTCTGGCGGGTTGCGGCTTTAACTTGATCGGAATAGCTCATCGGGCACCTCTCTTTGACAAGACGACGGCAGGTGTTTTGAAAAGGATGACCAGATCTCGCCACAGGCTGAGCGAGGTGACATAGGCTTGATCGAGCGCCACGCGTCGATCGTAGCTGACATCGTTGCGGCCACTGACCTGCCAAAGGCCGGTGATGCCGGGACGAACGGACAGATAGTCCGGCGTTGCTGTTCCATAATGGCGCAGCTCGCCTTCCGTCACCGGACGAGGGCCAACAAGGCTCATATCGCCCATGAGAACATTGACGAGTTGTGGCAGTTCATCGAGGCTTGTCCGGCGGAGAAATCGGCCGATCGGGGTAACCCGCGGATCAAAGGTCAGTTTTTGATCGCGCTCCCATTCATCGCCAGCTTCCGGATGGTAAGAGAGATACTCGCTGAGGCAGTTATCGGCGCCCAAAATCATCGTGCGAAATTTGAGACAGCCAAAGGGCACTCCATAGCGCCCGATCCGGCGATGCCGATAGAATACCGGTCCACCATCCAACGCCACGCATACGCTGATGACGAGAAAAACCGGCGCCAGAACAAGGCACAGCAGGGCCGCGCCAACAAGGTCAATGAACCTCTTCACGAGGTGGGTTATCGGACGGCTTTGCCGAAGCAAAGCCGCGTTGCGCCGTTGTGCCTCGATTGCCGACATTCAAATCTCCTCGTCGTGTACGCATCTCACGTACCCAAACAACGCTTGAGCTGAACATTTAGCCGCCAGTAAAATTGCCTATAAAAGCTAGTACGTAAGGGTTTGACTTCACCGGAACCAAAACTAGCTTGTCGCAAACCGAACCGGCCTTTTTCAAAACACAGGGCAAGCCGATGATCTTCCATCACAGCCTCACCGACGCCGCCGTTCGGGCTGCCCTTCGCCGCCGCGACATCGGGTTGGCAGGCCATTTTAAAGCCAAAATTTTTGGCCACCTTCATTGTTGCGCCGGTTTGCGCATGAGCCGCGCCAACCGCGTGTTTTTTGTCGATGAGACCGAAGCACGCGCCCTTGGCTTCAGGCCGTGCGGGAGGTGTATGCCGATGAACTACAAAAGGTGGAAAGCGGGCCGTGCAATAACGAACGAGGCCCCCTGCCCGTCGGAACCAAAGTCGTGTAGAACGGAAGTGATGAAGCGCTACGGAAGACAGGACGATCAGGTGACCGAGAGATCCAAGCTTGCCTTTGTAAACAGTGATACCGACGAGGCGCAGGCTGCAGGTCAACGGCTTCGGGCACGCTATGGCGAAACCGACCTAACGGAGGCGGACATCATCGTAGCCCTCGGCGGCGACGGCTTGATGCTGGCCACCCTGCACCGCTTGATGGGAACCGGTAAGCCGATTTACGGCATGAACCGTGGTTCCGTCGGCTTTCTCATGAATGAATATTCGGAGGATCTGCTTTGCGAAAGGCTGGAAGCGGCCGAACGGAGCGTGGTTCATCCGCTCTTGATGCATGTGACGGATGAGAGTGGCACGATCCATTCCGCCCATGCCATCAACGAAGTATCGTTGTTTCGCCAATCCTATCAGGCCGCCAAACTGAAAATTTCGATTGATGGACGGCCAAGGCTGGATGAATTGGTCGCCGACGGAATTCTGGTAGCAACGCCTGCAGGTTCGACGGCTTACAATCTGTCGGCAAACGGGCCTATCCTGCCGCTGAATGCCCCGATGCTGGCTTTAACACCCATTTCGCCGTTCCGGCCAAGGCGCTGGCGTGGCGCGATTTTGCCGGATACCGCCGAGATTTCGCTCATAGCCCTAGAGCCCGAAAAGCGCCCCGTCAATGCGGTGGCCGATCATGTCGAATTCCGTTCCGTCCGTCAGGTCACCATTTCGATCGACCGTTCGGTTGATCTCGTGATGTTGCATGATCCTGGCCATAGCCTTGATGAACGCATTTTGCGGGAACAATTTGGCGGATAGCCGGAATCTCAGGCCGCCAAGGGCGTGAGTTCCGACGGCTTTAATGTCGAGCGCGCCGCCGCGTCCAGAAAATCGGGAACCATCGACGCGGGCAAGCCCACAATGTCCAGAAGGCGAACAAAGGAGCGATGATCCTGATGCGCCAGCATCGCTTTGATATCGATGATCGAAATATCGGAAAGCACGGCAAGAATAGCCGCCGCCACATCCGTTGCGCCACTTGATAATGCAAGTCGGATCAGCCTCGGCGTGATCTGGTCAAAGCGTGCAAAGGCCTCGATATAGGCCGCTCTTGCTTTGCTGTCGGATGCCCATAAGAGCGCGACGATGGCTTGATCGATCGCCTCCTGATCCTGCGTGCCCCCCATCATTTCGCACACCGTCCTTAGGCGAGCGGAAGCCAGCGCCGCCCAGACATCCCCGCTCCCTGCCCTGAGCCCTTCCGCCCGCGCCTCGACCGCCGCCATCAGGGCCTCGAACTGACCAAAGCGCTCCACCATCCGAATGAGTGAAAATGACGCGATAACGGCGCCCTTATTGCGGACCAGAAGCGTTACTTCCGCAACATCGCCGATTTCCGCCAAAGCGGCCGATACGGGGGCCGCCACCGTCTTGGCCTCGGCAAGCGCTGCCTGGCAGGCGGCATTGCCGATCATCGCCAAGTCAACCAGTGCATTGACCGGAAGATAGGGAATGAGTTCCGAGAGGTGCTGTGCCGCGCGATAGGCCCGTTCCGCCTCTTGCTTATTCATCGACAACCTCCGGCTTCATAAAATGCGTCAGATCGAGGGGCTTTGCGTGTCGGGCGCCCATGTTTGCTGCCTTTGGTGTCGATGCTGGCGGGTTTGGCTGGGCATGGTTGTTCGAAGCTGCTGGCGAGCCCGGCAGGGCCGCCACGCCGCGCGGAAAATAGGACGGGTTTTCCGATGAGAATTGATCCGGTTCTTTCCATAGGGCGCCGACGACGGGATTAAGTGCCGCAACATTTCCGACATTGCGAAACAGGCTGAAAAGAGCAGGACCATCGGGATGGGCATAGGCAAGCGGTGCCAGCGGCTGATCGTCATCTCCTTCGACAAAGGCTGCCGCCGGAAGCGGAGCGTCCGGCGCACTGGCGTGAAGCTTGGTGAGCAATTCGCGCACATCCCCCACCGATTTGGCTCGGCCCGACGCCGGATCGTAAAACAGCGCCGGATTGGATTTTGCGGCATCGGGAAAAAGGGTCGAGGCCAGCGTGTCCGGCTCCGTTTCGCTTTTGCGCAAAAGTCCCGCCGCACCGTTTGCTCCAAGCACATGGGCGATATAGAGATCCGCCGCATCAGGCTTGCGACCCAAAGCGCCCGAAAGACTGGCCGCATTCGATTTCGTCAAGGCGCCGGCGAGAAGACTGGCTGTTTTCGGATCGGACCGCAGCTTTAAAATGGCTTGTCGCATATCGGGGTCAGGAACGTCGAATTTGCCCGATTTTGTCTCGACAATCGCCGTTGCATAACGCCCCAGCCCCAAAGAGGGCCCCGCTTCTTTCAACGTCTTGAGCCAGGTTTGTTCGACGAACTGGAACAGGCCCGTTGCACTGGAACGCGCCGACTTGGCCGCCGGATCAAGGGCTGATTCCTGTCGTGCGGTTTTGACAAGATAGGAGAAGTCAGTCCCACTTTGCTGCGCGCCCTCGCGAATGGCGCCAAGGACAGCCGAAGCCCCTTCTTTGACCCCGCCCTTCGGCGCCGCCGGTGTAGTGAACAACATGAACATCGCGACCCCCTGCGCTTGACCGATCGCATCGATCCGTGCAGGCCAATCTTGGCAAATTGTGGTAAATAAAGTCTAAAGATTGAATGGCGGTCATCCTCTGATGCAAAAGCTCTACGCGCTTAAGGCGATCCCCCCGCTCCTGCCGCCCGATGCCGACGGCGTTCTGCTGGATGTGCTGTCTTTGGCCAACGGATCGGACGATTTCAGCCTCGATCCACGCATCATGCCGATGATCGAGACCCCCGATCATCCCTCCTCCCCATCTGCCCTGGCGATGGCCCTCCGACACCGGCCAAGTATCGTGGTGATGCGGGGTATGTCCGCCTATGCTGAACTGCAGCATTTATCGTCCCGACTGGCCGTTCATGAAGCCGAGCAAGGCTGGGACGATGGCGGCATTCAAATCATCGCTGTTCTGGGTGATACGCCCGCTTCCCTGCGGACTTTAACACAGACTTGGCCATCGATACCGCGATTGGCAGGTCTGATCTTTTCACCCGAAAGGCTAAGCGGTGTTCTGACGGATCAGCCCGTCGATACAGCTGCAGCGCCTTCCGGGGATTGGCCTGATCCGGTTCGACTGGCGCGAAGCCTTACCCTTCTCGCAGCCAAGGAAAGGGGGATTCCCGCTTACGAATGGATTGGCCGGCCGAGCGATCCTAAATATGCCGCCGATCGCGCATGCCGTGACGGCTTTACCGGAACGGTTGTGACACTCTAGCGCTGCTACTCGCCACCTTTGGGCCGCGTGATGGAAAACAAATCATCGGCCGCGGTATAGTCACTATAGCCACACCGCGCGATTGTGCCCGCGGCCACCAGATCAAAACGACCATTCTTGATGTAGGCCTCGTCGATATGGACGCCCACGACATGCCCCATGACCAAGAAGGAAGAGATGGGATGGCCGTCCGAATCTTTTAACTCGATGATGTCGACCAGCTTGCATTCGAGCGCAACGGGCGAGGCTTTAACCCGCGGAGCCTTCACAAGGCGGGAGGGCGCTTCCTCCAGGCCTGCATGGATGAACTCGCTCTCGCCTCGGGGCAGAGGGGCCGAGGTGGCATTCATCGCATCGCGCAGCTCATAGGTTACCAGATTGCAGACAAATTCACGGGTCTCGGCGATGAAAGCGACCGAGTCTTTTTGCCCTTCGCTTGCAAAGCCGACAATCGGCGGGCGGGACGAGAACGCGTTGAAAAACGAGTAAGGTGCTAAATTAACGGCACCCTTGGCATCCACCGCGCTGATCCAGCCGATCGGGCGTGGCGCGACAATGGCTTTGAAGGGATCATGCGGCAGGCCATGCGCATTGGTCGCGGTTTCATAAAACATGGCTCAATCCTTCGGTTTGAAAAATGAAACGATCTCTTCGAGCGCCGGTCGAGGCCGATCCAACGGCTTTTCGGTCGCCCGGCCGATATGGATGAAGCCCGCGATCCGTTCCTCGGGCGACAAGCCTAAGGCTGCCAGAATGGCACGGTCATAAGCAAACCATTCGGTCAGCCATGCGGTTACAAATCCCATCGCATTGGCCGCGAAGGTCAATGCCATGCACGCAGCCCCCGCCGACAAATCCTGTTCCCACTCCGGAATTTTGACGTGGGGGGCGCTTTTGCTCACAACCGCAATTACCAACGGCGCACGCGCAAGTCGCTTGGCCTCGACCGCTACCATTTCCTCGGTGGCCTCCGGCTGCCGCTCGCGGAACCGTTCGGCCAGAAGCATACCGGCCTGCCCCCGCGCCTCCGCTTCAAACACGATAAAGCGCCAGGGCGCGAGCTTGCCATGATCGGGAATCCGCGAGGCAATCCGCAGTAACCGGTCACGCTCGTCCGGCGTCGGCCCCGGCCCGATCATTAAATGGGGCGCAACGGAGCGGCGGGTTTCAAACAGGGCTAGTTGATCCATCATGCAACGCACTCCTTGGGGTGGTTCATCCCCTTGCCCGACTGGGCGGCCCCGTCAAGGGGGGCGTTTGATCCGAAGCCGCCCGTTTTTATTGACGCGGACGCATCGCCTGTGCTCATGGTCTTCGCCATGCAGAACCTTATCCGGTTGTTTCTGATCGCCCTGTTGGCCTTGTCATTCGGACCGAGCCGCGCCGACGATGGCACGAGCGAAGGCGAGCTTTCGCTCTCGGCCCATCTGGAGACAGATCGGGCGATGATCCATGACGGGCTGGTCTGGCGCATTTATAGCGATGCAACCGACGGCACCCCTGCCCGCTTCGTGACCCAGTCGGACCAAGCATCGCCGGTTTTCCGGCTCGCTCCCGGCGCCTATATTGTTCATGCCGCCTATGGCCTTTCCGGAACAACACACCGGATCGTGCTGGGATCAACGGCGGTACGCGAGGTGATTTCGATCAGCGCGGGCGCCCTGATGCTTGATGCTCTGGTGGGTGACACACCGATTCCGGACGCAAAAGTTCATTTCAGCATCTATGTCGCCGTCGGAACCGATCCTGAGGGCCGGCTCATAGCCGATAATGTGAAGCCGGGCCGGATGATCCGATTGCCGGTCGGCGCCTATCGGGTCGTTTCGACCTATGGCGACACCAACGCCCTGTCGAGCGCGGACTTGACCGTCGAACCCGCCAAACTGGTCAAAGCGACGCTGCGCCATCGGGCGGCTACCGTCATATTGAAGCTCGTCAACAATCTGGGCGGGGAAGCCTATGCCGGCACCGCTTTCAGCGTTTTGACGCCGGGTGGCGATACGATCCGCGATCTTGTCGGGGCTTTCCCGTCGCTTATTCTGGCGGAAGGCGACTACATTCTGGTAGCGCGCAGCAATGGCCGCGTGTTTACCAGCGAATTCAAGGTTCGCAGCGGCATCGATCAGGACATCGAGATTTTGGCGCGCTGAAGCCGCTGCACTATGCCCGCCACCGAAGGGACATGCAGGACAGGCCGGCATCGACTTTCGCAATTTCGGACGTTGCCAGCGGAACAACGCGGTACCCCGCACCTTCCAGCATCGCGATGGTCTTTGGAAACGCACTGCCCACAAAAACGCGATCATTGATGCGAAGGGCATTTGCCGCACCTTCCTCGCCGTCGGGCGTGAAGAGGATGCGGAGGCCATCAAACACCCCTCCCGCCGCCAGACGCCGGGTCGACAGTACCGTTTCTTCGTCAAGCAGCGAGCAATCGGATTTGAAATGCAGGACATTGGGCGGCGTGCGCACGATGACCGGATTCTTGCCCAGCTCGCGCAGCGCATCGGCAAGCGCGCCGGCTCCGGTTTCATTCGTCCGGTCCGACAATCCGATCATCACGCGGTCGCCCAAAACCAAAATATCGCCGCCATCGGCAAACCCCGGAGCCGCCAGATCCAAGACACGGGAAAACCGCTTTTTCAGTACAGGGGCGATTTCCGCCGCTTCGCCGAAGCGACTGGCCGCGCCCGGCCGCATCACAATCGCGCCTTCGTGAAACACCAGAGCAGGATCTTCCACAAACATGGAATCCGGATAGGCCTCCAACGCCGGAAGCACCTCGACCGTTACGCCGGCGTCCTCCAGGGCCACAATATAGGCCGCATGCTCGGCGAGCACTTTGGCATAATCGGGTGCACCGAGATCAACGGCACGCAAACCGTCGACGATCCAGTGACATGGCGTGCGGACAATGGCATTGTCGAATCTGTAGACAGGTGTGGCGGACATGATGCGGTAACTCGCTGGTCAGAGGATGAAGATATGCAGACGGTCGAACGGATGGCTCCCCTTCAGGATGAGATGATTGCGCTGCGGCACCATTTTCACGCCCATCCCGAATTGGGGCTTGAAGAATACAACACCAGCAAGCTTGTCGCCAGCCTGTTAGAGGGGTGGGGCTATAAAGTTTCGACCGGAATTGGCCAAACCGGCGTTGTCGGGTCGCTTTCCAACGGAAGCGGGCGCAAATCTGTTGGTCTTCGTGCTGATTTTGATGCCTTACCGATTTTTGAGGAAACCGGCCTTGCCTATACCAGCAAGACGCCCGGTCTCATGCATGCCTGTGGGCATGACGGCCATACCGCCATGCTTCTCGCCGCAGCAAAATATCTTTCTGAATCCCGCCAATTCGACGGCACCGTGCATCTCATCTTCCAGCCGGCCGAAGAAAATTACGGCGGGGCGAAATTGATGATCGATGACGGCCTGTTTAACCGGTTCCCCTGCGACGCCGTTTTCGGCATGCATAATATGCCCGATATTGAAGCGGGTGTGTTCGGATTCAAGGAAGGCTCGCTGTTTGCCAATGCCGAGGGCTTCGAGGTGACTTTGACGGGTGTTGGCGGCCATGCCTCGACACCGGAAGTGACCCATGACCCGATCGTGGCGGGCGCCAGTATTGTCATGGCGTTGCAAACGCTCGTATCCCGCAATCTCGATCCGATGGAAGCAGGCGTTGTGACGGTCGGCGTTTTTCAGGCAGGCCGCGCCTCCAACGCTATTCCGCAATCGGCCAAGCTGACGGTCGATGCGCGCGCATTCACGACCGAAGTTGCCGACCTTTTGAAGCGACGCATTCCAGAAGTGATCCGGTTGCAGGCGGAGAGCTTTGGCGTTCAGGCAACGCTAACGCCGATGACCGGCTACCCGGTGCTTGTCAATGACGTGGCAATGACGCAATTTGCGCGAAAGGTTGCCGTGGACATGGTCGGAAAAACGCGGGTCATCGACCTGAAGCGGCCCTATACGGGCGCGGAAGATTTTTCTTATATGTTGCAACAACGGCCCGGCAGCTATCTGGTGCTCGGAGCCCAGCACAAAACGTCGCAGCCGTTACATCACCCCGGCTACGACTTCAATGATCAGGTTCTTCTCACGGGCGCGGCCTATTGGGCCGATCTCGCCAGAGATTTCCTGTTAAGTGCCTAAAAGACGCTTAGGCTAAGGCCTTATTTGCCCCGGACGGGATTGAAAATGTCGGTTCCAATCATCGCATCGGCGAGTTTGCCGAAGTCGATTTTGTATTCGCCATTTTTTATCGATTCCTTGAGCGAAATAACCTTGGCGTAGTCGAAGGGCTGTTCCGAAAGGCCATTGCCCTTCGCAATTGTTACTTCAACCAAAGCCGATGGCTCATTCTGAGCCATCGATGCCGCCACTGCCGGGGCTGACGCCGCTGCAGCTGCCTTTGGTCCTTTACGAACCGAAGAGTCCATCTGGACTAATTTATTACCAATAGGATCCATCATCATCCACCTCCAACGCGTGCGCCGAAGAAAAGTTACACGTCCTTGTACTGATTAAGACGGGTGGCGCGTCGAAAACTTTAGCTTTTTTTTTAATTTTTTTTATTTTTTATTAAGTGCCTAATATTGCAGCATATTTTTTTATTCGGCGTGGAAGGATCACCGCCCTTCGTTATCCGCGAAGGTCTCTGCCAACTTCACGCGCCAATTTTTGCTGGCGGCGAACCGAACTGGCCAGACGCTTGCGCAGCTTTGCCCAGCTCATCAATTCTTCCATCCGGCGCTCGGCCCGCGCCCACTGTACATCTACTGCTCCGTCGGATGTCATCTCTTTCATAACGGCTTTCCCCTTCGATGTTTTAACGACAGGCTTTGACCTGTTCGTTTTAGCAAAGCAAAGTACGTGCCAACCCGCTATTAGGACTTATTCGGACCTTACGATGCCTCCCTTTTAGCGTTAGCTTGACGGGTGCCTTCATATTTTCACTTGCCGTCAGAAAAATGACAGGGAAAGATTGGCTCAGCCTTAGCCTGTGTTCAAACCGGAGAGCATATTCAATGGCTGTACTTGATCCCGTTCTCAAGCGCCTCGTCCGCAACGGATCGCTGCGCGTTATCGACTGGAAGGGGCAGTCGACGCTCTATGGTGATGGCACTCAAAAGCCGGTGACCATCCGCGTGCACGATGCTGTAACGGCTGCAAAGCTTATTTTTGATCCGCAAATGGCGGTGGGTGAAGCCTATATGGATGGTCGCCTGACGGTTGAAGATGGAACCCTGTTCGATTTCATCGAAATTGGCATGAAAAATATTGGCCGCGCGCCCTTTTCCTATCCCCTGAGCGGATTAACCGAGCGTTTGAGGACGGGATTGAGGCGTCTTGGGCAATTCAATCCGGCGAGCCGTTCAAAAGCCAATGTGGCGCATCATTATGATCTGTCCGACGGGCTTTATGATCTGTTTCTCGATGTGGATCGGCAATATTCCTGTGCCTATGTGATGACGCCCAATGACACGATTGAAACGGCTCAAGCGCAGAAGAAGCGGCATATCGCAGCAAAATTACTTATCGAGCCGCATCATCGGGTGCTGGATATCGGATCCGGCTGGGGTGGATTGGGGCTTTACCTCGCCGACATTTCGGGTGCCGACGTGACGGGGCTTACCCTTTCAAAAGAGCAGCATGGGGTATCGAACGAGCGCGCCGCCAAAGCGGGTGTCGCCGGGCGCGTGCGCTTCAAGCTGCAGGATTATCGCGCTGAGGAAGCACAATATGACCGGATTGTTTCGGTCGGCATGTTCGAGCATGTCGGCATCAACCATTTCGACGCCTATTTCAGAAAAATTGCCGAAGCATTGACCGATGACGGTGTGGCCCTCATCCATGCGATCGGCCGTTGCGATGGCCCCGGCCATACCAATCCGTGGATCACAAAATACATCTTCCCCGGCGGCTATTGCCCGGCTCTCTCAGAAGTGCTGCCTTCCATTGAAAAAACGGGACTGCTGGTCACCGATGTCGAGATTCTAAGGCTGCATTATGCGGAAACCCTCAGAATGTGGCGCGAACGGTTCGACATCAACCGCGATAAAATTCGCGCCCTTTACGACGAACGCTTTTGCCGGATGTGGGAGTTTTACCTGATCACCAGCGAATTGGCCTTCCGATATCAGGGCCAGATGGTGTTTCAAATTCAGCTCGCCAAACAAACGCAAACCGTGCCCATGACCCGCGATTACATTGCCGAATTCGAGGAACGCCATCCCCCGGCCAATGTGCTGGCACCGGTCTTGAGAAATCAAAAAGCCGCTTAATGCGTCTAAAAAAGCCCTTTCGCGACGCTATTAGGCCCTTGAAGGATCATTCGATTGCAAAAGAAAGCCTATTTGCGAACGTGCTTGGCATCGATCACAAAATAAGAAAAACCGAGGCCAAGCAATAAGAGGCTCGCCGTCAGATAGAACCAGACCAAAATTGCAATGATTGCCGCACCGGCCCCATAAAAACTCTGTTGGACAGCAAAATAGAAATCCAGCTGTAGAAATGAAAAGGATGCGACAATCCATCCGCCCACCGTTACCCCTGCCCCCGTCCAGATCGCGAGCACGGTGAGTTTACCACGCGAGACAAGGCGAAACAGCGCTGCCACACTCGCGATCATCACGCCGAATGATAAAACCGTGGTGACGGTCGAAATGATGAAGCCGTAATCCCGCAGGATGTGGGGCTGCCGAGCGAAGGCCGAGCCATTCAGCGCCAGAAAAAGCATGATGGAAGCGACCACGACGAGAACCGACGCGACACCGCTGATCATTCTGTCGCGGAAAAATTTCTTGTCGTAGCCGAACAACAGCAAAGACGCGTTGTAATATTCGGAAAAAACCCGACTTAAACCCACAATAACAAGAAAAAACAAAAACGTAGTCGCTGCCGTCTTGCTATATCCGGTTAGCCCCTTGGCACTTTTTAAAAAACTGTCCACCAAAGTGACGATCGAGCCGGGCATGTCGATTTCGTTGTAAACGGGCTGAAAACGCGCGGCATTCGGGATGCCGAACAGGTCTTTCAACGCCTTGACCAATAAAATGCCCGGAAAAAAGACCACCATCAACTGGTAGGAGATCGCTGAAGCGAAGGTCGAAAGCTCACCGAAATGAAATTGAAGCCAGGTCTTCATGCGCAACGCAATCGCATCACGACGGCTGGCTTGCGTCATGGCTGCCTAACCTCAAAGCGCGGGCCGATATGCGTAGTCCCCCGTTGCTCGGCAAGCAGGGTCTGGCGGTGGCGTTCTCGGGCCGATGCCTTTTGTGCCGGCGTCATCAACGAGGCGCAATGCGGGCATGACACGCCACGCTCATAATCGGGTGAGGCGTGGTCAGCCGCACTGAGCGGCGTGCGACACCCGTAACACAAATCAAGATCGAGCGGTTCGAGACCGGAGCCGACGGCTACCCGACGATCAAAGACAAAGCATCCACCTTGCCAGAGGCTTTCCTCAGCAGGAACGGTTTCAAGATAATTCAGGATGCCGCCCTGCAAATGGAAGACTTCCTCAAAACCATGCGCCAGCATGTAGCTGGAGGCCTTCTCGCAGCGAATACCTCCCGTGCAAAACATAGCGATCTTCTTGTGCTTTGCGGGATCGAGATGCTGTTCGACATAGGCCGGAAACTCGCTGAATGTCTTGGTCAGCGGGTCAATCGCCCCTTTGAACGTGCCGATGCGATATTCATAATCATTACGGGTATCGAGCACCACAACATCCGGATCAGCGATCAGCGCGTTCCAATCTTTGGGCGCAACATAGGTGCCAACGCGCGTGGTCGGATCGGCCTCGGGCGCCGCAATTGCCACAATTTCTTTCTTCAATCGCACTTTCAGGCGTAAAAACGGCATTTCTTCATCGAAAGACAGCCGCGGCAGGAGATCGGCCAGCCCCACCTCGATGCGGATTTTTTCAATCAGAGCCGCCATTCCGCCGGTTTCGACTGCCAAGGTACCGTTGATGCCCTCGGGCGCCACAAGCAGAATCCCGCGCGCCTTGGCTGCGGTGCAAAGGGCCAGGAGCCTGAGCCGCATATCGACGGGATCGGCAATCGACTGGAAACGATAGAAGGCGGCGATTTCAAAGGATGACATGATGCACCGTTCTTTACCCAGCTCCATCGTGCTGGCAAGAGTTAGATTAGGCAATATCGATTCTTGATCAGAGAAGGCTCTGTCCGTGTCAACGCTTTCCTCGCAACCGTCCACGCTCCCCGACCACCTCGCGGACGTCACCGCAAAAGCGCGTGACCGACGGATGGGCATGGCGCTGATCCTTGCCTCTGCCTTGGTCTGGAGCTTTGGCGGAACGTTGGCGCGGTTCCTGAGCGTATCCGACCCGTGGACGGTCATTTTCTGGCGTTCGGCATGGGCTTCGGCTTTTCTGATCGGCTATTTGCTCAGGCGCGACGGTTTAGGCCTTACCGTGATCCACTTCCGGAAGATGGGTTTGCCCGGCTTGGGGGTCAGTCTTTGCTTTGCAACGGCGTCCATGGCCTTCGTTGTTGCGCTTCAATATACGAGCGTGGCGAATATTTTGCTGGTGCAGGCGGGTGGACCGCTGATTGCCGCTTCGCTCGCTTGGCTCTTGTTCCGCGAAAAGGTGAGCACCGGTACATGGCTTGCCATTGCGACGGTCATTGTCGGGATCGGCGTGATGGAATCAGAATCCCTCGATGGCGATATTTCACCGATTGGCGGGGCCCTCTCGCTGGCCATTTCCCTGGTTTTTGCGGTTGCTACCGTCATCACGCGCCGGTTTGCCCATGTTGAAATGGTGCCGGCGGTGGCGCTGGGCGTTTTCATTGCCGGCGTGGTAGCGGCCTTCAAGGCCAATGATTTCAGCGTCACGCCCTTCGATATGATGGTGCTGTTCGCGTTTGGCGCCATCAATCTCGGCGGCGGTCTGGCCCTTTTCATTGGTGGCGCCAAGCGAATCCCGGCGTCGATTGCTTCCCTGATCGGCACCGCAGAGCCCGTCTTGGGGCCCATTTGGGTTTGGCTCATTCATAACGAAAAGCCCACGGCGATGACGCTGATTGGCGGCTTGATTGTACTGAGTGCCCTGATTGGCCATTCGCTCGGCCAACTCCGCGCCAATCGATCCTAATTCCGCACGATATCACCCAATTGAACGATGACCGCTGCTGGAGCCATATCGGCATATTCGTCGACCCTACCTGCGCGGTTGAGCCAGAGGCTATGAAAGCCCGCGATGCTGGCGCCTGCAATATCCCAGCGGTTAGAGGACACAAAAGCCGTTGCCTCGGGCTTGATGCCGAGGTGCTGCTCGACCAGCCGATAGGCGTCCGGCGTGGTCTTATAGGCTTTGATCTCGTCAACCGAGATAAGCGCGTCAAAGGCGTCCCCAAGCCCTGACGCCGCCACGGCACGTTCGAGCATCGTGCTATCGCCATTCGACAAAATGGCGATTTTCAGGCCGGTCGCCCGAAGATCAGCCAGAGATTTGTCCACATCGGGATAGGCATCCAGATCGCGATATGCTTCCAACACTCTGCCGCGCAGCCCTAGATGGACAGGCGCAAGTGTGCGCAAGGCATAATCCAGCGCCTCCTCGGTCAATTGCCAAAATGGTGCATAACGGCCCGAAAGCGTTCGAATCCACGTATATTCGAGCTGCTTTGCGCGCCAAAGATCGGAAACCGGCTGTGCCAGCGCTCCCAGTTCCGTCGCATGGTGCATAACAGCAGCGTGAACGTCGAAAAGCGTGCCATACGCGTCAAACACAATGGCCTCGACCGCTTTACCCTTTATCATCGGCATGATCGTCCGCCTTCCATATTCCATGGGTGGGATGCTGCAAGCTCTAGCTTGCCAACTTGCAAGTATGAATTGTCACATAACGGCGCTATTAGGCATCAGTGCCAATTCACTGTCCACATCGGACAGATCAGAATCACCCGGAGATTTCCATGACCGACGCTCTCGCAAACATCAAAGACCGTACCTCTGCCAATAATTTCGACCCGACGCACGTCATGACCACGGCCGAGATCGAGGAGCTTGTCTCCTACGCGCAGCATGCGCCTACCGCCTTCAACTTGCAGAATTGGCGTGTCGTCGCCTTCTCGTCGAAGGCCCAGAAGGAAGCGCTGAAAGCAGCTGCCTATAACCAGCAGAAGGCCGCTGATGCAGCCGTTACCTTCGTCGTCGTCGGCATCAAGGACGGCTACAAGGATATCGCTCGCATGGCCAAGCCATTGCTTGACGCCGGCGCAATCGATCAGGCCGCCTTTGACGGCTGGGTTGGCATGACGGTTGGTTCGCACGAGAACAACCCGCAGCTCCAGCACGACGAAGCCTTCCGTTCGGCTTCGCTGGCTTCGATGACCTTGATGCTGGCTGCCCAGGCCAAGGGTTTGGTTTCGGGCCCAATGAGCGGCTTTGTTGCCGATCAAGTATCGCAGGTTGCAGGCCTCGGCCCGAACGAAGTGCCGGTGATGCTGATTGCCGTCGGCCGCGCTGCGCCTGGCAACTGGCCACGCAAGCCACGCCGCGCTTTGGCCGAGCAGGTCAAGATCGTCTAATATTCGTTTTCTTCCCGGCAATAACCTTTATCCGGCGGGGTAACCCGCCGGATTTTTTTGTCGTTCGTGTTTGATGTTTTGATTCGACTTCAGGGTATAAGGTATTGAATAGTAATTATATTTCATCACTGACTCATATTTTGATTCAGAACGGAGGCCGGCAGGATGTTCGCTTCTAACGATGATTCCGGTTCGTGCTCTAAGCGTCTGATGTTGAATCTTATTCCGACTTTACTTGATGTTATGAATCACCAAGGCCAGCGAGAACCCGATCGAACGCGTCCAAAGCGGACTGCTTCTCGGAATCGTGCATAAACGACGATAAGAAGGCATTGCGGCCCAGTGTCATAATTTCGATTCTATCGAGAGAAAGCGCTGACTGGATCGCCAGAAAATTATCCGTGAGATAACCACCGAAATAGGACGGGTCGTCCGAATTGACGGTGACTCGCAAGCCCGCCTTCAGCATCCGTCGCAGCGGATGTTGGGTCAGGTCAGGGCATACTTGCAGCCGCTGATTGGAGAGCGGGCATACCGTCATCGGGATCTCTTCCCGCACAAGGCGTTGGACGAGGCTCACATCCTCCAAAGCACGGTTGCCATGGTCGACGCGTTTGACCTCCAGATCATCCAGCGCTTCGCAGACATAGGAAGGCGGGCCTTCCTCGCCAGCATGGGCTACGGTGATAAAACCGTTTTCCCGCGCCTCCCGAAACACACGCGAGAATTTGGATGGGGGATGGCCCTTCTCTGACGAATCCAAACCCACGGCAAAAATATGCTCTTTGCACCGGCAGGCCTGTTTAAGCGTGGCGAAGGCATCCTCTTCTGGCAAATGCCTGAGGAAGCACATGATCAGTTTAGAAGTGATGCCATAATCGCGTTTGGCGCGTTCGAGCGCATCGACCAACCCTGAGAGAACCGTATCAAACGATACGCCGCGTGAGGTATGCCCCTGCGGATCGAAGAAAATTTCGACATGCCGCACATTTTCGGCGTGCATCCGCGTCAAATAGGCAAAAGCGAGGTCGAAAAAGTCGCGCGAGGTGACGAGTACCGACATACCCGCATAATAAACATCGAGAAAATCCTGCAAGGAGCCGAACGCAAACGCACTGCGGATGGCTTCAACATCCGCATAGGGCAGCTGGATGCCATTTTGCACCGCAAGCTGTATCATCATCTCGGGCTCAAGCGTGCCCTCAATGTGCAAATGAAGCTCGGCCTTGGGCATGGCCTTGATCAAACGGCGGATAGCGTCCATCGAACTCTTTCCCGACACGTTTTTAAAGGCGAAAACCCATAAGTCCGCCTGAATTATACCGTCGGAGGGGGTATTTCCCCCTCCTTCGGGACTTTTAACGACCGCTTACGCGAGTTTCAGATTGCCAGCGCTCGTTTTATTCTTCCGTGGGTCCATGATCAGCTCGAAGCTGACCTTCTGCTTTTCCTGCAGATCGGACAATCCAGCCTGCTGGACGGCAGAAATGTGAACGAACACATCCGCGCCGCCGCCATCCGGCTGAATAAATCCATAACCCTTGGTTGCGTTAAACCACTTAACCGTTCCTGTCGCCATCACGTCCTCGAAGAAATCCGCCAACCATTGGCGTAGCTCAAAGCTACCTCGCAAAAAGCGACATGGCAATATTTTGGTGGATAAATTCTTAGAGCGACGTTTTTAGGCTAATTCACGGCATTTTGGAGTAGAATTATTCGATTGTAGGTTTCGACGCAGTCTTGAGGACGAGTGCTCGAATGGCGATTTGCAAAGCGCCTTTCACAAGCTAAGAGAGGTTGCAATTCGCATTCCCTTCCTGCCTTCGTGAGATTAAGCCATGACCGCCACCCTGCCCGACCGCCTCGCCATCGACCCGAACAGCCCGTTTCATAATGCCGAACTGCTGCAAAGCGGTATTGGCATCATGTTCAACGGCATTGAGAAAACGAATGTCGAAGAATATTGTGTCAGCGAAGGCTGGGTTCGCGTGGCCGCCGGCGTGGCAAAAGATCGCCACGGCAATCCAATGACGATCAAGCTCAAGGGTAAGGTTGAGCCGTTTTTTAAGGGCAATGAGTGAGGGGTTAGGGCGTAGGGATTAGGGTGTAGGGCGAAAATGCTTGGCTGTTAAATCGGTCTTGTTGTTTTCAACCCATCACCGTCACACCCTACACCCTACTTCCGACGCCCTAATTCCCAACCAACCCATTCAGATAGATCGTGTGAGCGCCGATATTCTTGATATCGCGCTCGCCGCACAGCGCCATGGTGATATCCAGCTCTTTATGGATGATTTCGAGCGAACGGGTAACACCCGCCTCACCACCCGCGCCTAGCCCATAGAGAAATGCACGACCGATAAAGGTCGATTTGGCACCCAGTGCCACCGCCTTCAAGACATCCTGGCCCGAGCGAATGCCGCCATCGAGATAGATCTCGGTTTTACCGCCAACGGCTGCGACGATTTCCGGAAGCACGTGGATGGAGGATGGCGCACCATCCAACTGCCGGCCGCCATGGTTTGATACGATGATACCATCAGCCCCGTTGGCGACCGCCAACCGCGCATCATCGGCATCCAGAACGCCCTTGACGATGACCTTGCCGCCGAACCGCTCCTTGACCCATGCCACATCTGACCAGCTCAGGGTCGGGTCGAATTGTGAGCCCGTCCAGGCGGACAGCGAGCTCAAATCGGCGAGATTGTCGACATGACCGACGAGATTGCGGAAGGTGCGACGCTGCGTACCCAACATACCGAAGGACCAAGCAGGGCGCGTCGCCATCTGCCAAATATGCTTCGGCGTGAATTTTGGCGGGGCGGATAGGCCGTTGCGCAGGTCTTTATGGCGCTGGCCGAGAATTTGAAGATCCATGGTCAGCACCAGCGCCGAGCATTTGGCCGCTTTTGCCCGATCAATCAGCCGCTCGATAAAGCCGCGGTCGCGCATGACATAGAGCTGGAACCAGAACGGCTTTGACGTGTTCTCGGCAATATCCTCGATCGAGCAGATGCTCATGGTGGAAAGCGTGAACGGTACGCCAAATTTTTCGGCGGCTTTCGCAGCTTTGATTTCGCCATCAGGGCTTTGCATGCCGGTAAGGCCGGTCGGTGCGATGGCGACCGGCATGGCGATGGTTTCGCCCAGCATTTCTGTTTGTAGCGTCCGGCCTTCCATGTTCACCGCAACGCGCTGGCGCAGCAGGATTTTCTGAAAGTCACTCTCGTTCGCCCGATAGGTGCTTTCCGTCCAGCTGCCGGAATCGGCGTAATCGAAGAACATTTTCGGCACACGACGACGGGCCATGCGTTTGAGATCGTCAATGGTCAGGCAGGATTGAAGAGCGGACATCGGATTACATCTCTCAGAAAAATTAAGGCTCATATCGGTAGTCTGTTTTGACGAATTTGAGAAGTCCGTCGCCGCCACCACGACGGGCAGCCCAGACGAAATGGCGGCATTTATCTAGCCAAGCCCAAGAAATTAGACATAGATTGGAGAATGGAGCGATTCATTTTAAAAATGGCTCGCTACCAAGCTCGGAAAACGAGCGTTAAAAACGAGGGGAAAACAAGGTCATGGCTTTAAAAAATGCATCGCCATCGCTCTATAACGAGGATTTGGCACCTGCGAAGGAACGCAATTGGGGCGCGTTCAGTATTTTCAACGTCTGGACATCGGATGTTCATAGCCTCTGGGGCTATTATCTTGCCGCCAGCCTGTTTCTGATTTGCGGCAATTTCATCAATTTCGTGATCGCCATCGGGCTTGGATCGGTTGTGATCTATTTCCTGATGAATTTAGTTGGTCAGGCGGGTGTTCGCACCGGCGTGCCTTACCCTGTTCTGGCGCGTGCCTCGTTTGGCATTTGGGGCGCGAATATCCCGGCCCTTGTCCGCGCAATTGTCGCCTGCTTCTGGTATGGCGCGCAAACGAGTGCGGCATCGGGTGCCATTGTGGCCCTGCTCACGCGCTCGGAAGGCATGATGGCGTTTCAGCAATCGAGCCATATGCTCGGTCACTCCACGCTTGAAGTGATTTGCTATTTCGTCGTCTGGGCCCTGCAGTTGCTGATCATCCAGCGCGGCATGGAAACCGTGCGGAAGTTCCAGGATTGGGCAGGCCCTGCCGTTTGGGTCATGATGCTGGTGCTGGCGCTTTATCTGACCGTGCAGGCAGGCGGCATTTCCTTCGGTTCCGACATTCCTCAGGATGTGTTGCTGGATAAGACCAAGGATGCCGGCAATTTCGGCGCTCCTGGCTCGGTTGCAGCGCTCTTTGCGGTGGCTGCAACGTGGATCACCTATTTCGGTGCGCTTTACCTCAACTTCTGCGACTTCTCGCGATATGCGAAGGACGAGAAAGCCCTTCGTACCGGCAATCTCTGGGGCTTGCCGATCAACCTGATCCTGTTCACGCTGGTGGCGGGTATCACGACGACGGCCGCGTTCAAGGTCTATGGCGAAGTTCTGCTTCACCCTGACCAGATTTCGGCCAAATTCGATAATTGGTTCCTTGCTCTGCTCGCCGCCCTCACCTTTGCGGTTGCAACGCTTGGCATCAATGTCGTGGCCAATTTCGTCTCGCCTGCGTTTGATTTTGCCAATGTCTTCCCAAAGCAGATCGACTTCAAAAAGGGCGGCTATATCGCAGCAGGCATTGCCTTGGTGCTTTATCCCTTCGCCCCTTGGGAAGGTGGCGCGGCACAGTTCGTCAACTTCATCGGCTCCACCATGGGCCCGATTTTTGGCGTGATGATGGTCGACTATCATTTGATCCGCAAAGGCGTGCTCAATGTCGAGGCGCTTTATCAGGAGAACGGCGAATATCGCTTCGGTAATGGCTGGAACAAGAAGGCTTTTGTTGCTGCAGGCATCGCCGGCATTTTCTCGACCATCCTGCCGTTCTTCACCACGCTTCTGCCGTCGTGGTGGGGCATTTACGGCTGGTTCATCGGCGTCGTGATTGCGGGCGTTGTTTATTATGCGCTGCGCTCCAACGACCACGCGCACTAAACGATCACATCCAAAATAAGGAAAGCCCGCGGCACAATCCGCGGGCTTTTTTTATGGCTCGGTATCGGAGTGCTTGCTTGCAAGTGTTGCCGCCGCGTAGTCTCGATCAAACAGCCCAAGGGAAACACAATGACGGTGGATATCGGAGCAGAGCTTCTGGCGTGGGTGGAAGCGAATAAAACGCGGCTCTCGGATTGGAACCAGACCATCTGGAACTTTGGCGAAACCGCCTGGCGCGAGGAGAGATCGGCCGCGTGGTATGTCACCCGTTTACGCGAGGAAGGCTTTGAGGTGGAGGAAGGCTCGGCCGGAATGCCGACCGCGTTTTCCGCCCGCTGGAGCCAAGGCTCCGGCCCTTCCGTCATGACCTATGCCGAATATGACGCCGTTCCCGGCAATTGCCAGAAAGCCGCGCCCTATCGGGCCCCGCGTGACGGACTATCGCGATTTGCGGGTGGACATACCGATCCCCATTCGGCCCTCGGCATGAGTGGCTTTGGAGGTTTGCTGGCCACCAAGGCGATGATGGAGAAACACGGCATTCAAGGCACGCTGCGCTTTATGGGCGAGCCTGCGGAAAAGGTGCGCGGCTCAAAACCCATCCATGCCGCCAAGGGCTATTATGACGGGCTCGAGGGCATTGTATCCTTCCATCCGTTTTATATGCTGCCGCTCAGCAATACCTGCCGGTGGGAGACGCATTGCGGCCCCTATTACGGCGTGATCTACGAGTTTTTATGTGAGGAGCCCGAGAGTTGGCTTGCAGGCGTTGGCCGCTCGGCCAGTGGTAATCCGATACCCGCCGCCCATACGATGGCGCGCGCGCCGGGGGCGAATGACGCAGTGACCACCATGTTCAATTTGGCCAAAACCGCACGCGATCATATGTTGCCGCATTCGGGCACATGGACAGTGAACGAGACCATCCTCGTCTCGGGCCAAGCCACGGCTGATAATCTTCCCGCCCAGATGGCGCAGATCATGTACGCGATGCGCGCGCCTTCCCGCGAAATGCTCGACCGGATTTTGGCCGTGCTCGACCGAACGGCGGAAGCTGCAGCGCTGGCCGCCCATTGCTCGGTGAAACGGCACTGGGTATCGAAATCTCGCCCCGGTCTTGCCAATCACGCGATGGCGCAACGCACCTACAACCACCTCGAACGCGTTGGCGCACCGCGCTTTGACGGCGACGCCATCACGGCTGCCCACGCCATCCAGAGAGAGTTGGACCTTGAGCCGATCGCCAAGCCTTATATCGACGCGATTGAAACGCTCATGCCCCCGCAAGAGGCAGAGCGCCTGATGCGGGCGGAAATCCCCGCCTGGCAAACCCATTACACATCGGATGATTACACCGACATGACCTGGCACGCGCCAACCGTGCGGCTTTATATCGGCCGTCCTGCTCTAAAGGCTCCCGAAGGCTTCACCTATCCCGATTGGGTGATGAACGCGCTGGGCGGTATGCGCCCGTGCATCGACCCGATGATCCTCACCGCGTCCAAAACCATCGGCCTGACGCTCTTGGATCTTCTCACCGATGCTGACTTCAGGGCGGCAACGCGCGCGGAGTTCAACAGCCGCACCGGCGGCGGCATTGGCGGCACGGCTTGGGAAGCGCCATGGTGCGATTATCCTGCGCCGATCGAGCATCCATGGCCGCGCTATATCGGCACCTCAAAGGGTACCGAATGGTGGATACCGGAAACCGCCACCGATCGCGCGTTTCACCGGTAAAAGTATATGGCCCGCGGAAGGGTTCCAGCGGGCCATTTTGTTTGCCTCTTAACCCCAGCTCACCCCTTATGATCGGCCGGCGTCAATCCATAGAGCTACATGTCGATGCCTTCCATGCGGGCCTTTAATTGCAGCGATAGAAACTGCGAATAATGGCGGGACTGATACAGATAACCGGCATGGAACCAGAGTGCTTCCTGCTGGGTGGGTTTCCACAGGTTGATAGGTCACACGTTTCCCCTCCCTGATCTGGACCTTTTGTCCGACAATGGGATCGCCCTATCGCCCCGCTTTTCTCGGGTGCCCGGGCTATCTTCCAGCGCAAGACCAAAGCGAACCAACGGACCAGAGCTTTCGTGGCTGCGGTGCGGCAACACAGCGCAACCTCGCGCATTGGACAGAGGGCACCCAAATAAGCGACGATTGCGTCGAATCATTGGTAACAGCGCCCCATGTCACACCATTGGACCCATACGCCCTCCGGAAAGCCGCGTTTGCGCGGCCTTGGCATTGAACTGTCGGGCCAACCGGGCCCTTTTAACGCCATAACCGATGTGGCTGGCGTCGAAGTCGGCTACACGACGCTGATCTCGGGCGATGGACCGAGGATTATTGGCCATGGGCCTGTTCGAACCGGCGTAACCGCTATTCTGCCGCGCGGACGGCACGACCCGCAAACGGCCTGCGCAGCAGGCGCCTATTCGTTCAATGGCAATGGCGAATTGACGGGCCTGCTCTGGGTCGAGGAATCAGGCGAGCTGACCACACCGATAACGATCACCAATACCCATAGCTGCGGGGTTGCGCGCGATGCGACCATTCAATGGCTAGTGACGCGCGCTGAAAAGCCTTCGCAAGACTGGGGCTTGCCTGTGGCCGGGGAGACCTATGACGGCGAACTCAACGACATCAACGGCTTCCATGTGAAAGCCGAACACGTCATTGCAGCACTTGATGCCGCGCGCGGCGGGCCCCTTGAACAAGGCAGCGTGGGCGGCGGCACCGGCATGCTGACCTTTGATTTCAAAGCGGGGTCCGGCTCTGCCTCGCGGCAGGTGGTAATCGGGGAAGAAACCTACACCGTCGGGGCGTTTGTGCAGTCGAATTTCGGGCGGCGATACGAGATGACCGTCAAGGGTCGTAAGGTAGGGCTTGAAATGCCCGGCGGCGAATTGCGCGGCAGGCCGGTGGGGTCGATCATCGCGGTCATTGCCACTGATGCGCCGCTGCTCCCGCATCAGCTCAAGCGGCTCGCGCGCCGCGTTCCCGTTGGCATCGCCCGAACAGGCGGCATCGGCCATAATGGATCAGGCGATATTTTCATCGCGTTTTCAACGGCAAACCGGGAGGCCTATGCCGGGTCGGCAGCGGTCGCGTCAATGCGTTTCCTTCCGAATGGCCGCGCACTCGATGCCTTGTTCGAAGCTACCGCCGAGGCGACAGAAGAAGCCATCCTCGATTCCATCGTGGCGAATGAAACCATGGTCGGTGCGGATGGCAACACAGCGGTCGGACTATCGCACGAGACCCTTTCGGCATTGATGGCACAGGCTGCGATATAGGCGATGACCACAACGGAAAAAATCTACGATCCGGATTGGCGCGACCGCTTCTTCCAGCGGTGGCATGGTATTGATGTCGAAGGCATTTTACCGGTCGAAGCGATTGCCTCGGCCGACCTGGCGGCCTCCTCCCGCGGCACTTTTTATCAGCCCATTCCCATTCGGTTCTTGAAGCGCATTTTGAAGAGCGCGCGCGCAACGGGTGTCCCTTTCCGCAATTTTGTCGACATGGGATGCGGCAAGGGAAAAGCCTGTCTTTTTATGGCGCGCAGCGGCGCATTCCGTAGGGTCATAGGGGTGGATATATCGAGCCGTCTGCTTGGCGTCGCGCGCGATAACCGCGCCCATATCGGAAGTGTTGTACCCATCGACTTCGTCGAGGCCGATGCCCAAACCTATCAATTACCCGATGGACCAACGCTGGTTTTTCTCTTCAATCCGTTCGACGCTGTCGCGCTATCCCGTTTTATTGCGAATAATCTCGCACATTTCCGTAAAACCGGGTCCATCATTGCCTATGGCTTCGACATCGAAAGGGACGTATTGGCCGAGCATGGATTTTATCCGCTCTGGCGCGACGACAAGAAAAGACTATCGTTTCATGCCATCCAATAATGTGGGCACGGCATCGATAAAAGCCGCAAGAAACACGGGTGATCTATCGGAGGAAAACGTCGTAGATAGTCGCGGACTTTGGATTTCGTCCAATTTCCTCCCATCTGTGACTTTAATCCCCGGCTGAGTTTCTCGCCGGGGATTTTTTTCGAAGGCTCAGCGCGCCTTCTGGCCGAAGAGAACGGCCTGCGCGTCCTTATCGGTGGCTAGGTTATATTTGTTTGGTGCGTCGGCACCGGCTGCAATCCCGCGCTCAACCGCAGGCCGTGCCATAACCGTCTCGTACCAACGCTTCAGATGAGGAAAATCCTCAAGGTTCTGACCGATGCGGTCGTGGCCCTTCACCCAGCCAACAGAGGCCATGTCGGCGATCGAATAATCCCCCGCCAGATACTCATGCTTGGCCAATTGACGATCCATCACGCCATAGAGCCGATTGACCTCGTTGGTGTAGCGGTTAATGCCGTATTCGACCTTTTCCGGCGCATAAATGCGGAAATGATTGGCTTGGCCCGACATCGGCCCCAAACCACCGACTTGCCAGAACAACCATTCTTCGACCGCCACGCGCTTACGCTCGTCAGCAGGATAAAATTGGCCCGTTTTACGGCCAAGATATTGCAGGATCGCACCCGACTCGAACACCGAGATCGGCTGGCCATCCGGCCCCTCCGGATCAACAATGGCGGGGATACGGTTGTTGGGTGAAATGGCCAGAAATTCCGGCTTGAACTGGTCACCCTTGCCAATATTCACAATGTGATAGGTATAGGGAAGGCCACACTCTTCCAGCATGATCGAGATTTTTTGACCATTCGGCGTTGGCCATGAATATAGATCGATGGGGCTTTTTTGAACCTGTGCCATTCTTGCTCTCCTAGGTGACCGTTAAAATTCAGAGTGTTTTCTTAAACCCCAGATGGGATTGAGCATAGCCTATCCGCTCATAGAACCGATGCGCATCAGAGCGCTTCCGGCTTGACGTCAGCTCAGCAATCACCGCGCCGCGACGCTTGGCCTCGCCTTCGGCATGCGCCATCATCGCAGCTCCAATGCCTTTGCCACGATGCTGCGCGTCGACCTGGATCGAACGAAACAATATATGGGGCCGGGCGCGTCCGGACAGCTCGACCAGCATTGTGCCGATCATGCTGCCGACCAAGACGCCATCTCGCTCCACAACCAAGACATATTCACGCGGATCAGCCAGCAGAGCTTCAAGCGCACGCTGATAGGCCGGACGGTTCTCGTCCGTCCAGGCGTCGCCATGGCCCCCGAGTTCATCGGCTTCATGCAGAGCGATGATCGCCGCCAGATCGACCTGTCTCGCCTCTCTGAAGGTGAGATTGCCCGTCATTCCGCCAGACGCGATTCCGGAGGCAGCAAAGCACTCATAGGCACAAAGCGGGGAAGTGTGGCCATGCGGCCCATCCAGCCTTTAATCGCGGGATAAGATGCGAGATCCTCGCCGCTTTCCGGCGCACAGACAACGACGCCATAGAGATCGATATCCGCAATGGTTGCGTGCTCGCCGGCAAGCCAGTGGTGGCCGGCGGCAAACCACGCTTCCAGCGTATCGAGAGCAGCTTTGCGCTCGGTCTCGTACATCGCGACCTGCACCGGCTCCAACTGGCGGAAACCCCGTTTCCAGCCGCGCAAACGGTAGATCGGCGCGTCGAGTTTATCCCATCCCCAGAACAGCCATTCCCGTGCCCGCAGACGCTCGTCGAGCGTCGCGCCACCATATTGGCCGGTCTTGTCCGCGAGGTAATCCAGAATGGCGGCGGATTGGCAGAGCGCCTTGCCATTGGAGGTATCCACCAAGGCTGGCACCTGGCCAAAACGGTTGAGCCTTAAAAACTCGGGCGTCTTGTGCTGGCCTTCGCGCAGATTGACGCTGACATAATCAAATGCCTCGCCACACAACGTCAGCATAAGGCCGACTTTGTAGGTCGGGCCCGACATGAAAAATCCGTGAAGGGTGTAACGCGCGGTCATGGTTGCTCCTTGGTCGCACCTAAAAAAGGGGTACCCCTAGTCCTACGATACACGCGGATTTTTGCAAGGATGAGACAGGCAGGACGCGCCCATAAGACGCGCCTTTTGCACCATGATTCACATGGAGATTTGGTTAGATCCCCAGCTTCGTCTTGAGCAGATCATTGACCGCCTGAGGATTGGCCTTGCCGCCGGTTTCCTTCATCACCATCCCGACAAACCAGCCGATCATCGTCGGCTTGGCTTGCGCCTGCGCCACCTTGTCCGGATTGGCCGCAATCACCGCATCAATCGCCTTCTCAATGGCCCCCATATCGGTGACCTGCTTCATGCCGCGTGCTTCAACGACCTGACGCGGATCGCCGCCCTCGGTCCAGATGATTTCAAACAAATCTTTCGCGAGTTTGCCCGAAATCACATTCTCGCCGATCAGATCGACAATCGCGCCCAATTGGTCCGCGGAGACGGGCGAGGTTGCAACATCGTTGCCCTCTTTGTTCAGCCGCCCGAAGAGTTCGTTGATCACCCAATTAGCGGCGATCTTGCCATCGCGACCCTTGGCAACGGCCTCGAAATAGTCAGCCTGCTCGCGCTCGGCGATCAACACGCCGGCGTCATAGGGGGTCAGCCCGTATTCCTTGATGAAACGCGCTTTCTTGTTGTCGGGAAGCTCCGGCAAATGACGCGCCAACTCGTTCACATAATCTTGCGTGAATTCGAGCGGCAACAAATCCGGATCGGGGAAATAGCGGTAATCATGCGCCTCTTCTTTCGAGCGCATCGAACGGGTCTCGCCCTTGCCCGGATCGTAAAGGCGGGTTTCCTGCGTGATCGAACCGCCATCTTCCAACACGCCGATCTGGCGGCGTGCTTCGTACTCAATGGCCTGCCCCATAAAGCGGATCGAGTTCACATTCTTGATTTCGCAACGCGTGCCAAATCCCTCGCCCGGACGGCGCACGGAGACGTTAACGTCGGCGCGCAGCGAGCCTTCATCCATATTGCCATCGCATGTTCCAAGATACCGCAAGATCGTCCGCAGCTTGGTGACATAGGCGCGGGCTTCCTCCGACGAGCGCATATCGGGCTTCGACACGATTTCCATCAGCGCCACGCCCGAACGGTTCAGATCGACAAAGCTGAGCGATGGTGACTGGTCGTGGAGCGATTTTCCGGCGTCCTGCTCTAAATGCAAACGCTCGATACCGACCGTGATCTGGCCGCCTGATTCCGGCAGGTCGACGATCACTTCGCCCTCGCCCACGATGGGGCTTTTGAACTGCGAAATCTGGTAGCCCTGCGGCAAATCCGGATAGAAATAGTTTTTACGGTCGAACACCGAGCGCAAATTGATCTGCGCCTTCAGTCCCAACCCCGTGCGCACCGCTTGAGCGACGCATTCCTCGTTGATCACCGGCAACATACCGGGCATGGCCGCATCAACGAGCGAGACATGGCTGTTAGGTTCGCCGCCATACTCGGCCGAAGCGCCCGAGAAAAGCTTCGCCTGCGAGGTGACTTGCGCATGGATTTCGAGGCCAACAATGACCTCCCAATCGCCCGTTGCGCCCTTGATGAGCTTTTTAGGATCAAGCGTTCTGGTGTCTACAATCGCGTTCATCGTTCGTCCCCGAAGCTAACGTCTTATCTAGCCAAATCTTCACTCAGGCATGGAGGGCTGAGTGCCCATTTTTAGTCTTGCGCAGGCATAGCCCAGCATGCTCCAGCCATAGCCCGCGAAAATGCGGAACAAGGCATGGGCACCACCGAAGATATAGCCGCCTTCGAACCACGAAATATCCAGCGTTCGAAACACGAAGGTCACCACCGTTCCCGCCAGTCCCGCGGCCAAACCGGCCAGAATGAGCTTGCCGAACTGATTGGCTTTCCAGCCCATCAAGAGGCCGATCACAACCACGAAGGGATCGAACGCGGCCTCCAGAATCAGCCAGCTAAACGGCTTCAACCCTTCGTAAAGCGCCTCATAGAGTGGCATTATGCCCACCAGCGGGTGGGCAATGTGGTGCGACCCGCCGCTTGCTCGATGACTTCGCCGAGCGAGAACAGGGTCTCTTCATCGAACGGGCGGCCTATGAGCTGCAAACCGAGCGGAAGCCCCTCGGCAGACAAGCCCGCAGGAACCGCCAGGCCCGGCAATCCGGCCATGTTCACTGTGACCGTGAACACGTCGTTCAAATACATCTCGACGGGATCGGCACCGCTCTTCTCCCCAATACCAAACGCGGGAGACGGGGTCGCAGGCGTCAGCACCGCATCCACGCCCGCTGCATAGGCCTTCTCGAAATCCTGCTTGATCAGCGTGCGGATTTGCTGCGCACGGACATAATACGCGTCGTAATAGCCGGCGGAAAGCACATAGGTGCCGATCATGATGCGGCGACGCACTTCGGGACCGAAGCCCGCGGCGCGCGTCTTTTCATACATGTCGGTGATGTCTTTACCCGGCACACGAACGCCGTAACGCACGCCATCATAGCGCGCGAGGTTCGAGGAAGCTTCGGCAGGTGCGACAATGTAATAGGCTGGCAACGCATATTTGGTATGCGGCAGCGAAATTTCGACGATCTCTGCACCGGCGGCGCGGAGCATATCGGCGCCCTTGGTCCAAAGCGCGTCGATTTCAGCCGACATGCCCTCGACGCGATATTCTTTTGGAATACCGATTTTCATACCCTTCACCGAGCGGCCAATCGCCGCTTCATAATCGGGAACGGCACGGTCCACAGAGGTCGTATCTTTCGGATCGTGGCCCGCCATCGAGCGGAGCATGATCGCGGTATCGCGAACCGTCCGCGCAATCGGACCCGCCTGATCGAGCGAAGACGCGAACGCCACAATGCCCCAGCGCGAGCAACGGCCATAGGTTGGCTTGATGCCGGCAGTGCCCGTGAATGCCGCCGGCTGACGGATCGAACCGCCCGTATCGGTAGCCGTGGCACCCAAGCAAAGACCGGCGGCAACCGCTGAGGCCGAACCACCGGACGAGCCGCCCGGGACCAGAAGGCCCTTTTTATCGCCCGCCAGCGCCGACTTCGCTTTGTCCGCCGTCCAGTTCGGCGGTGTCCAAGGCGAGACGGCGGGACCGAAGGCGGAGGATTCGTTGGATGAGCCCATGGCGAATTCATCATTCGACAATTTGCCGAGCATCACCGCGCCATCACGCCACAACTGGCTGGAGACGGTCGACTCATATTTCGGCACGAAATTGGCCAGAATGTTGGAGCACGCCGTCGTGCGCACGCCTTTGGTGGCATAAAGATCCTTGATACCGAGCGGAATACCTTCCAGCGCGCCAGCGTCGCCTTTGGCGATTTTTTCATCCGAGGCCTTGGCCATCGCAAGCGCCTGATCGGGCGTCTCGAGCACATAGGCGCCCAGCGGGCGGGCAACTTCCATCGCAGCAAGATGCGCTTTGGTCAGCTCGACGGAAGAGATGGTCCTGGCCTTCAGCGCATCGCGCGCGTCCGCCAGCGTCATATGGGTAAGGTCGGTCATGAGGGCGCCTATTCGACGACTTTAGGAACAAGGAAATAATGGTCTTCGGTCATCGGCGCATTGGCCACAACCGTTTCCGGATAGCCGCCATCGGTGACGATATCGGCGCGCTTCTTCATCGCCATCGGGGTCACCGACGTCATCGGCTCAACGCCCGTGACATCGACTTCGTCGAGTTGTTCGACAAAGGATAGCATCGCGTTAAGCTCGCCCATCAAATGGGGAACTTCCTCATCGGTAACGGCAATGCGCGCCAATCGCGCGATCCGCCGGACGGTAGCCTGATCAACAGACATGGGTGCTCCGCAACAAAGGTCAGATTCGTATCTGCCGCCTATAGCACCCGTGCGGGAAGCGCCGCAATGGAGGAAACCCAACGTTTCGCCATGGTCTGCCCCCTGAAGACATGCTAACGCCAGACAATGGATGACAAAAATCGCTCCGATACCGCTTTTGCAACCGCTCTGCCGCGCGGCGCCCGCCTCATGGGCCTCGACCTCGGCACCAAGACCATCGGCCTTGCGCTGTCCGATGTCGAGCGCCGGATTGCGACACCGCTTGAAACCATTCGTCGCGTAAAATTCGGCATCGACGCTAAAGCGATGCTGGTACTCGCTGAAAAATATGGCGTTGCTGCCTTTGTCATCGGCCTGCCACTCAATATGGATGGCAGCGAGGGCCCGCGCGCGCAGGCAACCCGCGCCTTTGTGCGAAATCTCGCCGCTTTGTCGTCCCTTCCGGTACTCTTTCAGGATGAGAGGCTGTCCACGGCGGCCGTGACGCGAACGCTGATTGATGCCGACACCTCGCGGGCCAGACGGGCGGAACTCGTCGACAAACTCGCTGCCGCCTATATTTTGCAAGCGTTCATCGACCGGGTAAATTCTGCTCCGATCGGCTGATTGTATAATTTAATGGTCTTGGTGGTTGTTTCATGTCTGCGTTGCCCAATCTTGTAACCGTCTTTCTGGTGATCGCTTTCGGATCTGTGCTGCGCGGAACGGGGCTCATCACCCGCGAGGATTGGCGGGGCTTCGAACGAATCACCTATTTTGTGTTGTTCCCCGCCATGTTGATGGTGACGATGGCCACCGCCGATTTGGCTTCGACACCGTTTTTGGCCGTCGGCGCCGTCCTCGTTCTATCCCTGCTGACCGTCGCTGCTGCCCTTCTGGTCATGCGGCCATGGCTGGAGCGCTGGTTTGACCTGGACGGCCCGTCTTTCTGCTCGGTCTTTCAAGGCTCGATCCGCTGGAATTCGTTTGTGGCGTTTGCGATGGCCTCCAGCCTGTACGGCAAGCAAGGAGCCGCGCTCTGCGCGGTGGCGATTGCCGCCATGATTCCCCTACTTAACGTGTTAGCTGTCGGCGTTATCACGCGTTATGCGGCAACAGCCCGACCAACGTCACGCCAATTGGCTCTGACCCTCATCAAAAACCCGTTCATCTGGTCATGCCTGATCGGCTTAGCCCTTCGCCCCCTGATGGGTTTCGTTCCCGACCTGATCATCGCACCGGCCGCCATGATCGGACAGATTTCGCTCGGTGCCGGATTGCTCGCTGCCGGTGGCGGTCTTGAATGGAGCAATCTTGGCCGGCCCAGAATAGCGCATCTCTTGCCTAGCCTCGCCAAACTGATCGCGATGCCGTTGATTGCAAGTATTTTTGCCAGCATTTTTGGCGTAACCGGCATACCGCTCGCCGTAACGCTTCTGTGCATGGCGGTGCCGACGGCCAGCGCGTCTTACATCCTCGCCCGCCAGCTGGGCGGAAATGCCACGCTGATGGCAGAGATTTTGACCCTGCAAACGCTGGCCGGCATGGCAACCCTACCTGTCATTTTGACCAGTCTGGGCGCCAGCTGACAACACCAAAATTCAGCGAAAAATAGCGGTCATTTTTTCATTTAACATGTAAATAGCAGCATTTTTCGTGTCATTTTTTAAAAAATACTCAATCTTCGTTACGTCAAGTCGGCGAGAGTAACGTTGCGTACGCCGACTTGAACAATTTTTCAAAAAGGCGTAACACAACCTAAAGAGTTTATTCGTCTAATATTCAGTCTTAGATTGCAAAGACGGTTACTCATCAGCGTGTGTGCTCGTGTTCGGCGTACCCCTACCATCCCGCCACAAAGGACAACACATATGGTCGCTCTAGCTTTCAAAAAATCCACTGAATTGTCCAATAGCGATGTTGGGCCGAGTGATATCATTGCCATCAATGGTACCCCCAAAATCGCTGACCGGAACGACCGCGAAGATATCGCGCTTTATCTGGCGCAGATTACCGGCGAGCTGGCGGTTCTCGCCCGTAGTGCGCAATTCGACCTTCTTGGCTATTTTTTAGAGATGGCGCGGATTGAAGCCAAGGGGCATGCCGGCTCCGTCAAGGCGCCGAATTAACAACCTGTTCGCCCTCGAGCGGCAGAATGGACACCAGTCCACCGCCGTGCCGCTCGATCAGGCCTTCCAATTCGAGCTCAAGCAGGACGGTTTGCACCAATGACGCAGAGCGTCCGGTGAGCCGGACAAGGTCATCGACCGACACCGGTGATGGCCCAAGGAGCTGTCGGAGGACGTCTTTAGGTTTGAGTGCTTCGTCTTCCCCGCGATTCCCGTCGTCATCCCCTCCCGTGACGACGGGAAATGGCGCCAACCGTTGCAGGAGACCGCTCCCCTGTTCCGCAAATCCTTTTTCATCGAGTTCCAGCTCATCCCATAACGGTTCTTGCGTAGGATCGATTTCGCTTTCCCGCGCTTGCGGAGGCCAATCGTCGCGTCCCATGACGGGCGCCAGAGCGGATAGAACGTGCTCAACCGTACCAATCAGCGTCGCCCCCTCGCGAATGAGATCATTGGTACCTTCGGCCCGCGGATCGAGGGGCGAGCCCGGCACCGCGAACACATCCCTGCCCTGCTCGGTTGCGAAACGGGCCGTAATCAGCGAGCCCGAACGCATCGCAGCCTCGACCACAATCACCCCGAGGGACAGGCCGGAAATAATACGGTTACGACGGGGAAAATCACGTCCGCGCGGCTCCCATCCCATCGGCATTTCGGAGACGACGGCCCCGGTCTCCAAAATAGCTTCGAGCAATTCGCCGTGCTCGGCCGGATAGACTTTGTCATGCCCGCCCGCCAGCACCGCAACCGTGCCGGTTTTCAGCGAACCGCGATGCGCCCGCGCGTCAATGCCTCGCGCCAGCCCGGAGATGACCACGCAATGCTGGCGACCCAGCCCTTCGCCAAGGATCTCGGCCATTTTGAGCCCTGCCGCCGACGCATTGCGGGAGCCGACAATCGCCACACCCGGCCGATCAAAAACGGCCCCCACGCCACGGATGCCCAAAATAGGAGGTGCCGAATCAATCCCGCGCAAGAGCCGCGGATAATCCGGTTCACCCATCGCGACAAAGCGCACGCCGTAGCGAGAGCCCACCGCCATTTCGTCTTCGGCTTCGGCCAGCGTGGTGACACGTCCGATCCGGCCCTGACGGCTCAACACCGTCGGCAATGCCTCCAGCGCCTCGCTCGCACCACCATAACGGTTGATCAATGTCCGGAACGTTCTCGGCCCGACTCCCTCGGTACGCGACAGCCTGATCCAATCAAGCCTTTGGCGTTCCGTCAGTTTGTATCCCACCGGCTGGTCGCTCATTTTTCGATCCAATCCGGCCTTCGGTACCGGCTAATAATCGAGCGATATTGGCGCGATGCATCCACCACAAGACAACTGTCATTAGTGACAGGTTGAGCGCCAAAAGCGTGCCATCGAGATAAAGCGCCATCAGCGGGGTCGCCAAACTGGCAATCAAGGCGGAAAGCGAGGAGTAGCGCGTCAGCCATGCGCTGATGAGCCATAAAGCCACAAAGCCAAGTGCGGCGGGCCAGACGAGCGCCAAAGTTACGCCCAAAAAGGTCGCAACGCCCTTGCCGCCTTTGAACCTTAGCCACACCGGAAAAAGATGGCCAAAAAAGGCCGCAAGGCCGGCCAACGGCATCGCGTCACTGCCAAGCGCGTATTTGACCAGAAGAACGGCAAGAGTGCCCTTCAGCATGTCGCCAAGAAGCGTTGCCGCCGCCAAGCCTTTGCGCCCTGTGCGCAACACATTGGTGGCCCCGATATTACCCGAGCCGATCTGGCGCAGATCACCCGCGCCAAACGCTCTCGTCAAAATCACGCCGAAGGGGACCGACCCACACAGATAGCCGATCAGAATGGCCGTGATGGTGGCCGTCACAGGATCCATCGACATGGCGACACCTCCGGAAATGTGGCGCGATCAGTTGCCGGGAACGAGGAAATGTTTGCGGATCGTCTCGTGAATGGTCCAGACACCCTTGAAATTCGCTTCCACCGCGAAGGCATCACCGGGGCCGATATGAACCGGCTCGCCGCCATCTGGCGTAATGGTCATCCGACCTTCCATGACATGCACGAATTCATAGGCCGTGTAAGTGGCGTGATAGCTGCCGGGGGTCGATTCCCAATGGCCCGAAACCATGCTGCCATCTTCTGACGTGTGCAACACCCATGTTTTCATCGTGGGATTGCCTTCCGTCACAACCCAGCCTTCGAGGTTTTCCGTCATCGGCTGAACGGCATCTTTGTTGTCGAGCTTAACGATGGTGCGCATGGACTGGTTTTCCTGTTTCATTGTTATTCTTTGACGGGGCTTACGGTTAGCCCTGTCATCTTGATCAAGCTTCGTGGACGACGCGCCCACCCACCATCGTCATATGCACGCGGCCTTGCAGACGCGCGCCGTCGAAGGGCGTATTTTTGCAGCGGGAATGAAGCGTATCGGGGTTGAGCACAAAGGGTTCATCCGGATCGAACAGGATGATGTCCGCTGGCGCCCCTTTCAGCAAACGTCCCTGCGGCAGTCCGATGAGATCGGCCGGACGCATCGAGAGCGCCTGCATCAGACGCGGCAGCGTCACGTCACCGCTATGAACCAGACGAAGAGCGGCCGAGAGCATTGTCTCAAGGCCAATCGCACCATCGGCACATTCCGCAAAAGGCTGGCGCTTGGTTTCGACATCTTGCGGGTTGTGATCCGAGACGATGACATCGATCAGGCCGGATGCCACACCTTCCACCATCGCGCACCGGTCATCCTCATGCCGCAAAGGCGGCGATAGTTTGAGGAAGGTGCGATAGGTGCTGATATCGTTCTCGTTCAGCGTCAGATTATTGATCGAAACGCCGCACGTTACCGGCAAACCTTCCGCCTTGGCCCGCGCGATAATGGCTAACGAAGCCGCGCACGAAATCATCGCCGCGTGATACCGACCACCCGTCAAGCGCACGAGGCTGATGTCGCGCTCAAGCATGATGGTTTCTGCCTCGCGAGGGATGCCCGGCAGACCAAGACGACTGGAAAGTTCGCCCTCATTCATCACGCCGCCATCGGCAAGGAACGCATCTTCAACATGATGGACGATCAACGCACCAAAATCCCGCGCATAGGTTAGTGCCCGGCGCATCACTTGGGCATTGGCAATCGAGCGGGCACCGTCGGTAAAGAAGACGGCTCCCGCCTCCCCCAACAGGCCGATTTCGGTCATCTCTTTGCCGTTCAACCCTTTTGTCAGAGCAGCGGCCGGCAGCAGGCGAACGCCTGCTTTTTCGCGTGCGCGGCGCACGAGATAATCTACCACCGCAGGATCATCGACCGGCGGGTTGGTTTCCGGCATCGAGACGACGGTCGTTACGCCACCCGCTGCGGCGGCACGGCTGGCCGATGTCAGCGTCTCGCGATGCTCGGCGCCCGGTTCGCCGACAAAGGCGCGCAGATCGACAAGGCCCGGCGACAAAGTACGCCCGCGGCCATCGATCACCAGAGCGCCTTCCGGCGGAGCCGAGGCGTCAATAGCGCGCCCCCACGCATGGATGACGCCATGTTCAACGGCGATCGCACCTTGTGTTTCGGTAGCCGTCAGCGGATCGACCAGATGCGCGTTGATGATCAGAACAGGACGCGGCGTTGTCATGGGCGCACCTCGCTGTTCGGAAGATGTTTTGACAAAGCCTCAAGCACCGCCATCCGCACAGCGACACCCATCTCGACCTGCTCGCGGATCAGCGATTGCGCGCCATCGGCAATATCGGAGGCAATCTCGACGCCCCGATTCATCGGGCCGGGATGCATCACCAGCGCATCGGGCTTGGCGATCGCGAGCTTTTCGGCATCCAGCCCGAAATAGCGGAAATATTCTTTCACCGATGGCACAAACGAACCGTTCATCCGCTCGCGTTGCAGACGCAGCATCATCACGATGTCGGCATCCTTCAACCCTTCGCGCATATTGGTGAAAACTTTCGCGCCCATATTCTCGATGCCGGGAGGCAGCAGTGTCGACGGCCCTACGACCCGCACATCCGCTCCCAATGCGTTCAGAAGAATAAGATTGGAACGTGCCACGCGCGAATGCAGAATGTCGCCGCAAATCGCCACAACCAGCCCGCGAATTCGTCCCTTGTTGCGACGGATGGTCAACGCATCCAATAGGGCCTGTGTCGGGTGCTCGTGCTGACCGTCGCCAGCATTGATGACCGAGCAATCGACCTTGCGGGCCAAAAGCTGCACCGCGCCGGCCGAATGATGCCGGACAACGATCAAATCGGGCCGCATGGCATTCAGCGTCATGGCGGTGTCGATCAGCGTTTCGCCCTTCTTGATCGACGACGATCCTACCGACATGTTCATCACATCGGCGCCCAGCCGTTTGCCCGCGAGCTCGAACGAGGCTTGCGTGCGGGTTGAGGCTTCAAAGAACAGATTGATCTGCGTGCGCCCGCGCAAGGTCGCTTTTTTCTTCTCGACCTGGCGGGAAACCTCGACGGCCTCGTCGGCCAAATCCAAAAGCTGAATAATATCTTCGGGCGCCAAACCTTCGATGCCAAGAAGGTGACGATGCGGAAAAAGCCGGCTGGTGGCGGTCAAATTTGTCATTAAAGCTTGCGTATAGAGAGCAAAACACGTCCTAGCAAGGCGGCAAAGGCGCTATCGCAAAAGCGGATGTGGATGGCTGAACATGCCAATGCCCTTGACCATCCGCTGCGGATTGGCCATGTGAAGCGGTCAGTCAGGCCGTTGAGGCCCCGCCATCGTCGTTCCAAGGATATCGCAATGAAGGTCGTCGTCGTAGAATCGCCAGCCAAGGCCAAGACGATCAACAAATATCTCGGTAAAGGCTACGAGGTCATCGCCTCGTTCGGCCATATCCGTGATCTGCCCCCGAAAGACGGCTCGGTTGATCCCGAAAAAGATTTCGAGATGATGTGGGAAGTCGACGGCAAAGCCTCCAAGCGCGTCTCCGATATCGTCAATCTCGTCAAAGGCTCCGATGGCCTGATCCTCGCAACCGATCCGGATCGCGAGGGCGAGGCGATTTCCTGGCATATTGTGGAAGCGCTCAACAACCGCCGCGCCCTGAAGGGTGTGCCGGTCGAGCGCGTGACGTTTAACGCCATCACCAAGGACGCTGTGCTGGATGCTATGGCGCATCCCCGCGAGGTCGATCAGGCTCTGGTCGATGCCTATCTTGCGCGTCGGGCGCTGGATTATCTTGTCGGCTTCCGCCTCTCTCCCGTGTTGTGGCGAAAGTTGCCCGGCGCGCGGTCGGCAGGCCGTGTGCAGTCGGTGGCCCTTCGTCTGGTGTGCGAGCGTGAGCGCGAAATCGACACCTTCATTACCCGCGAATATTGGTCGCTGCTCGCTAAACTCGCGACCGGCGCCGGCCAGGAATTTGAAGCACGGCTGGTTGGAGCCAACGGCAAAAAAATCACGCGCCTCGACATTGGCACGGGCGCTGAGGCCGAGGCTTTCAAGCGCGATCTGGATACGGCTAAATTCACCGTGACATCGGTTGAATCAAAGCCCGCCAAACGTCACCCCTACCCGCCTTTCACCACTTCAACGCTTCAGCAGGAAGCCAGCCGTAAATTAGGCCTCGCTCCGGCGCGCACCATGCAGCTTGCCCAACGGCTCTATGAAGGCGTCGATATTGGCGGCGAGACCGTCGGCCTCATCACCTATATGCGTACCGACGGCATCGATATGGCCCCTGAAGCCGTTGGTGCCGTTCGCCGGATGATCGAAAAGGAATTCGGCTCCGTCTATCTGCCGGGCGTTCCACGCCGCTACACGTCGAAGCAGAAGAATGCGCAGGAAGCCCATGAGGCGATCCGGCCGACCGATATTTTCCGCCATCCGAAACAGGTCGCTAAGCTGATCGATGCCGAGCAGGCCAAACTCTATGAGTTGATCTGGACCCGCACGCTGGCCTGCCAGATGGAATCGGCTGAATTCCAGCGCACGAGCGTGGACATTCTGGCCGAAGCCGGCGCCCGCAAGCTCGATTTGAAGGCAACTGGTCAGGTCGTCGTGTTTGAAGGCTTCCTGAAACTTTATCAGGAATCACGCGATGATGACGGCGAGGATGAAGAAAGCCGCCGTCTACCACCCATGAAAGAAGGCGAAGCGCTGCAAAAGCGCGAAATCAAAGCCGACCAGCATTTCACCGAGCCACCACCGCGCTTCTCGGAAGCATCGCTTGTCAAGCGCATGGAAGAGCTGGGCATCGGGAGGCCTTCAACCTACGCCTCGACGCTCGCCGTATTGAAAGAGCGCGAATATATCCGCATCGACAAGAAGCGCCTTCACGCCGAAGACAAGGGCATGCTGGTGACGGGCTTTCTCGAGAGCTTTTTCGCAAAATATGTCGAATATGACTTCACGGCTGCGTTGGAAGAAGACCTCGATAAAATCTCCAATTCCGAAATCGGCTGGAAAGAAGTCTTGCGCGCGTTCTGGAAAGAATTTTCCGCAGCCATTGAAGGCACGACCGAGCTTGATCGCACCAAGGTTATAGATGCCCTCAATGACACGATGGGGGCGCATATCTTCCCGGCGCGGGCGGATGGTTCGGATCCCCGTTCCTGCCCCTCTTGCGGTACGGGACGGACCTCGCTGAAGCTTGGCAAGTTTGGCGCCTTTATCGGTTGCTCCAATTATCCGGAATGCCGCTACACGAAACAATTGGGTGCCGCCGAAAGCGAAGGCGCGGAAGGTGGCGAAGGCGGCGGGGCCAACGGCACGCGCGTCCTTGGCAAGGATCCCGTGTCCGCTGAAGAAATTACGCTGCGGAGCGGCCGGTTCGGGCCCTATGTGCAGCTGGGCGAAAGCGACAAAGCCAAACGTCAGAGCCTGCCCAAAGGAACATCGCCGTCAGCTGTTGATCTCGATTTGGCGCTCAAGCTGCTCTCGCTTCCGCGCGAAGTGGCCAAACATCCAACATCGGGCGAACCCATCGTGGCGAGCATCGGCCGATATGGCCCCTATGTGCAGCACGGAAAAACCTACGCCAATCTGGGTGCGGGTGACGATGTGCTCGAAATCGGAGCCAATCGCGCCATTGATCTGATCATTGCCAAGGAAAGCGGCACCGGAGGATCGCGCTTCGGGCGCGCGGCGGCGGCTCCCGGCCGCGTCGTTGGCGCGCATCCGGAAGGTGGTGACATTTCGGCCAAAGACGGACGTTATGGCCCCTATGTCAGCTGGAATGGGGTCAACGCGACCTTGCCGAAAGGCATGGCGCCGGATTCCATTACGCTTGACGAAGCCATCGCGCTGATCACCGCGCGTGCCGCGGTAGCTCCGCCGAAAAAGACCGGTGCGGCGCGCAAAGCACCCGCTAAAAAGGCGACAGCGACCAAAAAGCCCGCGACGGCCAAGAAGCCTGCGGGAGCCAAAAAGCCGGCCGCAGCTAAAAAACCAGCGGCGAAAAAGGCCACTAAGCTTGAATAAAATTTAGCTTTAGGGGCGGCTCTCGACGGAGCCGCTCGACCACCCGCTGGACTAAGGCACAAACAGCGGATGCGTTACCCGCGCGCCGGGCTTGATCCCGAATTTGCTAGCCAGCCCCGCATTAATTTCCAGCACCGCGCGAACCGGTTCGCCAGAGGGTAACACGCGGGTGGAATATGGCTCGGCATTTGCGGTAACGCGCGCAATGGTGCCATCCGCACGGATGAAAATCATATCGAGCGGGATCAGCGTATCCTTCATCCACATCTGGACGGTGCGCACTTCGCCAAAGTCAAACAACATGCCGCGCAGTTCGGGCATATAGGGGCGTTGCATCAGCCCGCGCTCCCGCTCGTCCTCGGTCCGCATGACCTCGCTGGAGAAGATAACGGGGCCCGCATCGGCTTCGATGCTAACGAGTTCAAGGATCCCTTCGGCTCGCACAGGCTCAAGGCCGGATAAAACCGCCAAGCCGAAGGCCCCAAGGGCCAAAAAGAACAGAGGCCGAAGCCTGAGAAAGAGATGAGGCATATCTCCTTCATGCCGCCCCCGAATGTCCGGGTCAATGAGAAACCGGTGGCCCCTCGCCGTCAACAATGCGAATTTCCGACGCCATCAAACCCTTCGAGCCCGGCCCATACCGGACCAGCAGCTCCTGATCGGGACGAACCTCCGCGATCCCGTAGCGCCGCAAAATTTCCATATGCAGGAAAATATCCGGTGATCCTTCGCTCTCATTGGCAAAGCCGAACCCGCGCAACCGGTTGAACCATTTGACCCTGACCTTCACCAACCCGCTGGTCGGTGTTACGGCCACATGCGTGCGCGGCGCCGGTAATTGCGAGGGATGCACCGCAGTCGACAAATCCATGGAGACAATTCGAAGGACTTGCCAGCCGCGCCGGCCTGCAATCGCCTCAAAAACCAGTCGGGTGCCCTCATAAGCCACGCGATACCCGTCGCGCTGCAGGCATGTCACATGAAGCAGAATATCGGGGCCGCCCCCATCCGGCACGACGAAGCCAAATCCCTTGGCAACGTCAAACCATTTGATCACGCCTGTCAGAGACACAGGAACCGTCAAAATTGACGTGCCAGCATACTCGGCACGGTCTTCGACACCAACATAGGGCACGGATTCAATCCTCTTCACGCCTTCATCCACCATCTCAACCTACCTCAACGCAAATCATTGACGCAACGGCATATTATGAATGAATACCATTGGATTATTTATAATCAACCGGAATTTGAATTTTTTTGGTTTATAAGCGGATTAATGACCGAATTATTTTTTTGAAATGCACAAAAAATAAAACTATTGGCTAAAAAATATTCATTTTATGATAAAAATTTTATAAATACATCAATTTAAAAAATTACCTTGCGTTAATTTTAACCGAATTGATTTGATATAACGATAAGCGAGAAAGCCCCCCCCCCTGATACACGCGCAATGGCCTTATAATTTCTTAAGCCCGATTCTCGATCTGCTTCAGGATAGTGACAAGAAAAGACGGTACTTTCACCTGCCTTGGCACATCGGCAGGAAATCCGCTGGCTCTACTGGTTTCCCCATCCTATTGAATATGAAGAGACGGAATCGCGCGCTGCGCGACAATGACCTGTGCCATTGGAGAGAACGACGCCATGAAGATGACCACTGAAGAAGCCTTCGTCAAAGTGCTGCAGATGCACGGCATTGAACATGCCTTCGGCATTATAGGATCGGCCTTTATGCCGATTTCGGACTTGTTTCCAAAAGCCGGCATCACCTTCTGGGACGTTGCACAAGAAACCAATGGCGGCTTGATCTGCGATGGCTACACCCGCACGACCGGCAAAATTGCGATGGCGATCGCGCAGAACGGGCCGGGCGTAACGGGCTTTGTAACGGCGATGAAGACCGCTTACTGGAACCATACGCCGATGCTGCTGGTTACGCCGCAGGCGGCCAACAAGACCATCGGCATGGGCGGCTTCCAGGAAGTCGAACAAATGGCGATGTTCCGCGACATGGTCTGCTATCAAGAAGAAGTACGCGACCCTACGCGCGTCGCCGAAGTGCTTAATCGGGTTATCCTGAAGGCCAAACGCCTATCGGCTCCTGCGCAGATCAATATCCCGCGCGACTACTGGACGCAGGTGATTGATATCAATCTGCCGGCGATCCTCGAGTTTGAACGCCCCACCGGCGGCGCCCATGCGATCACAGAGGCCGCAAAATTGCTCTCGGAAGCGAAATTCCCGGTTATCTTGTCAGGGGCCGGCGTCGTCCTCGGCAATGCCATTCCCGATTGCGTGGCGCTGGCTGAAAAGCTGGATGCCCCCGTGTGCAGCAATTACCAGCACAATGACAGCTTCCCCGGCAGCCACCGCCTCGCAGCCGGCCCGCTCGGCTATAATGGCTCCAAAGCGGCGATGGAGCTGATTGCGAAAGCCGATGTGGTGCTGGCGTTAGGCACCCGTCTCAACCCGTTCTCGACCCTTCCCGGCTACGGCATCGATTACTGGCCGAAAAACGCAAAAATCATTCAGGTTGACATCAATCCGGACCGGATCGGCCTGACCAAGCCCGTAACGGTTGGTATTTGCGGCGATGCCAAGCAAGTGGCCCAACAGATCCTTACCCAGCTTGCCCCGAGTGCCGGCAATGACGGCCGCGACGCCCGCAAGGCGCTTGTCCACCAGACCAAATCGGCCTGGTTGCAACAGCTCTCGTCGATGGATCATGAGGATGATGATCCCGGCACGACATGGAACGAGCGGGCGCGGAAGGCCAATCCGGAGCGGCTATCGCCCCGTCAGGCTTGGCGCGCCATTCAGGAGGCATTGCCGAAAGAAGCGATCATCTCGTCCGACATCGGCAATAATTGCGCGATCGGCAACGCCTATCCGTCCTTCGAGGAAGGTCGCAAATATCTCGCTCCCGGCTTGTTTGGCCCCTGCGGTTATGGCTTCCCTTCCATCATCGGCGCCAAGATCGGCAATCCGGATATTCCGGTTGTAGGCTTTGCGGGTGACGGCGCCTTTGGTATCTCGATGTCCGAAATGAGCTCGATCGGTCGCGAGGAATGGCCTGCCATCACCATGGTAATTTTCCGCAATTACCAATGGGGCGCCGAAAAGCGCAATTCCACGCTCTGGTATGACGATAATTTCGTGGGCACCGAACTTGATCCGCATCTGAGCTATGCGCGCGTCGCGGAAGGCTGTGGCCTCAAAGGTGTCACCGTTCGCACGCAAACTGAAATTACAGCGGCGCTTAAAGAGGCCTGTGAAGCCCAGAAAAAGGGCGTCACGACCTTTGTTGAAATCGTCCTCAATCAGGAACTCGGCGAGCCGTTCCGCCGCGACGCGATGAAGAAGCCGGTCGAAGTAGCCGGCATCAGCCGCGCCGATTTCCGCCCGCAAAATGTCGGCTAATTCCTTCGTTATCCCCGAAACGCAATAAGCAAAGCCCCCGCCCTTAAAAGCGGGGGCTTTTTCATTCACATGATCGCCATGATCCTAATGTCATGTTAGAATGCCTCTAGGGAATGACTGCCACAAACGGGGGAACCATCATGACCGCTCAGCCTACTCTGCTCGCCATCGCCCTCACGGTCCTTGCGACCGTTGCGATTGCTTCGACGGCCGATATTGGTGATCGTCAGAAACTCATGAAATCGAATGGTGCAGCCACCAAGCCGGTTGTGGCCATGCTGAAAGGCGAGGCCCCGTTCGATCTGGCCGTTGTCCAGAAGTCGCTTGCCAATTATCAGGATAATATCGGTCAATTTGTTACCCTGTTCCCCGATGATTCAAAGACCGGCGAAAAGACATCCGCCTCGCCCAAGATTTGGGAAGATATGGCCGGTTTCAAAGCCGCGGCCGATAAATTCGCCGCTGACGCCAAACTGGCGAGCGCTTCAATTACGGATGAAGCCAGCTTCAAGGCCAATATGCCCGCGGTGCTGAAAAATTGCGGCAGTTGCCACGAAGCATGGCGCGTCAAAGACGCCCAATAAGCTCGAAATACGGAGCCGGTTGCTATGGCAAGGCTGATCCGCAGCATCATCGCCGCGATGGTCTTGGCAGGCTTTGCTCTCTACTGGTTATCGGACTTTGATGCCTATTCGGTGTTTCGAAGCGATCAGAGGCTGAAATCGTCGCGCGCGCCGGATCCCGTCAACGGCAAAATCCTCTTTGCCGCCGGCGGATGCGTGTCGTGTCACGCTTCGCCCGGATCGACCGACCGGCGTCATATCGGCGGTGGCCAGCCGCTCAAGACGCCGTTCGGTATTTTTTATCCGCCCAACATCTCGCCGGATCCGATTGATGGCATCGGCCAATGGACCAGCGTGCAATTCGTTCGTGCCTTGCGGGAAGGCACCGCACCGGATCGCCACTCCTATTATCCGGCCTTTCCCTACCCCTCCTACCGGCATCTTTCGCCCGAGGATGCCGCGGATATTTTCGCCTATATCCAGACGCTGCCCGCGATAAGGGGCAAAGTGCAGGACCATGCGCTCGATTTTCCCTATTCCATCCGCCGCGGATTGGGACTGTGGAAATTGGCTTTCCTGAATGGCGGGGTGATCGAACCGGACCCGACCCGTTCCGAAGGCTGGAACCGTGGCCGCTATCTCGTCGAAGGCATTGGCCACTGCGCGGAATGCCATTCGCCGCGCACTATCGCGGGCGTCATCCTTGCCGAGAAAAGGTTCTCGGGCGGCCCCGCGATCGATGGAAAAGGCTTTGTCCCCAATCTGACGCCCGACCCCACCGGTCTGGCGGATTGGTCGGAGGGCGACATTGCCAGTCTGCTCAAAGACGGCTTGACGCCGGATGCCGATTCGGTTGGCGGCGCGATGGCCGAAGTGGTGCGCAATACGGCGGAGCTCAGCGAGGCCGACCGGCGGGCGATGGCGATCTATCTCAAATCCTTACCCCCGATTGAGGGTCATAGCCGAACGAAATGAGCCTTGTTCGGTTTTGGGGTAGTTCTTGCCTTGGCATAGCCCCGAATCACGCTATCGGGTGAGCAATGTCTGTGTGGGTTCCCAAATAAGAAGGTCATTACGATGTCCGATGACGAAGTCCCCGAATTGCCGGAAAAGTCGAACCGCAAAATTGCTCTGTTCATCACCACACTGGCGTTGCTTTTCGCGCTCGCCGAATTGGGTGCCAAAAGCTCGCAGACCGATGCGATCGCCTTTAACGTCAACGCGGCCGATACATGGGCCTTTTTCCAATCGAAATCTATCAAACAGACGACGCTCCGAACCGCAGCGGACAGCATGGAGGCCGGTCTTGAGCCAACCGCATCCGGCGATGTCGTTGCCAAACAGAAAAAGCTGATTGAGGATTGGCGCGCGACCGCTGACCGGTACGAAACCGATCCTGCAAAAGGTGATGGCAAGAAGGAGCTTGCGGAGAAGGCGACATCCTTCGAACATCAGCGCGACGGGGCGATGGAACATTACCATGTTTTCGAGATCGCGGGTGTTGTCCTGCAGATTTCGGTGGTCTTGGCCTCGACCTCGGTCGTTACCGGCATGTCGATGTTTGTGATTCTCTCGATGATCGGCGGTGCACTCGGCGTTGTGCTGACCATCATTGCAGCCTTCGCACCAGGAATGTTCCATCTTGTTCTTGCACTTTTTGGTGGACATTAACGGCTAAAGGCAAACCATCAGCCTTGTCGACGGATAAGGTCATCACTTTGTCACAGATCTGCACGACAGCGAGGCATGCACTCCGGCGATGGGGCGTTGGTGTCTAGCTCCGTATGGTTCTAGGTTGTAAGAGATGTATCGCGATCAATCCGGCAGGCAATGCAAGGCGGGACAAATTCTATGACTGAAACCGATATTGAATTGAACGCGTTGCCCATCTTGCCTCAAGGCCGCCCGAAGAAGCTGTTCTGCGCGATTACCAACAAGGAATTGCCCCGCAAGCAATTGATCGAACTGGGCTCGCTTCGCCCGTCGCTCGCTGACCGCATTCGCGAGGATCACCCTGATTTACAGGACGCCGCGCATATCGCGATCAATGAGGCGGAGCGTTATCGCACCCTTTATGTCGAGGAAATGCTGAAACTCGAACATGGCGAGTTAACCGAACTTGACCGCCAAGTCGCCGAAAGCCTCGCCGACCACGACACGATCGTTGAAAACATCGAAGAAGAATTCGAGGAAACCCGCACCTTTGGCGAGCGGGTATCGGACGGTCTGGCCTCTTTTGGCGGGTCGTGGGCCTTCCTTATCAGTTTCTTTGTGGTGTTGATCGTCTGGATGGCGGCCAATATCTGGCTTGGCGAACAGCAGGCCTTTGACGCCTACCCCTTTATCCTTCTCAATCTCGTGTTGTCCTGCATCGCGGCCATTCAAGCCCCGATCATCATGATGAGCCAAAGGCGTCAGGAGACCAAAGACCGCTTGCGCGCCTTCAACGATTATAAGGTCAATCTGAAGGCCGAGCTCGAAATCCGGCATATTCAGGAAAAGCTCGATTATTTGCTGACCAAGCAGTGGCAGCGTCTGTCGGAAATGCAGCAGATGCAAATGGAATTGATGCAGGAAAACCTGTTGCAGCTCCGTTCGAAAAACCAGCGCAAAATCGTCATCAAGAAGAAGCGCTCGAAGAAAACAGCCAGCAAGAAAGTTGCTGCTTCCCCATTAGCCACCGACCCGACAGACGCCTGAACCCTGTCAATAATGCGGGGGCGGCGGTTCAACCGACGGCCGTTGCGGCTCGATCGATTGCAGCTCTTCGCGGATGCGGGCCATGTGCCGTTCCAACTGGTCAATCTTTCGCCATTGCGCGGTGATGACCTCGTTCAATTCGGCAATCATGAGTTCGTGATGCGCGATACGGGCTTCCACCTCGTCGAGCCGGGCGGGTTCAACCGCTGGATCCTTTTTCATCCCGATATTCCTCTCATCCGACCGATCAAACCGGAGCCGATCAGGCCTCGATCGTTCCGCACGGCTTACCTATCCGTTTTTGCGTCGGGTTGCCAACACCGCGGTGGAGGGGCGCTCCCGATGAGCAAGGTTAAAGGACTGCAATCGCCCAAGCCTTCAAAATCACATTAATTGATCGCCGCCGTCGATAATTAAGGCGCCAACAAGAAATCGCGATTGCTTGCAAACGAATCTCGCGGCTAACATCGTGCCGAGCAGTAGACCTTGGGAGCGAACGGCCATCGGATGGAACAGACTGATCATCGTCCTTGTGTTACATACGCCACCGTCCGACATTGCCCATGCGACGCTGCTTTCTCTAACGACGGGAATTCATCTTTATTGCCCCCACTTTTCAGCTCGACGCGCGGGGCAAGATGAGCTCCGGCTTTGTCAGATTCGAGAATATCCTAAAGACCTATGACGGAAAGGTTCTCGTGATCCGATCGCTTAATTTGTCGATCGGGCGCGGCGAGTTTCTGACCTTGCTCGGGCCATCCGGCTCGGGAAAAACCACCATCCTTCAAATGCTCGCAGGGTTTGAAAGCATTACCAGCGGCGATCTCTATGTCGACGGGATAAAAATCAACAAGGTTGCGCCGCATAGACGCGGGCTTGGCATGGTGTTTCAGAATTACGCCCTGTTTCCGCATATGACGATCGCCGAGAATATCGCCTACCCGCTCAAGGTGCGCCATGTCGGTAAGGCCGCCATCGCGGAGAAGGTTCGCAAGGCGCTTGATATGGTGGACATGGCGGGGCTTGAAGACCGCCGGCCCGCCTATCTGTCCGGCGGCCAGCAACAACGCATTGCCCTCGCCCGCGCGCTCGTCTTCGAGCCCAAACTGCTTTTGATGGACGAGCCACTAGGAGCGCTCGACAAGCAATTGCGCGAGCAGATGCAATTCGAGATCAAACGACTTCACGAGAGGCTTGGCATGACGGTTGTCTATGTCACCCACGATCAATCCGAAGCCCTCACCCTGTCGGATCGCATTGCGGTCTTCAACGAAGGACGCGTGCAGCAGCTTGCTTCCCCGAGCGAACTTTATGAAAAGCCGGACAACAGTTTCGTCGCGCAGTTCATCGGCGAGAACAACCAATTGCGCGGCATGGTCAAAGACATTTCAAACGGCCGCGCTCGGGTGGAAATCGGAACCCACGGCGTGATCGACGCTTTGCCGATACAGGTCGAAAAAGGCAAGCCTACGCTGGTTTCGGTTCGTCCAGAGCGCGTCGAGATTGATCCCGACATCAGTGATATTATGGCGACCGGACGGATCGAGGACATAGTGTATCAGGGCGACCATCTCCGCATCCGTATGACTGTTCTGGGCAATGCGGAATTTATCGTTAAAATGCGGAACCGAAGCGATAGCCGTACCTTTACGCCGGGTGAAGTGGTGCGCGTTGGTTGGTCGTTACAAGATTGCCGTGCGCTCGACGTCTGAGTTTGATCAGATCGGTATTTTAAGGTGGATGACGTCCGGCGCCAGATGTTGCCAATATGGCAAATGATAGCCTTCCCCGATGGGTCGCGATAGGTTAGGCGGCCTATGCATTTCTTCAACCGATTGGTCCGCCTGTGGTTACCTTTTTCGGCTTTCTCGCCGGCTATGTTTTAAGCCAATTTTTCCGCTCCTTTCTGGCGGTGATTGCGCCGGAGCTTGCGGTTGAATTGCATCTTGATGCGCAAGCCTTGGCCACCCTCCAAACGGCGTGGATCATCGGCTTTACGCTGATGCAGTTTCCCGTCGGCTGGGCGCTGGATACAATCGGGCCCCGCCGCACCGTAACCGTTACAATGCTCGCTGCTATCGGGGGCGCGGTGCTGTTTGCGCGGGCAACATCGGCGTTCGAGCTTGACGTTGCATTGGCTCTTATCGGCGTGGGGTGTAGCGCCATTTATATGGGTGCCATTTTCGTGTTGGGCCGCCTCTATCCGGCCAAGCGCTTTGCCCTTTTGTGTTCGTGGCTGATTGGCATTGGGTCGGCGGGTAATCTTTTGGCCGCATCGCCCTTGGCGTGGGCGGCTACCGAAATCGGCTGGCGCCATGCGATGGAGCTGATCGCAATCGCGACGGCACTGGCGACCGCGCTGCTGTTTTGCATCATCCGGGACCCCGTCCCGTCATCCGACACGCGGCAAATCGGTTTCTGGCATGGTTTATGGACGATTATCCGGCTTCGGGCTTTGTGGCCGTTGCTGCCCCTCACAGCCGTCAGTTATGCCGTGCTGATTGCCGAACGCGGCCTATGGGCCGGCCCCTACCTCTCCGCTGTCCATGGTCTGGGGCCTGTTGACCGCGGCAATGGCTTGCTCGTCATGGCCGCGGCTATGTCATTGGGGGCCATGGCCTATGGCCCGCTCGACCATTGGCTTGGCACCCAGAAATGGATCGTCGCGATCGGCACAGCACTCACCGCGGCGTGCTTTCTCTATCTCGGGCTAGCCTCCCCCATAACAACACAGGCCGTCACGGCGCTCGCCCTCTTGGGTGCAAGTGGCATGACCTATGGCGTCCTGATGGCGCATGGTCGCTCCTTTGTCCCCGACCATCTGCTCGGGCGTGGCATCACCGTAATGAACATGCTCTTTATCGGCGGAGCGGGCGTCGTGCAGCCGATTTCGGGCGCTGTAATGAACCAGATGATGGATCAGCCGGTTGCCGACGGCTACGCCACGCTGCACATCGCCTTTGGGCTGACGCTTCTGGCGACACTCGCGATCTATTTGTTTTCAAAGGACAGCGGGAGGGTGAGCCAGATGCTATAAGGCGACTGGCGACGTTTCTGGATAGTGAAACCATTGGCTGATGAGCTTAAACCATTCACAAAAAAAATGGCCCGCATAAGCGGGCCATTTTGAAGAATTGATAAAGCCGTTGGAGATCAACGCTTCGCTTTTCAATACCATAATTTATGCTTTATAAAACAATAGCTTATTATATAGAATGAAAAACTGCTAACTACCTGCTAATAAAAATAAGCTCTAATTTAGGGTAGATTTAACAGTACATCACCGTTCTCACTACCGCTTGCCTTAAAAGCTTGGCGCTGAAACTGAGAACAGAAAACGTGAAGTTTAATGCATTAGAAGCCACAGCTTGGCTGCCCCTAGCCCAGTTGCACCCATAGGTGTAATCTACCGCAAGTTGCATAACACTGCGGAGATATAGCTATGCGTGTATTATTGTATGCCTTGCTTGCATCAAGCGTCATAGCGCTGACGGCACCTGAACCTGCTGCGGCAGGAAACTGTAATTACAGCTATCAGCACGCTAAGAACGGCAGCGCTTGTGGGGCGCGTGCTAAGAGCGCGAGAAAGGCAAGCAGCTATGCGAACTGAGCTAGCTGCAGTTTGCTTGGTGGCTATAGTGATGAGTGGAACGGCGGCGTACGCACAAGTTGAACCATCAGCTACTGAAATATTTAACTTAAGAGAGATGTGCCGCATTAAAGGAGAGAAGCTTGTCGACCAAAGTAAAATAGGAAACCCACAACTTTTATGGTATTCAGAGACAAACTACTCAGTGAGCGAGCACCGTTGTTACGTAGATATTATTACTCGATATGTAACAAATGATAATGTTTTGTTTTTATTGCATAGTTTTTATGATGGTAACTCCGAACGTTATCTTGCGTACATTAATTACAAAAAAGGTGTTCTTGTAGGCGGAATAACCGACAGTACGTATAGTAAAAATGATAAAGACGAGCTCGAATCTGCAAAAAAATACATTTTGGATAGGATGAAAGAGCGCTAAACAAGCGCCCTGCCCACCTAGCCACAACATCAAGCTGCCTTGCTTGCCTTAGACAACTTAGAAGCGCCGCGCTGCGTGTCAGCTAGCACCGCATCAAGCTCCCCGCCCTGCACAGCTGCGATAACAGCATCAAGCACGGCAACGAGATTATCCTTAGCGCCCACAGCGATAGCTGCCTTGCCTTTATCAAGCTCAAGCAAGCGGTTGCCATAGCGCACAACCATATAAATGCTGCCACTGCCATCAGCGCGCCACCATCGCTTGACACGCTTAGCGTGCTCAACCAACTGCTTGCTGCCATCTGCTTGCTTGGCCCAGCGCTGTCGCCGCACCACATAATTCTCATCGCGTGCTAACTCGCGCTGC
>CANGIS010000013.1 GCA_947454055.1 Hyphomicrobiales bacterium
CCCTGCCTCTTCTCGGCAAGCAGTGCCTCGAGCACAGCCTTAAGTTCCGCCTCGCGCTGCGCCTGTGCCTCCACCCAATCGCGGATCAGCTGTTGCTCGGACCGCATCGAGCCCACCAGCGACTGGATACCGGAAGCAAGGTTTTCAATGGCTGCGACATTGGCCGCCTGCCAGCCCGGCTCCGCTAACCCCGACGCCTCGACGCCCGAGTTCAGCGGCACCGTCACGGAGGGGCCTGCGATGCCCGCGAGCCAGTTTTCCAGCTGCTCGTAAAACTGGTTTTGCGCTTGGCCTGCCTGCAAATCGAGAAAGCCCAGAATCAGCGAGCCTGCCAGACCAAAGAGCGACGAGGAAAACGAAATGCCCATGCCGCCCAAAGGTGCTGCCAAGCCCGATTTCAATTCCTCGAACATCAGGGCCGCGTCCGACCCCGCTTTCATCGATTGAATGACCTTACCCACCGAACCGACGGTGTCGAGAAGGCCCCAAAACGTGCCCAAAAGACCCAAAAACACCAAGAGACCCGTCAAATAGCGTCCCGTATCGCGCGCTTCATCAAGCCTCAAGCCAATCGTGTCCAGAATGGCGCGCAAGGAAAGCGGCGACAGCGCCTCCCGCCTTTGGCGTCCGGCCAGCATTCGGGCCATCGGCAACAATAGAACCGGCTCGCGTTCCAGCACCACGCCGCTATCGCTATCCAAAAACGCATTGGCCCAGCGGACTTCGCGAAACAGCCGGATCACCCCGCGAAAGGCGAGCACGATGCCGATCAGCAACACACCTAAAATCAGGGCATTGAGCGGCGGATTGGCGTTAAACGCCTGAAGGATGGAGCGATAGAGGATAAAGGCAACAAAGGCGCCCAGCACCAGAAAGATCGCCATCCGAAAGAGATAGGCGGTTGGCCGCATCAAAGGTTGAGCGTCACTGTTCCGAGCCATGAAACCTCCCCATTGAATGGCCTGTAGTGTCGCCCGTCCCGCTCCGTCTTTCAAGGGCAAGGATGCCGCTGTGAACCGGATTAAGCAGCGCGAGCGTCTTTAAGCGTTTTCACCAGCTGCCCATGGACCGACGCATTGGCCGCCAACAGCGAATTTCCGGCAATGGAATACTCGCTGCCCGCGACGTCCGAAATAAAGCCGCCGGCCTCACGCACCAGAATAACGCCCGCTGCGACATCCCAAGAGGCCAGCCCCGTTTCCCAGAAACCATCAAGCCTGCCGGCCGCGACATAGGCCAGATCAAGCGCCGCCGACCCCAAACGACGCACGCCCGCCGTTCTGGCCGTCACATGCGTCAATTCTTTCATATAGACCGGCACATCGCGCTTGTTACCCGCAGGAATACCGGTACCGATCATGCATTCCATCAGATCGGTGCGGCCCGATACGCGCAGGCGGCGATTGTTCAAAAACGCGCCCTTGCCCTTCTCGGCGATGAACAGCTCGTCCTTGATCGGATCATAAACGACGCCGGCCACAATCTGCCCGTCGCGCTCAAGTCCAAGCGACACGGAGAAATGCGGCATGCCATGGAGAAAATTCAACGTGCCATCGAGCGGATCGATGTGCCAGCGATGCGACGTATCTTTACCTTCCACAACGCCACCTTCTTCCATCACGAAGCCGAAATCGGGCCGCGACTTTAAAAGCGAGTCATGGAGAATAGCCTCGGCCTTATGATCTGCGGTGGAGACGAAATCCCCCGGGCCTTTACTGGAAACCTGAAGGTTCTCGACCTCGCCAAAATCACGGCGGAGGCCTTTGGCTGCCCGCATGACGGCGTCGACCATCACGGTCATCAAGGGAGAACGGATCATCTTCAGGCCTTTCAATCAGCAAAGACGGCGGACAAATGCCACCGGTTCAGGAGTAGGAGCATCAACAACGCCTGCATCGAGGCGTCAAGGATTGAATTAAATTAGGGGCGCTGAGGAGCAGGTGTTTCGGCGATCAAAGCGAGCGCTTGGCGCACGGCTTCTTCCGGTCCCCGAGGATCGGCAAACACCACATCGCCTAGGCCTATAAACTCGGCACCGGTCGCCACCAGCGGCGCGATATGGGCCGTCTCGCTGGCAAAAGCGACGCAAGGCGTGTTGAAAAGTTCCGCCCACCATTCCGCGCGTTCCAGCACCATGTCCAACGTTGGCAATGAGCCATCGGGCCGAGGCTCGCCAAACATCACATAGTCGGCCCCCAACTCGGCCACTTCCATCGCATCATGGCGGGCTTTGAGCCCGCCAATACCGGCGCTGCGATCAATCCGGTGCATGCCGTTGACCGCCTCGGTTGCCCGCGCCGAGGAAGAGAGATGGACGCCATCCGCCCCCGACCGCGCCACAAGTTCCAACGCGTCTTTCAGCAGGAAGGCCGCGCCCGCGCCTTGCACGATCGGCGCGAGCGCCTTGGCGAAATTGATTTGTTCCCGCTCGTCGGTTTCCGGCAGCGTCAGGATCACGGCGTCGATACGCCCGCCTGCGAAGGCTGCTTTCAACGCCGCTGACATAAGATCGATATCCCCTTCGCGCGGTGCGAAAAGGATAATGCGTGCCGTGTAACCCATGAACGTGCCCTCCAGGGCAAAAACTTAGCCGAAGGTCGGATCAAGCTTGCCCGACGCGTAAAGCTTGGCCATTTCGGCCAGCGTATGAACCTTGCCGATTTTCGACGCCTTGCCAGCGGTACCGAACTCTTCAAAGCGCTGCTTGACGAGTTTGGTCATCGCATCCATCGCCGGCTTCAAATATTTGCGCGGATCGAATTCGCCAGGGTTTTCGGCAAATACTTTGCGGATCTGCCCGGTCATGGCCATGCGGTTATCGGTGTCGATATTCACCTTCCGCACGCCATTCTTGATGCCGCGCTGGATTTCTTCCACCGGCACGCCCCATGTCTGAGGCATTTCACCGCCATAGGCGTTGATGATGTCCTGCAAATCCTGCGGCACGGAGGAGGAGCCGTGCATCACAAGATGCGTATTGGGCAGCAGGCGGTGAATTTCTTCAATCACATGCATGGCCAAAATCGCGCCGTCAGGCTTGCGGGTGAATTTATACGCGCCATGCGAGGTGCCCATGGCAATGGCTAAGGCATCGACCTTGGTGGCGCGGACGAAATCGACCGCTTCCTTCGGGTTCGTCAAAAGCTGGTCATGCGAGAGCGTGCCCTCAAACCCGTGCCCGTCTTCCTTCTCGCCCTGTCCGGTCTCGAGCGAACCCAAAACACCCAATTCACCTTCCACCGAAATACCGCCGAGATGGGCCATATCGGTGACCGTCTTGGTGACGCCGACATTGTAATCCCAATCGCCCGGCGTCTTGCCATCGTCTTTCAGCGAGCCATCCATCATCACCGAGGTGAAGCCGGCCTGAATCGCCGTCATGCAGGTGGCGGCATTATTGCCGTGGTCGAGATGCACGCAAATCGGGATTTGCGGATAAATTTCGGTCAAAGCATCCATCATGTGCTTGAGCATGATGTCATTGGCATAGGCCCGCGCGCCACGCGAGGCTTGGATGATGACCGGCGCGTCCACGGCAACGGCTGCGGCCATAACGGCCAGCGCGCCTTCCATATTGTTGATGTTGAAGGCCGGAACACCGTAGCTGTGCTCTGCAGCGTGATCCAGCAACTGTCTCATGGTAATGCGCGGCATCGTCCTCTGTCTCCCTCAAATCGTCATCAACACACCCGCTTGATGCGGAACTTATGAACGCCGAAGCGCATCCACGCCCGGCAACGGCTTGCCCTCAAGCCATTCCAGAAAAGCACCACCTGCGGTTGAAACATAGGTGAAATCATCCGCCGCGCCCGCATGGTTTAACGCCGAAACCGTATCGCCGCCACCGGCCACGGAGAGCAGTCTACCCGCTTTCGTCAGCCGAGCGGCTTCCTGTGCCACCGCATTGGTGCCCGCATCAAAAGGCTCAAGTTCAAACGCACCAAACGGGCCGTTCCACACCAGTGTCTTGGCGGTCGCAAGCTTGGCCGCTACCGTCTTAACCGACGCCGCACCAATATCGAGGATCATATCACCCGCACCGACCGCATCAACGGAAACGGTTTTGGACGCTGCATGGGCTTTAAATTCTGACGCCACGACACCATCGACCGGCAGCACAATATCACAACCCGAAGCTTTGGCCGTTGCCAGCACGCTGCGCGCGGTATCGAGCAAATCGTGCTCGCAGAGCGATTTACCAACCGCTTTGCCCTGTGCCGCCAAAAACGTATTGGCCATCCCGCCGCCGATCACCAGAATATCGACCTTTTTGACGAGATTGCCGAGCAATTCGAGTTTGGAGGAGACTTTAGCCCCGCCCACAACGGCAAGCACCGGACGCTCCGGCTGCTCCAGCGCCTTGGCCAAAGCCTCGATCTCGGCCTGCATCGTGCGCCCCGCAAAAGCGGGCAATACGCGGGCCAGGCCTTCGGTTGACGCATGGGCGCGATGGGCCGCCGAGAAGGCGTCATTCACGAACACATCGCCATTGGCGGCCAATGCCGCGACAAAAGCGGGATCGTTCTTCTCCTCTTCCTTATGGAAGCGGGTATTCTCAAGGCAGACAATGTCGCCCTTGTTCATGGCATCGACGGCCGTCTTTGCCGCCTCGCCAACGCAATCCGAGGCAAAGCCAACCGGACGACCAAGGCGCTTTGCAAGTTCCACCGCAACAGGTGCCAATGATTCCTTGGGGTCAACGCCCTTTGGCCGACCAAAATGCGCCAGTAAAATCACCTTGCCGCCTTTATCCGCAATCTCGCGGATGGTCGGCAAAATGCGATCAATGCGGGTGGTATCGGAAACACGACCCTCCTCCATCGGCACGTTGAGATCGACCCGAACAAGCACGCGCTTGCCCGAAACGGATGCATCGTCGAGGGTGTTAAACAGGGTCATTTGAAATACTTTATAACGGCTAATACAATTCCGGCACCGGCCATCCATGTGCTGATGACAACGGCAATAAGTTGAAGCCACGTAGGCGCCTGAGAAAGCTTCCCTTTTATCTCGGCCAGAGTGATCTCAATCGACTTAACGGATGCCTTAATTTCAGAAACATCCGCTTCAACACGCGCGACGCGCTGCTCCAGCATGGGACCCTCCGGACCTGAACCTGAACCACTTCCGTCTTTAGATGGGAAAATATATAATTCAGCCATTAGAACCGTCGTCAGTTTTTTGGATCAAGTAGCCAATATAATGCCGTTCAATCATACCACACGAGGAGCAAATAAATTCAGCTAATTGATTCCCTCTTTTGGTCGTTTCAATCATTTTAAGCGTGTCATCAGCAAAGATTCTCAGGCCAAATGCTTCGTTACCGCACCGCAAGCATTTCATATTTGAAAAGCGCCTATTAATCGCCGCCTTCACCTCATCCAGTTCCTCGGTCCAATTGTCGAGCGCTTCGCTGGTCACGGTTTAACATACCCCTCAGATCAGCTTGCCCATCGCAACAGCCGTGTCGGCCATACGGTTCGAGAAGCCCCACTCATTATCATACCAAGTCAGGATCGACACGAAATTGCCATCCATCACCTTGGTCTGGTCCATGTGGAAGATCGAGGAATGCGGGTCATGGTTGAAGTCGATCGAGACATTGGCTGCATTCGTGTAGCCCAAAATACCCTTCAAACGACCGTCCGCCGCAGCCTTGATCGCGGCATTGATCTCGTCCTTCGTGGTCGAACGCTTGGCGATGAACTTCAAATCCACCACCGACACATTCGGCGTCGGCACGCGGATGGCGGCACCGTCAAGCTTGCCATTCAGTTCCGGCAACACAAGGCCGACTGCCTTTGCAGCACCCGTCGAGGTCGGGATCATCGAGAGCGCTGCCGCACGGCCGCGATAGAGATCCTTATGCATCGTATCAAGCGTTGGCTGATCCCCTGTATAGGAGTGGATCGTCGTCATCATGCCCTTCTCAATGCCAACCAGCTCGTTCAGAACCTGAGCCACTGGCGAAAGGCAGTTCGTCGTGCACGACGCGTTCGAGACAACGAGATGATCCTTGTTCAGCTTCTGATGGTTGACGCCGAAAACGACCGTCAGATCAGCGCCGTCAGCCGGTGCCGACACCAGCACGCGCTTGGCGCCTGCTGCCAGATGGGCCGAAGCCTTATCCTTGGAGGTAAAGATACCCGTGCATTCAAGCGCGATATCAATGCCGAGTTCCTTATGCGGCAGCTGCGCCGGATCGCGCACCGCGGTCACCTTGATCGGGCCGCGGCCGACATTGATCGTGTCGCCATCAACCGTCACGGTGTGAGGAAAGCGGCCATGCACCGAGTCAAAGCGTAAAAGATGCGCATTGGTTTCAACTGGGCCCAGATCATTGATCGCAACAACTTCGATATCGGTCCTGCCCGATTCGATGATGGCACGGAGCACATTGCGGCCGATACGGCCAAAGCCATTGATTGCGACGCGGACTGCCATGGTAATCTCCTATTTCAAAGTCGGATTATCTATCGTAACGTTCAGTAGATCAGCCCAACCGGGCCAGCGCCTTTTCAACCACAGCCTCAGCCGTAATGCCGAAATGCGCATAGAGTTCCTTATAAGGCGCGCTCGCCCCAAAGCTGCTCATGCCGACAAAAATGCCGTCATGGCCGATCAGTGAATCCCAGCCTTGGCGAACGGCTGCTTCAACACCGACCTTAACCTTGGCATGGCCAATCACCGAGGCGCGATAGGCATCATCTTGCCGGGCGAACATCTCGAAGCTTGGCACGGAGACAACGCGGGCCTTGACGCCCTTGTTGGCCAGAGCCTTTTGCGCGGCAACCGCGATTTCCACTTCCGAACCGGTCGCAAAAATCGATACTTGCGCCTCGCCACCCGCGGATACCAGCTCGTAAGCGCCCCGCGCCGACTTATTCTCAGGCTGCGCGCCCAGACGAAGCTGCGGCAGATTCTGGCGGGTAAGCGCCAAAATGCTTGGCGTGCAGGTTTCCTTCAGCGCGATTTCCCAGCACTCCGCCGTCTCGACAACGTCGGCGGGGCGGAAGACGTTCAAATTCGGCATCGCCCGCAAAGCGGCCAAATGCTCAACCGGCTGATGGGTCGGGCCATCTTCGCCCAAGCCAATCGAATCATGCGTCATGACCTGGATGGTCCGGATCCCCATCAACGCCGCGAGGCGGATCGACGGGCGGCAATAATCGGTGAACACCATAAAGGTCGCGCCCGACGGAATAATGCCGCCATGCAGCGCCATACCGTTCATGGCCGCAGCCATGCCGTGCTCGCGAATGCCGTAATGGATATAACGACCGGCAAAATCGCCCGGCGACATCGCCGAAATGTTTTTTGTCTTGGTGTTGTTGGAAGGCGTCAGATCGGCCGAACCGAGAACCAGCTCCGGCACCGCCTCGGTAATCGCCTCAAGCGCCAACTCGGACGCTTTGCGCGTCGCCACCGTCTGCGGCTCGGCGGCGAGCTTGGCCTTAAAGGCGGCAATCGCGGTATCCAAAGCAGGCGAAGCCTTGCCCGCCATCCGGCGCTCGAATTCGGCATGCTTTGGCGAGGCGGCCAGCCGCTTCTTCCATTCCGCATGCACGCCTTGCGACCGCTTGGCAGAAGTGCGCCACGCCTCAAGTACCTCGGCATCAACATGGAAAGGCTCAGTGGAAAGGCCCAAAGCGGCCTTGGCACCAGCGAGTTCTTCCGCACCTAAAGGCTCGCCATGGGCTTTAGACGTACCCGCGCGCTTAGGCGCACCAAACCCGATCACCGTCTTGCAGGCAATAAGTGTTGGACGATCCGATGTGTGCGCGGCTTCAACCGCCTTCGCAATCGCATCCTGATCATGGCCATCGACCGCAGCCGTTGCCCAGCCAGCGGATTCGAAGCGCTTGCGCTGGTCGACCGAGTCGGCGATCGAAAGCGGCCCGTCGATGGAAATGCCGTTATCGTCCCACAACACGATCAGCCGGTTGAGCTTCAAATGGCCCGCAAGCGCGATGGCTTCCTGCGAAATGCCTTCCATGAGGTCGCCATCGGATGCCAGCACATAGGTGTAATGGTCGACGAGATCGGAGGAGAATTCGGCATTCAGATGCCGCTCGGCAAGCGCGAAGCCGACCGAGGTGGCTAGTCCCTGGCCCAGCGGACCGGTGGTCATTTCCACGCCCGGCGTATGGCCCACTTCCGGATGACCCGGCGTTTTGGAGCCCCACTGGCGGAAATTCTTGAGCTCATCCAGCGTCATGCCGGTGGTGCCGGTCAGATATAGGATGGAATAAAGCAGCATCGAGCCATGGCCCGCCGACAGGATAAACCGGTCGCGATCCGCCCAATGGGTATCGGTGGGATCGAATTTCAGGAATTTCGTATAGATGACGGTGGCGATATCGGCTGCACCCATGGGCAGACCCGGATGACCGGACTTGGCCTTCTCGACCCCGTCCATCGAAAGCCCGCGAATGGCGTTGGCCATGCGGTGCGCAAGATCGCTCGAACCCATCATGTAATCCTTATGTAGAATGCGGGGGACTGATAGCACCTCGTCCCCTCAAGTCAATGTGCAGGTGCAGCATAATGTCGTGAAACTGACGGAAAAAGCTGGAAAGGCGACCTTGCGGCCGCCCATCGCGTTTCACCGCTTCTTGAGCGCAATCCCCTGCCCGGCATCGTCGGGCATCGGCATCACGGCGTGGTCTTGCGCCATCGCTTCGATCCTTTGCCGCACCCCGTCCGGAAAAGCAGCGATTTTCGGCCCCGATTGATCAACCGACGCCAATAATTGCTCACAAGTGGCCAGCAAGGTGCCGTCTGTCCCATGGCGCAGCCATTGATAGAGACGGATGCGCTTGGCATCCATCTCCAGAATCTGGCCCGTCACCGCCAAAGGCGCGCCTTCCTTCACCTCGTGGTGATAGCGCATCTGCATAGCCAGCGTAAAAATCGTGTGGTTGGTCTCAACCCGCCCCGCTTCATCAAGGCCGACCGTTCCCATAAAGGCATCAATCGCCCGTGAGAACGGGATCGCATAGGCCGCATCGTTCATATGACCGTTATAATCGACCCAATCGGGTAGAACGGTCGCATCATAGAGATGAAGGGGCGCGGTCATCAGATGTGATCCGGGCGGCCTTCCGCCTCTGGCCAGTAGTTTTTCACGAGCTTCAGAAGATCATTCAGGAAGGCATCGCGGCGGCGCTCCAATTCCTTCACCGACCGGCCATTCGCCTGATGTTCGCAACCATCAACAATCTTGTCGATGATTTCCTCGGTCAGCTCGGGGGCGGGCGTGTAGGAATAAGGCATCTTCAGCGCCGGGCCGAACTGGTGCATGAAATGCCGCATACCCGCATCGCCGCCAGCCAGCTGGAAGGTGAGGAACGTCCCCATCAAAGACCAGCGCAGACCGCAGCCATACACCACCGCCGCATCGATTTCCTCGGTTGTGGCGACATCTTCCTTGATCAGCCACAGTGCCTCGCGCCAGAGCGCTTCCATCAACCGGTCGGCAATAAAGCCCTCGATTTCCTTGCGCACATGCAGCGGACGCATGCCGATGCGGCGATAAAACGCCTTGGCGGCCTCAACCGAGGCCGGCGAGGTCTTTACCCCGGCCACGATCTCGACGAGCGGCAGCAAATAGACCGGATTGAACGGATGGCCGACCACGATCCTGTCGGGATTTTTGCACAGCGATTGCAGGCTGGTGGGCAATAGATAAGACGTCGAGGACGCAATCACGACACCGGGCCTGGCCGCCGCATCGATCTCGGCGAGAAGCTTTTGCTTCAATTCTTCGCGTTCAGGGGCATTTTCCTGCACGAAATCGGCCTCTTTCACCGCATCCGCCACCGAGGCCATAAAGGTCAGGCGCGACTGGCTGGCACCCGGCGCAAGGCCCGCCGTCTCAAGCGCGGGCCAGGCATTGGCCACCGCCGCGCGGATTTTGGCTTCGCCGTCAGGGGCCGGATCGAACGCCAACACATCAAGGCCATGGGCTAGACACCGCGCCGCCCAGCCGGAGCCGATAACGCCCGAACCGATAATGGCGACCTTTTGGATGGATGATGACATGACCTTGGCTCCCTGAGTCTGATGCTGTTAGATCCCAATAGAGCCGAAAGCGGGCGGAAGCGAAAGTCCCAGTCCGACCGCGAATGGACGCCCTGCGACAGGTTGTCCCCCAAAGGCCGAATGTCGCAGCGAAGCGCAGGCATGTCTTTTTAGCGCGCGCCAATGGCAAACGACTCACATTAGGGTTAGGCCATGCCATCCCCCGACAATACCCGCAAAGGTTGCCTTCATGTCCGCCCTATCTGAAACGGCCCACGACCTTGCCCATCGCAAAGCCCGCAGCAAGCGGTGGCGCGGCATCACCTATGTTGCGGTTGCGGCCTTGATGTGGAGCACGGCAGGCATTTGGGTGCGGTATCTGACGCTCGATATCTGGACCATTCAAGCCGGCCGCGCGCTGTGCGGTTCGCTCTCGCTATTTGTCTATCTGCTGTTCAGCGAGCGGAGGGCGGTGGCGTCCTCCTTCGGCACCATCAATCTGGCGGGCTACATCATCGTGCCCATCAACGCACTGGGCATGGCCGCTTATATGATGGCGCTCAATTGGACCACCGTTGCCGATGTGATGATCGTCTACACCACGCTGCCTTTCGTGGTGGCCCTTGTCGGCTGGGTATGGATGCGCGAACGCGTCAAAATGCGCACCATGTTTGCCAGTGCCATCGCGCTTTCAGGCGTTACCTTCATGGTCGGCGGCTCGTATCAAACCGGCACGGTGAAGGGGGATTTGGCCGCCTTTGTAATGGTCGTCAGCTTTGCAGGCCTCGTCATCCTCTCGCGCCGCTACCCGAAAATGTCGATGCCCGCGCATTCGGTATTATCGGGGCTCGTCTGCTTCGCTGTCGCCTGGCCCATGGCCAATTTCGCCTCGGTGACGCTGAATGATGCGCTTCTGCTGCTGATTTTGGGGTCGATTACCATCGGCGTTGCCAATGTGCTCTATATGCGCGGCGTGGCCCTTATCCCGCCCGCCGAGGCGGGCTTGATCGGATTACTCGACACCATCATCGCACCAATCTGGGTGTTCTGGATTTTCAATGAACGCCCGGCGGACGGCGCTTTAATCGGCGGCGTAGTTGTGCTGGCAGCCGTCGTGTTCCAAATTCTGGGCGAAGGCAAAGCTAAGGCGCGCGATTAGCGCCCTTTCCACTCCGGCTTACGCTTCTCTGAAAACGCCAAAGGCCCTTCAAGCGCATCTTCCGAGCGGATCATCGCGTCATAAGGCGGAATGGCGCCTGATCGCATCAACGCATAGCCCGCCTTCACCTCCAGCGGCAGCGTCGCCTTGATCACGGCCTTGATGGCTTTGAGCGCCAAAGGTGCGTTGGCCGCCACGGTTTGAGCGAGCGCGCGGGCTTCCGTCATCAGATCGGCTTTGGCTACCACCTTGTTCACCAGCCCCCACTGCAACGCCTCATCGGCGCCCATACGGCGGGCGGTCATCAGCATTTCCATAGCAATCGGCAGTGGCAAGCGTTTGGGCAGGCGCAGCACACCACCCGCATCGGCCATAATGCCGAGCGTCACTTCGGTCAGCGCGAATTCCGCCGTATCGGCCGCCACGATGAGGTCAGCAGCGAGCGCCAGTTCGAACCCGCCCCCGAACGCCAAGCCATTCACCGCCGCAATCACCGGCTTGTCGAGATCCCACAATTCGGTCAGGCCCGCAAAACCGCCCGGGCCGTGATCGGCATCGACCGCCTCGCCTTCCGCGCCCGCTTTCAAATCCCAACCGGCCGAGAAAAAGCGGCCTTCGCCGCCTGTGAGAATGGCAACCGACAAAGCCGGATCATCCCGAAATTCGGCAAAGGCCGCATAAAGCGCCTGGCTTGTCGGCACATTGATCGCGTTGGCCTTTGGCCGATCCAGCGTGATTTCAAAAACCGCACCGTCGCGGCGAGTTGTAACGGGAGACGTCATTGTGGTGCTCCATCAGCAAGGCGGATCATGGCATCAACCGCCACTGCCCCCTGTTCGAGAATGAGAATGGGGTTGGCATCAAGCTCCAGCACATGATCCCGCTCGGCACTGGCATAGGCGGCCACCGCCATAATCGCGTCAATCGCCGCTGTGCGATCCCCCTTCGCCCGCCCGCGAAAACCCGTAACCAGATGGGCGAGTTTCAGCCCGTCAAAAGCGCGCTCGACTTCCGCACGATGGGTGGGCAGCAAAACGGACGCGGCATCTTTTAGGAGCTCAACGAGAATACCGCCTGAGCCAAAGGTCAAAGTGGGGCCAAACAACGGATCGCGCGTCACGCCCACAATCATCTCGGCCACAACACCGGTCTGCATCGCCTCCACCAACATCCGATCGGAAAGATGCGCCATCGCTTTTGCCGCCTCGATCACCGATGCGCGGTCCTTGAGGTTGAGCTTAACCGCCCCCGCCTCCGTTTTATGTGCAATGGTATCGGACACCGCTTTGACGACCACCGGATAGCCGATGGCATCCGCCGCATCGCCAACGTCTGACACAGCGACAACGCGGCTTTTCGGCACCGTCAACCCATGCTTGGCGAGCAACGCCTTGCCGGTCGGCTCATCGAGCATCCGAACCTTGCTTCCAATCACCGCCGCCTTTTGCAAAGGCTGAGCCCTTGGCCGTGCCCGAACCGCGCCGATCTCGGCAGCAATACGGATGGCTTCCATGCACTCGCTGATCCCCTGCATCGGCGCGATCTGCGACGCGATCATGCGGGCACCCACAGACTCGGGCATGGATTCGGGCAGCGAGGACACCAAAGCCGCTTTGGCCCCTGTCGCCTGCTGCGCGGCTTCAAAGGCCTGTAATGTCGCGTCCCAACTTGAAGCATCGCAGCGGTCGGCGCGGGGAAAATCGAGCACCAGCAGGTTCATGGCATAGCCCGAACCCAGCATCGCCGAAAACGTCGCGGTCGAGGCTTCGAGATTGCCCCAGATATACGTGTGATAATCCAGCGGATTGGCGAGCGGGACTTTGGGACCAAGCGCGTCAAACAGTTTGACTTCAGACGCTTTGGGCAGCGGCGGCGTGGGCAAACCCGCGTCAGAGGCAAGATCGGCCACCAACCCCGCTTCACCGCCCGAGCAGCTCATCGACGATACCGTGTGGCCTGATAGCGGCCCATGCACATGCAGCAATTTCAGCGTTTCGAGAAAGACGGACACATCTTTCGCACGACCAATGCCAAAACGGGCAAACAGCGCGTCAAACAAAGCATCGGAACCGGCCAGCGACGAGGTATGGGACATCGTCAAAGCGGCGCCCGCCTCCGAGCGACCCGTCTTGATCGCCACAATCGGCACGCCCTTATCAAGCGCACGCAAGGCTGATTTGGAGAACCGCTCGATATCGTCGAGACCCTCGATATGCAAGCCGATGGCGGTAACGCGATCATCATCGAGCAGCGTCTCGATCATCTCGCCGAGATCGCCCTTGGCTTTGTTGCCCGCCGAGATCAAATAGGCAATCGGCAGACTGCGGGCCTGCATTGTCAGGTTCAGCCCGATATTGCCCGATTGCGTCACAATCGCCACGCCGCGGTCAACCGCCAAGCCGCCATGCTGATCGGGCCAGAGCGCCGCACCATCGAGATAGTTCAACAGACCGTAACAATTCGGGCCCAGCAAAGCGAGATCACCGGAAACCGCCACCAACTGCGCCTGAAGCTCCGCCCCCTCAGATCCGACTTCGGCAAAGCCCGAGGCGTAACATACCGCCCCGCCCGCCCCCATTTTCGCGAGTGCTGCCACCGCCTCAATGGTCGCTTCGCGCGGCACGGCGATGAAGGCGGCATCGGGCACGCCCGGCAAGTCGGCAAGCGAGGCAAAGGTTGTGCGACCCGCAATCTCGGGCCGCTTCGGGTTTACCGGCCAGATCTCGCCCGTAAAGCCGATGCGCTCGCACTGGCGGATCACTTCGGCGGCTTCCCGTCCACCCATCACGACGAGGGAACGGGGCGACAGCAGGCGGGCAAGATTGGAGCGGCTCATAAAGGGCATTTCCCGAAAGGACAATGGATCAGACCACCTTACTATCGCCTCGCGCTTTGAAAAGCGATGCATCCGAAGCGACGATCATACCGCCACGCGCGACACGCAGCGAGCCTTGCTTGCGCCCATCAAAAACATAACGTAACGTCAATGATCGTTGTCGAAGCAGGGTGATCGATCGTCAGGACGCATGAAATTACTCGTCGCCATCCCGCATTACTTCAAGCCCAAACCCAATTCCCGCCACTCTTCCACCGACGGCGCGCGGCGAGAGCAACGCGCGCGAGCCATCAAAGAGGTCATCCTCGCCTATCGCGGCCTGTTCGGCGGAACGTCAAAACTCAACATCAACACGCTTAAACTTGAACCGCATCTTGGGCCGGATATTGACGTTCAACTCGTTGTTTTGGTGCAGGGCAACGACCACGTCCTCGACACCGAATTCTGCAAAGCCCATCAGGTTTCTATCGTTCAAGTGCAGGTGTCCGACCCGCGCCTCTTGGGATTTGCCGCACAAAATCTATTGGCGGAGAACCGCTCGCGCTTCGATTATTTTGTGTTCTGTGAAGACGATTTGCGGATCCATGACGCGTTATTTTTTCATAAATTGCAATGGTTTAACGCCCAATTCGGTTGGCGGCGCTTGCTTATGCCAAACCGCGTTGAATGGAATGCCAAAATTCCGACGGTAAAGACCTATATCGATGGCGAGTTACTGCCTCAACACATCCAGCATTTTCTCGATGCGATGCCGGATGAGGTGTTTTTACAAGCGACAGCCTTTTTGGAGCCGATCATTTTTGAGCAAACCCGCAATCCCCATGCCGGTTTTTACGCCCTTTCCGCTGAACAGCTTCGATATTGGATGCAACAGCCGCATTTCCGTGACGGCGATATGAGTTTTTTCACCCCGCTCGAAAGTTCAGCCACGCTCGGCGTGATGAAGACCTTTCCAATTTACAAAGCCTATGGACGAGATGCTGTATTTTTGGAGTTAGAGCATCTCGATGACCGTTATTCGGTTTACGGAATTCCCGCGCCATCAAACGCATCATCATCATCCAAAAACGGACCGCGAGCCTAACGGCTTTGACGAAACTCTTCCGCTGCCCTTACCGCTTCCTCGATATGGGGCAGGCCAAGTCCGCAGCATCCGCCGAGCATCTGCACGCCGGACGCCAGCCATTGCCGGGCAAACACGCCATATTCATGCGGCGGAATAATATCGACAAAGCGCCAGCCCGGCATTTCGAAATAACCGGAGTCGGGATAGGCCATTAATGGGCCACTGAAATGCTGCTTTAATTCTTCCAATGCGGTGCCGATGATCTCGGATCCCGTATGCATCAGGCCCGCAGCATCAATGCCGGTCTTGGGAATGAGAGAGGCAATATCGCTGATCAGCAAATCGTCGAAATGGTGGAAGCTGACGACTTTGCCCTCTTTGCTCCGCCGCGCGCTCATGCCGAAAAAGACCGGCAGGCCGGTCGATGTCGCCGCTTCAACCGCGAGTTTCACCCGCGCGGGCTCATACATCATTTCCAGCATGATGAGTTCAGCACCGGCCTTTTTGGCGGTATGCGCCAGCGCATGAAACGCATCGCTGATTTCTGTCGTAGACGGAATTTTCGCCGGATCAATCACCGCCGTCCCCGCCGACATCGGCACCATATGCGAGAGCGAAGCGGCCACCACCACTTCGGGCCGTCCCGATTGCGCGCGCGCTTTTAACGCCGCCTCAACCGCACGCTCGATAATTTCTTCCGAGCGATCCGCCAGACCCGCATCCTTCAGCATCAAACGCGAAGCCGCATAGGTGTTGGACGTCACAATATCCGATCCCGCACGGATATAATCGGAATGAATCTCGGTCAGGATATGATCGTTTTCAAGCGTTGCCGGACCGCACCAACCGGCAGGATCCATCGGCGCGCCCCGCCGTTCAAGCTCGGTGCCGGTCGCCCCATCGAGAACGATGATATCGCCGTCTGCAAGACGCTGCTTCAGTTTGGCATAGGCCATCAGAGGATCCTCAAAAAGGGTTACGCGCCGCGCGGACGCAGCAACGCGCGGGAAATAATATGACGCTGAATTTCGCTCGTCCCATCCCAGATGCGCTCGACACGGGCATCGCGCCACCAGCGCTCGATTTTCAACGAGGACATCAAACCCATGCCGCCATAAATCTGGATCGCTTTATCGGTCACGCGTGCCAGGGTTTCAGAGGCAAAGAGTTTCGCCATCGCGAAATCGGTGTCGGTCGACGTGCCCTTATCGAGCTTGTCGGCAGCCGCGAGCGTCAGCAAATCCGATGCCTCGATCTCGGTCAGCATATCGGCCAATTGAAACGACACGCCCTGAAACTTGCCGATCACTTCGCCAAATTGCTTGCGTTGCGACGCCCAGTCGAGCGCCGATTCCAGCACGCGGCGCGAACGGCCCACGCTGGTGGCAGCAACAGTCAGCCGCGTGGCGCCAAGCCATTCGCCCATCAATTCAAAGCCCTTATGCTCCTCGCCGAGCAACTGGCTCTCGTGCACCACGCAATCGTCAAAGAACAATTCGCACTGGTGATAGCCCTTGTGCGACACGCAATGCGGCCCGCGCCGCATCGTGAAACCGGGCGTGCCCATATCCACCAGAAACGCGCTGATCTTGGCCTTCTTGCCTTTCGACGTTTCCTCGACGCCGGTCGCTGCCATCAAGATCACAAAATCGGATTTATCGGCATGACTGATGAAATGCTTCGAGCCATTGATGACATAGGTGTCACCCTTCTTTTCGGCCTTCGTTTTCATCGAGCGAACATCGGATCCTGCACCCGGCTCGGTCATCGCCAGACAATCATGCCGCAAGCCTTTGATCGAGGGAATGAGATAGCGCTCGATCTGATCCCCCTTGCAGCCCTGCAAAATATTCGACGGCCGCGCGATGCACATCTGCAAGCCATACGACGCCCGACCAAGCTCGCGCTCCAGCAAGGTCAGCGAGAGATTATCCAATCCACCGCCACCATATTGCTCCGGCATATTGGCGGCATAAAGCCCGAGCTCGATCGATTTTTTCTGGATGTCGGCAGCCAGATCCGCCGGCACATCATCGATTTCCTCGACCAGATCCTCATGCGGATACAGCTCGTTCTCCACAAAAGCGCGGACGGTATCAACGAGCATGCCCTGTTCTTCGGAAATCGGAAACCCGCTCATGATGCTGAACCTTCTTTACGCTTGATGCCCAAAACCGTGCCCACCGTTTTAGGCTTGGGCAGAACAGCATGGGCCTTGAGAATGGCCGAAAGGCGATGAAACAGATCAGGCGGTAGGGGCGAAGATTTCCCCGCCTTCATATCGACATGCATCAGCAATTGTTCACCGGTCGCTAACAGGTCGCCCGTCGCCTCATCATGCACTTCGTGAAAAATATGCAGTCTTTTGGCGTCGAGATCGAGCAAGCTGAGCGAAAAGCTCAACCGGTCGCCTTCCGAGCATTCGCGGTAATTATGGATACGCGTCTCGATCGTGTAGAGCGACGAGCCGCTCGCCCGATACGCCTCGTCAATACCGAAATAGCGGAAAAACGCATCGGAATGATCGCCCATCACAAGCAGATAAACACTCTCGCTCATATGGCCGTTATAATCGGTCCATTCCGGCTTGACCGTGCAGGAATGGAGCTTCAACGGCGCAGGAACCGGCGCCGTCTCATCCCAACCCTTGAAGGGGATGCCTTCATAGGGCGCGATAATGCGTTTAACGTCAGTGGTCATCCGATCAACGCTGCTTCTTGAGGCCAAGCTTGACGCGGGCCTCCGCTGGCGTCAGCGCACGGCCACCCATACGCTCAACGATTTCCTTGGCGCGGGTGACGAGCGAACCATTCGTCGCATAAACACCCTTATCGAGCCAGATATTGTCTTCCAAACCAACGCGGACATTGCCGCCAAGCAGCACGGCTTGGGCCACAAACGCCATCTGGTTGCGGCCAATGGCAAAGCCGGCCCAGTTGCACTCCGGTGGCAAATGATTGCGCATCGCAAGCATCGCCTCGGTCGTTGCTTCCGCGCCCCATGGAATACCGAGGCAAAGCTGGAACAAAGGCGGGTTGTCAATCAGGCCTTCCGCCATCAATTGCTTGGCGAGCCAGATATGGCCCAGTTCAAACGCCTCGATCTCGGGCTTCACGCCGCAAGCTTGGATACGCTTGGCCATATCGCGCAACAGATCAGCGGTGGCCAGAAACGCGCCATTGCCGAAATTGAGCGAGCCGCAATCCAGCGTGCAGATTTCCGGCAGCAGCTCTTCGACATGGGCCACGCGCTCGGCGGCATCGGCGAGGTCGGAGCCAGGGCCGGGAATACCGGGGTTTTTCGGGTCATAGGCGTAATCGCCACCCATACCGGCGGTCAGATTGATGACAACATCGACACCCGATTCGCGGATCAGCTTCACGGCTTCGCGGTAATGGGCAATCTCGCGCCCTGCTTTGCCGGTCTCGATATTGCGGACATGGAGATGGGCAATCGCCGCACCTGCCTGCGCTGCCTCAATTGCCGCGTCCGCTATCTGACGAGGCGTCACAGGAATGGCCGGATGCTTGCCGACGGTGTCGCCCGCGCCCGTGACCGCGCAGCTGATGATGACTTCATTGTTCATTGGTTTTTCCCATCCTTTGCAGGCATCTTCACAAAATCTGATCCGATGATACGGTTTTAATCGCCGCTGTCGATTGGCTTTGGCCGACCCTCCCGCGTCTTTATGCGACGGGTCAAGATGAATTGGCGTCATTTTAGGGAAAGGGAGAGCAAAAATGAGCCTGACCACGCAAGAAAAAATAGGCCGCGACCGCCCTGTCACCTGCGAGCGCTGCGGCACCCCCTTCACCTGCACGCTGGGCGGGCCATGCTGGTGCTCGGGCGAGGATTTCAAACTCCCGCTGCCACCCCAAGGCGACATCAGCGATTGTCTGTGCCCGTCCTGTTTGAAGGTCTATGCGGCCGAATTGCGGGCGAAGGGCAAGGGGCCTTAGGCGCCGAACCGTCTCATTAAAATAGCATTTAGGAATTTATTTATTAGCATTACGCTAGTGATGAAAGGAGCAAACGAGGGCAGATTACGGCACGCAAAAAGCCCTCAATCGAAGAGAGAACCTCAATGAACCAGCAGATCATCACCACGCCCAAGGGCGAACGTATGGTTGTCCTGCCCGAGGCCGAATATGTGCGCCTGTTGGAAGCTCTCGAGGATATCGAAGACCGAAACGCCGTTCGCCAGTTCAAAGAGCGCCTTGCTGCAGGCGAAGAGGAACTTTCGCCTGCGGCCATGGTCGATGCGATTTTGGAGGGCGAAAGCCGTGTCCGCGTCTGGCGCGAGCACCGCGGCCTTACCGCCGCAGCGCTGGCAAAAGCAGCAGGCATTGCCTCGCCCTATCTCTCCCAAATCGAAACGGGCAAGCGGGAAGGAACGGTTGAAACCTATCGCAAATTGGCGATTGCCTTGGGCATTACGCTAGACGATTTACTAGGCTGATCAGTCCCGCTTCTGCCGGATCAAGCCACGATAAATATCCGCATCCGTGCAGACACCCACCAGTCGGCCACCCTCATCCACAATGCCGACGCCATGGCCGCTTTTTTGCCGAAGCGCGATGACATCCTTCAGCGTGGTTTGAGCGGAGGTGAGCTCGATCGCGCTGCCTGCCTCGATCTGCGGCTTGCCCTGCCCATCCAGGCGAAGAGCTGCTTGACGGGAGGCATCCACGAACACGCGATCGCCGTCCCGTTCGCATTGATCAACCGGTCGCATCAGCGAGCCCGCTTTGAGCACGTTGAGCGGGTTCATATGGGCAACAAATTCCGCCACATAGGCGTTGGCGGGCTTGAGGATAATGTCCTCCGGTGTACCCCATTGCACAATCCGCCCGCCTTCCATGATCGCGATGCGGTTGCCGATTTTCATCGCCTCATCGAGATCGTGGCTGACAAAGAGGATGGTCTTTTTCAAATTCTTCTGCAGCGATAATAACTCGTCCTGCAATTTGGTGCGGATCAGCGGATCAAGAGCAGAGAACGGCTCATCCATCAACAAAAGCGAGGCATCGGTGGCAAAGGCGCGCGCCAGACCCACGCGTTGCTGCATGCCGCCCGAAAGCTCGTGGCCATATTTATCGGCCCATTGATCGAGCTGAACCATTTTCAGCTTCTCATCCACAATCCGGTCGCGCTCGGCTTTGGGCGTACCGCGCAGCTCCAGACCAAGGCCGACATTGTCGCGCACCGTCCGCCAGGGCAGCAACGCGAATTGCTGGAACACCATGGCGACACTCTCAGTCCGCACCGCGCGCAAGGTCGCCGCATCGATGGTGGCAATATTGACCATTTCCCCGCGATGGCGCAGCAAAACCTTGCCGCGTGACACGCCATTCAACCCGTTGGCGGAACGCAACAAAGTCGATTTGCCGGAGCCCGATAAGCCCATCAGCACGCAGATTTCGCCTTCTTCGACCTGCAAAGAGGCATCGGCCACGCCGATCACGGCATTGGTGGCCTTCAAAATATCGTCGCGCGTCTCGCCTTGATCGAGACGCGTCAGCGCTTCTTTTTTCGCACTGCCGAAAACAATATCCACATGGTCGAAAACGAGATGGCTCATGAGGCGCGCCCGCTGTGTTGGCGCTCTGGCAATTTGCAGACGCGGTCCAAAATGATCGCCAGAATGACGATGGCCAATCCGGCTTCAAACCCCATGCCGATATTCACCGAATTCAGCGCGCGCACCACCGGCTTGCCCAAGCCGCCGGCACCCACCAGCGCGGCAATCACCACCATCGACAGCGACAGCATGATGCATTGGGTGATTCCTGCCATGATGGTGGGCAGCGCGGAAGGCAACTCGATCTTCCACAACAATTGGCGCTTGGTGGCGCCAAACGCCTCGCCCGCTTCAATCAGATGTTTTGGCACCGCCGAAATACCGAGATGGGTGAGGCGGATCGGCGCCGGAATGGCAAAAATCACCGTTGAAATCAGCCCCGGCACCACGCCAAGGCCGAACAGGATCAGCGTTGGAATGAGATAAACAAAGGTCGGAATCGTCTGCATCAGATCAAGAATGGGCCGCAAAACCGTAAACAGCATCGGCCGATGCGCCGCCGCAATCCCGATCGGCACACCGATCACCACAGACACGAGCGTGGCAGAAACAACGAGAGAAAGCGTCTCCATCGTCGCGTTCCAATAACCCAAATTCGCGATGAGCAGAAGCGATAGGGCGCTGCCGATGCTCAACACCAATGAGCGGTGCAGCCAATAAACGCCCCCTGCAAAAACCACGATAAATGCCAAAGCGGGGATCGATTGCAAAAGCTCGGTCACGCTGTCGATGCTGGAGCCGACAACCGTCGAGATTGCATCAAACACATCCGCGCCCTGATCGGTCAGGTTCGAGACAAAGGCCTCAATCCAGCTGCCGAGCGGCAATTTGGTAGCGGTAATCCACTCGTCCATCAGCGTGTGTGCCTTTTAAGAAAGGAGGCGGGAAAAGGTATAAAACGCCGTCATTGCGAACGTCAGTGAAGCAACCCAGTTGATCTTGTAGAAAGGGGTGTAACGGCAACGCTGCACCCCTTTAACAACCATCAACTGGTTTGCTTCGCTCTCGCCCGCAATGACGAATACGTCTTACAGTCCCAGCGCGGTCTTGACCGCGGCCAGACCTGGCTTGCCGTCGAGCGTGGTTACGCCGTTCAGCCACTTATCCAGCATATCCGGATGCGCCTTCAACCATGCGGCGGCAGCCTTGTCGGCATCCTGCTTGTCGAACAAGATCGAACCCATGATCTCGTTTTCCATCGTCAGCGTGAAGGTCAGATTTTTTAGCAACGCGCCGACATTCGGGCAATCCTTGGAATAGCCTGACCGAGTGTTGGTGTAGATCGTCGCACCGCCGAGATTGGGGCCGAACACGTCATCGCCGCCTTCAAGATATTTCATCTTGAATTTGGTGTTCATCGGATGCGGCTCCCAGCCCAAGAAAACGAGGTCTTCGTTCTTCTTGGTCGCGCGCTCAACTTCAGCCAACATGCCCTGCTCGCTCGACTCGACGAGCTCAAAACCCTTCAACTCGAACTTGTTGTCCTTGATCATGTCGAGGATCAGGCGGTTGCCGTCATTGCCCGGCTCGATGCCATAAAGCTTGCCCTGCAACTTGTCCTTGAACTTGGCAATATCGGCGAAGGTCTTGAGGCCCGCGTCATAGGTATAGGCCGGCACAGCCAGCGTATATTTTGCGCCTTCGAGATTGACGCCGATCACTTCGATCTGCTTCTTGTCGAGGTAAGGCTTGCGATCGGCTTCCATCGTCGGCATCCAATTGCCGAGGAAAACATCGATCTTTTTGTTCTTCATCGAGGTGAACGTCACCGGAACCGAGAGAACTTCGGTTTTGGGCGTATAGCCGAGACCCTTGAGCACTTCGGAGGTCGCAGCCGTCGTAGCCGTAATATCCGTCCAGCCCACATCGGAGAACCGCACCGTTTTGCACGAGCCCGCATCTTTGGCGAGGGCAAGACCAGGCAGGATGGCCAGCATGGCAGCCGCGGAAAGTGCTGATTTAACAATAGATTTCATAAAGTTCTCCCCATTATTACGCGTTGTTGGCAACGGCACCGGATATGAAACGCTCCGACCGCAGAATGTAATCATAGCAAAATTGGCTACCCTTTTCACCCCTTGTCGCTTTATCAAACAGTCTTGTCAGGTTTTTGTCATCCACTTTGTTACCATCGACGCATTAGGCCAAAATCGTGTCGCATTTTGGCATGGCTCGTCTCCGAGGCGATGTCTTTCTCGCTCGATACCCTGAAATGCGTATGGAGGCGGCCGGTCGATGACCACGGATAGTTTCGATTATGTGATTGTCGGCGCAGGTTCCGCCGGTTGCGTGCTGGCCAACCGGCTTTCGGAGGACGGCAAATTCACCGTCGCGGTTCTGGAAGCGGGTGGCGGCGACACCTCCGTCTTTATCCAGATGCCGACGGCGCTCTCCATTCCCATGGGCATGGACAAATATAATTGGGGCTACCACACCGAGCCCGAGCCGCACCTTGATGGCCGGCGGATGGATCTGCCGCGCGGCAAAGTGATCGGCGGCGGCTCATCGGTCAACGGCATGGTCTATATCCGCGGCAATGCGATGGATTATGAGGGCTGGGAGGCGCTCGGCGCCAAAGGCTGGGGCTACCGCAATGTGCTGCCCTATTTCCGCAAGGCCGAGACGCGCAACGAGGGCGGCGATGCCTATCGCGGCGAAAACGGCCCGCTTCACACCAGCTACGGCCCGATGAAAAATCCGCTCTATTCCGTCTTTGTCGAGGCCGCCAAACAGGCAGGCTACGCCGCGACCGATGACGTCAACGGCTACCGGCAGGAAGGCTTCGGCCGCATGGATCGCACGATCCACAAAGGCCGGCGCTGGAGCGCGGCATCCGCCTATCTCAAACCCGCCATGAGCCGGAAAAACCTCTTGGTGCTCACCGGCGTCCGCGCGACGAAAATTGATCTCGAAGGCAAACGCGCCGTGGCCGTCCGCTATCTCAAGGGTGGGGTCGAGCATGTCGTCCGCGCCCGCCGCGAGATCATTCTGGCCGGCGGTCCGATCAATTCGCCACAATTGCTGAAGCTTTCCGGCATCGGGCAAGCCGAGGAACTCAAGGCGCACGGCATTACGCCTTTGCACCATTTGCCGGGCGTCGGCGAGAATTTGCAGGATCATCTGGAATTCTATTTCCAGCAGGCCTGTACCAAGCCGATCACGCTCTATTCGTCGATGAACCTCTTCGCCAAAGCGCTTATCGGCGCGCAGTGGATCTTGTTCAAAAACGGGTTGGGCGCGACCAATCATTTCGAAAGCTGCGGCTTTATCCGGTCGCGGCCCGGTGTGCCCTATGCCGATATCCAGTATCATTTCCTGCCCGCAGCCATTGCCTATGATGGCAGCGTCAAAGCCGAAGCCCACGGCTTTCAGGCCCATGTCGGCCCGATGCGCTCGAAAAGCCGCGGCTGGGTTCGCTTGGCGTCCGGCAACCCGCTTGAGGCACCAAAGGTTCGGTTCAACTATATGAGCCATGAGGAAGACCGCATCGAAATGCGGGCCTGCGTGCGCCTGACCCGCGAAATCTTTGGCCAGGATGCCTTTGCACCCTATCGCGGCGAGGAATTGCAGCCCGGACCCGATGTCGTGACCGACGACCAGATCGACGCCTTTGCACGCCGCAAGGTCGAGAGCGCCTATCACCCTTGCGGGACCTGCAAAATGGGCGATCCTTCCGATCCGATGGCGGTGGTCGATACCGATACGCGCGTGATCGGCCTTGAGGGACTGCGCGTGGTGGACACCTCGATCATGCCTCGGATTACGACCGGCAATCTGAACGCCCCCGCCATCATGATCGGCGAAAAGGCGTCCGACGCCATTTTGGGCCGCGATCCGCTACCCGCGTCCAACGCGCCGTATTATCAAGCGCAAGCATGGGAAACCAGCCAACGCTAAGCAGGATAAATGCAAATTCGCCAGTTTAGAAAAGATATAAACTACTGAAATATCAAGTTTTTTTGCTTTCAACTTAGAAACGCGAATGGTAGAAGAGTTTCCTCGGCAGCGACGCCTTGAACGTCGTGATGCAGAAGGATCTCGTTATGGTGTTGGAAATTTCGTGGGGCATTTTTGCCCAATCGGTTTCTATTTTAATGCGCGAGGGCCTCGAAGCCCTCCTCGTTCTGGCGGCCTTGGTGGCCTATCTCAACAAGTCGGGCGCGGGTTCGCGCATCTGGGCGGTCTTTGCGGGCGCTGCTGGCGGCGTTGCTTTGAGCATTTTGGCCGCTGTTTTATTGGAACTGTTTTTTGAAGGCGAGAACAGCAATGTTCTCCAAGGCGCCAGCTTTCTAATCGCGGCCGGCCTGTTGCTCTACGTCAGTGGCTGGCTCTTTATCCGGCAGGATCCGCGTGCCTGGCAAGCCTATCTGCGCAACCATGCCGAACAGGCCCTAACCTCCGGCAATGTGATCTGGGCGATTGGCCTTTTGTCCTGCCTCTCGGTCTTGCGCGAAGGCGCCGAAACCGCACTGTTCTACCATGCCCTGGCCCGCTCGGAGAATGGCTGGTCGATCTCGATCTTCGGCGGCATCGGCTCGGCGGTTGTTCTGCTCGGCCTCTTGTTTGCCATCATGCAGGCCGTCTCGGTACGCGTGCCATTGCGCCCGCTCTTTATCGTCACCTCGGCCTTTTTATTGGTGATCGCCCTGAAATTCATCGGCAACGGCCTGACCGAACTTCAGGAAATCGACATCGTGTCCAATAATCTCGCCCATCTGCCGGAGTGGTGGCAGAATATTGGCCTCAATCCGAGTTGGGAAGCCTTGGGCACTCAAGCGGTTGTGTTGCTGGGCGTGGTTGCGACCTTTGCCGTTTTGCATCTCAAATCCAGCCAGGAGCCCGTTTCAGGACGTCGTTAATCGGGTGAATTAGGTCGGCTCAGGCCTTTGCATTTCCTGCATTTCTCGGTTTAACTGCTGGCAAAACAGTTAAACGTGGAGGAAATGGGGATGAACACCGAAGAAGCAAACGGCCAACGCCGGACCCGTACCGGCGGCCGTGACGCCCGCCAGCGCAGCCGGTCCGGCCCCCAGGCTCCGGCCTATATCACCCGCGTCATACCGCCTTACGAGATGGTATCGGAAGCGGGCCTAGTGGCGCTCGAGAACGAAGCTGACCGGATTTTGGAAGACGTCGGCTTTGAAATCAGGGGCGACGACGAGGCACTTGCGCTCTTCAAGGCGGCTGGTGCGGATGTGAAGGGCCAGCGGATCATATTCCCCCGCGGGCTTGTCCGCTCGATCATTCAGGCCACAACCCCGCGCGAATTCACCCAATACGCCCGCAATCCGGCCCGCAATGTCGTGATCGGCGGCAACAATACGGTCTTCTCGCCCGCCTATGGCTCGCCTTTCGTCACCGACATCGACAAAGGCCGCCGTTACGGCACGATTGAGGATTTCCGCAATTTCATCAAACTCGCTTATTCGACGCCCTATCTGCATCATTCGGGCGGCACGGTGTGCGAGCCGGTCGATCTGCCGGTCAACAAGCGCCATCTGGAAATGGTCTATTCGCACATCAAATATTCCGACAAGGCCTTTATGGGCTCGGTGACAACGGCACCGCGCGCAGCCGAATCCATCGAGCTGTGCCGTGTGCTGTTTGGCGCCGATTTTGTCGATCGGCATTGCGTGATTTTGGGCAATGTGAACGTCAATTCTCCGCTCGTGCTGGATGGCGAGGCCAGCCGCGTCATCCGCACCTATGCGGCCGCCAATCAGGCCGCGGTCTGCGTGCCCTTTATCTTGAGCGGCGCCATGGGACCGGTGACAACCGCCGGCGCGCTGGCGCAATGCTTTGCGGAAGCGATGGTCTGCGTCGCGCTCACCCAATTGGAACGCCCCGGCGCTCCCGCCATTTTAGGTAATTTTCTCTCCTCCATGTCGCTGAAGACGGGGGCACCAACCTTTGGCACGCCGGAGCCCGCGCTGGGATATTTTGCCATCGGCCAATTGGCTCGGCGTCTTGGTGTGCCGTTACGGTGCGGCGGCAATCTCTGCGCATCGAAAATTCCCGATGCCCAGGCGGCCTATGAGAGCGCCAACTCGATGTGGCCCGCTTTTCTGTGCGGCGCGAATTTCATCCTGCACGCGGCAGGCTGGGCGGAAGGCGCGCTGTCGATGAGTTACGAAAAATTCATCATGGACACCGAGCAATGCGGCGCGTTCCATGTGATCGGTGGCGGTTTGCCGACGGATGAAAACGCGTTGGCCCATGATGCGTTTTTGGAAGTCGAACCCGGCAAGCATTTCCTGGGCTCGGCCCACACGATGAAAAATTACGAGACGGCGTTTTACGACTTCGAAACCTCGGATAATAATTCCTTCGAGCAATGGCAGGACGAAGGCTCCCTTGACATTCAGGTGCGGGCTAACCGCAAATGGAAGAAGATCTTGGCCGATTACGTTTCGCCAGCACTTGACGAGGCCAAGGACGAGGAATTGCGCGCTGTGATTGATGCAAAAATGGCAGCTGTGCCCGATGCGTGGTATTGAGGTTAAAATGACGAGAGAAGCATCCTCCACCGACCCGCTCCTCCAACCCTTCACCCTCAAGCACCTCACGCTGAAAAACCGCTTCATGTCGACGGCGCATGAGCCGGCCTATACCGATGAGGGGATGCCGAAAGAGCGCTATCGGCTTTATCACGAAGAAAAGGCAAAGGGCGGCATCGCGCTGACCATGATCGGCGGCTCGTCCGTGGTCTCCCAAGACAGCCCGCAGGCGTTCGGCAATATCGAGCTGTTCCGTGACGAGGTCGTCCCGCATCTCAAAGCCTTGGCCGATGCGGTCCATGCCCATGGCGCGGCGGTGATGATCCAGATCACGCATTTGGGCCGCCGCACCGGCTGGAACAAGAAAGAATGGCTGCCCGTTTTGGCGCCCTCCGCGGTACGCGAACAAGCCCACCGCGCCTTTCCCAAAGCCATTGAGGATTGGGACATCGAGCGCATCATCCGCGATTATGCGGATGCGGCGGAGCGCTGCAAAGCCGGTGGCATGGATGGCATCGAGTTCGAAATGTATGGCCATCTGATCGACCAGTTCTGGTCGCCCGCCACCAATAAGCGTGACGACACTTACGGTGGCTCGCTGGAAAACCGCACGCGGTTTGCGCGAGAGGTTCTGCAAGCGGTACGAAACCGTATCGGCCCCGATTTCATTCTCGGTGCGCGTCTTGTGTGCGACGAGGATTGGGAAATCGGCCTGACGCGAGAGGACGGTATCGCAATCACGCAATCCCTTGTCGGCACCGGCCATATCGACTTTCTCAACATTATTCGCGGCCATATCGATACGGACGAAGCGCTTTCGCACATCATTCCCGGCATGGGCACGCCGTCTGCTCCCAGCCTCGATTTTGCGGGCGAAATTCGCGCAATTACAAAATTCCCGGTCTTCCACGCCGCCCGCATCCAGGATGTCGCCACAGCCCGCCATGCGGTCGCCACCGGCAAGCTCGACATGGTGGGCATGACGCGCGCGCACATGGCCGATCCGCATATTGCGAAAAAGGTGATCGAAGGCCGCGAGCACGAAATCCGCCCCTGCGTCGGCATGGGCTATTGCATCGACCGGATTTATTTCGGCGGCGAAGCCTTGTGCATCCATAACCCCGCCACGGGCCGCGAAGCGACAATGCCGCATATCGTGCCGAAAAGTTCGGGGCCTGCCAAACAGGTCGTCGTCATCGGCGCGGGTCCTGCGGGCTTAGAGGCGGCGCGTGTCGCCTCGGCGCGGGGCCATGCCGTCACCGTGCTCGAAGCCGCAGACAAAGCGGGCGGGCAGGTACTCGTCACCGCCGGCCTGAAACGCCGCCGTGAGATCATGGGAATTATCGATTGGCGGATGGCGGAGTGCGAACGTCAAGGCGTTCAATTCCGCTTCAACACCTATGCCGAAGCCGACGATGTTTTGGCGCTTCAGCCCGAGATCGTGATTGTCGCCACCGGTGGTCTGCCCAACACCTCCTTCCTCACCTCCGGCGAAGACCTTGTCACCACAACATGGGACATCCTTTCGGGCGCTGCGAAGCCGGGCGAAAACGTCCTGCTCTATGACGACAACGGCAATCATCCGGGCTTCACGGCGGCCGAATTTTTGGCCGGCGCGGGATCAAAACTCGAAATCGCCACGCCCGAGCGCACGCTGGCGCCCGAAGTGGGCGGCACCAATTACCCGCTCTATTTCAAGGCAATCCACAAGGCGAATGCCACGATCAGCCTCAATCTGCGGCTCGAAAGCGTGCGGCGCGATGGCAACACGCTGGTGGCCACGCTGCTGAACGATTATGACCGTTCCCGCGTCGAGCGCCGGGTAGATCAAGTCGTGGTCGAGCACGGCACATTGGCCAATGAAGAGCTTTATTATGCGCTGAAGCCGATGTCGCGGAATGGCGGCGAGGTGGATTACAGGGCGCTGGATGCAGGTCAACCGCAAACGGTCACGCGTCATCCCGACGGAGCGTTTACGCTGTTCCGCATCGGCGACGCGGTCGCCTCCCGCAACATCCACGCGGCCATTTATGACGCGCTCAGGCTGGTGAAGGATCTGTAGCCGAGACGTTCTTGAATGACAGAGTATAGGGTGTTACATGTAACATCTGATGGAGGGCGTACCATGGCAAGTTCAGCCGAACGGGTCCGACAGCATCGGGCAGGTTTGAAGTTGGCGGGGCTAAGGCCCGTTCAGCTCTGGGTTCCCGATACGCGCAAGCCGGAATTTGCCGAAGAATGCAAAAAGCAGTCACGCCTTTTGCGTCTCGATCCGAAAGAGACCGAGATTCTGGATTGGGCTGACCTGGCCGCGGATCGTACAGGATGGAATTAAGGCGCGGTGATATTGTCACGATTGCGCTGCAAGGGGACTACGGCAAGCCAAGGCCTGCTCTGATCATCCAGAGTGATTTTTTCAACGAGCATCCCTCATTGACGATTCTGCCCATTACCAGTGACGTGCGCCAAACTCCCCTTTTCAGAATTGCGATTGAGCCCACAAGCGACAATGGCCTTCGGAATTCATCCGAAATCATGGTCGATAAGGCACAGACAATTGCTTCTGACAAAATTGGCCGTCTCATCGGGCGCGCCGATGAACGGACGCTCTCGCTCGTAAATCAAGCTTTGGCTGTTTTTTTAGGCTTGGTTTAGCCCCCCCGTAAGCTCGCCTTGGCCGAAAGGTTGAACGCGATGGCGATTGAAAGAGATACAATAGCCCGTTACCACTAAGCCTGTCTTGGGAGGAAGCGGCGATGGTGTCTTCGATATATGATCGTGATCTGGATAAGAACCGGGCCAATTATCGCCCGTTGACGCCGACCGCCTTTCTGGAGCGGACGGCGGATGTATTCCCCGATCATATTGCCATCATTCACGGCCCGATGCGCCGCACCTACCGCGATTTCCATCGGCGCTCGAAGAAATTGGCCTCGGCATTAGCAAAGCGCGGTATCGGGCGGGGTGATACGGTGGCGGTCTTGCTCGCCAATACGCCTGCGATGCTCGAATGCCATTACGGCGTGCCGATGACGGGCGCGGTGCTCAACACGCTCAATACACGCTTGGACGCTACCATTCTGGCTTTTTCGCTCGATCATGGCGAGGCCAAGATTGTGATTGTGGATCGCGAGTTTTCAAAGGTGATGAAAGAAGCTTTGGCGCAATGCGAAGCCAGGCCGCTCGTCATCGATTATGACGACCCCGAATATACCAGCGCGGGTGAGCGCATCGGCTCGCTCGAATACGAGGAATTTGTCGACGAAGGAAGCGAGGATTATGCCCGCGCAGCGCCCGATGACGAATGGGATGCAATCTCGCTGAACTATACTTCTGGCACGACAGGTAATCCGAAAGGTGTCGTCTATCACCATCGCGGCGCGTATTTGCTGGCACAGGGCAATGTGCTGACGTGCAATATGGGCAAGCATCCCGTCTATCTTTGGACGTTGCCGATGTTTCATTGCAATGGCTGGTGCTTTCCCTGGTCCATCTCGGTTGCGGCGGGCACGCATGTCTGCTTACGCCAAGTGCGCGCCAGACTGATGTATGACGCGATTGCCGAGCATAAGGTTACGCATCTGTGCGGGGCGCCGATTGTTATGTCGACTTTGCTCAATGCACCTGACGACGAGAAAAAGCCGCTGCCGCATGTGGTGGAATTTTTCACCGCCGCCGCTCCACCTCCCGCTGCCGTGCTCGGCGCGATGAAAGTAGCAGGCTTCAACGTCACCCATCTCTACGGGCTCACCGAAACCTACGGTCCGGCGGTTGTGAACGATTGGCAATCGGATTGGGATGCGCTTGAGCCTGTTGCCCAAGCCGCCAAAAAGTCACGTCAGGGGGTGCGCTATACCGCGCTCGAAGACCTCGACATCATCGATCCAGAGACGATGCAGCCCGTGCCCAAGGATGGCGAGACGATGGGCGAAGCCATGTTTGCCGGCAATGTTGTGATGAAGGGGTACCTCAAAAACAAAAAGGCCACGGACGAAGCCTTTGCCGGCGGCTGGTTCCATTCCGGCGATCTCGGCGTGCGCCATCCCGATGGCTATATCCAGCTCAAAGACCGCTCGAAGGACATCATCATTTCAGGCGGCGAGAATATCTCGTCGATTGAGGTGGAAGATGCGCTGTTCAAGCATCCGTCCGTGCAAGCCGCCGCCGTCGTGGCGCGTGCCGATGATAAATGGGGCGAAACGCCGTGTGCGTTTGTCGAATTAAAGCCCGGCAAAACCGCGACCGCTGAGGAGCTAATGGCTTGGTGCCGCACGCATCTCGCCGCCTTCAAATGCCCGCGCACCATTGTGTTTGAGGATTTGCCCAAAACATCGACGGGGAAGATACAGAAATTTGTGCTGCGGGAACGCGCTAAGGGGATGTGAGGTTTATGACGGAGTGAGACACGCGTTACGCTGTCGTGATTGAAAAAGGCGAGCGGAATTATTCTGCCTATGTGCCCGATCTGCCGGGCTTCGTTTCATTTGGTGACACGCTGGACGAGGTTAAATCGGAAAATAGCCAAGCAATTGTCTTTCATCTCGATGGCATAGGGGCGGATGGCGAAATTCCACCGCTCCCGTTAAGCCGAGCGGACTATATTGAGATCGACGATCAAGCAGCTTAACACAGCGATACCCGTCATTGCTTCGCTTATCACTCGCAAGCACGGCAAAAAATTACTCGCCCGCCGCGCCCAGCCTTTTGGCGATCTCTTCGATCCGCGCTGCGGCGCTGACGATGGCCAGCGCGATCTCGCTCTCGGTTTTGCTGTTGGACTGCTCGATCACCGCGCGGTCTTCTTTCAGATTGGCCAAATCCGCCGTCATTGCCGCGAGCCGTGTTTTGATCTCTTCGCGCTCGTCCATGAAGGTAATCGCGGCCATCACGGTTAACCGGCTATCGCCAATTTCACCGAATGCCTGACGCATCTCGTTGATTTTCTTGTCCAATTCGGCGGCAAGCCGGATAAGATGCGCTTCTTGCCCGTCATTGCACGCAATGCGGTAGATTTTTTCGGCGACGGTGACGGTGACCTGACCCATATCCGCCCCTATTCCCGCGATCCAAGATCGCCAAGGACCTCGCGCACCATGGTTGTGGCGCGGTCTACCCGGCGGCCGAGTTCACCTGTCACCGCATCAAGGCGGGCGGCTTTGGCCATCGCGTCATCGAGATCAAGCGCGATTTGCGCCCGATCATCCTGCATCACGGCCAGTTCTTTCTTGAGCGTTTCGACGGAGCGGTCATCCTGCGCACGGCGTGCAACAACACCCTCAAGCGCGGCAACCGCGTTCCTGAGCTGGCCTAAAGCCTGCGTAATGGCTGGAGAAACCGCCTTCGCCATATCCTCGCTTCACACCTTGACCAAAAATGCCCTGAAAGCCGAGCCATGCCGGAATCATAAAGCTAATTCAGCGCATTTGAAGCAAGACCTTAGGTGAAAAATGAACGGCGCGTCAATTGTGGGAAACGCCCTGCCAACAGGGCATTTCACTCAATAGGCGGCATCGGGCATGGAAGCCTTCTTGCGCTCGATATAGTCGCGGAGCGCTTCATCGACACCCGGATCAATGGCTGGCGCCTCATATTCCGTGAGCATCCGCTTCCAAATCGCGTTGGCGCGCTGGGAATGGTCCTTGCGGCCTTCCGCATCCCATTGCTCGAAGGAATTGTTGTCGGCCACCGGCGAACGGTAGAACGCGTTCTCAAAATTGGCCTGCGTATGGGCCGAGCCCAAGAAATGCCCGCCGGGGGGCACTTCGCGGAACGCATCCATCGCCTGGCCGTTTTCCGACATATCGATGCCCTTGGCGAGCACATGCATGGCGCCGAGCTGGTCCATATCCATGATCAGCTTTTCATAGGAAGAGGCCAAGCCGCCTTCCATCCACCCTGCCGAATGGAGCACGAAATTGGTGCCCGCCAGCAAGGTCGGCATCAAAGTATTGGCGCTTTCATAGGCGGCTTGCGCGTCCGGAAGCTTGGAGGCGCAGAGCGAACCACCGGTGCGGAACGGCATTTTCATGCGGCGGGCAAGCTGGGCCGCGCCGAAAATGGCAAGCGAGCCTTCCGGCGTACCAAAGGTCGGCGCGCCCGATTGCATGGACAGCGTCGAAACAAAGGTGCCGAAAATCACCGGAGCACCGGGGCGGATCAGCTGCACAAAGGAGGTACCGGCCCACACTTCGGCCAAAACCTGCGTCAGCGTACCGGCAATCGTCACCGGGCTCATGGCGCCCGAGAGAATAAACGGCGTGATGATGCAGGCCTGATTGTTGCGGGCATACACTTCGGCAGCCCCCAACATCGTATTGTCCCACACCATCGGGGAATTGGCGTTGATCAGCGAGGTGCAGACCGTGTTATTGTCCAAAAAGTCCTCGCCGAAGAGGATTTTCGACATATTGACCGTGTCTTGCGCGCGATCCGGATGGGTCACCGAGCCCATATAGGCTTTGTCGGAATAGCGCATATGCGCGTAGACCATCTCAAGATGGCGCTTATTGACCGGCAAATCGACCGGCTCGCACACCGTACCACCCGAATGATGCATATTCGGGCTCATATAAGCGAGCTTCACGAAATTCTGGAAATCCTCGATCGTGCCATAGCGGCGGCCTTTGTCGAGGTCATGCACGAAGGGCGAGCCGTAAACGGGGGCAAAAACCGTGTTCTTGCCGCCAATTTGAACATTGCGGGCGGAATTCCGCGCATGCTGGGTATATTCCGACGGCACGGTTGAAATCAGCTTTTTGGCCAGTCCACGCGGAAAGCGCACGCGTTCGCCTTGAATGTCGCAGCCTGCATCTTTTAATAGCTTCAAAGCGCTCGGATAATCGCGAAACTCGATGCCGATCTCTTCGAGCAGCGTTTCCGCATTATGCTCGATGATCTGCAAGGCTTCCTCGGACAAAAACTCCACAATGGGACTGTTGCGCGTAATATAAGGAATGGAGATACCGCCCCGCGTGGCGCGGGCCGAACGGCGCGCTTCGCGGCCACGGCGCTCATGGTGCACTTCTGGAATTGTATCGTTCATTGCCATTCCCCCAACCGGACGCGTTTTCACGTCAGTAAGCCTGTGATGCTGTTTTATCCTCCGGCGGACGGCATGACTGCTTTAATCGCGTCATTTCTTGCCGAAGACCGTCACCGAGGTGAATGTCATTCATGTTGGGCATGAGCTAATCCGATTTTTGTGTTCCACGGACCAAGGTGACGCGGGCGGAACATCGGGCGTCGAAAAGCCGGTAGCACAAAGTCCGCCGATCCGTGACTTTGCATCCAACATCAGGTGGCCTTAAATGGTCACGGTCCCTTTTTATGCCAGCAGGAGCGCTTTGCCATGAAATCTACAGCACGGGTCGTTGTCATTGGCGGAGGCGTGGTCGGCGTCGGAACGCTCTATCATCTGGCCAAAAAAGGCTGGACCGATGTCGCCCTGATCGAACGCAAGGAGCTGACGTCCGGTTCCACCTGGCACGCCGCAGGCCTGCTACCCCTTTTTAATATGAGTTATTCGGTTGGCCAGCTCCACAAATATTCGGTCAATCTCTATGGCAGCCTTGAGGCCGAGACCGGACAATCGGTCGGCTTCAAGAAAGTCTCCAATATCCGCCTCGCCCGCACCAAGGACCGGTGGGACGAGTTCATGTATTATGCGGGTGTTGCTGAAACCATCGGCGTCAAGGTCAACCGGCTCACCCCCGCTCAGGTCAAGGAAATCTGGCCGCTGTGCGAAACCGACGGCCTGTTGGGCGCGATCCAGCATCCCGATGACGGCTATATCCAGCCCGCCGATCTGACGCAGGCTTTTGCCAAAGGCGCGCGCAACCGGGGTGCGGAGATCTACCGCAACACCACCGTGATCGCGATTGAACGCACCAGCTCCGGCGAATGGCTGGTTAAAACCGACCAGGGCGACATCACCTGCGAGCACATTGTCTCGGCTTCCGGCAATTTCGCCCGCCAGACCGGCAAAATGCTCGGCATTGATATTCCGGTCATCCCGGTCGAGCATCAATATATCGTCACCGAGCCGCATCCTCTGGTGCAGGAGCGTCACCGCTTGGGCCTGCCCGAAATGGGCGTGCTGCGCGAAGCCGATTCGTCCTGGTATCTCCGCGAAGAAGCCGGCGGCTTCATTCTTGGCCCTTACGAGAAGGGCGCTCCGGCTTGCTATGTCGATGGTCCGGCCAAAGAGAGCGAGTACGAGCTGTTCCAGGAAGACCTTGATCGCTTGGCCCCGCATATCGAAGCGGCCATTGCCCGCGTTCCGGCGTTCGGCGAAGTCGGCGTCAAAAAAGTCTATAACGGCGCCATCGCCTACACGCCCGACGGCAACCCGATTGTCGGCCCCGCTTGGGATCTGCCGAATGTCTGGCTGAACGAAGGCCACAGCTTCGGCATCACGGCCGCTGGCGGCGCAGGTTGGCAGCTCGCGGAATGGATTGTCGATGGCGAGTCGACCGTCGATATGATGGGCGTCGATCCACGCCGCTTTGGGCCTTATGCCGGTCGCGGCTACCTTCGGGAAAAAAACGAAGAGGCCTATGCCAACGTCTTTACCCCGCATTATCCGGATGAAGAGCGCGTCGCCGCCCGCCCGCTTCGCCAGACGCCGTGCTACGACCGCATGAAGGCGCTGGGTGCCGTATTCGGCTCCGTTTATGGTTGGGAGCGCCCGAACTGGTTCGCCCCTCCCGGCTATGAAGTCTCAAAAGAAGAGCTCGATACGCCCGATGTGTTGACCAACGAGAACCACGCCCCTCCAGCCGAGGACGGCAAGATCAAGGAAAAGTGGAGCTTCCGCCGCTCGAACTATTTCCCCTTTGTCGGCGAAGAGTGCAAAGCAGTTTCATCCGGCGTCGGTTTGCAGGACATGTCGGCTTTCGCCAAATGCCTGATCACCGGTCCGGGCGCACGCGCATGGCTTGACAGCATTCTGGCCAACCGCATTCCGAAAGTGCGGGGCCGCATCGCGCTCAGCCATCTTCTGTCGAAAAATGGCGGCGTGCGGGCGGAGTTCACGGTGTATGAAAACGCACCCAACAGCTTCTATCTCGTCTCCGCCGGTGCGTTCGAGCGCCACGATCACGACACGTTGAAAAAGCTGTTGCCGAAGGATGGCAGCGTCCGCTTCACGCCGATCACGACCGCCTATGGCGTGTTGGTGTTGGCGGGGCCTAAATCCCGCGAAGTGCTGCAATCCCTCACCGATGCCGATTTGTCGAACGCTGCCTTCCCCTGGTTGACCGGTCAACGCATCTCGGTGGGTGCGGTGCAATGCGACGTATTACGCGTCAACTTCATCGGCGAATTGGGCTACGAGTTCCATCACCCGATCGAGATGCAGAACCATCTGTTCGATCTCTTGATGAAGGCCGGCGCTAAATTCGGCATCCGTCCGTTCGGTATTCGCGCGATGACCTCGATGGCATTGGAAAAGTCCTATCGTCTGGTCGGCCGCGAAATGTCGATCGAATATTCGGCCTTTGAATCAGGCCTGCAGCGCTTCGTTCACCCGAACAAAGGCGACTTTATCGGCCGCGATGCCTTGGTCGCCTGGCAGCAAAAGGGCTTCAAAAACGCTTTCGTCACCATGGAAGTGCATGATGTCGAGGATTGCGACGCCCGCGGATCGGAAGCCATTTTGAAAAAGGGCAAGATTGTCGGACGCTGCACGTCCGGTGGCTTCGGCTGGCGGAGCAACAAATCCCTCGCTTTAGGCATGGTTGCACCTGAATTCTCGGCAGTCGGAACCGAACTCGACGTGGTAATTCTCGGAAAAACCTTCCGCGCGACGGTTATTCCTGAATCACCGTTCGATCCGGAAAACGAACGGCTTCGGGCCTAACCGATGCGAGGCTGTCGGAATTGGGGCAACGCACGTCCCAAATCCGACAGATATCTCGACGGATGGGTTCTATTCGGATAGTAAGACTTAAAAGATCGACCCTTTAAAGGATGAAACGGCATGGCTGACGGCGATTTTGATCTCAACACGCTCTCTGATGACGAACTCGTCGAACAGATGCATGACGATTTGTATGACGGCCTTGGCGAGGAAATCGTCGAGAGCGTCAACATCCTCTTGAGCCGCAACTGGACCCCTTACGACATCCTGACCAAGGCGCTCGTCGAAGGCATGCGCATTGTCGGCGTCGATTTCCGCGACGGCATTCTGTTTGTGCCGGAAGTGCTGATGTCGGCTAACGCGATGAAGGCTGGCATGGTCCTGCTTCGTCCGCTGTTGGCCGAGACCGGCGCACCGAAGGTGGGCAAGATGGTCATCGGCACCGTGAAGGGCGACATTCACGACATTGGCAAAAACCTCGTCTGCATGATGATGGAAGGCGCCGGCTTCGAAGTGATCGATCTCGGCATCAACAATCCGGTCGAGAAATATCTCGAGGCCATTGAAGAGCATAAGCCCGACATTCTCGGCATGTCCGCGCTGCTCACCACAACCATGCCTTACATGAAGGTCGTGATCGACACGCTCAAGGAAAAGGGCATGCGCAACGACTATCTCGTGCTCGTTGGTGGCGCACCCTTGAACGAAGCCTTTGCCGAAGCCGTTGGCGCCGACGCCTATTGCCGCGACGCGGCAGTGGCGGTGGAAACCGCCAAGGCGCTTTTGTCGCAGCGCACCATTCGCGCCTGATCGGAAGATCACAGCGCCAAACAACACGATAAGAGAGGGAGGACGCCTTATGGCCAGTGCCGTTAAGCCTCCCCTCAAAACCCTTCTCATCGCCTGCGGCGCGCTTGCGCGCGAAGTGCTCGATGCCAAGCGGCTCAACGGGCTCGATTTTCTGGATGTGACCTGCTTGCCGGCCATCTGGCATAACCACCCCGAAAAGATCCCTGAAGGCGTGCGCGGCAAAATACGCCGCAACCGCAAGAAATATGACCGGATTTTGTGCCTTTACGGCGATTGCGGCACCGGCGGCATGCTGGACAAAATGCTGGAAGAGGAAGGTGTCGAGCGGATCGAGGGCGATCATTGCTACGCGTTCTATTCCAAACCGGGCGAATTCGATGCTTTGATGGAAGAGGAAATCGGCACCTTCTTTCTCACCGATTATCTCGTGCGCCATTTCGACCGGCTGATCATTCAAGGGTTGGGGATTGATCGCCACGCCCAGCTGATGGGGGTCTATTTCGGCAACTACAAGCGCATCGTCTATCTGGCGCAAATGCCCGATGCAGCGCTCGAGAAAAAGGCGCGCTCGGCAGCTGAGCGGCTGGGCCTTGAATATGAAATGCGGATCACCGGCCTTGGTGGTCTTGAAAACTTCGTCACCGGCAAAGGGCGTTCCCATGTCGGTGGCACATCGCTCATTCCATCCATGATCGCTAGGAGCTAACGTCACAATGGCCAATCTCACCATCGTCTATTGGCGCGATATTCCCGCGCAGGTCATCGTCAAGCAGGGCCGCACCGCCGCCAAGCGTGAATTGCCGGAGCGTTTCGTAACCTCCATTGACGCCGCCGCCATGAAGGCCGGCGCGCGCGATACCGACAGCTATCTCGCCGATTGGCGCCGGGCCGATCCTGTGTCCGTGGGCGATGATCTCGAAGCCGAAGCACAAGCTTGGGCTGAAAAGCTTGAAGCCGATTACCCGCAAGACCGGCTTGTCGCTTTGGCGAAGGCTGGCGGCTATGAGGAGGCAAAATAATGTCACGCGTTCCGTTTGCTTTTGAAGCCTCCACCAAATCGCCAAGGGATGGCGCCAAATTCGCGCTCCGTTTCTGGTCGAACGCCCATTCGCGCGGCATGGAAAAAACCTATGCGGCGTTGGAAAAATTTCTGCGCTTCGCCGCCCCTTTGTTCAAAGCCATCGGCTATGAGCGGATGGAAAAGCCGATGGTTGCGATCGAGAAAACCATCAAAGGCGCCCTGTTTGATTGCCGCATGTGCGGCCAGTGCATCTTGTCCTCGACCGGCATGTCCTGCCCGATGAACTGCCCGAAAAATCTGCGCAATGGCCCCTGCGGCGGCGTTCGCGCCAATGGCAATTGCGAGGTCTATGCCGAAATGCCCTGTGTCTGGGTCAAGGCATGGGAAGGCAGCAAGGCCATGGACGAAGGCAACAAGATTATGACGGTTCAACCCGCCATCGACCACCGCCTCAAAGGCCGTTCCAGCTGGCTGGCGGTTTCCCGTGGCGCGCATGAGTGAGATCGAAACCATGAACACCCCCCTCATTCACCCGCATGATTTGGGCCCTACCCCCGCAGCCCCTTTGCCCGAATTGCCCGATCATTCCTCGCGCGGCCGTTTGGAGCGCGTGTTGCGCCGCGGCGAATTCGCCATCACCGCCGAATTGAACCCGCCCGACAGCGCTAATCCGGACGATGTCTATGAGCGCGTGGCGCATTTTGACGGCTGGGTCGACGGCATCAACGCCACCGACGGATCGGGCGCCAATTGCCATATGTCGAGCGTCGCCATCTGCGCGTTGCTGACGCGCGTCGGCTATTCGCCGATCCTCCAGATTTCCTGCCGCGATTACAACCGCATCGCCATTCAGGGCAATGTGCTGGGCGCAGCCGCCCTTGGCGTGTGCAATGTCTTGGCGTTGACAGGTGATGGCGTGCAGGGGGGCGATCATCCCGAAGCCAAGCCGGTGTTTGATTTCGACTCGACCTCGCTGCTTGCCACCATGAAGAAAATGCGGGACGAGCGTGCCTTCCTGTCAGGCCGCAAGATCACCGATCCGCCCCGCCTGTTCTTGGGTGCGGCCGAAAACCCGTTCGCGCCGCCTTATGATTGGCGTCCGCTGCGCTTGGCCAAAAAAATCGCGGCTGGCGCGCAATATTTCCAGACGCAATATTGCTACGATATTCCACTGCTCAAAACCTTCATGCAGAAGGTCCGCGATATGGGCCTCGACAAGCAGGCCTATATTTTGATCGGCGTCGGCCCGCTGCCATCGGCCAAGACCGCCAAATGGATGCGGTCCAATGTCGCGGGCGTGCATATTCCGGATTCGGTGATCAAACGTCTGGAAGGAGCCGAGAACCAGAAGGCCGAGGGCATCAAGCTCTGCATCGACCTTATTCAGGAAATCCATGAGATCGCAGGCGTCGCCGGCGTGCACATCATGGCCTACCGGCAGGAGGAGAGCGTCGGGCATATTGTCAGCGAGTCGGGCATTTTGAAGGGGCGTCAGCCCTTCCGTCGGGCCTTTGCCACCGCCGCCGATAGCGAGATGCCGCCGTCGACGGTCGGAATGGGACAAGTACTGACACCCGCTTGACGCTATCAGACAACAGAAACAACAATTCCATACGATCCAAGGGAAATGCCATGACCGATACGGTACTCAGTTCGCATAAAAAGGAAGTCATCATCGGCTTCGAGCGCCGCTTCGTCATGATTGGCGAACGCATCAACCCGACGGGCCGCAAATTGCTGGCCGCCGAAATGGCCGCTGGCGATTACAGCCGCGTCATTTCGGATGCTTTGGCGCAGGTCGAAGCCGGCGCGCAGATGCTCGACGTCAATGCCGGTATTCCGCTCGCCGATGAGCCCGCCATTTTGGCCGAGGCGATCCGCCGCGTGCAGGAAGTCGTCGACGTGCCCCTGTCGATCGACAGCTCGATTGTTGCAGCGCTTGAAGCCGGCCTTGCCGTTTATAAGGGCAAGGCGCTGGTCAATTCGGTAACGGGCGAAGAAGATCGCCTCGAAACCGTTCTGCCGCTGGTCAAGAAATATGGTGCAGCCGTTGTCGCCATCTCGAACGACGAGACCGGCATTTCGGAAGATCCCGATGAGCGCTTCAAAATTGCCAAGAAGATTGTCGAACGCGCCGCCGATTATGGCATTCCGCGTTCCGACGTCGTTGTCGACCCGCTGGTGATGCCGGTGGGTGCGTTGAACGATGCGGGTGCCAAGCTGATGCACCTGCTCCGCCGTTTGCGCGAAGAGCTGAAGGTCAACACCACCTGCGGCGCCTCAAACTTCTCGTTCGGCCTGCCGAACCGTCGCGGCTTGGCAGCCGCCTTCATGCCGATGGCGATTGGTGCCGGCATGACCTCCGCCATCATGAACCCGCTGCACGCCGAAGACATTCAGGCCATTCTGGGTGCCGACGTGATGATGGGCCATGATCCGAATTGCGCCAACTGGATTCGCAAATATCGCGAGCCTACGCCTGAGGGTGCCGAAGGCGGCGCCGGAGACCGTCGCGGCCGCGAAGGCCGTCGTCGCAGCCGCGAATAGGATCAACCGTGACCGATACCCACCGGATCGTCTTTACCCCCTCGGGCAAGCGCGGCGATTTTGCCGATGGCACCTCTGTGCTTGAAGCAGCCCGCCAGCTTGGCGTCGATGTCGATAGTGTTTGCGGCGGCCGCGGGATTTGCGGACGCTGTCAAATTCTCGTGGCGGAAGGCGATTTTGCCAAACACGGCATTCAATCGGCAGAAAGCCATCTGACCGAATGGAATTCGGTTGAAGCCCGCTATACGTCCAAACGCGGCGAGCTGGGCCCGCATCGGCGCTTGGGCTGTCAGGCCAAGCTTTGCGGTGATGTCGTTATCGACGTGCCGCCCGAGAGCCAGGTCCATCGCCAAGTCGTGCGCAAAAAGGCCGAGACGCGGGCGATTACGCTCGAACCCGTTGTGCGGCTCTATTTCGTCGAAGTAGCCGAGCCCGATATTGATAGCCCGTCCTCCGATTTCACCCGCCTGATCGAGGCGCTGAAAACGCAGTGGAACATCGATGCCGGCATGCCCGACCTCGCCGTATTGCGTGGGCTACAAAAAACGCTCCGCAAGGGCGAATGGAAAGTCACGGTCGCAGTGCGTAAAGGCCACGACATTGTCGCGATCTATCCTGGCCTGATCGAGACGGCCTATGGCGTCGCGGTTGATATTGGCTCCACCACCATCGCGGCGCATCTCTCCGATCTCTATAATGGCGAGACGCTCGCGTCCGCCGGTCTCATGAACCCGCAGATCCGTTTCGGCGAAGATCTGATGAGCCGCGTCTCCTATGTGATGATGAATCCGGGTGGCGAAATCGAGATGACCGACGCTGTGCGTGCGGCGCTGGATGATCTCATCGGCGAAGTCGTCAAAGAAGCGGGCATTACGCGCGAGGGTATTGTCGAGATGACGGTGGTCGGTAACCCGATCATGCATCATCTGTTCTTGGGCCTCGATCCGGTCGAACTCGGCGGCGCCCCTTTCGCGCTGACGCTTGACAAGGGTCAGGACGTGAAAGCCCGCGAAGTGGGGCTCACGATTGCGCCAGGCGCGTTTGTGTATCTGTTGCCCTGCATTGCAGGCCATGTCGGCGCCGACACCGCAGGTGTGGTGCTTTCCGAGGCACCCCATCTGAACGACGAAGTCACCCTTGTGGTCGATGTTGGCACCAATGCTGAAATCGTGCTCGGCAATAAGAAGCGTCTGCTCGCGTGCTCGTCACCAACAGGCCCCGCCTTTGAAGGCGCGCAGCTCTCCTCCGGCCAACGCGCAGCCCCCGGCGCCATCGAACGCGTTCGGATCGACCACGAAACCCTGGAACCTAAATTCAAGATCATCGGTTCCGATCTCTGGTCGAATGAAGAAGGCTTCTGGGAAGAGGCTGCTAAAACGGGCGTCAACGGCATTTGCGGTTCCGGCATCATCGAGGCAATTGCCGAGATGTATCTCGCGGGCGTGATTACGCAGGACGGCGTCATCGACGGCGATTTGCAGGCGCGTACCCCGCGCATCATCAATGAAGGCCGCACCTTTACCTATGTGTTAAACGATGGCGAACCCCGCATCACCATCACACAGGCCGATGTGCGCGCCATCCAGCTCGGCAAGGCGGCGCTTTATGCGGGCGTCAAGCTGCTGCTCGATCATTACGGCGTCGATCATGTCGACCGCATCACGCTGGCAGGTGCCTTTGGCAGTCATATTGACGTCAAATACGCGATGGTGCTGGGGCTGATTCCCGATTGCGATCTGGCTAAAGTCGGCTCGGCAGGGAATGCCGCCGGCACCGGTGCGCGTATTGCGCTTTTGAACGAAACCGCACGCGGCGAAATTGAATCGGTGGTCGGAAAAATCGAAAAAATCGAAACCGCGATGGAACCGAAATTCCAGACGCATTTCGTGAGTGCGATGGCGATCCCGAACAAGGTCGATTTCTTTGCTAACCTCGCCAAGGTCGTCACTTTGCCGCCGCCAAAAGTACACGCCGAGCCTGTCGAGGGCGATGGCGGAAGACGCAGGCGCAGGGGATGATCAGCGTCTTCGATCTGTTCAAAATCGGCATCGGCCCGTCGAGCTCGCACACGGTTGGGCCGATGGTGGCCGCCCATCGGTTTGTGGCGATGCTCAATGACACGGTGGGCCTTGGCCGCATCGGCCGCATCAAGACCGAGCTGTTCGGCTCGCTCGCCTGGACCGCCAAAGGCCACGGCACCGAAACCGCGATCCTGCTCGGCCTGTCGGGCTATCTGCCGGCCGAAGTCGACCCCGATCAGGTGGAGGAGATGATTGCCTCGATCACGCGCAACGGCTCGCTTGAACTGGGCGGCGTGCGCGCCATGCCTTTTACGCTCGAAGACGATCTGGTCCCCAATAAAAAAGAACTGATGAAGCGGCACTCCAACGCGATGCGGTTTCAGGCCTTCAGCCCCGAGGGCGGGCTGGTGACCGAGAAGGCCTATTACTCCATTGGCGGCGGCTTTGTGGTCACCGACGAGGAGGAGGCATCGGGTGGCACAGGCGGGCCGGATCTGCCCTATAAATTCACCCATGCAACAGAATTGCTCGACCTTTGCCGCACCACCGGCAAAACCATGGCACAAGTGCAGCGTGACAATGAGCGCGTGACGAAAAGCGATGACGAAATCAACGCTACGCTCGATAAAATCCGCGATGTGATGTTTGCTTGCATTGATCGCGGTTGCCGCCAGGAAGGCATTTTGCCGGGTGGCTTGAAGGTCAAGCGCCGCGCCAAATCCATCCATGCCCAGCTTGAAGCCTCCAAGGGCGCCAATATCCGCCCCGCGCATGAGGTGATGGATTATATCAGCCTCTACGCCATCGCGGTGAACGAGGAAAACGCTGCGGGCGGGCGCGTGGTGACGGCGCCCACCAATGGCGCTGCCGGTATCATTCCCGCCGTCTTGCGCTACGCGAAAGAATTCTGCCCCGAATATTCCATCGACGCCGGACGGGATTATCTGTTGACCGCCGCCGCCGTCGGCTCGCTCATCAAGCAGAATGCGTCGATCTCGGGAGCGGAAGTCGGCTGTCAGGGCGAGGTGGGCTCGGCTTCGGCGATGGCAGCAGGCGGCCTATGCGCACTGCTCGGCGGCACGCCGGAGCAGGTCGAGAACGCCGCAGAAATCGCGCTGGAACACCATCTCGGCATGACGTGTGATCCCATTGGCGGCCTCGTGCAAATCCCCTGCATCGAGCGCAACGCTTTCGGCGCGAACAAGGCGATTGTGGCCGCTTCGCTTTCGTTGCGCGGCGACGGCACGCATCGCGTCTCGCTCGACGAAGTGATCGAAACCATGCGTCAGACTGGCCTTGATATGCTCGTGAAATATAAAGAAACCGCGCAAGGCGGCTTAGCGGTGAATGTCGCGGATTGCTAATCACCCGTCATTGCGAGGAGCGAAGCGACGCGGCAACCCAGTTCTTGGTAGTCCGCGCTAGCTAGTTACTTCTCACCGCCCCCCCGTCGGCGGTTAGCGGTCAAAACTAAACGGCGACACACCCCGCACACTCTCGTCCACCCGCAATTTTCGCGTCATCGGCGGGGCGGCGCGTTGGGCGCAATTTTCTCTTTCGCATAGCCTGCAATTCACCCCGATGGGCGTTGCAGGAGCGTGTTTCAAATCGAATTTCCGCGCATAAACCAGCCTGTTCGCGTATTTGAACTCGCAGCCCAGGCCGATCGCGAATTGTCCCTCGGCCCCGCCATAAACGGAGGCCGCGCGACGCACCGTGCGGGCGATCGAGAACCATCTTCCGCCATCGGGCAATTCGACGATTTCCGTCATAAAAGCGCCGGGGCTGGAAAAGGTTTCGTGCAGGCTCCAGAGCGGACAGGTGCCGCCAAAGCGCGAGAAGGGGAAATTACCCGCCGCAAACCGCTTCGAAACATTGCCCGCGGTGTCGATGCGAATGAGGAAAAACGGCACGCCGCGCGCGTTTTGGCGGTTGAGCGTGGTCAGCCGATGTGCCACCTGCTCGAAACTCGCCTGAAAGCGCGCGCCCAGCACGTCAATATCATAGGAAAGCGCTTCCGCCGCATCGAGAAAGCGCTGATAGGGCATCATCAAGGCCGCAGCCGCATAATTGGCGAGGCTGACGCGCAACAGCGATTTGGCGGGCCCCGTCTCGGGCTCGATCCGGTTGGCAATCGCATCAATCGTCTCGCGCCACTCGATCAAAGCGAGTTGGTAGGCGGCCTGAAACGTCCGCCCCGAGGCGTCGACCAGTTCCGAGATCATCAAACGCCGCCGGTGATGGTCGAACCGCCGCAAGGAGCCCGGCATCACATCGACGGGCAGAATTTGCACGCGAATACCATGCGTGTCCTTCAACCGCGCGGTGAGCGCCGATAAAAGATCGCCGCCGGATTTGGCCAGATCCTCCGCGAGCGCCTCGGCTTGCGCTTCCAGTTCCGGAAAATGATTGGCTGCCGATTGAATGAGATCGCGCACGCGGTCCACCGGATGATTGGCGGATGCCCCCTCGCCGCGGTCACCATCCAGCGCATCGTCAAGACCCGCGCCACCCTCTTTCAGATCGAGATAGGCGGCGTAGAGCCGCTGCACCGCTTCGGCGATGGAAGGCGCAAGGCTTGTCAATTCGCGAAGCTCGTCTTTCGCCACCGGCTGGCTACGAAACAGCGGATCGGTGAAGACCTCATCGAGCTCGCCTTGCAACCGCGCTTCTTCCTCACGCGCAAAAGAGCGCGGATCGACATTGAAGGCTTCCGCCATGCGGATCAGCACCTGCGCCGTCACCGGCCGCTGGTTGCGCTCCATCAAATTGAGATAGCTCGCCGAAATGCCAAGCTCGCTCGCCATGCCCGATTGCGAAAGGCCAAGCTCACGGCGGAGCCTGCGCACCCGCGCACCGGCTAAAATCTTGCGTCCTGCCTCGGCCATGATGATCTCCTATGGGTAAATCATACAAAAATTTACATTGTTACAGATTTACAATTGTCACTTTTAAACTGCACGACCTTTCGCGTCAATTGTCCGTCTGGTGCAGTGCAATATCCCTGTCTTATAGTCGTTTCAAGGCCGAACGAGGTTGTGACACCGTCACCCTTCACCGGCATCCCGCTTTGTAAAGACCTGTCACACACGATACCAACCTGACTGGAGACTGCTATGACCAAGACCACTTTCGCCGATCTCGTGCCGAACACGCCGAAGGGCCGTTTCGATGGCATCAACCGCCCCTATTCGCCGGAAGAGGTCGTCCGTCTGCGCGGATCTTTCCCGATTGCCCAAACCCTCGCCGAGCGCGGTGCCAACAAGCTTTGGGAATTGTTGAAGAGCGAAGACTATATCAACGCGCTGGGCGCGGTGACCGGCAACCAGGCCATGCAGATGGCGCGCGCAGGTCTCAAAGCCATCTATCTCTCCGGCTGGCAGGTGGCAGCTGATGCCAACACGGCGGGCGCGATGTATCCTGACCAATCGCTCTATCCCGCCAATGCGGGGCCGGAACTCTGCCGCCGCATCAACCGCACCTTGAAGCGCGCTGATGAGATCGAGCATTCGGAAGGTGGCGCCAAGCGCGACTGGTTCGTGCCGATTGTGGCCGATGCCGAGGCAGGCTTTGGCGGCCCGCTGAATTCCTACGAGATCATGAAGGCCTATATCGAAGCAGGCGCGGCTGGCGTGCATTTCGAGGATCAGCTGGCGTCTGAAAAGAAATGCGGCCATCTCGGCGGCAAAGTTCTGATCCCGACCGCAGCGCATGAGCGCAACCTTGTGGCCGCCCGCTTGGCCGCCGATGTGATGGGCGTACCCACCCTCACGGTTGCCCGCACGGATGCCGAGTCGGCCAAGCTGATCACGTCGGATGTCGACGAGCGCGATCGTCCTTTCATCGAGGAAAACTCGCGCACACCGGAGGGCTTCTATCGCCTGAAGGACGGCACGGGGCTTGATCATTGCATCTCGCGCGGTCTGGCCTTTGCCGATATCGCCGATCTGATCTGGTGGGAAACCTCGCATCCGGATTTGGCGGACGCGAAGAAATTCGCCGAAGCTTTACAGAAAAAGCATCCGGGCAAGATGATGGCCTATAATTGCTCGCCGAGCTTCAACTGGAAGGCCAAGCTGGACGAGGCCACGATTGCCAAGTTCCAGCGCGAATTGGGCGCAATGGGCTACAAGTTCCAGTTCGTGACGCTTGCAGGCTTCCACGCGCTCAACCACGGCATGTTCGAGCTGGCCCTTGGCTACAAAGATCGCGGCATGGCAGCCTATTCCGAACTGCAACAGGCGGAATTTGCCTCGGAAGCCCAAGGCTACACTGCCACCCGCCACCAGCGCGAAGTCGGCACCGGCTATTTCGATCGGGTCGCGACCACGATCTCATCCGGCCAATCATCGACCACGGCGATGGGTGAATCAACCGAAAGCGCGCAGTTCCACAAGCACGCGGCTGAGTGAGGGAGTAGGGATTAGGGCGTAGGGAGTAGGGTTTCACTTCCCTCGCCTTACACCCTACCCCCTACACCCTACCCCCAAAAAAAAACTAAGGAGACACAAATGACCCGAACCCACGTCAAAGAACGCACCGAAGAACTCACCAGCGAAATGGATGAAGCTCAGAAAAGCGCCATCCGCATTCTCGCCAACGATCTGCACCGGCTCAATCAAGCAGTGATGAAAGCGGTTGAAACCGGCCTGTCGGTTGAGTTGCAACGCACCGCTCGCCACCATTCGGATGGCGGCTACTGGGGTGATTTGCTAATGCCGATCATCGTGAAACAAAAATCGGCTTGAACCGATACATTCTAGGAAACGTCCCCGCTTAGGATCAGGCATGTCCCCGCAAGCCCGATCCTAAGTTTTTGTGCCGACGGTCCCGATCAACTCACACCAGATCGCGCGCCACCTTGTCGTCCCATTCGCGCACCAGATGCGAGACGCCGTTCTCGAACACTTCCGTCCTTGCTCGAACGTAGAAATCGGTGAGCGTCGAGGTCATCTCCAGCCGCGTTTCTGAGCGGGTCATCCAGCCTTCGCGGCCCATTTCATAGGCTTGCGTTATGACATAGCGGGCGCAAAGCGGGTCATCCGCCGAGATCGTCAGCTCACGGTTCAGATCATGCCGCAGCGAGGTGCCTGTCTCGTCAAAGCGCAACACGCCTTCGCCGAACACGCCGCCCTCGCCGACCGTGCGATAGGTCGCGCTGCCATTGAAGAGATCAAACTCGACCGTGCGTTCGGCATGGCCCTCACGCAACAGAGTGGTCGGCGCGCGCGGCGCACTCAAGGCTGGCTCGAAATGGACTTTGGCATCCTCCGGTGAAGCGGGTCGAACGGGCAAGGTCAAAGCCGAACTACCGGTGCGAAGCGTCAGGGTTGCCGCTTCCGGCGAAGGCCAGATCAGGGGCCAATAGGCTGACGAGAGGGCGAGCCGGATTTTGCTGCCCTTTTTGAACACATGGCCGCAGGCATTCAGTGTCAGCGTGACGGTGTAAAAATGCCCCGGCTTTAAAGCTTCCGGATGCTCATGCGAGTCGCGATGCGTGAGGTTCAAAACGGCATAGGACACGCGATGCGAGGCGCCATCCGCCCGCACATGGCAGAGCCGTGCGGCGATCTGCGCGATCGGCTTGTCGGATGCGATCTCGAAACGGAATTCGGGCGCTCCCAGAACCGCAATATCCTCGTCGAGCGGTGCCGTGTCAAAACACAGGCTCAACCCGTCATCCACGCGCTGGTCGGCGGGTTGCTCGCCGGCAACGCCGGTGCCCATCCATTCGCCGCAGCCCATGCCCGCCCATTGCGGCGAGCGAAACGCGATATCGCGCGAAGGAGACGAGGCCCCGCCCAGCACGCCATCGCCGAGCGAAAACACCTTCGGCGTGATGCGCGGCGAAGGCCACACGCGCTCCGCCGCCCAATAGCCCTGGCGATGATCGGCCCATTTTCCGGCACCCGCTTCGTCTTCGATATAGGCGCGCAGCATCGGCTCGTTCATGATGCCGGTGTCTTCACCCTTCAGCCAATGGTTCCACCAGCGTTGCGCTTCTTGTAGAAAGCCGATCGCTGGGCCGGGTGTGCCATCTTGCGGATAAATATGCGCCCAGGGCCCCAATATGCCCAAGCGCGGCACCTTTAGACCCTCGAGCAGACGCGGCAGCGTATTGGTGTAGGCATCTGCCCACCCGCCCGTCACCATCACGGGAATGTTGATCGCGCTCCAATCCTCGCAGACCGAGCCATGCTTCCAATAGGCATCGCGGTGCTGGTGGTGCATCCAGAGCATCGGCCAATTCGGCATGGCTTTGACGCGCTTCAACCATTCCTCGCGCCAGCGCTCGCCGACAATCGCGGGATCCAGCGGGCGCGCCTGATAGGCGTGCATGATTGCGCCCCACCAGAGATTATCGTTCAGCAAACAGCCGCCCGAATAATGAATGTCATCCGAATAACGATCATCCGTCGAGCAGACCGAAATGATCGCCTTCAACGCGGGCGGGCGGCGCATGGCGACTTGCAGGCAGTTAAACCCGCCCCAGCTTTTTCCCATCATGCCGACCGAGCCCGTGCACCAGTTCTGCTCGGCAATCCACGCGATCACTTCCATCGCATCATCTTGCTCTTGCAGCAGATATTCATCCTCCATCAACCCGTCGGATTCGCCAGAGCCGCGCTGATCGACCCGAATGGCGGCGGTGCCATGGCGCGCGAACCAACCATGCATCGGCTCGTCGCGCCCCCGCGTGCCATCGCTTTTGCGATAGGGGATGTATTCGAGCACACAGGGGACAGGCTTTTGATCCGCCTCAACGGGCAGCCACAAGCGCGCAGCGAGCTTGGTGCCATCTTTAAGAGGAATGAAAATATTTTCGATGACGCGCACGCCATCCGCCACTGTATCGCCCATCATCAACCGATCCTCCAAAATATGCTTTTTCCTGATTGTCGCGGGGTTGCCCTCCGCCTGTCAACGCTTCTGCATGGCGGCAACTTCGCCCAGCAACCAGAACCTGAAGCGGGAAATCGCCGGTTCATCCGCCCGATCCTGCCGCGAAACGAGATACCAGCGCGCCGGTTGCGACACCGAATGGGCAATCGGTTCGATCAACCGTCCCGCGGCAATATCTTGCGCGGCGAGAAAATCGGGGACAACCGCAATGCCCTGCCCGTCACACGCCGCCTCCAGCGCCAGAAGGTAGGAGTCAAACCGGATCGTCGCCGCCTCGCCAAGGCCCGAAACACCCGCAGCACTCAGCCATACGTCCCAATCGCGCCCAGCAGTATAGACCTGCAAACTCGTGTACCCCATCACATCCTGCGGGCTAACAAGCGGCGGGCCCTTCTCCAACAATTTGGGGCTGCACACCGCCACCAGCCGCGATTCGAACAGAGGCGTGTAGGAAAAACCGGGCCGGTTTGGCTCGGTGGTTGAAATCAGCCCGACATCGGCGTGGCGCGGGTCAAATTCCCAATCCATCTGGCTGGCGTTGAAACGCACCAGCAGATCGGGACAGGCTTGTTGCAGCGCGGAGAGCCGCCCCATCATCCAGCGTGCAGCAACCGTCACATACAGCTGAACGGTCAATTCCTGCTGCGCGGGCCGCGAAACCAATTGCGTGCCGACATCAATTTTCTCGAAAGCCTCGCGCAAATACGGAAAGTAAAGCCGCCCAGCATCGGTCAACTCGACCTTGCGACCCGTGCGACGAAACAGATCCTTCCCCAGCCATTTTTCCAGATGCGCGATCTGATGGCTCACCGCGGACTGCGTGATATTGAGTTCTTCCGCCGCCAGTCGAAAGCTTTCATGCCGCGCCGCCGCTTCGAAAGCGCGCAGCGCCGTTAGCGGTGGCAAGGACAGGGGACGGGCATGGGCGGGTATCAGAGATTTAATATTGTTCATGAGTTGAATTAAATTCATCTCAAGATGAAAATCAATCTCTTGACGATCCAGCCCGCGCGACCTCTTGATCAATCAAAGAGTGTATGACGAGGGAGAGACGACGATGACGATGGAAACTCCAGAAGGCAGTGCGCCCGATTCAGGCCGTCGTGGTGGCCGAGATGCCCGTCGCGCGGCGCGCGCGCGTCCGCTCTCCGATCAGGATCGGCCCATCTGGCCCGGCATGCCCGGCGGCAAATATCAGGTCCTCACACCGGAAGACATGCAGAAGATCCACCACAAGATTCTGGATGTGCTGGAGCAAATCGGCTTTGCCGACGCGATCCCGTCCACGATCGAATACATGACCAAAGTCGGCGCTGTGATGGGCTCGGATGGCCGCATGCGCTTTCCGCGTGCGCTGGTCGAAGACACGATTGCCAAAGCCGCGCGTCGTTTCCCGCTTTATGCCCAAGACCCGCGCTATGACATGGATCCATGGGGCAAGAACGTTTATTACGGCACCGCCGGCGCTGCCGTGAACGTGGTCGAACCGCTCACTGGCGATTACCGCGAGTCGACCGTGGTCGATCTTTATGATTGCGCGCGGATCGTCGATCATTGCGATAATATCCACTTCTTCCAGCGCACCAATGTATGCCGCGAACTGCCGAGCCCGCGTGATCTCGACATCAACACGGCCTATGCCAGTGTGGTCGGCACCACCAAACATGTCGGCACCGGCATGACGCATCCAGATCACGTCACCGAAGTGCTCGAAATGCTGCATATGATTGCAGGCGGCGAGGATAAATGGCGCGAACGTCCGTTTGTCAGCCAGTCGAACTGCTTCGTCGTGCCGCCTTTGAAATTCGCCGAAGACGCCTGCAAATGCTTGGAAGTCGCCGTCCTCGGCGGCATGCCGGTTCTGCTGCTCTCGGCAGGTCAGGCGGGCGCTACCGCTCCGGCTTCCCTTGCCGGCACGGTTGTGCAGGCGGTGGCCGAGTGCCTTGTCGGCCTCATCTATGTCAACGCGATCAAGCCCGGCGCGCCCTATATTTTCGGCACCTGGCCCTTCGTGTCCGATCTTCGCACCGGCGCCATGTCGGGCGGCTCGCCGGAGCAGGCTTTGTTGTCGTCGGCTTGCGGCCAGATGGCGAATTTTTATGATCTCAATGGCGGCACGGGTGCCGGCATGTGCGATTCCAAGGTCATCGATTTTCAAGCGGGCTACGAGAAGGCCTATAATCTCACCCTCGTCGGCAATGCAGGCACAAACCTGATCTATGAAGCGGCCGGCATGCACGCCTCGCTGCTCGGCATCTGCAAGGAAACGCTGGTGGCCGACAACGACATCATTGCCGCTGCCCAACGCACCATGCGCGGCATTGATACGTCGGATGAAGCGCTCGACATCGACACCATCCGCAATGTCTGCATTGGCGGCCCCGGCCATTATCTGGGCTCCGACCAGACGCTGCATCTGATGCAGCGCGATTACGTCTACCCCTCGATCGGCGACCGCTGGAGCCCGAACGAGTGGAACGAGCGGGGACGTCCGACCTATGTCGATCGCGCCGTGAAAAAGACGGCGGAAATTTTAAAGAACCATCACCCCAAGCACATCAGCCGCGAGGTCGATGACGCCATCCGCGCGAAGTTCCCGATCAAGCTTGATCGCAAAGATATGGGTGAGGTGGCGTAAAAGGTGCGGTTAGAGCATATGGAAAGACGGCAATCGGTATTCGGCAGTCGGCAATCGAAAAGGACGAACCGACAACCGACAACCGACTGCCGAAAAAGCTGGATTGCTGAGCTAAAGCTCGAAACGAAATAAAAGGAAACACCCCATGGCTGCTCTGCCCTCACACGCTTCTGTTGTTATCGTGGGAGGCGGCATTGTGGGCTGCTCCACCGCCTATCATCTGGGCAAGCTCGGCGTGAAAGACGTCGTGCTCTTGGAGCGCAAGCGGTTGACCAGTGGCACCACATGGCATGCAGCGGGGCTTGTGCGCTCCTCGCTCTACACGCAAAACCTGACCCGGCTCGCAAAATACACGGTCGATCTCTACACCAATCTGGAGAAGGAGACCGGCCAAGCCACCGGCTTCGTGCAGCCCGGCTCGATCTCGATCGCCACCAATCCGGAGCGCTGGCAGGAGCTTTCCCGCGCAGCCTCCATGCTGCGCACCTTCGATGTCGAAGCCCACGAGATTACGGCCAAGGAAGCCCAAGCCAAATGGCCGCTGATGAATGTCGACGATGTGGTCGCCGCCGTCTGGTATCCGTCGGATGGCAAGTGCAACCCAATTGATACAACGATGGCGCTCGCCAAGGGCGCGCGCATGGGTGGCGTGGCCATTCACGAGAACACGCTCGTCACCAAAATCATCGTCGAGAACGGCCGCGCCACGGGTGTGGAAACCGCAGAAGGCATCATCAAAGCCGACAAGGTGGTGATCGCCGGCGGCATGTGGACACGCGACTTCGCCCGCACCATCGGCGTCGATGTGCCGCTGCAGGCTTGCGAGCATTTCTACATCGTCACCGATCCGATGGACGGCATGACGCCCGATCTCCCCGTCATGCGCGACATGGACCATTGCGCCTATTACAAAGAAGACGCGGGCAAGCTGCTGCTCGGTGCCTTTGAACCCAAGGCCAAGCCATGGGCGCTCGATGGCATCCCTGCCGATTTCGAATTCGGCGAATTGCCCGAAGATTTCGATCACTTTGCGCCGATCTTGGAAGACGCGATGAAGCGTATTCCGTCGCTTGAAAAAGTCGGCATCCGCAAATTCTTCAACGGACCCGAAAGTTTCACCGCCGACCAGCGCTATATTTTGGGACCGGCACCGGAAGTGAAGGATGTATTCGTTGCCGCAGGCTTCAACTCCATCGGCATCCAGTCGGGTGGCGGCGCGGGCATGGCGCTCGCCCATTGGATCACGGAAGGCGAGCCACCGTTTGACCTGTGGGACGTCGATATCGCCCGCCTCTATCCGCACCAGAACACCAAGCATTTCTTGATCCCGCGCGTGTCGGAAGCCTTGGGCCTGCTCTACGCGATGCATTGGCCGTTCAAACAATACGAGACGTCGCGCGGCGTCCGCAAAACCGCGCTGCATGACCGCATTGCCAATGCAGGCGCGTGCTTTGGCGAAGTCGCAGGCTGGGAGCGCCCCAACTGGTTCGCAAAACCAGGCCAGGAGCCGAAATACGAATACACTTTCGGCAAACCCAACTGGTTTGAAAACTCACGCGACGAATGCAAAGCCGTACGCGAAACGGTGGGCCTGTTCGATCAAAGCGCGTTTGCCAAATTCACGGTCAAAGGCCGCGACGCGATGCAGCTTTTGAATCGTGTTTCTGTGAATGAAATGGATGTCGCCAACGGTAAGGTCGTCTACACGCAATGGTGCAACGAGAAGGGCGGCATCGAGGCCGATCTGACCGCCACCCGCATTGCCCAAAACGAGTATCTCGTTGTCACAGCAGCGATGACGCAATTGCATGATCTGCGTCATCTCGAAAACGCCATCCGCGACGATGAAGCGGTATCCGTCGTCGATGTGACGTCCGGCACCTCGACCATCGGCCTGATGGGCCCGAATGCCCGCGCGCTTCTGCAATCGCTTACACCCGATGATGTGTCGAATGCCGCCTTCCCGTTTGGCACCAGCCAGATGATTGAAGTAGGCCCCGCCCGCATCCGCGTCACCCGCATCACCTATGTCGGCGAGCTGGGATACGAGCTTTATATCCCGAGCGAATTTGCCCCCGGCGTGTTTGATTTTATTATGGCAAACGGCGCGCCCTTCGGCTTGAAACTCGCCGGCTATCACGCGATGAACAGCCTGCGCATTGAGAAGGCCTATCGCCATTGGAGCCATGATATTACGCCCGAAGACACGCCGCTCGAAGCGGGCCTTGGTTTCTGCATTGCGTGGAACAAAAAGGGCGGCTTTATCGGTCGCGAAGCTTTGCTACGCCAGAAAGAGCACGGCATCACGCGTCGCTTGGCGCAGTTCGTGATCACGGATCCTGATGTCATGCTCTACCATGACGAGCCGATCTGGCTGAACGGCAAAATCATCTCGCGCCTCACCTCGGCCATGTATGGCTACACGCTCGGCGGCGCCGTTGGCTTAGGCTATGTCGGCACCGAATTTGCCGCAACGCCCGAGGATGTGCTGGCGGGTACCTACGAAATCGAAGTCGCCGGAAAACGCATTCCAGCCAAGGTATCGCTCAAGCCGATGTATGATCCGACCTCGGCGCGGATAAAGATTTAAGAGGCGAGTAGCGAATGGCGAATAGCGAATAGGGAGCGGCGCATTATTGCATCAGCCTATATTCGCCACTCACCACTCGCCATTCGCGTTTTTCCGAAGGAAAACTAAAAATGAAAATCCAGGACCTCGAAGTCTTCATCGTCGGCAATCCGCCCCCTACCTTTGGCGGGCGTTATTTTATTTTCGTGAAGCTCACCACCGATAACGGCATCACCGGTATCGGCGAGGTCTATGATGCGGCCTTCAGCGCCAAAGCGATGAAGGTGATGATCGAGGATGTGTTTGAAACGCATATCCAGGGCATGGATCCGTTCCATCTCGAAAAGATGTTCAAGAACGTTTATGGCCGCGGCTATTCGCAACGCCCGAACCCGACGCTCACCGCCGTTATCGCCGGTTTTGAAATCGCGATGTGGGACATCAAGGGCAAAGCACTCAACAAGCCCGTCTATGAACTTCTGGGCGGCAAGGTGCATGAGAAACTTCGTTCCTACACCTATCTCTATCCCAAGGGCGGCGACGCCTATGTGGACACCGATGTCTATTACAACCCCGATGTCGCAGCCGAACGTGCGGTTGATTATCTGAAACTCGGCTTCACGGCGTTGAAATTTGATCCGGTTCCGTTTGGCACGTTTGATCCACGCCAACCGAGCTTGGAAATGATGGAGCGCTCCGAGCAATTCTGCAAAAAATTGCGCGAAGTGTGCGGCACAAAGGCGGATCTTTTATTCGGCACGCATGGCCAGTTCACCACCTCGGGCGCCATCCGCCTCGCGCGGCGTCTCGAGGCCTATGATCCGCTGTGGTTCGAAGAGCCAACGCCGCCCGAAATGCCGGAAGAAATGGCGCTTGTGGCCCGCCAAACCACCATTCCGATTGCGACCGGCGAGCGGCTTTCGACCAAATACGAATTCAAGCGGGTGCTGGAATTACGCGCTGCCCACATTCTGCAAATGGCGATCAGCCGCGTTGGCGGCATCATGGAAACAAAAAAGATCGCGGCGATGGCCGAAACCTACTACGCGCAAATCGCGCCGCATCTTTATTGCGGTCCGGTGGAAGCGGCGGCCAACATCCAGCTTGCAGCCTCGGTGCCCAATTTCTTAGTCCTCGAAAGTATCGAAACCTTCGGCGGTTTTTATGGCGCTCTCGTGAAAAACAAAATCAAATGGGAAGCGGGCTATGTCATCCCGTCCAACGAGCCGGGCCTCGGCATCGAGCTTGATGAAGAGCTCGCCCGCGCCCACCCCTATACCGGCAAAGCGCTCCATCTCGTGCCCGTCTATGATCCGATGAATTTGCCGAATTAAAAGAGGCGAATAGCGAATGGCGAGTAGCGAATAGGGAGTAAGTTGTCTTTCGGACCACGCGTCTCTTGGACAGCGCATGGAATGCGAGCCGGAGGCTCGCGGTCCGATCATTAGCCGCTATTCGCCATTCGCCATTCGCCATTCGCCATTCGCTACCACCTATCCACCCCAACAAAAGGACCCACCCCCATGCTACGCTACGGCTATATCGGCTTAGGCCATCTCGGCGCCAATCTCGCGATGAATCTTGTGAAGGCGGGCTATCAGGTCACCGTCACGGATCTCAACAAAGACAACGCCCAAAAGCTGATCGCGGCCGGTGCGATCTGGGCGGATACGCCAAAGGGCGTGGCAGAAAATTCCGACGCCGTCATCACCTGCCTGCCCTCGCCCAAGGTTTCGATGGCGGTGCTCACCGGCAAAGACGGTATTCTCGCGGGCCTCAAAAAAGGCGGCACCTGGATCGAGAATTCCACTAATGGCAAGGAAGAGATCGAGGCCATGGCCAAGATCGCGGCCGAGCATGGCGTCAACACGCTGGAAGCCCCTGTTACGGGCGGCGTCCACAAAGCGGCGCAAGGCACCATCACCGTATTGGTGGGCGGCGATAAAGCGCTGTTCGAAACCCATCTTCCCGCGCTCCAAAAGCTCGGCGGCGAGATTTTCCATATGGGCGATATCGGCGCGGCCTCGGTCATCAAGGTTATCACCAATATGCTGGCCTTCATCCACCTCGTGGCGTGCGGCGAAGCCCTGATGCTGGCCAAGCGCGGCGGCCTAGATCTCGCCCAAGCGTTCCACGCGATCAAAGCCAGCTCCGGCAACAGCTTTGTTCACGAGACCGAAGGTCAGGTGATTTTGAACGGCAGCTACAACATCAATTTCACGATGGATCTGGCCTGCAAGGATTTGGGCTTTGCTACCGGTTTCGGCCGTGAATTCGGCGTGCCCTTGAAGCTCGCGGGTCTGACCGAGCAAATCTTCGTCGAAGGTCGCCAGGCCTATGGTGGTCAGGCCTGGTCGTCGCAGATCGTGAAGCTCTTGGAAGACGCGCTCCACACCGATTTGCGCGCTCCGGGCTTTCCGGCGGAATTGGAATAATCAGGGGTGCGGGCGCGAAAGCGTATCGAGCGCCGACGTTAAAAGCGCGGCGACAGCCTCCCGGCTAAACCGCGCTTTCACATCCCTTTGGCCCGACGCTCCCATACGGGCAGCGTCGGCCTTGTTTCCAAGTGCAGCCGAAACAGCGCGGGCCAACCGCTCCGGATCCTCGCGTGGCACGATCAGCCCCGTCTCTGTGTCTTTGACAATGACGGAAGGACCATCGGTATCGGTCACCACCACGGGAAGTCCTTCCGCCATCGCCTCGATCAGGACAATACCGAAAGGCTCCTCGCGCGAGGGGAGCACGAAAAGATCCAGCGCCTCGAAAAACGCGTGTCGATCCGAAACCCACCCCGTAAAGCAAACGCGATCCGTCAGCCCCAAGCGCTCGACCTGCGCTTCAAGGCGTCCCCGCTCGGGGCCGTCGCCGCCCAGCACGCAGCGCCAAGGCTGCCCGCTGAGCATCGGCGAAGCGAGCGCCTCCAATAGCCCGTCAAAGCCCTTGTTCGGATGCAGTCGACCCAGCGAGCCGATCACGGGCGGATCGCGAAACGGCGGCCTTCCCTCGCCATCCCCGACACGAACCATATTCGGTACGATCTCGATGGGCTTAGCCGGAAACTGTATTGCCGCCGCCTCGGCCACACGCGGTGACACGGCGATAAAGCCATCCATCCTGGCCATCTCCGGCTTGAAGCGCGTATTGTGCAGGACGCCAATTTTCAGCACTCCCGAAAGCCGTCCCGCATAGCGCATGGCGCGCGTGCCATGGGCGAGCACCAGATCGGGCCGAAGCGTTGCAACAGCCCGGCGCAACCGCCAAGCCGCAATCGGATCATAATCGGTCACACATTGCAGCGGCCTGAAGCCAAGCCGCGGCGATAAAGTGCGCCGCATCCACCCCGACGGATGACCGAAGCTGATGGTATCAACGCCCTGCACGTCCAGCATCTCGGCATAATCGATTGCGGCTTGCTCAAGCCCGCCATGCGCCCGCCCGACCATGAGATTGAAAACGCGCATCCAAAGCCGCCCCCCAAGACGGAGCGACCTTCGCTAAAGCCGCCAAATTTGGCAATAGACAAGTGCCTCGAACTTCAGCCACAAGGAGGTTTATCCGCCTTCTTGCCGCCGTCCCCGTTCGAAGGGTCCACATCGCATGTCCGCCCGTCAGAAAATTCTTGTGATCCGCCTCGGTGCTTTCGGAGATGTTCTGCAAAGCGAAGGGGCGATCCACGATATTCGCCTCGCCCATCCCGGGAGCGAGCTCACTTTATTGACGACAAAACCCTTTCGCCGCCTCTTCGAGCGCTGCCCGTGGGTGGACCGGATCCTGATCGATCCGCGTGCGCCGCGCCTTCACCTTCTTTCTCTCCTGAAACTCCGCCGCACGCTGCGGGACGAACGCTTCGACGCGATCTATGATTTACAAAACTCGAACCGGACGCTGATGTACCGCAATTGGCTCGAGGCGGCGTGGAGCCAAAAGGACGAGGCTTTTCTGGCGGTACAATCGCGCCGCCTGGGCCGCAGGCTTTCCATCCTCGAGCGCCTCCGGCTCCAACTCGAGCAAGCCGGAATTGCAACGAACCACACGCTCCATCCGAACGTGGACTGGATGGCCGACGATGCCGCAGCCCTGATGGCCGCAAACGGATTAAAGCCGGGCTTTATCCTGCTTTTTCCGGGCAGTTCCTTGCGGCATCCGCAAAAGCGCTGGCCCTTTTACGGATCGCTCGCCGACAGCCTTCAAAAAAGCGGCCACACCGTCGTAACGGCACCCGGCCCCGACGAAATGGAGCTCTGCCAAGCCTTGCCCTGTCCCGCTCTGTTGGACAACGGGAAGCCTATATCGTTTAACGCGCTTGCAGGCCTCATCCAACAGGCAAGCCTCGTAATTGGCAATGATACGGGCCCCATCCATCTGTCCGCCTATCTCGGCGCCAGCGGGATCGCCCTGTTCGGCCCGCATACCAGCGCGCGCGCCACAGGCCTTGATGCGTTCCTGGAGATTATCGAAGTCGCGGCGCTTGATACCCTCAAGCCCGAAACCGTGATGGCGCGATTTGCGCAGTTAACCGCCCGACGTTAAAATCCGTGATAGGATTTTTCTTCGACAATACGGGCTTCGCATAAAAGATTGATCTTCTTTTTAAGCTCCGCCCGCGTGTCATTGCGGATATAGACCGAGCGGGCCAGCTCGATGAAAACGGGGCCAAAATCCTTTCGGCTCTCGCAGGCGCGGATGTCGTCCTCGATCACCCACAACGAATCATTGACCGCCTTCAACTCGGCTTCAAGGTCCTCGACGCCCGAATAGCGTTGAACCAGACGTTGCCGTGCAGGAGCCAACGCGTCCATCTCGAGCCGGATATTGGCGAGCTTGGCGGGATCCGAAATCTTCTCGGTTTTGATAGCCAGAATCGTCATTTTGTCGATCAGTTCGCCGGCGCCAACTTCGACAAAGATTTTGGAAGGATCGGAGGGATCAAGCATTCGAATTCACACACGAGAAGTTTCGGTACCCGATCTTAATCGAGACCGTCGAAAACCGCGAGATGAATTTAAACGATCTCCATCCATCCTGTCGTCTCCTCAACGGTCTTGCGGCATCACGCCATGTCGTTGCGGAAGCCATCAAACTAGCCTAAGAAAAGCGCAGCTTGGGCCAAGACGCTTGTCGACGAAAATTAAACTGCCCCCCGATCGGACCGGAGAATGTGACGTGACCGTTGTTGAAACAGGCCGGGAAGACGTGCGGGACAAGATCTTGCTTGCCCTTGTTACCCTTTTGCCGATGTTTGCGCTTATCGGCAACGCAGTCGCCGATATCGGCCTTAATCTGGTGACGCTTGGCTTTATCATGACCTCAAGCGCTCACCTCAAAACCTTCCTCCGCTCGCGCTTTCTCCTGATCTGCGTGGCGTTTTGGGTGTGGATTTTATGCTGTTCCGCCCTTTCGGATTTTCCGCAAAACTCCTTTCGAGACAGCCTGCCTTGGATAAGGTTTCCCCTCTACGCGTTCGCCCTTTCGCATCTGCTTGGGCGCCGAAACGGGCTCTATATCCGCTACCTGATCGGAGCCGCCATCGGCGGAACGCTGATTGAAATAGCCTTCCTGCTTTACGAATATATATTTCTGCGCGGTGAATTGGCGCGCCTCCACGGTACCTATGGCAAACTGATCGCGGGCTGGTACCTCGCAGGGTTCAGCCTGCTGGCCGTTTTATGGAGCTTTGAAAAACTCAGAAAAGAGGCGGTCGGCCTCCCGCAGCGGCTGCTGATCATCGCCTTTGCAGGGGTGACAAGTTTTGGCATCATCATCACCGGCGAGGTGATGAACACCTTATTTTTTGCCGGTACGCTTTTTCTCTATTTTGTCATCCGGAAATCTTATTCTCTCCAAACCATCGGCTTGATCGTCGCAGGCGTCGGCGTCGTCCTTGCCCTTGGCGTTGCCGCCAGCTTTCTCGATCCGCTCCTGCAGGAGCGTCTGATCCATTCGATCACCACACGCCTGCCTTGGATGACCAGCAGCGACTATTACATTCCCTTCAAGATGGGACTTGAAACCGCCTGGCAAAATCTTGGTTTGGGCGTTGGCCCCAAAAATTCCAACGCCTATTGCATGGCCTTGCTGAAGGCAGGACAGCTCATCGCCACGCTGGATATTGATACCTGCTATTGGCACCCACATAATTTATATATCCAGATCGCCGCCGAAACCGGCCTGATCGGCCTTGTGATGTTTATCGGTCTGGCGGGGTATGTCCTGCTCGAAGCGATCAAGGACTTTGCAGATCCCAAAAACGACAGCAATCTGGCAATCTTGCTGGCTTTCGCGCTCTTTTTTCCGATCCAGACCTATTTTCAGGCCTTTGGACAATTCAAGAATTTCTACTTCTGGTCTCTGCTGGGCGTGGTGCTATTTATGATACGTGACCGGAAAAAGGCGGACGATCAGGCGATGAGGCTCTGATGTTTCTTGGCGTCCCTATCCGTAAAATTGAGCTATTTTTTCAACTGCTGTGTCCAAACTGAACAAAGCCACATTGTAAGCGGTCCGACCTTTGCCCCGCCGATAGGCTTGTGTGAGAGAGTGGGCAAGACCGCCAACATCATTCACCTCGGACCAAAGGACCGACGCTTCGGAGGCCAGAAACTCCTGCGGACCTATGGTTCTCGTCAGAACAAGCGGGCATCCGGATGCCATGGCTTCCAAAATGGTTAAACCGAAGGGCTCAAATTTCGACGCACTGACATACACATCCACGCCGCCA
>CANGIS010000014.1 GCA_947454055.1 Hyphomicrobiales bacterium
CAAACTCGGCCACTTTCGGGCCTTGCGTGAGCCAACCCGATTCAATCGGGCCACGCACGGCCTGCCATTCTTCTTCGCCCATCGAAGGCAATGCGATCTGGACGGTTCTTTTTTCCATGGCCATGAGACAAGCGATCCTTATTCAGCAGATTTGGCGCGGCGCGCGGCGACTTCGTTCTTATGGCCTTCGCGCCAGGTGATCAGGCGGCGCAAGCCTTCCTCCAGATCAATGCCTGCCGTGAACCCGATTTCCTTCGACGCACGAACCGGCGAACCCACGCGGTTACGCACAAGCGTCGCTGCCGAGCGTGGCGCATAATTGATCGGCTGGTTGCAACCCGTAAGGTTCAGCAACATCTCGGCCACTTCCTTCAGCGAGGTGCGCTTGCCCGTGCCGACATTGTAGAAACGATCAGTAGCGGTTGAACCCATCGCGCAAAGATTGGCGCGGGCGCAATCCTCGACAGCCACGAAGTCGAACGCTTCCGAGCCATCGCCCATGATCGTCGGGCCTTCGCCGCGATCAATCGCATCAAGCATCTTCATGATGACGGCGATATAGGCGCCGCGATAATCCTGCCGAGGGCCATAGACGTTCATATAGCGAAGGCCGACATAATCGAGGCCGTAGCGGAAGTGATACGCACGCGCCATCGCCTCGCCGCAAATCTTCGTCGCGCCATAGAAATTCTTGTTGTTGAACGGATGGTCTTCCGTCATCGGCTCTTCAACGGCATCGCCGTAAACAGAAGCCGATGAGGACCAGACCAGACGCTTCACATTGTTGCGCACACAGCTATCGAGCACGTTGAACATGCCCTTCACGTTCACGTCGAAAGCGGTGCGCGGATATTCATGGCATTGCAGCAACCAGAGCGCTGCGAACTGGAACACGCCGTCGGCACCTTTCAGCGCTGCATCCAGAATATCCGTGTGGGTGATGTCGCCACCGGCTTCGAAAATTTTCACCCGCGGATCTTTCAGCGAGCCCGAAAGGTTCTCCATCGTGCCACGCACGAAATTGTCATAAATGACGATCTCGCCGACATCCTCTTGGATGAGCTGATCCACTGCATGCGAACCAATCAGGCCTGCACCACCGATAACGACGAATTTTTTACCCTTGATATCCACGAGTCTTGCTCCTAGTCGGCCAACACAAGCCGGTTGTCATTGATAAGTTGATAGGCTTCACCCGTCGCCGGGCATGTAAGATCGGTACCCAACCGGTCGCCTGTCCGGCTCATCCAGCCCGTGCGCCGCGCGGGATTTCCCACCATCAGCGCATAATCGGGTACATGTTTTGTGACAACGGCACCGGCACCAATCAGGCAATAGGCGCCCAATTCATGGCCGCATACGATGGTGGCATTCGCGCCAATCGTTGCACCCTTGCCAACCGGCGTCGTCTTGAATTCAGACTTACGGCTCACATTCGCCCGCGGGTTGATCACATTGGTGAACACGCAGGAGGGACCACAAAACACATCATCGCCCAGCACCACGCCTTCATATAGCGAGACATTGTTCTGGATCTTGCAACCGTTGCCGATGGTCACCTTCGGGCCGACCATCGCGTTCTGACCAATCGAGCAATTCTCGCCGATCACCGTCCCCGCAAGGATGTGACAGAAATGCCAAATCTTGGTGCCGCGACCGATAACCGCACCATCATCGACATAGCTCGATATATGGATCAGGACACCGGGAAAGCGCGGATCTTCCCTCATTTCGCTCATCGTTCAGGCTCTATCGGCGAAGGGATGAACGATCCCTGAACGTTTCGCAATTTCCTGATGCCGAAAGGTCGAAACGATCTCGATCGAGGGCCGCACCTCTTTCAAGCCAAAGCCACGGCCGGCCAGAATTTCCTCATAAGAGCGGGTATGCAAATCGGTGAAACCTTCGGAGAACTCGACTTCCTCGCCATCCACCGTAATCGAGCGATAGGTGGTTTTCTTGCCCTGCACGCTTTCGGGCAGATCGTTGCGGTCGACCGACAAGAACCAGCTCACATCGGCGCGCTCGCACTCGATAAAGCCAGCCGCGCGCTCATCCGTCCGCAAATGCGCAATGTTGGATTTCACGCCACCGAACACAAAGCCGAGCATGTCGAAGAAATGCACGCCGATATTGGTGGCAACACCGCCCGATTTCGACTCATCGCCCTTCCATGACGCGTGATACCAACGCCCGCGCGAGGTGCAATAGGTCAGCTCCACCTTGTGCCGCTTGGTGGAATTGGCAAATTTATCCCGCAGCGCGATGATGGCCGGGTGCAGACGAAGCTGCAAAATCGAATAAATCCGCTTGCCCGTATCGGCCTCGATTTCTTCCAACCCGTCAATATTCCAAGGGTTGAGCACCAAAGGCTTTTCGCAAATCGCGTCCGCGCCCGCGCGCAGCGCAAAGCGGCAATGGGCGTCGTGGAGGTAATTCGGCGAGGCAATCGAGACATAATCGAGCCGCTCACCGCGACGCCGCAGCTTGTCGACATGGCGGTCGAACCGCTCAAACTCGGTGAAGAAATGCGCGTCGGGGAAATGGCTATCCAAAATGCCGACCGAATCATTGGGATCAAAGGCCACGACAAGCTCGCCGCCTGTGTCCTTGATTGCCTTCATATGGCGTGGCGCGATGTAACCGGAAGCTCCAACAAGGGCATAAGTCGTCAAGGTGTCGATCCTTCGAGATAAGTCAAAAGCCACGCTTTTTTTGGAAATACGGCCAATTGCGACCCCGTTAGCACCAATAGCGGCCAAAGACGAGGCTCAATCATCCGATCCTTGCCCTGCTAAAAGCATGTTGCGGATGAACTGAAGCTGAATCAGGGCGGAATTATGGGACGGTTACGCCCCCGTCATTGCGAGCGAACGAGAAGCAATGACGGAAAATGGATCGCCGTTCATCGGCCAGACAGGATTGCTGGGCTATTGCAGCGGCACAGCTGAGGGAAACCCCTTAAGCAACGCCTTTGGAATTGAACGCATCCGCATGGCCTCGCCAAAATTGCTCTTTCTTGTCACCGATGACCGCTATTTCATGTCCCATCGCTTGCCGATGGCGCGGGCAGCGGTGGCGGCTGGCTTTGAGGTGCATGTCGGCACGCGGGTGAAGGCCTATGGCGCCGCAATCCGCGCCGAGGGCTTCATTACCCATGATCTGCCCTGGGAAAAGCTCAAGCGCTCGCCGCTCGATATGATCAAGGATATTTGGGCCATCAGGCGGCTTTATCAAAGCCTGAAGCCGGATCTCGTCCACCACATCGCGCTGGTTCCGGTGATGTTCGGCCAGATGGCGGCCACAGGCCTCGATATTGCCACCGTCAATACGATTGCCGGTTTGGGCTCGGGCTTTATCGGCCGCGATCTCAAGGGCAAACTGCTCAAAACCGGCCTCGTCCTCGCACTGCGGACGCTGTTAGCCCGTCATCAATCCCTCACGGTCGTACAAAACGAGGATGATCGCTTGGCGCTTCAGTCCATCGGTGTGCCTCAGGATCACATCCGCCTTGTGGCAGGCTCGGGCGTCGATACCGATCAGTTAAAGCCACTGCCGGAACCGGAGGGGCCGATCACCGTGGGGGTGGCGGCCCGTATGCTGGAAGACAAAGGCATTCGCCCGCTGGTCGAGGCGCAGGCCCTCTTGCACCGCAAGGGGCTCGATATCCGCCTCCTGCTGGCCGGCGATTACGACCCCACCAACCTTTCCGCCATTCAAATGGACGATTTGCAGGCCTTTGGCCGCCAGCCGGGCGTCGAATGGCTGGGTCATGTCGATAATATTGCGGGGTTCTGGGCGCGCTGCCATATCGCGGCCCTGCCTTCCCGCCGCGAGGGGTTGCCGAAAGCGCTGCTCGAAGCCTCTGCCCTTGGCCGCCCGCTGATTGCCACCGATGTTCCCGGCTGCCGCGACGTTGCGCGGGATGGCGAGACCGGCCTGCTGGTTCCCGTCGACGACGCCAAAGCGTTGGCCGAAGCCATTGAAATTCTCGCGGGCGATGCCGCTTTGCGACGGAAAATGGGCGATGCCGGTCGGCGGAGGGTCGAAAAGACCTTCTCGTCATCGGCCATCGGTACCGAAATTGCCGCAATTTACCGGGACATGGTCGAATTGAGGATTGCTGATACGCAGTTTGCCGTCTAGACGGCAGTTGAAAAGTGGAAGTGGAGACAAAAAGCATGGCTCACAACAGAAAAATCGCCGTTATCGGGCTTGGTTATGTCGGCCTGCCCGTCGCTGTATCTTTTGCAGCCGCAGGCGAAACGGTCATCGGGTTCGACATCGACCAGCGCCGCATCGCGGAGCTGAAAGACGGCCATGACCGGACCCTGGAAGTCGAAAGCGCGCGCCTGAAAGCGCCGACGCTGACCTTCACGCATGACCGCGCCACCTTGAAAACCGCCGATTTCTTCATCGTTACCGTGCCAACGCCGATCGACGAAGCCCGCCGCCCCGACCTCACCGCCTTGCTCAAGGCGTCTGAAACCGTCGGCAATGTGCTCAAAAAGGGCGATATCGTTGTTTATGAATCAACCGTCTATCCGGGGGCAACGGAAGAAGACTGCGTTCCCGTGCTGGAACGGGTTTCGGGCCTGAAATCCGGAACCGACTTCACGGTCGGCTATTCGCCAGAGCGCATCAATCCGGGCGATCATGTCCACCGCTTCGAGACGATCACCAAGGTTGTCTCCGGCCAGACGCCGGAAACGCTCGAAATTGTCGCCGCCGTCTATGGCTCGGTCGTCAAAGCAGGCATCCACAAAGCGCCATCCATCAAGGTTGCCGAAGCGGCAAAGGTGATCGAGAACACGCAGCGCGATCTTAACATCGCGCTCATGAACGAGCTGTCCGAAGTCTTCCACGCGCTGGGCGTCAATACGCTGGATGTGCTCGCAGCCGCCGGCACGAAGTGGAATTTCCTGCCGTTCCGTCCGGGTCTGGTCGGTGGCCATTGCATCGGCGTCGATCCCTACTACCTCACCTATCGCGCGGAGAAAGCCGGGTGCCATCCGGAAGTCATTCTGGCCGGACGTCGCACGAATGACGCGGTTGGCCCGCGGGTTGCCCGCGAATGTATTCGCCGCCTGCTCGCCGATGGCCGCGCCAATCCTGTTGTTACGGTGCTCGGTCTGACGTTCAAGGAGGATGTCCCCGATATCCGCAATTCCAAGGTCGTCGACATCATCACGGAACTCAAAAATTTCGGCATCACGGTGCAGGCGCATGATCCGATGGCGTCTGCCGAGGAAGTCCAGCACGAATTTGGCATCCAGCTTGTGGAAAAGAGCCAGTTGGCCAAAGCCGACGCAATCATCCTCGCCGTTGCCCACAAATCCTACATGGATGAGGGCTGGGCATTGATTTCGGGACTTTTGAAGCCCGGAAAAGCGATTGTGATGGATGTGAAAGGTACTTTGCCGAGCGCTTCACGGCCCGCCAATGTCGACATTTGGAGTCTGTGAGTAAAATTACGCGAATGTCCGGGCATTTCACCCAATATTGTCACGATTTAGCAACAATTGACTGTCACACGCTGACAGCCAAGCTGTCGGTTCTACGTGAAAATATCAGGGCAAGCGGCTGCGGGCAGGGTTTGGACATCGCTTTACATTCTGAGGTTGGATTGTGTTCCCGTTAGGTTTTTCGCGTCGGCTGGCGATTGCCGCTTCCCTGCTCGTGATGGTGGCGCCGTTGTTCGGGTCCGGCATCGCGTCGGGCAACGAGGATGCGTCGCGTTTGCGCGATCTGCCCTATCCGTTCCGGCATGTCGTCAGCTTCAGCGATGATGCGGACGAGTTGAAGCCTTGGCATGCTGCCGCCATTCATCGCGTTTTCAATCAAGAGCTCGGCCTGCCCGTCAGCGACTCGATCTGGCCCCATGGCAGCGATCGCCTGTCGACCGTGTTTTTGGGACCGGACCGCTTGAACCGGACACCATCAGGCGTCGATGGCCTGCCGGCTTATGCGTTGCTGCTGCGCGAGTGGCACCGCGGCAATATCGACCAGTTCCATGGTTGGCAGGAAGATTCGAGCTTTGCCCTGCGCAATGCCTTTGAACCTGCCATCGCGCTCACCTCGGCGCATACGGAAATCGCGTTGCCGCCAACGGCCCCCGAGATTGCCAACGAGCAACGCCAGAATGTCCGTATCTATCTGACCGCCGAGCCGCCCGTTGATTTGTCGATCACGCTGACCGACGATACCGGACGCTCGCTGCCTTACGGGCCCGATCAGATCGCAAAGGGCCGTCAGGTTCAGTTGAAGACCGGCGATGCGGGCGTGATTGTCGAACTGCTGATCCCCACCGAAGGCGATACCCATAACCGCCTCGCCCTGAATGCGGGTACGATGCGGTCGATCACGCTCGACGCACCATCCTGCGCCAAAGGTTGCCCGATTTCGGTTGCCCGCGTCGAGCGCGATGATTTCAGCCGTGCGACCGTGCTGGCCGAAGCGCCGACTTTGGCCGATTGGAACATGCGCCCCGCGCTGTTGACCTCGCATGGCGGCAATACGCTGGCGCAGGATTTCGGCGTTGCCGGCAAGTTCTATGAAGTCCCCCGTTCCCCCGGCACCATCTTTAACGACGCCTCGGTCGTTGTGCGCCGCGAAGCGCATGCAACGGACGAAACCAGCCATGCCTATCACGCCGATATTTTAAAAAGCCTCGGCGTTGAAGGCGTCTGGTCGTATTTTCCGGCCGATCCGTCGCATTATTTCGGACCGCTGAAAAACGATGCCAAACGGCCCTTGGCTCCGCTCACCGAAACCTATGCGGGCTTTTACAATGTACCGCGCTCAACCACCGGCAATTTTGACCGCTCATCGGCCGACGCTTTTGCCACCGATCTTGGCCATATCCTGCCCAATCTCCCCTATCAGGACCGCCGCGATCTTTATTGCGGGCTGAAATGCGACAGCGCACAGGGTGACTCACTCGCCATGCTGGTTGCCTCCAGCGTCGAGATGATCCGCAGCGGCGATACGGTTCGCCATTTCTGGTATTCGCATTTCGGTTCGCGCGGATCGGAATTCGAGCACACGATCGCCGAGCCCGTAACGCCAATGGTCCACAAATGGATGCAGAAGCTGGCCAATCTGGTCTATAATTTTGATGGCAAAGTGCCGGAAGGCCAACGCGTCTGGTCGCCTCCGGCCTCGACCTGGGTGCGCTATCAGCAGATGAGAACGGCCATTGCCGACCATCTTCATATTGATGATGCCAGCAACACCATCACCATCGAGCCTTGGACCGATAGCGTCACCGGCCGTATGCTGCCGGATCCGATGGCAGGCAGCCGCGATCTGCACGGGCTGACCGTCTATGTCACCGATCCGCAGACGACCAAAGTCTTCCTCGGTGGCAATCAGCTCCATGCCTTTACGCGCAACCCGCCTGACGAGAGCGGCCGCCCGTCCATCACGCTGGTCGACGACAACACGGCCTCCGCGGTGCAAGACCATGTCGCTTTGTATGAGAAGGGACAGTTCTCGATCGACAATGGCGAGGCGCGCGAGCGTAACGCCAAGGGCAATGATCCGGCCGGTTCGCGCATCCTGTCGCTGACAGCGGACGAAACCGGACGCGCCGAAGTGCTGTTGCGTCCCTCGCGGCTTGAATTCTGGAACACCAGCCATGTTCAATTGGCCTTGCGCAAACTCGGTCTGCCCGGTCTGCGCCATGGGGCTTCGGCAGGTAATGTCGAAATTGATTTCGTGATGGACGACGGCAAAATCGTTTCCATCAACGAGGCCGACACGCCGGAACAGGAATTATTGCCGTCAAGCCAATGGCATCTGGCTTCCGTTCCGGTTTCCGATGAATGGCGTTATGAAACGCTGGATGTGACCGCTCTCGACTGGCCTGAAAACCATCCGAACACGGCCCAATGGGCCCGTCCGCCCCTGCCGATTGGCAAAGTCAAAAGCATTCGTATCGCTTTGGTCAATGCCAAGCCGGGCACCGTGTTTGAGCTCGCCGGTTTGCGTGCGCTCCGCCCCAACCCTAATGGCGAGGCGGAAGATGGCGGCAAGCTCGTTGCCGGTCGGATCACCTCCGATGGCGAGAAGGGTCTGGCCCATATTAAAATTCGCGCTGCATCCGCGATCGACGGATTGATCAAGGCGGAAACCAACGAAGACGGCTATTTCTTCCTGCCCCACCGGCCCAAGGGCGACATCCTGACGATCACGGCGCGGATCAATGGTCTCGCCTGCGCGATTGAACAGGGACGCCATATCGAGATTGCCAAAAACGAGGCCGAGCTCGACATCAACGCGCAAAATTGCAAGCAGCTCCTGTCGTCGGCTGACGATGTGTTCGAAACGAGCATGATCCCTTAAACATTGATATTTTAAAGCGATCGAACACAGTCGGGGTCCGTCTTAGCCCGCGTCCCGAACCGTGCTGATCCATTCCCGCGTCCGGGCTTCGGGATCCGCATTCAGCAGAATATCGGTCACCACACAGGCGCTGTCAGCCCCCGCCTCCAGCACCAGTTTGGCCCGCTCCGGCGTCAATCCGCCAATGGCAACCAGCGGTATATGGCCAATTGTCCGTTTCCATTGCCCGATGCGCTCGAGACCCTGCGGCGGAAAGGGCATCTGCTTCAGGACCGTCGGATAGATCGGCCCTAGCGCGATATAATCGGGCTGGAACGTCAGCGCTCGATCAAGCTCTTCCGGTGTGTGGGTCGAAAGTCCAACGCGCACGCCACCCGTTTTCAAGGCTTTGAAATCGGCGCTGTCCATATCCTCCTGGCCGAGATGGACGAAATCGCAGCCCTCATCGAGCGCAATCTGCCAGTAATCATTGACGATGAGCGTCGCCCCGTGTTGCGCGCAGAGGGTGCGGGAGCGGATGATTTCATGCGTCAATTCCGCATGGCTTTTATCTTTCGCGCGCAGCTGAACCGTCTTAACGCCTAGCGGCAACAGACGCTCCAACCATTGGGCGGAATCAACAATCAAATAAAACCGGTCAAGCATCAAAAGCCTCCAAACAGATCAAACTAAAGCAAGGACCTTAAACAAAAGGCTGCCCAAATACCGGCGTCGAGGGCACCGCCATATCACGCGCTTCCATTGCACCTGACTGATAGGCAAGCCGACCCGCTTTCACCGCCAGCGCAAAGGCTTCCGCCATTCCGGCGGGGTCGGCTGCTTTGGCAACCGCCGTATTGAGCAGCACCGCATCATAACCCAATTCCATCGCGTCCGCCGCGTGCGAGGGCACACCAAGCCCCGCATCAACAACTAACGGAACGCCCGGAAAATGGGCGCGCATGGCTTTCAGGCCGAAGCGGTTATTCAGCCCCTTGCCCGAACCAATCGGCGCGCCCCATGGCATCAACACTTCGCAGCCGACCGCCAGCAGCTTTTCGGCAACCACCAGATCATCGGTCGTATAGGGGAACACTTTGAACCCTTGCCCCACCAATTCGCGCGCCGCGTCAACAAGGCCAAACACATCCGGCTGCAACGTGTCGGCATGGCCGATGACTTCGAGCTTGATCCAATCGGTATCAAACACATCGCGTGCCATCTCGGCGGTAACGATTGCCTCTTTGGCCGAATGGCAGCCCGCCGTGTTGGGCAGTACCCGCACGCCTAATCCGCCGATCATCGACCAAAAATCTTGCCCGCCCGCCCCGCCGGTCGACTCACGCCGCAGCGACACGGTGAGGATGTCGGAGCCCGAACGCTTGATCGCCTCGGCAAGGATAGCGGGCGACGGGTATTGCGCCGTCCCCAGCATCAGACGAGAGGCAATCTCGATGCCATAAAAATCCACTGTATCGGCCATTCAGCCCCCCTGCATCGGCACGAGAATTTCAATCCGGTCGCCATCTTTCAATACCGTTTGAGCACGGTCTTTCTTGCGCACCACAGCCATGTTCAAAGCGGTTGCCACCGGCATATCCTCATAGCCCATCTCGATCAGCAATGCCGCGATGGTTGCGGATGCAATCTCCATCTCGTTGCCGTTAACAACCACCCTCACCGCTCCACCTCCGGAAAAGACGCACCATCAAACGCGATATCAGCCGCACGCCGCGCCAGCGCAGGCGCGCCGAGATAGCCATGGCGATAAAGCCCGTTCAACCGCAAAATATGCCCATCGCGCCGGATGCGCGGCAGATTATCCTTAAAGGCCGGGCGCACATCGGTACCCATCTCGACAATCTCCGCCTCGCCAAAGGCGGGATGCACCGCATAGGCCGCATTCAAAAGCTCAACCATCGAGCGCGCCGAAAAGCGCGTGCGGTCGCCGCTTTCAATCATCGTCGCCCCCACCATGAAATGATGGTCCGCGCGCGGCACGATATAAACCGGAATACGCGGATGCAGCAGCCGTACGGGCCGCGATAAACTCACTTCCGTAGTGCGAAGGATCAGCATTTCACCCTTCACCCCGCGCAGATCAGGAATGGCATCGCGCGCCTCATAGCCGCGACAATCGAGCACAACTTCGCCCTCGGCATCCTCTGGCGAAAGCAGCGTATCGATATGGAAGACGGCACCAAAATCGTTGACGAGTTTAGCCTTCAACAGATCAAGCGTAACGCGGGGATCAAGATGCGCCTCCTCGCCAAAAAACAGCGCGGTCTCAAAGCGCGAAGCGAGGTCTGGCTCAAGCTCGGCCATTTTCTCCCGCGCGATCCACTCATAATGCGAGGTGCGATGGGCAAAGCGTTTCAGCTCGGACACATCGCGGGGAGGTGCGACAACAAGGCTGCCCTTCTCCACGACATGCGGAAAATGCGTCCGCCAATAGACAAGTGATTCAAGACCCAATTCGCCAATCAAAGGCTCGGCGCTTTCCATCTCGCACCACAGCGCCAGCATGCCACCCGCATACCACGAGCACCCGCGCCCAATCTGCGGGCGGCGTTCATAGAGATGTACTTCAGCACCCCGAAGCGCGCAGGCATGGGCTGCCGTCAACCCCATCACGCCTGCCCCGATCACCGCAATCTTCATGCGCCGTCACACTTCCCGTTACCGCGCTAGAAGAAGGGGAGACGACCCGACCGGCCGATCCACCATGCTTCCCTGCGCGGGCATTACCCCAATCAGGTTCAAAGGGTCTAATCTCAGCCGAAGCACAAGCCGCGGCACCCCTAGCGAAAGGCCATCACACCGTGAAGCGATGGCTCGAACTCTCTCTAGCAATTCAGGGATAGCAGGGGAAGGGGAAAACCCGCAACGCGCGCTGAAGGCGGCAGGTTGGCGTAAAGGCGACTAAAATTGATCACACCATCGGAGAGACAGGTAGATTTCTATTGCTGCCCCAATTAAAAGTGTGTATATAAATTCTCATGGTCCTTGAATGGGATGATACCAAACGGAACGCTACCCTCAATCAGCGCGGACTTGATTTCGCTGACATCGCGTCGGCCGATTGGTCCTCTGCGCTAACGGACGAGGACGCCCGCGTCACCTATGCGGAGCAGCGTTTCGTTACCATGGCACCTATAAACCAAAGACTTTGCGTCTTCGCATGGTGCTGGCGGGGCGAGGCAATGCGCATCATTAGCCTACGCAAAGCGAACGAGAGAGAAAGGAAGCGTTATGCAAAAGCCATACACCAACCTTGAAGGTGATGTGCGTGAATTGGATCAAGACTTCTTCGCCCGCGCCAAACGGGGGCGTCCGGTTTTACCGGAATCAACGAAGAAGCGCCGCGTCAACCTCATGCTCGATCCTGACGTCGTCACCCACCTTCAAGAGATCAACAACTCCAGTGCTTTTGTGAACGGACTTTTGCGCGAAAAACTTGGGCTATAAAGGGGCAGGGGAAATTATCCCCTTTGATCCCTTGCGTTCAAAAGCCTAAGGCCTCCCAACCCTCACCCCCGCTCCGGAAACAACCCCATCAGCCCTTCCCGGGTCGCAGTACAAATTCCGCGATCGGTGACCAGAGCGGTTACCAGATGGGCGGGCGTCACATCAAACGCGTAATTTAGCGCCTTGCTGCCTGGTGCCATAATGTCGACGGTCGCCAGCGTGCCATCCAGCAGGCGTCCCGTCATATGGGTCACCTCGCGCGCATTGCGCTCCTCAATCGGGATTTCCTTGACGCCATCCTCAATCGTCCAGTCGATTGTAGTGTGCGGCAGCGCGACATAGAAAGGCACCTGATTGGCCTGTGCCGCCAGCGCTTTCAAATAGGTGCCGATCTTGTTGCACACATCGCCGCGCGCGGTCGTGCGATCCGTGCCGACAATGCAAAGATCAACCATGCCATGCTGCATCAAATGCCCGCCGGTATTGTCCGGAATAACCGTGTGCGGAATGCCATGCGCGCCAAGTTCATAGGCCGTCAGCGATGCGCCTTGATTGCGCGGCCGCGTCTCGTCAACCCAGACATGCACGGGGATGCCCGCATCATGCGCCATATAGATGGGCGCCAAGGCCGTGCCCCAGTCGACACAGGCCAGCCAGCCCGCATTGCAATGGGTGAGAATATTCACCGTCTTGCCGGGCTTCTGCGCTTTCTTGATGAGGCTCAGACCCGCCTCGCCAATCTTGCGGCAAATCTCGACATCCTCATCGCAAATATCGCCAGAGCGTTGCCAGGCTGCTGGAAAGCGTTCGGACGCGGCAAGTGGAGCCAGCCGCGCTTTAAGATCATCTAGCGCCCACCGCAGATTAACCGCCGTCGGCCGCGTCTCGTAGAGCCGATGATAGGCCGCCTCAAGATTGGCATCCGACGCATCCTCCCGCATCGCCATAGCGTATCCGTAAGCAGCGGTAGCGCCGATCAAAGGTGCGCCACGAACGACCATGGTGACAATCGCATCGGCCACTTCAGCACTCGTTGAAAGGCTTACGGTTTCAAACCGGTGCGGCAGCCTGGTTTGGTCGATGACGTGGATGGAAACCCCATCCTCATCCGGCCAGATCGTGCGATAGGCGCGGCCAAAAATATTCATGCGATGTGCTCCATGACCAACGCTTCCGCCATCTCGCGCAGGGCATGGATCGAAGGGATCGCCTTACGCCCCACCATCAAGGTGCGCGCCATCCGTAAAGCGCGTTTCTCGCATGCGGCCCTTTGATCCGGATCGACAATGCTTTCCAAATCTTCGACATGCGCCAACCCCAAAATACGCCGCGTCATTTTGGCGCCCGTAAAACCCACCGCATCGTGGAACATCTGCGTCATCACCATCGCCCGATAGGCGTCCATCGCCACCCCGCCGACATCATCGGCAAACAGAGCAGGCAAGAACGCATCCCCCGCACCACCTTGTTGCCAGAGCGCCAGAAAACGCGTCTCGAAACCCAGCCAGAACGCCTCGAGCGTATCCAAAATCCAACCGCGATACGCCACGCGATCATCCTCTTTCGAGGCATGGCCCGCTTGCGCGAAATAGGCCAGCAACAGATTGGCCATGAACGCGCCGAGATCAAACCCCATCGGCCCGTAAACCGCGAATTCCGGATCGATCACCCGCGTATCGCCAATGGTTGCCATGATCGAGCCGGTATGCAAATCGCCATGCAGCAGCGCCTCGCCACGGGTGAGGAACATCCATTTGAGCTCTTGGGCAGCGAGTTTCAACGGGGCATCGTCACGGATGGCGGCCGCCACTTTATCAAGCTGCGGCGTCGTCCAGCGGTTCATATCGGAGACGCGATAGGGATCGGTGAACACCAGATCCTCGGTGATTTTCGATAGCGTGATGTTGTGGCTGAAACGCGCCTGCCGCTCCCGCTTCTCGGAAGCCGGCGAGCCGAGATCCGAGGTACGAAACAAAGTCTGCGCACAAAACGCCGCCATATCCTCGGCGAGCTTCGGATAGCGCAGCCCTTTAATCAGCCCTTTGCGCAAGATGAGATGTGGCTCTAACAGCTCCATCACAATCGCCGCCTGCATCGTGTCGAAGTGAAAAATCTTCGGTACCAGATTGGGCGCAGCCAGCGTTTGAATCTTTAACGCCTCATGCTCGAAATAGGCGCGATCAAGCGGCAAAGGCCAACTCTCGCCAACCATGCGCACATAGGGTAGCGCCTGTTTGACCACAACCCCGCCCTTCGTTCCCTTCACGATGAAAACGAGGTTGAGGTTGCCGTCCCCCACTTCACGCACCGTCCATACCGAAGGCTCGCCACCGATCAAGGAAGCCGCCACCGGAAGCGGAGACAGAAAATCGCGGACGCTGTGCTCGTTCAACGCGGCATAGTCAGCCCCGCCGACAAACCGCGACCCTGCCTGAGTTTTCACCACGCTTAGGCTCCCCTGTTGCCTTTATTTCCGACGATTCAGTGCCGACCCCACAAGCGATTTAAAACTTGTCGAGGAAACCGAAGCAGCAGGCGTCCCTTGAGCGGCTGCAGGCTTTTTAGCCGCAGTCGCCTTTTTGACAGCAGCCGGCTTTTTGGCTGTAACCTTTGGCGCCGCTGCCTTCGGGGCTTTGGTTTTCGGCGCTGCGGCAGCCTTTGGAGCGCGTTTCGGCGTGGCCGGCTTCACGGCAGGCTTGGTGCTCGAAGCGGCTTTGGCAGCGGGCTTGGCCGCTATCTTCCCTTGCGCCGAAGTGTCTACCTTAATGGTTTGAGCTTTCGTCGTTTGAACCGACGTCGTCTTGGCCTTAACCAATTTCGGATATTGCCGCGCAGGCTTCTCCGGCTTCGACTTCGGTACTTCGGAAACCGCAGGCTTTGCGCTCATCAGCTTCGGCGTATCCTTAACCTTGTCGAGATCAGGCGCCTGCCCATAGCCCATGCGGCGCATCTGCTCGATCACCTGCGCCATTTCTTTTTCCGACAGATGCGGCGGCTCGCCGATCGCCAGCGCATGCACATACATTTTTGCCAAGGTCTCGATTTCAATCGCGCGCCACATCGCCTTTTCAAACGTGTCCGCCAATACGATCAGGCCATGATGTCCAAGCAGACAGGCCGTGCGATCCTTAAGCGCCTCGAGCGCCAGATTGGAAAGTTCCTGCGTACCAAAACATGCATAGGGCGAGCAGCGAATATCCGATCCACCCGCAACAGCGACCATGTAATGAAACGACGGAATGCCGCGCTCATGCGTCGCCAGCGTCGTGCAATAGACAGAATGGGTGTGCAGCACGACATTCACATCCGTGCGCTTGAGCAAAATATCGCGATGAAAACGCCATTCCGATGAAGGCCGATGCTTGCCGATCACCGTTCCGTCAAACGCCATTTCGACCACATCGTCATTTCTCATCCGCTCGTAGGGCAGGCTTGTCGGCGTGATCAACATGCCGCCTTCGATGCGATGGGAGAGATTGCCGGAGGTGCCCTGGTTCAATCCGGATTTGTTCATCTCGATGCAGGTTTCAATGATGCCCTGACGGATTTTCTTGTGGCTCATGGCGCAATTTCCCTTACGGTAAAGAGACGGGTGAAAGGATCATAGCCTAGTTTTGTCATCCGCCAAGCGTCGCCAGCGATGGGCTGCCTCGCGCAGACCCTGAACCGCTGCAGGCTCCGCCGTATCGAGGATCACGCTGTTGACCGGAAGGCTTCGCCCGAACCGTCCCCAGAGCAATCCTGCGCCTAACGCCGTGCCATCTTTCGACCGGCTCATCGCAACCGTTTGGCCGGGACGAAGGGCTGCCAACAGCGCGCCAAACGCTGCATTGGTCGCAAAGCCTCCATCCACCACAATCGGCGTAGTCGAGCCCAGCACGTCGAGACAAAGATCGGCCACAAAAGCGGCATAAAGTGCTGCCAACGCGCCCTGTTGCGCGCTCCCTTCGGGCTTGGGGCCGATGATGACGCCCTTGCCACCGGAACCGGGGAACGGGCCCGGATCATCGACAAAAGCAGGCAGAGCGATCGTTCCTTGCGCGATCAACTCAGCCGCTGCCGCAATCGCCCGCGCATCACTGACCGGCCTGTCGCCCGCAAGCATGGCATATTCGCGACCGGTCATGGTCAGGGTCGAGGCGATCGGTTCGCCATCCACATCGACATTGGCCACCATCGCACGCGCCTCGGAAAAATCTTCCAATCGCCTGCCGCGGTTAAAGCCGATCATCCAGGTACCGGTTGAAAGCACCGTATGGTTGGCCAATCCCGCTGCCTTATACCGGAATAAATTGGCATTGCTGTCATGCGCACCCGCCAGAATTTCAACCGAAACGTCCAGCCCTGTACGGCGAGCCATCTCGGGCGAAAGATGCCCGATCACGTCGCCCGCTTTGGCAAAGGCCGGAAACAAAGATCGCCATCCCGAGGTTTCAACGATCGAAGAGAACGTATTTTTCAGCGGGTTCCACAAATGGCCTTGAGCGGCGAGCGAGGAAATTTCCGAAACAGGACGCCCGCCAAGCCGGAAGGCAAAATATTGCGGGGTCAACAAATAATGGCGCGCCCGCGCGAAGGCCTCGGGGAAGGCACGGGACTGCCAAAGCAGTCCTTGGGCCGGACGCATGGCGCCCCCGCTGAGCGAGCAAAACACCTCGTCATAGGTCGGACCAATCTCGGCATAGGCACCGGCGAGCCAATCCGGCGCTTTGGCTTCGTAGTCCATGGCCGGAAGTACTGGGCCGCGTTCGTCGACCAATACACCACCGCACCCGTGCGCCGTGGCCACAATCGCGCGGATCCGATGACGTTGACCAAGTTCCTTTAGGGCATCCAGGATCAGCGGTTCAATACGTTCAAGATCAATCGCAAGATAGGGCCCCGACGCGTCGGGGGCATTGGGATAAGAAAGGAGTTCGACAGGTTCGCCCTCGGAGGTTGCGACAAGCACCTTGATGTTCGTCTTACCAAGATCGAGAACCGCTACCCTGTCACCAGAGTCGACCATGCTGTCCTCCCTGTTTGATGTCGCCTTGATGCTATTCGCTGTCCGTGCCTCATCGTCGCCAACCGCGCGGGCCGTGTCAAATCGTCGCTTCTTTAGACTTAGCCATGTTCATTTGACAGGTAAGACACTCAATTTACGCATGCGAGTGGCCCCGATACATCAGATTTGGAGTAAAAGCGGGTATTTTAGGGCTATAATTGCTGCAGTGCAGTAATAATAAGGCGTTGACAATTTTTAAGGCCCGGTTCCACATTCACCCCAGTGCCACGGACAAACCGGAAAAAAAGGCACGTTAAAATCTGACGACCGATCATTCGGTTTTGTCATAGGGGAGTGAAAAATGTCGCACGATTTCGACGATATCAATGAAATTGCAAAATCACGTCGTGATGTCTTCAAGCTCATGGGGGCCACGGCTGCTGCGGGTGCCATGTTCGCCACCGCAGGCTTTGATCCGGCCATGGCGCAGGAACTCAAAAAAGCAGGCCGCCCTCTGAAGGCTGCCATGAGCAATGCCGGTCTGCAGGCCACCTGGTGCGCCCAGGGCAAGCAAGCGGCAGAGGCTTGGGCCAAGCTGATGAATGTCGAAGTCACCTGGTTCGATGGTGAATTGTCGGCCACCAAGCAGCGCGCCACGATTGACAATATGGCCACCCAGAAATGGGATTTCGTTGCCATTCAGACCTTCGGCATCGGCACGCTGAATGACCCGATCAAGCGCGTCATCGAAGCCGGTACGCCCGTGATCACGATGGATACGATGATGGCGCCTGAAGGCCAGCTTCCAATCCATACCTTCATCGCCCCGGACAACGTCATGATGGGCTCGGTTGTGGCCGATCAGGTTCTCAAAGCCATGGGCGGCAAGGGCAAGATTGCCATGACGCAAGGCGCGCTCGGCCATTCCGGTGCGCAAGGCCGCGCGAAGGGCTTCAAGCAGGTTCTCGCCAACTATCCGAATGTCGAGCTGGTTGACGAGCAGCCCGCCGATTGGGACGTGACGAAGGTTGCCCGCATCTGGGATTCGCTTCTCACCAAGCACCCAGATCTGAAGGCCGGCTTCTTCCACAATGACGATATGGCGCTTGCCGCCGATAAGGTTATCAAGTCGAAGGGCATGTCGGGCATTCTGCTCGGTGGCGTTGACGCGATGCCTCCAGCGGTGAATGCCGTTCTCGACGGCACCATGGTTGCAACCGTGCGTAATCCTTCCTGCCGTATCCATGGCTGGTCGATTGCCGCTGGCGTTGCTGCCGTTATTGCTGGCGAAAAGCCAGGCAAGGATATTCCAAACTTCATCCTCGCCGACGGCCCCGTCATCACCAAGGACAACGCTGCGGGCCATCTCTGGCTGCAGAAGAACTTCCTCATCTGATGAGTGCTTCATCCTCAACCTTGACCGGAGGCGCGAAAGCGCCTTCGGTTTCCGGCCCGCATGCCGAGCCTATTTTAGAGATGCGCCACGTTTCAAAATCGTTTGGCGGCGTCAAGGCTCTGCGGGATGTCGATTTTTCAATTTTGCAAGGCGAGATCCACGGCTTAGTCGGCGAAAATGGCGCCGGCAAATCGACCATGATGAAAATCATCGCCGGCGTTCACGCGGGCTTTGAGGGCGAGATGCTGGTATCCGGCCAGCCCGTTCATTTCCGCTCGGCGCGCGATGCGTTGGCCGCCGGCATTGGCATGGTCCATCAGGAACTATCCGTTATTCCCGATCTCTCCGTTGCCGAAAATGTGTTTCTCGGCCACCAGCCCGTGATGGCGGGCGGCGTCATTGATTGGCGGCGCATGAACGATACCGCGCGCCAACAGATCGCAAGCCTCGGCCTCGATATCGATCCGACCACGCGCATGGGCAGCCTGCCCGTTGGCCTGCAACAATTGGTCGAACTCTCGCGCGTGCTGTTTTCAGGCGCCAAACTGATCATTCTCGATGAGCCGACATCGGCACTTTCACCGCCCGAAATCGAGCGCTTGTTCACCGTGCTTCGGCGCTTGCGCGATGATGGCCGGAGCATTGTGTTTATCTCGCATTTTCTGGACGATGTGTTAGCGATTGCTGATCGCGTCACCGTGTTCCGGAATGGTGAAAAGGTCATCACCGAGCAAGCCTCGGCGCTCACCAAAGACAGCGTCATCGCGCATATGATTGGGCGTGGTTCAGCCAATATGCATATGGGCGAAAGCGCCACTCTGGCCGCCGATGATTCAAAGCCCGTGATCCTCACCGTGGAGCAGGCATCCGATGGCAGGATGCTGCACGATGTATCGCTCACGCTGCGCAAGGGCGAAATCTCTGGCGTCTATGGCTTTATGGGCTGTGGCCTGATCGAATTGGCCCGGACCCTGTTCGGCAAAAACGCGCTCAAAACCGGAACGTTGGTGATCGACGGCAAACCGATCCGCTTCGCCTCGACCTCGGCCGCGCGCGAAGCCGGCATCGCCTATGTGCCGGAAAACCGCCGGATGATGCTGTTTCGCACCGAGCCGGTATACAAAAATATCTCGATTGCGATTTTGGACCGTATTCACAGCATCTTCTTGAAAACGGGCCGCGAGCGTGAAATTTCGGAGACCCATATCAAGGATCTCCAGATCCGTCCGCCCAGAACCGATATCGCGCTCGGCAATCTTTCCGGCGGCAACCAGCAAAAGGTCGCTTTGGCCAAATGGCTTACCCATTTGCCGCATGTGCTGATTTTATCCGAGCCGACGCGCGGCATGGATGTTGGTGCCAAAGAAGACGTGATCCGCATCGTCAAGGCCTTGCGTGATCGGGGCGTGGCCATTCTCGTGCTCTCAACCGAACCGGAAACCATTCTGACCTTGGCCGACCGTGTAACGGTGATGAAAAAAGGCATGGTCGTGAAGGAATTCTCACATGGCCATATCGACAAAAGTGATTTGCTGGCTGCGGCCTAAGCTTACAAGAAAAGACAGGAACAGGGCTAACCCATGACACTCGCAGACAGCACCAAATCACAAAAATCGAGCCTCAAGCAGTTACTGTCGGATCAGATGCGCAACATCGCACCGATCTTCACGCTGATCATTCTGGTGCTGTTTTTTGCCGTTCAAAGCCCGGTATTTTTCTCGGTCGCCAATCTTCTGAACATTTTATCCAATGCCTCGATTACCGGCATCATCGCGGTGGGCTTAACCTTCGTCATCTTGACGGGCGAGATTGATTTGTCCGTCGCGGCGCTCGCCAATGCCATCGGCATCACGATGGCGTTTTTCACGATCCAGCCGGATTATGTGAACATCGCAACGATCCCGCTACCAGGCCTGATTTGTATCGTGCTGACGCTGGCCTCAGCTCTGGCGCTCGGTGCGGTGACGGCCTTTGGTGTGACAAAAATCGGCATCCCCTCCTTCATCATGACGCTGGCCATGATGCAGATCGCCAATGGCGTGTCGGCGCTGCTGGTGCGCGGGCAAATTGCCTATACCTTCCCTGATCTGATTACCTTGCTGGGCGCGGGCAAGATTTTTGGCCTGCGCTGGTCGATCATTGTCTGCTCGCTTCTGTTGCTGTTTGCCCACCTTGTGCTGACCTATACGCGGTTCGGCCGCTATGTGTTTATGGTCGGCGGCAACCGCGAGGCGGCCGAATATTCCGGCGTCAATGTGAAGATGATCATTGGCGCGGTCATGATCATTTCAGCGATGTGCTCCGGCTTGGCAGGCATGTTGGGCGTCGCCTATTTCGGCTCGGCGCAGCAAAACGGCTTTGACGATTTTCTGCTCACCGCGATTTCAGCCGTGGTGGTTGGCGGCACCAGCCTGTTCGGCGGCCGCGGCGGCATCGGCAACACGATCATCGGTCTTCTGGTACTCGGCGTGCTGAACAACGGCCTCGATTTGATCCAGATCGACAGCTTTTTGAAGATCCTGATCCGCGGCCTGATCCTGCTCGCAGCGCTGGTTATCAATGTCTACGCGCAGAAGCTGAAAGAAGGCGGCGCCGAGGGCTGATATTGAACTCACATCCGTTATTGCGAACGACAGTGAAGTAACCCAGCTAGCGGAAGTTTAAAGCGTGCGGTGGTGCCATTGCACCCCCCAGCTGGATTGCTTCAATTTCCTCACCTCGCAAAGACGAATGAGGTTACGTAAGCTCCCCCATCGTCGGTCGATCGCTTAGTCGAGCACTTCATAGGCCGGCAACGTCAGGAACTCCGCACACGCTTCCGCCAGCGACATATCCGAGAACAGCTTGATCGCTTCAGGGAAGCGGCCGGCATCATAGGTCGCAGCGCCCACAGCGTCGCGCACTTTGGTCATTTCATCAGCCAGCGTGGCTTTAAAAAGCTCCGGCGTTACCAGACGACCATCCGCCAGCACGGCCTTGTGATGCACCCATTGCCAGGCCTGCACGCGCGAGATTTCGGCGGTGGCTGCATCTTCCATCAAATTGTAAAGCGGCACCGCGCCACGGCCCTTGAGCCATGCTTCGATATATTGCACGCCGACGCGGATATTCTCGCGCAAACCCGCTTCCGTCCGCTCGCCTTGGTGCAGCGACAGCATATCGGCCTGTATCACATTCACATCATCGCGCTGCTTGTTGATCTGGTTCTGCGACGGCATCACGCGATCAAACACTTGCGTTGCCAGCGCCACCATACCCGGATGGGCAACCCATGTGCCGTCATGGCCATTCGAAGCCTCGCGTTCCTTATCGGCGCGCACTTTGGCGTAGGCCGCCTCGTTTTTGGAATCGTCGCCCTTAACCGGAATTTGCGCCGCCATGCCACCCATCGCGAACGCACCACGATGATGACACGTCTTGATCAGCAGCAGCGAATAGGCGGCCAGAAAATTCGAGGCCATCGTCATCACGCCGCGATCGGGCGTCAGGAAATTCGGGTTCCGGCCGAGGCGCTTGATGAAGGAGAAAATATAATCCCACCGGCCGCAATTCAGACCCAAAATATGGTCTTTCAACTCGAACAGGATTTCATCCATTTCAAAGGCCGCAGGCAGGGTCTCGATCAAGATCGTGCAGCGCAACGAGCCGTGCGGCAGGCCGCACGCCTGCTCGGCATAGGTGAACACCGCATCCCAAAGACGCGCTTCCTTGTGGCTCTCCATCTTTGGCAGATAGAAGGCTGGCGTCTTGCCTTGCGCCATCATGGTCTTGGCATTGTGAAACACATAGAGGCCGAAATCGAAAAGCGAACCGGACATGCGTTCGCCATCCACCAGCACATGCTTCTCGGGCAAATGCCAGCCGCGCGGGCGCACCATCAACGCCGCAGGGTTGGCGTTGATCGCATAGCTTTTGCCGGTCGTCTCGTCGGTGAACGCCAGCTTGCCCGCCCAGCGATCTTTCAGATTGATCTGGCCTTCCACCATATTGGCCCAAGTTGGCGAGGAAGCATCCTCGAAATCCGTCATGAACACTTTCGCGCCGGAGTTCAGCGCATTGATGACCATTTTTTTGTCGACAGGTCCGGTGATCTCGACACGGCGATCCAGCAGATCGGCGGGCATCGGGGCAACGTGCCACGTGCCTTCGCGTACGGATTTTGTCTCGGCGAGAAAATCAGGCAATTCCCCCGCATCAAACCGCTTCTGACGCTCCGCACGCGCCGCCAAAAGCGAAAGCCGCGTTGCGTTGAAGCGGGTGTGCAATTCGGTAAGAAAGGCCAACGCAGGAGCCGTCAGGATTTCATCATACCGTGGCCCCATTGGGCCCTTGATTTCGATATTCGACATGTTCTGCTCCTTTAGCCGTTCCTTGACACCGTTTTTAGCGCCCAGTTGTGTCGGAAGTCTACGCCAAATGGCACAGAATTGCGGTCCGCGCCTCGCCCTTTCGTCTTAGGCCTCGCGCCGTTTCCAAAGCATTGCCACCGCAAAGCTGAGCACAAGGCTCGGCAACGCCGATCCCCATTCCGGATAGAAGGTTGCAACCAGCTGATAGACGAGGAAACCTAAGGCCCATGCGGCAAGGGCGCTGCCCTCGACCGTCATCGCCGGCAAGCCAAGCGCAACCGACCGGCAAACCGAACGATATCGCGCCAAAATCACGCCAAACAGGGGCACAAAAATCGAGCTCAAGAGTGTCAGAAATTGCGTAACCAGCTGGCCCGTTGTTTCCGACAGCGCCGAAAGCACCAGCGCCAACACAAGTGCAACTCCCGCCAATACCACCCCGCGCGACCTTATGCTGAACCCGTCAAACAGGCTTTCCGTACTCACAGCCCCCGAATGAAGATCGCCATAGGCATTGTCGAGCTCGTCGAGCACGATCAGCGTCAGCGCGATCAAGCCGCCTTGGGCCAGCAACAAGCCTGTCACGAGGTCGCCTTCAGGTTGGCTGAAGGCAATCAAGGCACCCAGCGCATAACACCAGATATTGGCGACGACATAGCCGATAAAGGTGCCGCTGGTCGCCCCGCCCTTCGTCCGGCCAAAGCGCGCATAATCCGCCGCCAACGGAAGCCAAGACACCGGCATGGCGATAACGAGATCGACGCTGCCCCAAAAGCTTGCTTCGCCGGTCCCGGGCTGATCCCAAAACTCGCTCCAGCCTTTGGCCGAGGTTGCCGCGATGAATACATAAGACAGCCAAATCAAAGAGGTGATTACCAAAGGCAGGCCGATGCGGGAGAGAAAGCGCCGCACAAGGCTCGTCATCGACCCCGTCATCAGCAGCATCAGCACACCGCCCCACACCAGCGTCAGGCCAAAGCTTAAAAGCGGCGCGTCAACGCCCGTGGCCTGTTTGATCACGGCCAGCGAGCCATCCCGCATGATGATGATTTCAAACGCCGCCCACCCGACCAGCTGAACCACATTGGCCAGAACCGGAACCTGTCCGAGCTTGGTCCCGAAGGTGGCCGTGATGATCCCGCCCGACGATAGCCCCGTTTCTTGGCCAAGCCGCGCCACAAACGCCAGAACGCCAGAGCCCAGCACCGAGCCCAGCAGAATGGCCAGAAACGCCATTTTCGGGCTAAGGCCCGGCATCAGCGAGGCGCCCGCCTGCATCACCAGCAGTCCGACGCCAAGGCTGAACCAGAGCGCACTTTGATCGCGAAAGCCGAAAACGCGTTCGGTCGCGGGAATAGGGGCTATAGAATGCGAAGCGTGGACGTCTGCCATGTCGATCTCCATCAGATCAAAAATGACAGGAAAGCGTGAGTGGCTCACCCCAAATAGGGCGGGCTTTCATGGCTTCCCTGCGCGAGGATTACCTCAGTCAGGTTCAAAGGGTGTTTCTCAGCCGCGCTTGCGCGCAGCACCCCCAGCGGATGTCGCAGACCTATTCAGAATTGACCCGTTTGGCAAGCCGGTTGAAGCAGATGGACCCAAGGCGTTCCCGTTGTCTGATGCGGCCATCAATTCTGATCACACGGGCCATGCCTTTTCACCTCTCGTCCGCCATCCCAAGCTCTGTTAGGACAGGACAACCTCGTGATTCTCCGCCGGGCAAAGCAACGGTTCTGATGACCAACCCCCTCTCCCCTTCTCCCGTCACGCCGACCGAGCATGGCCGCGGACTGGTGCCACACGGCATGATTTTGCCGCTCGTCATCGCCAGTGCACTGTTTCTGGAGAATATGGATTCAACCGTACTGGCCACCTCGCTGCCCGCGATTGCGCTTGATCTGCATCAAGATCCCATCGTCCTCAAATTGGCCTTCACCTCCTATCTTTTGAGCCTTGCGGTTTTCATCCCGGTCAGCGGCTGGATTGCCGACCGGTTCGGGGCGCGGCAGGTGTTCCGGCTGGCCATCGCCATCTTCACACTGGCATCCTTGAGCTGCGCCTTCACCAGCAGCCTGCAAGGCTTCATCATTGCCCGCGCGGTACAAGGATTGGGCGGCGCGATGATGGTGCCGGTGGGACGCCTTGTGCTCGTTCGCGCCATTCCGAAAAGCGAGCTTGTGCAAGCGCTGTCGTATCTTACTTTGCCTGCGTTGGTCGGCCCCGTTATCGGCCCGTTGATCGGCGGCTTTTTAACCACCTATCTGAATTGGCGCTGGATCTTTTTCATCAATCTGCCGATGGGTCTTGTCGGCATGATCCTGGCCTCGATCTATGTACCCAATGTTAAGGCTGAGGTGCAGGCCCCGCTGGATGTCACAGGCTTCTTCTTGTCCGGTCTCGGGCTATCGAGTCTGGTCTTCGGCCTGACCGTCCTCGGACGCGAAATGCTGCCGGTTTATGTCGCACCGGGTCTGATCGTCCTCGGCATCGCACTGCTTTACCTCTACACATGGCACGCCCGGCGTATTCCGCATCCCATTCTCAAACTGGCGCTGCTGAAATTGCCAACCTTCCGCGCGACCGTCTATGGCGGGTTTTTGTTCCGCGCAGGCATCGGCTCCAACCCGTTTCTGCTCCCGATGATGTTGCAGATCGGCTTCGGCCTTTCGGCGTTTCAATCCGGCTCACTGACCTTTGCCTCCAGTGCGGGGGCGTTTTTGATGAAGTTTACGGCCCCCAGCATCCTGCGGCGCTTCGGCTTTCGAACCATTCTGGTGACAAACGGCCTGATCAGCGCCGCCTTTTTCGGATCGATTGCTTTGTTTAGCGCCTCAACGCCTCATCTTCTGGTGCTCGCAGTTTTGCTAACGGGTGGCTTTTTCCGGTCGCTGCAATTTACCTGTCTCAACGCCATCGCCTATGCCGAAGTGGAGCCGGCCGATCTGAGCCGAGCCTCGAGCTTTGCCAGCGTGGTTCAGCAAGTATCGGGCTCCGTCGGCGTGGCGTTTGCGGCCTTGATTCTCGAATCCCTGCAGTTTTTGCGCGGCGATACGCGGCTGGAAGCCGGCGATTTTCAGATCGCCTTCGCGGTGGTCGCCATCCTGATTGCGGCGTCGACCCTGCTTAACCGTCAGCTTGATCCCAAAGCCGGCGCCGATGTTTCAGGCCACACGGCTTAAGTTTTTTCCGGCTCGGGCAGCGGTGGCGCTTCAACAATAATCGAATGGCTTGGCAAACTGATCGCCAGACGCGCAAGCAAAATGGATTTATGCCGCAAGGTGAGCGGCTCGATCATCCGGAAAATGGTATCGATACGGTCATCGGCTTCAAAGGTCACCGCCAAACCGGGAACCGTCGCCGATGAACGGACCAACCCCTTGATCGCCTCTTCCTCGAACTGGCGCTCGCGTGCCTTGCTCAGGCCCATCTCGTTGGCCTTCTTGTCGAGCTCCTTCTGCTCGTCGGCCGAGATAACGCCATCAATGGCTTTTTGCTCGACAAGTTCCTTGAAGGCTTCGGCGCGCTTACGCAGCTTTTCGTTAAAGCCGGTGGCCAGAATACCGGTTGGCAACGCGATCATGCCCAAACCGACGCAGGCCATAAACATCGTCAGAAACTGACCCAGCGGGGTTACTGGAAAAATATCGCCATAGCCGATCGAGGTCAGCGTGATGATGGCCCAATACATCGCTTCCGGAATGCTGGTAAATTTATCCGGCTGCGCCTCATGTTCCACCAGATACATCAGACTGGCCGAGAAGATGGTGAGCAGCATCAGCACGAACAAGGCAGCGCCCAGGGAGGGCAGTTCCTCGGTGATAACTTCGATCACCGTCGTCATAGCGGTCGAGTAGCGCGTCAATTTCAAAATACGCAGCAACCGCATCACGCGGAGGAAGCGTAGATCGATTTGGATAAACAGCGTCAGATAGAAGGGCAGAACCGACAAGAGATCGATGATCTGGGTCGGCCCGACCATGTAACGCAGCCGGCCCAAAACAGGCTTTGGCGTGTTCGGATTTTCAACCGCGGTATAGACGCGCAGCAAATATTCGAACGAGAAAACAAACACCGAGAAACGGTCAAAATAATGGAATTCGAATTCCATCACATTGTGGATTTCCTCGACGCTCTCAAGCACCACCGCCACGACACTGAAGAAAATCAATCCAACCAGCGCCACGTCGATGATGTGTTGAATTTCGCCGGAAAACTCATCTTCGTTCAGCATCGAGTAGAGTTGCTGACGGAAGGTGCGATGCTCGTTAAGCTCCTTGAATTCGATCCATTTCGGAATCAGAAACCGGGCCAATTTGAAAATTCGCAACAGGCGCAAGACCCGCAAGAAACGCAAATCGAGATCAATGATAAAGGTCAGATAAAACGGCACGACCACGAAGAAGTCGAGCAACGCCATTGGCGTCAGCATATAGCGGAGCAGCTTCCACTTCATGCCTTTGTAAATTGGATTAAGGTCGGCGCAGAACAGTCTCAGCGCGTATTCGACGGTGAAGATAACAACCGACACCTGATCGAAAAGCGCAAACTGCTCATGATAGATCTCGTGGATGGCCTCCACATGTTCCAGCACAATCGCGATCACGCTGGCAACGATCAGGCCGATGATGAATTGATCGACAATGTGATGGATCTTCGGCGCGTTCGGCGTCTCGAACATGATCCGGTAAACGAAATTGCGGATACGTCCGAACCAGTTTTTAGCCGGTGCCAGATCTTCCAGATGCCGATCAACATGATCGGGACCCATGACGCAAAACTCCTGCCAGGCCGGCAGGATGAAACGCATCAGCTTTAAAATTCTAAGCAGCCGCAAGATCCGCAAAAAGCGCAAATCGAGCTCGATGATAAAGGTCAGATAGAACGGTACGACCACCAGAAAGTCGAGAATGGCCATCGGCGTCAGCCCATAGCTAAACGTCCCGAAACGCTTGTGCTTGAATTTGGGCGATAGACCGCCACAGAGCAGCCGTCCAACATATTCAAAGGTAAAAATAATGACGGAGATGCGGTCAAACAGGGCGAATTCCCAATGGAATTCCTCATGGATCGCTTCGTGGTGCTCAAGCAGAATCGCAATGACGCTCAACACGATCAGCGACATGATGAAGCGGTCGAAATAATGATGGATTTTCGGTGCGTTGGGCGTCTCGAACATCACCCGGTACAATTCGTACCGAGCCCGTCCGATCATGCCTTTTGGCCGTTCAATCTCTTCGAGTTCCACACATTCTCTCCCGGGCCGCATACGAACCGGCGAGAGCGATCGCGGGTCGGCCCGCGGCAGTTTCCCTTTCGCAAGCCTTGAAAATAACGGCTTTCGAGGGAAATTCTTTAGACAAGTCTGGAAGATAGCCTAAAATGAGCGCGTGGGCCTCGGATATTGGGGAAACGGAATGACCTGACATTCCCCCCTCTGGGCGCGGACGGGAAAACCTGCGGCATCATCATCCTGGGCCACATCAATCAGGGCATGCAGATCAAGCGGGCTCCAATAGGCCAAAGCCGCACAGGCCGCATGTGCCGCCAGCTCGATCGTAATGTCCTCGAGCTTCAAGCCAGTCCGACGGGCATCACCAACGAGCGAGATGAGATGCTGAGAAACCAATTGTGCTGCGTCCGCCATGATGCGTTCTCCCGTCGCCACAAGACCGGAGCTCCGGCCTGAATAGCCCCCACAAGGGCCCCATACAGCATCAACGCTGCAGCACAGGTTGCGGTTCCGTGGGAGATGGCATCAACAAAAAAGCGGCGGGAAACCCGCCGCTTTTGATAAACACTTTCAACGTTCAATCAATTGTCCAAAAAGCTTCTCAGCTTCCGCGAGCGGCTCGGATGCTTCAGCTTCCGCAAGGCTTTCGCTTCGATTTGCCGGATACGCTCGCGCGTCACCGAGAATTGCTGGCCGACTTCTTCCAGCGTGTGGTCGGTATTCATCCCGATACCGAAGCGCATCCGCAGCACCCGCTCTTCACGCGGCGTCAGCGAAGCCAGAACCCGCGTGGTGGTTTCCCGCAAATTCGACTGGATAGCAGCATCAATTGGCAAGATCGCGTTCTTGTCCTCGATGAAGTCGCCAAGATGCGAATCTTCCTCGTCACCGATCGGCGTTTCGAGCGAGATCGGCTCTTTTGCGATTTTCAGAACCTTGCGAACTTTTTCAAGCGGCATGGCCAGCTTTTCGGAAAGTTCTTCCGGTGTCGGCTCGCGGCCAATCTCGTGCAGCATCTGGCGCGAGGTGCGCACGATCTTGTTGATCGTCTCGATCATGTGCACCGGAATACGGATCGTGCGCGCCTGATCCGCGATCGAGCGCGTAATCGCCTGCCGGATCCACCAGGTCGCATAAGTCGAGAATTTATAACCGCGGCGATATTCGAATTTATCAACCGCCTTCATCAGGCCGATATTGCCTTCCTGAATGAGATCGAGGAATTGCAGGCCGCGATTGGTGTATTTCTTGGCAATCGAAATAACGAGACGCAAATTCGCCTCGACCATTTCCTTCTTGGCCTGACGGGCTTCTCGCTCACCCTTTTGCACCATATGGACGATCTTGCGGAATTCCGGAATTTCCAACCCGGTCTCGGAAGCGAGATTGTGGATCTCCTGCCGAATTTCGCGGATCATGTCCTTTTCTTTGGCGACAAACTCTTTCCAGCCGCGTGTGCCGAGCTTGGAAACGCGCAACAGCCACTTCGGATCAAGCTCCGAACCCTGATAATTGCGCAAAAAATCCTCGCGGCTGACCCTATGGCTTTCCGCCAACCGCATCAGGCGGCCTTCAAGACCGATCAAACGCTTGTTGATGTCATAAAGCTGCTCGACCAGCGCCTCGATACGATGCGTGTTGAGCGACAGAGACTTCACATCGGTGATGATCTCGTCCTTGAGCTTCTTGTATTTGCGCTCTTGGGACGGGGTCAGCGAGTCATTTTGAAGCTTTGACTCAACGTTCTGTTCCTGCAACCGGCGCAGCTTCTTGTACGCCGAGGCGATGCGGTCAAACGTCTCGAGCACTTTCGGCTTGAGCTCCGCTTCCATGGCGGAGAGCGACACATTGTTTTCGAGATCGTCATCGTCGAGCTCGCCATCCGGAACCGGTGGCTCTTCGCCTTCAGCCAGCGCCTGGGGTTCACCACCTTCGACCGGAATAACCGCAATGCCGTCCACCTTGGGCACATTTTTGCCCTCGGGTCCGGCATAGGTGGCCTCAAGATCAATAATATCGCGCAGCAACACTTTGGCTTCGACCAATTCGTCGCGCCAGATGATGATGGCCTGGAAAGTCAGCGGATTTTCGCACAGACCCGCAATCATCGCCTCGCGGCCAGCCTCGATGCGCTTGGCGATCGCAATTTCGCCCTCGCGCGACAACAGCTCGACCGAGCCCATCTCGCGCAGATACATGCGAACCGGATCATCCGTCCGATCGGTCGGCTCTTTCGCCGTCGTGGTAGTGGGCAGCGCCGAGCGCGTGGCCTCGACCAGATCGGTGCCGGCCTCTTCTTCCTCTTCGCCCTCGGCTTTTTCTTCCGCGGCGTCGGCTTCCGCCTCTTCCTGCTCGACGACATTGATGCCCATATCGTTGAGCATCGCAAACACGTCTTCGATCTGATCCGACGTTACTTCCTCGGAGGGAAGCACTTCGTTGATTTCCTCATGGGTGACAAAGCCGCGCTTTTTGGCGAGCTTGATCATCCGCTTGACGGCCTGATCCGAGAGATCCAGCAGCGGACTATCGGTGGAAGGCGTGTCGAGAACTTCGCCGTCGCCTTTGTCCGTCGTCTTGGTCGCCATGGGTCTTATGCTCCACATACTTCGATAAGCCGTTCATACGAACGGGGGCCGGCCTGTTCCGAAAGCACAAAAAGGCGAGCGCGTCCACGTGGAACGCACCGCCCTTGATGCCTAGAAGGTCAGGTCAGCCAAAACTAACTGCCTTCCCCTAACCTATTAAGCCGCCGGAGAAAAGCTCTCCCTCAGCCTGTTCTCTATTCTCCTGCCGCCCGCTCTGGCAGTTAGGAGAGAGAAAAGTCCGATTCACGCTCGATTTCCGCCTCGGTTCCGTCGAGCGCCAGAAATTGCGCCCTTAAATCGGCCAAAAGCGTAAAATTAGCTTCGTTCGCATCCTCGGAAAAAGCGCGTTCGGCTGCGCGTAACTCCGTATTTAGGGTGAGCGCCCGCCGATGCAAGGTCATCGCCTGTCTTAAAACGCTATCTTGATCAATTTTTTTGTCATCCGAGCCCCGTTGACGGTCTCCCGGACGCAAAGCAGATGCAATTCGTCCCAAAGCAGCAGACAATCCGCGTCTGTCGAGCTCGGCGGCAAGAGCCTCGGCCGTGAGCGCTGATTCGCCGGCCTCCGCGCGGGCCAAAAAATCGAGCATCACTCCCGACACGTCCCGCGTATCGGCATGGGTAAAACCGATCTGCCCCAAAGCATCGGCGTGTCGCGGCAAACGCTCCGGCTCACGGATCAGCTCGGTCAAGATTAAGGCCTCTCGGGGCGAAAGAGTTCCCGTACGGGCAAAAATAGCCGTGCGTACCAGACTTTCGCTCGGTCTGATCGATTCGCGGATCGAGGCACCTGCCGGCATCGGCACTTGGCGCCCGCCGCTGCGTTGATACCGCCCCGGCACATTTCTGACCCGCTCCATCCGTTGCGGCTGGAACTGGGCGATCAGCCGCCGGTCCATATCCTCGCGGTAATAGCGGCGAAGATTATCATCGGGGATCACCTGCAATTGCTCGCGCAACCGCTTTTCAAACGCCGCGCGCCGCTCCGGCGTATCGACGGGACCCGCTTCCAAAGCGCGCGACCAGAACAAATCGACCAGCGGCATCGCGCGGTCCAACACCGCCTCAATCGCCACAGCGCCGCCGGTTTTCAGCAAATCATCGGGATCCTGGCCTTCCGGCAACAGCGCAAAGCGCAGAGATTTACCCGGCTGCAAATGAGGAAGCGCGACATCAATGGCGCGAAACGCCGCCCGCCTGCCTGCTTTATCGCCGTCAAAACACAAAATCGGCTCATCCGTCATGCGCCAGAGCAGGCCGAGCTGATCCTCGGTCAGCGCCGTCCCCAAAGGTGCAACGGCATTGCCGAAACCGGCGCGCGTCATCGCGATCACATCGACATAGCCCTCAACCGCAATCACAGTACCGCGATCATGCGCCGCCTTCCGCGCCCGATGGTGATTATAAAGCACACGGCCCTTCTGAAACAGCGGCGTATCGGGAGAATTGAGGTATTTGGCTTGTACATCGGCCGACATCGCCCGCCCGCCAAACGCAATCACGCGGCCGCGCACATCATGGATCGGGAACATCACACGGTCACGGAACCGGTCATAGGGAACCGCGATATCCTCGCCATGCACCAAAAGCCCCGCTTCGATCATCAGCTCGGCCGATACGCCCTTACCCGCCAGATGATCGCGCAACGCAAACCGTTCGCCGGTGGCGTATCCGAGGCCGAACTCGGCCCATATCTCGCGCGGAATACCGCGTCCATCGAGATAGGTCCGCGCTTTGCCGCCGTTAGACCCCTTCAAAACATCCTGAAAATAGGCGGCGGCCAGCGCCATAACCTCGACAAGCCCTTTGGCTTGAACTTCGCGCTGCTCGGCTTCCACCGACATTTTCGGCAAGGTCACGCCGGCGTCTGCGGCCAACCTTTCCACCGCTTCGCCAAAGCCAAGCCCTTCTGTTTCCATCACAAAAGAGAAAATATCGCCATGCTTTCCGGAAGAAAAATCGTGGTAGAAGCCCTTTTGATCGTTCACAAAAAAGGACGGGCTCTTCTCGGCGTTAAACGGCGAAAGCCCCTTAAACTCGCGCCCCGCTTTGGTAAGCTTAACGCGCCGACCCACCACCGCCGACACCGGCAGGCGGGCACGGATTTCATCCAAGACGGAGGGTGGATATCTCATCGTGCCTTCTTATCCTGAAAGCCCTCGAGAACGAAACGGGAATGTGCGGGGTGTGGATAATTTAATAAATCGTCCCTCTCCCGGACGGGAGAGGGTGGCCCCCGAACGGGGGTCGGGTGAGGGGTGAGGTCCAGTTTGCGAAGCGAACAAAACGATCCCGTGAATCGTTTTGCGTGCCGAATGCACGGAGCCAAACCGACGCGCCGACCATACTTAAAACAATGAACTCCAGCCCCTCATCCGTCATGCCCCGCATGACACGTTCTCCCCGACGGGAGAAAGAAATCACCCCCTTGTCAAATAACTGACGCTACGTAAGAGTGCTAACATGTCTGCGTATCCGGCGATTCTGTGTTTGAATGAATGGATACCCTACCGAAATGCCCACGCTCGATTGGATCGGCAAAAAAGCCGTCGTCAACCATCACCGCGACGTGCCGTATCGGCTGATCCATTGCGACAAGGATAAATCGGTCGGCGATCCGGATGCGGGCAACCTGTTGGTGCAGGGCGACAACCTTGAAGCCTTGAAGGCGCTGCTTCCCTATTATGCGGGCAAGGTGAAGTGCATCTATATCGATCCGCCCTACAACACGGGTGAACAGGGTTGGGTTTACAATGACAATGTGAATTCTCTTGAAATCCAGTCATGGCTTGGCCGAATTGTGGGCAAAGAAGCCGAAGACCTTTCGCGGCATGATAAATGGCTGTGCATGATGTATCCGCGTTTGCGGCTGCTGAAAGAGTTCCTTGATCCAGATGGCGTCATTTTTGTTTCCATTGACGACGAAGAGGTAGTTGGACTTAGAATTCTGTTATCGGAGATTTTTGGGAAGTCGCGGTTTATCGGGCAGTTTGTTTGGAAAAGTCGCCAAAACAAGGACAATCGAACGGTGACAGGTGCGTCGATTGATCACGAATATGTTCTGGCATTTGGTGGTGCAATTCGTGGTGATGGTCGCAAGGAAGATCAATTTAAAAATCCCGATGACGATGTAAGAGGCCCATGGACAAGCGGCAACATGGTTGGCATAGCCACCAAGGATGCCAGACCAAATTTGCATTATCCCCTTGTGTCGCCCCAATCAGGTATTGATTACGGTTGTCCACAAATGGGTTGGCGGTTTGATCGCAAACGCATGGCACAAATGATTTCAGAGAACCGAATACTATGGCCGCCAGACCCAGGTGGGCGTCCACGCCAAAAAGTGTTTTTGGATGAATTCAAAAACAAGTTCACTGGATTTTCTTCTATCGTTGGCGCGGGGCTTTTCACGCGCGATGGTACAAAAGAAATTGATGAAATATTCGGTGAAAGAGCCTTCCCATTCGCGAAGCCAAGCGCATTGATAAGACAACTAATTATACAGGGTTGCCCCGATGGCGGCATAATTTTGGATTCTTTTGCAGGATCGGGCACAACTGGACATGCGGTTTTAGAACAAAATCAAAGTGACAAAATAAATAGGCAATTCATACTTGTCGAAATGGACTCCCTAATCGCACCACAGATTACGGCCAAGCGTCTTGCCCACATCTCAAATAAAGTAGGCTCCGGCTTCCGCTATTGCACCCTAGGCGAGCCCTTGTTTGACGCCGATGGCAATGTCAATTCAGCCGTCAGTTTCCCCGATCTGGCGGCCCATGTGTTTTTCTGCGAGACCGGCTCGCCCATCCCCAAACGCGCCGATGCCGCTTCACGCTTGATCGGTACGTTTCAGGACCGCGCAATCTATCTCTTGCAAAACCCGGCATCTGTCGGCGTCGCGAGCGAAAAAGCGGGCAATGTGCTGACGCTCAAAACGCTTGAGGCGATTTTATCCGAGGACAATTTCACGGGCCCCCGCGTCATCTATGCCGAAGGCTGCACGGTTCCCGATGCGCGTCTGGATAAAGCGGGCGTCACCTTTAAGCAAATCCCTTATCAGATTGAGGGATTGTGAAATGGTTGCAACACTTTTTGCCCTGAAAGACTATCAACACCAAACGCTCGACGCGTTTAGCGAATATTTGAAAGAAGTAGATCGGCAGAACGATCCCGACGCGGCCTTTTATGTCCGCACGCGAAAAAAATATATCCCCGCTCCCTATTTTGAAACCACGCCTTACATCTGCCTTCGTGTGCCAACTGGTGGCGGTAAAACGGTACTTGCCGCTCATGCGATCCCTCTCGCGGCTGACCTTTATTTGCGCACCGATCAACCAACCGTCATCTGGTTTACGCCATCGCAAACCATTCGCGACCAAACACTGAAAACCTTGCGCGACCGCTCGCACCCCAACCGCCAAGCATTATCAGCACGTTATGGCGAGAATGTCCGCATCATGGACACCGACGAGGCGCTCTATGCCCGCCGCTCTGATTATGATGGCGGAGCGGTCATTATTGTTTCGACCATTCAAGCCTTCCGCGTCGATAAAAAGGAAGGCCGGAAGGTCTACGAGGCCAATGGCGAATTGATGGACCATTTCTCGGGCCTTACCGAGGCGGCGCTTCATGTACTCGAACGCGGTCCGGGTGGCGATGTGATCCCGTCGCTTGCTAATGTATTCAGGCTTCGCCGCCCGATGATTGTGGCGGATGAAGCGCATAATATGAGCACGGATTTGAGCTTCGATACACTTGGCCGTTTAAGCCCGTCTTTGCTTTTGGAATTTACTGCTACGCCGATTACCGCAAGCGAGCACAATCCCGCCAAAGGCAAATACGCTTCCAATGTGTTGCACCATGTATCTGCCGCCGAATTGAAGGCCGCTGATATGATCAAGCTGCCGGTCATTTTAACCGGTCGGGCTGATGCCAAGCAGACATTGGCGGATGCCATCGGTGCGTTGGATAGACTTTCCGACACGGGACGAAAAGAAGAGCAAGCGACACAGGAGTTCATCCGGCCTTTGATGCTACTGCAGGCCGAAGCCAAATCGAAAGACCGCGAGACGCTGCATGCGGAAGCGCTGAAAACCATGTTGATGGATGATTTTCGCGTACCATCTGAGCATATCGCGCTGGCAACGGGTGACGCTAAAGAAATTGAGGGTGTCGACCTGTTCGCGCGTGATTGCCCGATCCGGTTCATCATCACGCAACAGGCCTTGCGCGAGGGCTGGGATTGCTCTTTTGCCTATGTGCTCTGTTCGGTCGCGAACCAGAAATCGGAACGCGCGGTAGAGCAATTATTAGGACGCGTTCTTCGCCTGCCTTATGCCAAGCGCAAAAAGCACGATGAGCTCAATTCGGCTTTTGCCTTTGCCACGACAACCGATTTTCGCGAGGCGGCAAGCCTTTTGAAAGACGGGCTGATTGCCAACGGATTTGAAGCCGTTGAAGCTGAAACCCTGATCCATACCAATGAACCCATTAACGGGCTTGAGGAAGGCGGCAGCGCCTTTGTGTATGAGGAGCCGTTGCCCGAAAGCAGTGACGTGGACGCGATGATGATCACCTTGCAAAACGTGATGCCCGGCCGCGTGAGTATTGATCCTGATCGCAAAACTTTTGTCGCCCGTGGGATGTTGAGCGAATATGATCGCAAGCATCTGATCTTGGCGATGCCTCACGCGGAAAAAGCGATTGATGCGTTGGTGATGAGATCACGCAACGTGCCGATGATGCCGGTAATTGATCAAAGTAAACACATTGCTTTCGATATTCCCGGCCTTGCCGTGCGTCGCAATAATCAGCTTGAACTATTCGATAAAGCGCATTTTTTAGATACGCCTTGGGACCTAGAAAACTATGATGCCAAGGCCATTCTGGACGAGTATCGCCGTGTGCCCGAAGCAGAGACGGCAACCATCGACATTACGGACAAAGGCAAGATCGCCATCGACTTCGACGAAGCAGTGACATTGCTTCATGGCTTGCGTGAGCCAGATTGGACGCTGGCAAGTCTTGTAAATTGGCTCGACCGTAAATTGCCGCGCCAAGATAGGCAGGACATTACGCCAACATCATCGCGGTTTTTTATCGGCAAAGCCATTGAAGCAATTATGGCATCAACCGGCCAGGAGATTGGCGAAGTTGCGCGGGCAAAATTCCGACTGGTCAGCGCACTCACCAAGACGATTGCCCGACATCGCGAAACCCGCGAAAGCAGCGCCTTTCAATTGGCCTTGTTGCCGCAAAGCGGACTGGAATTTATCGCCAATGCGGAGATTAGTTTCCACTTCAACAGCCGCAATGACCGCGATTATTGTTACAACACCCCCTATGCGGGAGCTCCTTTCAAAAAGCACCTATTCCCTATTGTTGGCGACCTTGAAGCGAAGGGCGAAGAATATGAATGCGCTGTGTATATCGACCGCCTTGCCGGTGTGAGGGTTTGGATGCGCAATACGGAACGCAAATCAAACTCGTTCTGGATTCAAAGCGTCCCTCATAAATTTTATCCGGATTTTATTCTGCTGCTTGAAGATGGGCGTTTCCTTGTGGTCGAATATAAGGGAAAGGATCGCGTCTCAAACGACGACTCTTCAAACAAGAAGCGCGTAGGCGATTTGTGGGCAAACGGCTCGGACGGAAAATGTCTCTTTCTAATGGTGACCGACCGACAATTCGGCACGATTAATCGGATGATACACGGCCAATAGCCGATGGTTGGGGACGTAGTATTCAACGAGATTAAACCTACCCTGCTCCTTGCGAAGTGAGGAGCGATTTGCCGAGCAACCTTACCCCGTCATTGCTTCGCTCATCGCTCGCAAGGGCGATGCAACTAATTTTGTCTTATGATCGAAAATTGCAACCTAAACGAGCAAATCGTCTCGTGACTAGTGTTATCCACCACAACCGCGCCCGCCACTACCTCAAACAGGCTCCTATCCACCTCAAAGCCGGTTGAGGCCACTCTACCTCAACCACGCTTGCGATGAGCTGAAGATCGCGCCTATCCACCCCAAACCTCGGTGCTATCTACCCCTTACGCCCCGCTCAACATCCCCTTCACGGTTCCGCTCGCTTTGGCGAAATCCATCTGTCCGGCGTAGCGATCTTTCAAAAACGCCATCACTTTACCCATATCCTTGACGCTGGACGCGCCCGCCGCCTCAATCGCATCGACAATCGCCGCCTTGACGGCAACGTCATCCATCTGTGCGGGCATGAAGCCCATAATGATCGCAATTTCTTCCGATTCCTGCGTCGCAAGATCATCTCTGCCGGCCTGCTGGTAAATCGCCAGCGATTCCTGCCTTTGCTTCACCATTTTTTGTAGAAGACCCAGAATTTCGTCATCCGTCAGCGGCTCTTTGCCCTGCCCGCGCTGTTCAATATCGCGGTCTTTCAAGGCTGAGGTAATCATGCGGATGGTGGATACCCGACGCTTATCGCCCGCCTTCATGGCCACTTTCAGCAGTTCGGCAAATTGCTCGCGCATGACGATCTCTCCGGAGTTTTTGACGAGGCAGCGGAGCTTTCTCCGGTGTCTGTCCACATGAAAATAACTAAATCCCTGATAAGAAAGCGAAAACTCGCTAACCCATCTGGTTGACGCCAAGCCGATTCCACCTTACTTCCCGTCTTCTAGCCAACGCATTATGAAACGCATCAGCCGCCAGCCGGTTCGACAAAGCACGTCCGGGTCGATTTAGGGTGAAAACAGCCATGCAGCAAGCCTCTTCCGAGCACTCCCTTCATCCGACCCCCCTCACCGACGCGCAGGGCTGGGTTGAGCCGAAGCCGACCGCCATGCTGGTGTTAGCCGACGGCACCGTTATATCCGGCCAAGCGATCGGGGCAGAGACCACCGCCACCGGCGAGGTTTGCTTTAACACGGCCATGACGGGATATGAGGAAATCCTCACCGATCCTTCCTATGCCGGCCAGATCATCACCTTCACCTTCCCCCATATTGGCAATGTCGGAACAAACGAGGAAGACATCGAAACGGTTGATATGGACCATTCGGATGGCGCGCGTGGCGTTGTTGTCCATACCGACATCACCGCGCCATCGAATTGGCGGGCGTCGCGGCATTTCGATGCCTGGCTGAAAGCCCGCAACATTCCGGGCATTGCAGGCGTCGATACCCGCGCACTCACCGCCCATATCCGCGATCACGGCATGGCGAATGCGGTTCTGGCCACCAATCCGGACGGAAAATTCGATCTTGCCGCCCTCAAAGCCAAGGCCGCGCAGCTTCCCTCCATGGACGGTCTGGACCTTGTACCGAGCGTCGGCGCCAAAAAAGGCTTCGACTGGACTGAGGCAAGCTGGACGCTCGAGAACGGCTACGGCACGCTAGGCCATGGCAAACATCATGTGATCGCCATCGACTTCGGCGTGAAGCGCAACATTCTGCGCCTGCTGACAGACCGTGACTGCCGCGTCACTGTCGTGCCCGCTACCGCCTCGATTGAAGAGATTTTGGCACTCAAGCCCGACGGCGTGTTTTTATCGAATGGCCCCGGCGACCCGGCCGCGACCGGCACCTATTCGGTTCCCGTCATCCGCGCCCTGATTGAAAAAAACGTGCCGACCTTCGGCATCTGCTTGGGCCACCAGATGCTGGCGCTGGCAGTTGGTGCCAAGACGATGAAAATGCACCAAGGCCACCATGGCGCAAACCATCCGGTCAAGGATTTCACGACCAATAAGGTCGAAATCGTCTCGATGAACCACGGATTTGCGGTCGATCGCGACAGCCTGCCGAAAAACGCGGTGGAAACGCATGTCTCGCTGTTTGACGGCTCAAATTGCGGTATTGCGCTGACCGACCGCCCCGCTTTCTCCGTCCAGCACCACCCCGAAGCCTCCCCCGGCCCGCGCGACAGCCATTATCTGTTCGACCGGTTTGTCGAGCTGATGAAAACGCACCATAAGGCGGCGTGAACGGCTGATCTTGGATAGGTGTTGGAGTAATTGACAACAGTCTGAACTGTTGGCATTCTCTACAGCATGATGGCGGAATTGATCGCGCAGGATCGCTTTCCCCTCGACGATCATTCGTTCGTGGACTTAGTGGTTTGGCGACTTCCGCAACCTGTGCGTGGGTGCAATTATTCTTTCAAATATAGGTTGGCCTATGTTGAAAAGGATCATTGCGTAATTCGATATGACAATGAAGCCGGTAAAGGTGACCATAAACATATTGGTCGCCATGAGACGCTGATCCATTTTGTCTCAATAGCGCGGCTTTATGACGACTTTTACGAGGAGGTCGACAGATGGCGGCAGACCCGATGAAATCCGTAATTATTGGTATTGAAACACGTGATCAAGTCAAGGCGCGTCTGAATGCAGCCCTTGCAGGCAAGCCGCAAGGCAGCTTCATCTCCTTTGTTTCCGTCGATCTCATGTGGAAGGTCCTCACTCCGAAACGCTGGGAAATTATCCGCGTCATGACCGGCGCAGGCCCGCTCTCCATCCGCGAAGTTGCGCGCCGCGTCAGCCGTGATGTTAAAGCCGTACACGGCGATGTAACCGCCCTTATTCAAGCGGGCATCATCAATAAAACCGACGAGGGAAAAGTCGATTTCCCCTATGATCGCGTGCATGTCGAGTTCGAATTAGAGGCAGCGTGAGCCTTTGCCTATCGGCGAAACGTAAAAAACCGGTGCGCTAAAAAGTTGAACACCAGCACCACGCCATAGGTGAAAACCCGCGCGATGATCGGCGGCAAACCCAATCCGCCGACAAAAATCCGCATCGCATAGCCGGTGAGCAGAAACCCGCCCCCCATCACGGCCATAAACCGCATGGCGGCGGAGCGATGCGAGCGCGTCGTTTCAAACACATGGCGGCGGGTGAGTGCGTAGGATACCACCCCGCCAACGGCATAGCCCACAAGTGCCGCAAGGGTTGGATCGAGCCCTAGCCCGAAAAAACCGGCTAAAAACACGCCATAGTCGACCGAGGTCGCCACCGCGCCGACGCCGACAAAGGCGATCAACTGGCGGATGAGGCGGAAAAAAGGACCCGTGGAGATAAAATTCATACCCATGTTTAGCGTGTTTTCGTGGACAGGTCACGGTTTGCTGACAAAAGCGTGACTTCGTCCTTTTCTCCACCCTGATTCTCCGCTAGATCAGAATGGATCAAGCAGACTGGCCGTTTCGGCGGGCAGCGCTGTCTTATAGATTTGTCCGGCAAGGACGCGCTCTGGCCTTTTGATCGGCCAAAAGGCGCGGCCTTTTTTTATGTGCGCGATTATGTGATCGGTGCACGGCGGTAATTGAAGACGAGTGAACGAGCACCATGCCAAAGCGCACCGATATTTCCTCGATCCTGATCATCGGCGCAGGCCCGATTGTTATCGGCCAAGCCTGCGAGTTCGATTATTCCGGCACCCAGGCCGTGAAAGCGTTGAAGGAGGAAGGCTACCGCGTCATCCTCGTCAACTCGAACCCCGCCACCATCATGACCGACCCCGACATGGCGCACCGCACCTATGTCGAGCCGATCACGCCGGAAATTGTCGCCAAGATCATCGAAAAAGAGCGTCCCGATGCGCTGCTTCCCACCATGGGCGGCCAGACGGCGCTGAACTGCGCGCTCTCGCTCAAGAAAATGGGCGTGCTTGAAAAATACAATGTCGAGATGATTGGCGCGACCGCTGAAGCCATCGACAAAGCCGAAGATCGCGAATTGTTCCGCAACGCGATGACCAAGATCGGGCTCGATACCCCGCGCTCGCACCACATCAAGACGCTGCCGCAGGCGCTGGAAGCGCTGGCCGATATCGGCTTGCCCGCGATTATACGTCCCTCTTTCACCATGGGCGGCACCGGCGGCGGCATTGCCTATAACAAGGCGGAATTCATCGAGATCATCGAGCGCGGCATTGATGCTTCGCCGACCAATGAAGTCTTGGTCGAAGAGAGCGTGCTGGGCTGGAAAGAATACGAGATGGAAGTGGTCCGCGACAAAGCGGACAATTGCATCATCATCTGCTCGATCGAAAACATCGACCCGATGGGCGTGCATACGGGTGATTCGATCACGGTGGCCCCTGCCCTTACCCTCACCGATAAAGAATACCAGATCATGCGCGACGCCTCACTTGCCGTGTTGCGCGAAATCGGCGTGGAGACCGGTGGTTCAAACGTGCAATTCGCGGTTGATCCGGCCACCGGCCGCATGATCGTGATCGAGATGAATCCGCGCGTGTCGCGCTCCTCGGCCTTGGCCTCCAAAGCCACCGGCTTCCCGATTGCGCGTGTCGCGGCCAAGCTCGCGGTCGGCTACACGTTGGATGAGATCGACAACGACATTACGGGCGGCGCAACGCCGGCATCCTTCGAGCCGACGATTGATTATGTCGTGACCAAAATTCCGCGCTTTGCGTTTGAAAAATTCCCCGGCGCCGAAAAAACGCTCACCACTTCGATGAAATCGGTGGGCGAAGCCATGGCAATTGGCCGCACCTTCCAGGAATCGCTGCAAAAGGCGCTTCGTTCGCTGGAAACGGGCTTGAATGGCCTCGACGAGATCGAAATCGAAGGTTTAGGCCTCGGCGATGATCGAAATGCCGTGAAAGCGGCTCTTGGCACGCCAACGCCTGATCGCATCTTGCAGGTCGGCCAAGCCTTCCGGTTGGGCTTCACCATCGACGAAGTCCATGAATCTTGCAAAATCGATCCGTGGTTCCTGGAGCAGATCAAGGATCTGGTCGATACCGAAGCCAAGTTGAAGGAATTCGGCGTCCCAAAAACACCCGAAGCACTTCGTCGCTTAAAAAGCATGGGCTTCTCGGACTCGCGTATGGCCATGCTGACCGGCGGGCACGAGGCCGATGTCTCCAAAGCACGCCGCGCGATGGGCATCACCCCCGTCTACAAGCGGATCGACACCTGTGCTGCGGAGTTTGCCTCACCCACCGCCTATATGTATTCGACCTATGCTTCGCCCTTCAACGGCCAGACGGCCAATGAAGCGCAGCCTTCGGACCGCAAGAAAGTTGCCATTCTCGGCGGCGGCCCGAACCGGATCGGTCAAGGCATCGAATTCGATTATTGCTGCTGCCATGCCTGTTTCGCCCTTGGCGAGGCGGGTTACGAAACCATCATGATCAATTGCAATCCGGAAACGGTTTCAACCGATTATGACACCTCCGACCGGCTCTATTTCGAGCCGCTGACGGTTGAAGACGTGGTTGAAATCCTCCGCCTTGAACAATCGAAAGGCGAGCTGGTTGGCGCTATCGTGCAGTTTGGTGGCCAAACGCCGTTGAAACTTGCCCATGCGCTCGAGCAAGCCGGCATTCCGATCCTCGGCACCTCGCCGGATATGATCGATTTGGCCGAAGACCGTGACCGGTTCAAGCGCCTGCTCGACAAGCTCGGCATGAAGCAGCCGCAAAACGGCATCGCCTATTCGGTTGAGCAATCGCGCCTCGTCCTGCAAGAGCTGGGTCTGCCACTCGTGGTTCGCCCGTCCTATGTGCTGGGCGGACGCGCCATGGAAATCCTGCGCGACGAGCAGGCCTTCGACCGCTATCTTTTGGGCACCTTGCCAGAACTTGTCCCCAACGACATCAAAGCGCGTTATCCAAACGACAAGACCGGTCAGATCAACACGCTCTTGGGCAAAAACCCGCTGCTGTTTGACCGCTACCTCTCGGACGCCATTGAAATCGACGTCGATTGCGTCGCGGACGGCAAAGACGTGTTCATCGCCGGTATCATGGAACATATCGAGGAAGCGGGCATTCACTCGGGCGATTCCGCCTGCGCCTTGCCACCCCATTCGTTGAAGCCGGACATGATCGCCGAGCTTGAGCGCCAGACCAAGGAACTCGCGCTCGCTTTGAATGTTGTAGGCCTTATGAACGTTCAATACGCCTTGAAAGACGGCACCATCTTTGTGCTCGAAGTAAACCCGCGCGCCTCCCGCACAGTGCCTTTCGTGGCCAAGGTCATCGGCAAGCCGATTGCCAAAATCGCCTCCCGCGTGATGGCGGGCGAAACGCTGGCCTCCTTCGCCTTGAAGCACGAGCCCTATGACCATATCGCGGTGAAGGAAGCCGTCTTCCCGTTTGCCCGCTTCCCCGGCGTTGACGTGGTGCTCGGCCCTGAAATGCGCTCGACGGGCGAGGTCATCGGGCTTGACCGCTCCTTTGGCGTGGCCTTTGCCAAAAGCCAGCTCGGCTCCGGCACCGTGGTTCCGAAAAAGGGCACCGTCTTCGTTTCCGTCCGCGACGGCGATAAGGAACGGATCGTGCCTACCATGCGGATGTTGTCGGAACTCGGCTTCGAGATCATCGCCACGGTCGGCACGCTCAAATATCTCGAAGAGCACGGGGTGAAGGGCAAAGCCATCAACAAAGTACTCGAAGGCCGCCCGCATATCGTCGATGCGATCAAGAATGGCGGCGTGCAGCTCGTCTTCAACACCACCGAAGGTAAGCAGGCGCTGACCGACTCGCGGTCGCTGCGCCGCACCGCCCTCTTGCATAAAGTGCCATATTACACCACTTTATCGGGCGCGATCGCGGCGGCGGAAGGCATCAAGGCCTATCTGGCCGGTGATCTTGAAGTTAAAGCGCTGCAGGACTATTTCGAGGACAAGGCGGCGAAAGCCTCTTGAACGAATGCAACCCAACCGAAGAGCCGGGCCAACACAGCTTTGCTCCTTTGTGATGTTTAGAAACTGATCGGATACCGTGATGGAATTGATCCCGATGACCACCAATGGCTATAAGGCGCTTGAAGAAGAGCTGCGCCATCGCCAACAGGTTGAACGCCAACGGATTATCCAGGCGATTTCCGAAGCCCGCGCCCATGGCGATCTTTCGGAAAATGCCGAATATCATTCCGCCAAGGAACAGCAATCGCTCAATGAGGGCCGCATTGCCGAACTCGAAGATAAAATTGGCCGCGCTCAGGTGATCGACGTATCGAAATTGTCAGGTGCGACCATTAAATTCGGGGCTACGGTCAAATTGATCGATGACGATACCGAAGAAGAAAAGATGTACCAGATCGTCGGCGACAGCGAAGCCGATGTGCGTGACGGCAAGGTTTCCATCAGCTCCCCCATTGCACGCGCCTTGATTGGCAAGAAGACGGGCGACGCCATCGAGGTCAACACGCCCGGCGGAGGCAAGAGCTATGAAATCATCGATGTTCTCTACCGTTAAGCGCCGCGAGATCTTAAAAAAAATCACGATTGCCGCCTTTGCTACCTTCGTGGTGGCGGGCTGTAATACGATCGGGGCCAACAATGTCGAGGCAGGCCCGATCTACTCCTCGATCACGGTCGATGTGGAACCTGTTCGCGCCAAAAATATAGGCGCCTATGCCGATAAAATCGGGGCCTATCTGAAACAAGGGCTCGCCAAAACCTATGCGGGTGCGGTGAACAGTGGCAACAAGGCCCTGCCGACCCTGACCGTGGAAGTTCATTCGATCTATATTGGCTCTTATGGCTCGGATTCTCCCATCGGCATGGGCATTAACCAGCCGATAATGCCCATGTTACGCGGAGCCAATGACTCGCTCGACGGTTATGCGGTTATCCGCAAAGGCGGCAAGGCAGTGAACCGCGTCAATATTTATGCAACCCATCAACGGCGCAGCCCAAACCCGATCAGCTCGATCGACGACGACGAACGCCTGATGGAACTGACGCAGTTTTACGCCAACCAGTTACGTCGCGAGCTCGGTGATTGATCGCTTGACCCATACCGTCGGAGCCAACACCACGCCGACCGTTTGGGCCCTGCTCTTGCCGGAAGCCGGCTTTCGCAGTCAGGTGCTCGGATTGGCGGAGGCCATTGGCGGCAATCTGGTTGAAAAAAACATCGACCTGAAAAAGCCATGGTCGCTGTTCCCCGCAAGCCTTTGTCCGTTTCCCCTGCTTGGACAGGATCCGGCGCTTGATCGCCTCGAGCCGCCATGGCCGAATCTCGTGGTGGCCTGCGGGCGTCGGAGCATTCCCCTCGCGCTGGGCATTAAAAAGGCGTCCGGTGGAAAGACCATGGCGGTCTATGTCCAATACCCGATCGGCGCGGTGCGTTTTTTCGACCTCGTGGTTTCCATGCGGCATGACGGTTTGGCGGGGCCCAATGTTCTGGTGGTCGATACCGCCATTCATCGCATCACGCGCGAAAAACTCGCAGCCGCCCGTCTTGAATGGCAAGCGCGTTTTGCCGATCTGCCCCGCCCGCTGATCAGCGTGATCCTCGGCGGACGCAACCGCTCGTTCCGCTTCACGCCCGCGATTGCCGACACGCTGATCAACCAGTTGCAGGCGCTGATCGCCACCGAGGGTGCAGGCCTGCTGATCACACCCTCGCGCCGTACCGAGCCCGAAATAGCGGCCCGCTTCAAAACCTTTGCCGACACCAACCCCTCCTCCGTCCGGTTCTGGAATGGAGAGGGCGACAACCCCTATTTCGGCATGCTCGCGCTGTCCGACGCGCTAATCGTGACGGAGGATTCGGTTTCGATGGTGTCGGAAGCCCTGGCCGCCGGCAAACCGGTCGCCACCGTGCCTTTGGCCGGAACCGCCAAGCGGCATCAGGCCTTTATCACCCATCTGATTGAAAAAGGCGCCGTCACGCGGTTTGACGGCACACTCCCCGTAAAGTCGGGCACCGTTCTGCCCGACGACATCGCCCAAGCCGCACAAACGATCCGCGCTCTGTTGGCGGAACGCTCAGGCGCCTGAGCGAAGATCCGGATGGGTCAGCCCGCGGTGACCAATTGATCCGGAAACGCCAATTGCTCGCGCGCGCGCCAATCCGGCGTCACATAGTTCAGGATCAAGGATTTGCGGACACCCGGAATCTCGCGCGGCTCGAACCCGTGCCAGGTATTGTCGGCGGGGATGAAAATCATTGCGCCATTCGGCCGGAACGGTGATGTAGCGACATGGGTATCCTTGTCGCTGTAAATATCGGTACCCAACGCTTCATGGCCCGCTTCAGACGATAGATAAATCAGCATGGTGAATTTCTTGACGCCCAGATCGGTATGCGGCTCGAGCCAGAACCCGTTGGTGTCCTGCGCATATTCAAGCCGCAAATAAGTCCCCGACAGATCCACACCGCACGCTTTGTTAAACATCGTAATGGTGGACGGGCTTTGCAGGAAATCGGCAATCTCGCCGCAGACCGTGTGCTTGGCGCGGTTCTCGACATCAAAATATTGCCGCGTCGCGTTGTGCACTTCACGCTTGCCCGAAATACCGCCCAGTTCCGGCACCGGAAACGGCAAAACAGTCAGCGCCTCAGCGGCTGCCTTTGGAAAAACATCGGACACGAACCAATGCGGATAGGGCCTATCGGAATGTTGGGCATGGGCAAGGCTCTTGGCGAGAGCGGCTTCATAGGCTGATTTTTCAATCGTCATGAGATTTTCCAACTTTCAGCAAGAAAGGCGATTTTCCAACGTGATTCGATCCTTTCGCATAGCCCGATCCCTGCCCCGTCACAAGAAAAAAGCAAAGAGGCGGGCAATTCGCCGCGGTCACAACCCATGCATAAATGATGGGACAAGCCATACCCACCAGTTGCATTTCGCATATCTCACGCTACATTTTAATGAAACGAACAACAAGGAAACGTCATGGGAACGCGGCACGAAAAACTGATCATCGTTGGCTCAGGCCCCGCAGGCTACACAGCTGCGATCTATGCGGCGCGTGCGATGTTGTCGCCCGTTCTGATCAGTGGCTTGCAACCGGGCGGCCAACTGACCATCACCACCGATGTCGAGAATTACCCCGGCTTTGCCGATCCGATCCAGGGCCCTTGGCTCGTCGAACAGATGCGCGCTCAGGCCGAGCATGTCGGCACCCGCATGGTGTCGGATCTGATTGTGTCGGCTGATTTATCCGCCCGCCCCTTCACGCTGGTGGCCGATAGTGGCGACATCTACACCTGCGACACGCTGGTGATCGCAACCGGCGCTCAGGCCAAATGGCTCGGTATTCCATCGGAAGAAAAGTTCATGGGTTACGGTGTTTCGGCCTGCGCTACCTGCGACGGCTTCTTTTTCCGCGGCAAGAACGTGGTGGTTGTTGGCGGCGGCAATTCGGCGGTCGAGGAAGCGCTTTATCTCGCAGGACTTGCCGCCAAGGTCACCGTGGTTCACCGCCGTGACAGTTTCCGTGCGGAAAAAATCCTGCAAGACCGCCTCTTTGCCCATCCGAAGATCGAGGTGATCTGGAACCATGCGGTGGAAGACATCATCGGTTCCGGCACGCCGGTCTCTGTCACCGGCGTTGATTTGAAAAGTACACAAACGGGCGAGATCACCCGCGTATCGACGGACGGAATTTTTGTGGCCATCGGCCACACGCCGGCAAGCGCGGTGTTTGCCGAACAACTGCGCATGAAGCAGGGCGGCTATATCTGGACGGCGCCTGATTCAACCGCCACCTCGGTCGAAGGCGTGTATGCGGCGGGCGATGTAACCGACGATGTCTACCGTCAGGCCGTGACGGCAGCAGGAATGGGCTGCATGGCAGCCCTTGAGGCCGAGCGTTGGCTCGCCGCCCATGAGACCCATCTGAAGGCGGCTGAATAATGGCATCTTCCCCCAGTTTTGCACCCTCCTCCGATATTGATTGGGACAAGGTTCGCATTTTTTATGTCGCAGCCGATGCGGGCAGCTTCACCCATGCGGGCGATGTGCTGTCGATCAGCCAATCGGCTGTGAGCCGTCAGGTCAGCGCACTAGAGCGCGATCTGGGCGTGCCGCTGTTTCATCGCCATGCGAGAGGACTGATCCTCACCGAGCAAGGCGAACATCTCTTCCGTACCGCCAAAGAAATGATGCTCAAGCTTGAGGCCGCGCGCACAAGGCTGACCGACAGCCGCGAAAAGCCGCATGGCGATTTGCGCGTCACCACGACGGTGGGCCTCGGCACCAACTGGTTAACCCCGCGCATCGGCGAATTTCTCGATCTTTACTCGGACATCCGTCTGCAAATGCTGCTAACGGACGAGGAACTCGATCTGGCGATGCGCGAGGCCGATGTCGCCATCTGGCTGCGGCAGCCGACGCAGGGCGACCTGATCCAGCGACGCCTGTTCACCGTGCATTTTCACGCCTACGCGTCACAAGACTACATCAAACAGCGCGGCGCGCCGAAAGACATCTCCTCGCTGGAAGAACACCGGATTCTGACCTTTGGCGGCCCGACGCCGTCCCATCTGCTGGACGCGCACTGGCTGACCACAATGGGCCGCGAAGCGCGCAATCCCCGTCCGGCAGCTTTGACAGTCAACAACATCACCGCCCTATCCCACGCGGTTGCCCGCGGCGCGGGCATTGCGGTGCTACCCGACTATCTGGTTGATAAAGACGCCGGTCTCGTTCAAGTGCTCAATGATATGGATACGCCCTCGCTGGAGAGCTATCTCGTCTATGCCGAAGAACTGAAAAACGTCGCCCGCGTTCAAGTGTTCAGGGATTTCCTGGTCGCCAAGGCGCAACGCTGGGCACATTGATGAATGAGCACCTTACGTGCGATGCTAATCTCCTATCTCTCGGCTCTGGATCATTGAGGAGGGTATGATGAGACCATCAGAGGCCTTGGAGAACAACCGAAATCTGATCCGTTCAACGGTCACTCGGTATCGCGGTGGCAACGCACGGGTGTTTGGCTCAGTCTTGAGCGGCAATGACACGGATGCGAGCGATCTGGATATTCTCATCGATCCGACGCCGGAGATGACTTTTTTTGATATTGGCGCCATTCGCCATGAATTGATGACCCATTTGGGCGTCTCGGTCGATGTACTAACGCCCCAATCGCTACCCACAGAAATTCGCACCTCCATTATCCGCGAAGCTCGTCCAATATGAGTCGGGAAGACCTACGCCTTATCTCCTATCTGGAACATATGACGGCAGCGATTGAACGCATAAATCGTTATACTTGCCATGTTGATCTGGCATCCTTTCTCAAGGACGAACTGATACAGGACGCCGTTGTCCGCAATCTCGAAATCATCGGCGAAGCGAGCCGAAATATTGCGACACGCTTTCCGGAATTTCACAAGACCCATCCCGAATTGCCTTTGACGGCAGCCTATCAAATGCGGAACGCCATCGCACATGGCTATTTTCAGGTAGACTTTGAAATGGTTTGGCGAACCGTGCACCATGACCTGCCGGACTTTGGGTCCCAGCTTGATGCAGCTCTCGCTTCAATGCGCGAGAGCTGAAGGTTTATCGTCCGCGCAGCAGGATTACCAACAATCCCAAATCCACCTGGCACCCGCAACCCTTAGGTTTACCGCAAGCTGGCGGTAAACCTCTGGATCTTGCCGCAGGCCTCTTCGAGCAACTCGTTTGAAGTCGCGTAGGAAATGCGGAAATTCGGGCCGAGGCCAAACGCCGTGCCATGGACGGCAGCCACGCCTTCGGCTTCCAGCAATTCGGTCACGAAATCCTCGTCCGTGAGAATCACCTTGCCCGATGGCGCGGTTTTGCCGATCGCCTTGGCGCAGCTTGGATAGACGTAGAACGCACCTTCCGGCACAGGGCAATCGAGCAGGCTCGCCTGATTGAGCATCGAAACCACCAGATCACGACGTCCCTCAAACGCCTTGCGGCTGACCTGAATGAAATCCTGCGGACCGTTCAAGGCCTCCACCGCTGCCCATTGCGAAATCGAGCACGCGCCCGAGGTCTGCTGCCCCTGCACCATGTCCATCGCCTTCATGAGCTTGTCGGGTCCGGCCGCATAGCCAATCCGCCATCCGGTCATCGCATAGGCCTTCGACACGCCGTTCATGGTCAGGGTCCGGTCCATGAGATTGGGCTCGATCTGGGCGGGCGTCGTAAACACGAAGTCCCCGAATGTCAGATGCTCATACATGTCATCGGTCAAAATCCAGACATGCGGATGGCGCAACAGCACATCGGTGATGGCCTTCAACTCATCCCGCGTATAAGCCGCACCCGAAGGGTTGGACGGCGAGTTGAGGATGATCCATTTGGTGCGCGGCGTAATCGCGCGGTCGAGATCCTCGGCCTGAAGCTTGAACCCCTTCGCCAAAGTGGTCGGCACGAACACGGGCTCGCCGCCGCAGAGCAACACCATATCGGGATAGGAAACCCAGTAAGGCGCCGGAATGATGACCTCGTCGCCGCGGTTGAGCGTCGAGACGAACGCATTATACAGCACCTGCTTGCCGCCGGTGCAGACAATCGTCTGGTTCACTTTGTAATCAAGGCCGTTCTCGCGCTTGAATTTTTTGACGATCGCTTCGCGCAGGGGCGTAATGCCGGACACCGGCGTATACTTCGTCTCGCCCCGCATGATGGCGTCAATCGCCGCCTTTTTGATGTTATCGGGCGTATCGAAATCGGGCTCGCCGACCGAGAGCGAAATGATATCGCGACCTTGGGCTTTCAGGTCGCGGGCTTTCTGCGTCACGGCAATCGTGGCCGAGGGCTGCACGCGGGACAAAGCATCAGCAAGAAAACCCATCATCAAACTCCGAAAAAGGCCAAAGCGGGAGATAAAATCAGGCCGGACCCTAATGCTGCTGACCGATGGGAGCAAGAGGCCATACCGGATTAAATTGGGGGGATATGACAAAGGCTTTGCGATCACCCGCCATCCCGTCCTCAGCGGGTATTAATCAATTGTTCATGACCATGAAAAATTTGTAATCGGACGTTCATCGCCCCGGCAAGAATGCAACGTTAGAAACAACCCTATTCCATGCAGAATGCATGGTCATCCATCCGGTAAGTTAGGGAGTATCTCATGATCCGTCGTATCGCCACCACCCTCGTCATTGCAGGCCTTGCTCTTGCGCCTGTCGCAGCCTTCGCCAAGACCTACAAGACCGAAAAGACCTGCGCCAAACATCACATGGTCTGGCAAGACGGCAAGTGCACAAAGGCTTGATCAGCCCGTTTAATCGCGCATGATCTCCTTTTAAAGTTAAGGCCCGGATCGCTCCGGGCCTTTTTTATTTCACCCATCCCTGCCAAGGTCGGATCGACCATGCACGCCCCCTTGCCCTGAGGCCTGACTCAGCCCATCTTGAAGCTATGGCCAAATCTCCGAAATCTCCTGCCAAATCGACTGGAAAAGCGTCGAAGCCCGATCTGATCCCGCTCGACGAGCATTTAGCGGCGCTGCTCAACCCTGCCTTGACGCAGGAAAGGCAATCGCAAGCCAATGCTCGGGCGCAGATCGAAAGCGGTCGCTCGGAAGGATTTGGCGAAGCGCCCCAAGCGGCCTACAGCGCCGAGACAAGCCAGCCCACCTCCATCACCATGGCCGATATCGCGCTGAAAAAAGCGCTGAAAATCGCCGAGGCCACGCCTGAAGGCCCGCGTCGGGGCGATCGCATCCGCGACAAGGACATTTCCCGCGAGGCGATGTTGCAGGAAGCGCCGCGCCGCGTCCGGCAAGGCAATGTGAAAAAGGAAGCGGAAGAACAGGATGACGAAACCGTCACCGGTTCCGGCGCCACGCTTACCGCGCTCAAAGAACTGCTCGAAGGCGGCGATCCGCGCTTTCGCGACAAGGTCGAGTGGACGCCGCACCGTCCCGCCCGCCCCGAAAAGTCCGAGGGCGGCTATCGCTTCGAGATCGTCTCGGACTATCAACCGGCGGGCGATCAACCCACCGCGATCAAAGCGCTGGTCGAAGGCATTGCCGAGCTTGACCGCGATCAGGTGCTGCTCGGCGTCACGGGTTCCGGCAAAACCTTCACCATGGCGCAAGTGATCGAGAAGACGCAGCGCCCCGCGCTCATTCTCGCGCCGAATAAAACACTGGCGGCCCAGCTCTATGGCGAGTTCAAGAGCTTCTTCCCCAACAATGCGGTGGAGTATTTCGTTTCCTATTACGATTACTACCAGCCCGAAGCCTATGTGCCGCGCACCGATACCTTCATCGAAAAAGAATCCACCATCAACGAGCAGATCGACCGGATGCGCCACGCCGCCACGCGTGCTTTGCTCGAGCGCGATGACGTCATCATCGTGGCGTCTGTTTCGTGCATATACGGTATCGGTTCGGTGGAGACCTACACCGCTATGACCTTTGCCGTGAAGGTCGGTGAAGTGGTGGAACAACGCCAGCTCATCGCCGATCTCGTGGCACTGCAATACAAGCGTTCCGGCGGTGATTTTATCCGCGGTTCCTTCCGCGTGCGCGGCGACATCATCGAAGTCTTCCCCGCCCATTATGAAGACCGCGCCTGGCGTGTTTCGATGTTCGGTGACGAGGTCGAAAGCATTGTGGAATTCGATCCGCTCACCGGCAACAAAACCGCCGATCTCGAAGCCGTCAAAGTTTACGCCAATTCGCATTATGTCACGCCGCGCCCGACATTGCTGCAGTCGATCAAAGGCATCAAGGAAGAGCTGAAGCATCGGCTGGATGATCTCCACCGCTCGGGCCGTCTGCTCGAAGCGCAACGGCTGGAGCAGCGCACGCTGTTTGATCTTGAAATGCTGGAAGCCACCGGCGTGTGCCAGGGCATCGAGAATTATTCGCGCTATCTCACCGGCCGCAAGCCGGGCGAGCCGCCGCCGACCTTGTTCGAATATCTCCCCGACAACGCGCTGGTCTTCACCGATGAGAGCCACGTCACCGTGCCACAAATCGGCGGCATGTATCGCGGCGATTTCAAGCGCAAGGCGACGCTTGCCGAATATGGCTTCCGCCTCCCCTCCTGCCTCGATAACCGCCCGCTGCGGTTCGAGGAATGGAACGCGATGCGCCCGCAAACGGTGCATGTTTCGGCCACCCCCGGCGAATGGGAAATGGAGCAGACCGGCGGCGTGTTCGTCGAACAGGTCATTCGCCCAACCGGCCTGATTGATCCCGAAGTCATCATCCGTCCGGCCCGCGCGCAGGTCGATGATCTCTTGGGTGAAGTGCGCGAAGTCTCGGCCCAAGGCTTTCGGACGCTGGTCACCGTGCTCACCAAACGTATGGCCGAAGACCTCGCCGAATATCTGCATGAAAACGGCGTGCGCGTGCGCTATATGCACTCCGACATTGACACGATCGAGCGCATCGAAATCATCCGCGATCTACGCCTTGGCACCTTTGACGTGTTGATCGGCATTAACCTGCTGCGCGAAGGCCTCGATATTCCCGAATGCGCGCTGGTGGCCATCCTCGATGCGGATAAAGAAGGCTTCTTGCGGTCGGAAACCTCGCTCATCCAAACCATCGGCCGCGCGGCGCGTAACGTCGAAGGCAAGGTCGTGCTCTACGCCGATAAAATCACCGGCTCAATGGAGCGCGCAATGGCCGAAACCTCGCGCCGCCGCGAGAAGCAACGCGCCTATAATCTCGAACATGGCATCACACCTGAATCGATCAAGCGCGGCATTTCGGATATTTTGGACAGCGTCTATGAGCGCGACCATGTGCAGGTCGATATCGGCATGGCCAATGCGCCAAGCGCCGGCCACAACATGAAAGCCACCCTCGCCGACCTCGAAAAACGAATGCGCGAGGCGGCGGCTAATCTCGAATTCGAAACGGCGGCAAGATTGCGCGACGAAATCAAACGGCTGGAAGCAACAGAGCTGGCCATCGCCAATGATCCGTTAGCGCGGCAATCGGATGTGGAGCGAGAGGCGGGTAGGTTTAAGGGCGAGCGGACTTATGGCTCAGCGGCCAACCTGCCACCAACGCGGGCGCATAAACCGACCGATGCCGATATGGGGCCGCATAATTGGGGTGGTGGTGAGGCAAAGCCGAGGCGGCGCTAATTTACCCCCCCGTCACTACGAGCAAATGCGAAGCAAGCTTGTTGATGCTGCAAGAAAAGGCTGGATTGCTTCGTCGCTTTTGCTTCTCGCAAGGACGCAATTCAACGTACCGCTAAGTCGCCTCGAACCCGCCCCTGATCCGCGTGAGCAGTTCTTCGAACATATTGTCCATCAAATTGGCCGGCAGACCAAGCGTCTCAACCGCAGACGATGCTTGAATGGACGCGAAACCATGGAGCGTAGACCAAATAAAAATAGCATCGCGCATCATAGCCAAATCTTCATCGCTGCCTCGAGCAAATACATCCGTTGGCATTGCCCTAGCCTTTTTTCGCTTGGCCAAAGCGTTTAGCAATAAATCAAAAGCATGCCGTGCCTCAGCCATCATAGCGGGATGAGTTTGGACATCCGGCAAAAGAGTTCCAAACATCAGCCGGTAAGCGAGCGGTTCGCGTCGCGCATAGTCGAGATAGGCGATGCCCATTTCCGCAAGTGCAATTTGAGGGTCATCGTCGCGTGTCGCCTCAGTCAACACATCCGCGAAGCTGCGAAAGGCGCGGGACACAATTTCCGCCAACAAATGATCGCGGCTCGCAAAATGGCGATAAGGTGCCTGATGCGATACGCCCAAGCGACGGGCGACCTCGCGCAGACTCAATTTTTCGACCCCGTCGCTCGCAACGATGGCAAGCGCCTCAAGAACGCAGGCTTCCTTTAAATCACGCAGCTTGGCCATACACCCAACCCGTTGTGGATACTCAATCAAGTATGTCGCCATACTTTACCAAGGCTTCCTATCAGCCTTTTTTAGAAAAGTTAATCAGCAATGTTGACACCGTCAACTTTGCTGCTAATGAATTGTAGACACTGTCAACAATTTAATCAAAAGAGGGCCTAACCATGGTAAACGCAGAGCAAAAGCCAACATTCCCGGGATCAAAGAAATCCTTTCGCCAGAGTCGCTATGGATGCCGGGCTATCGTGACCGGCGCTTCCGATGGGATTGGGCGCGAATTCGCCCGGTCACTAGCAGCAGAAGGTCTTGATTTAGTACTCGTCGCGCGGCGCCGAGACAGGCTTGAATCACTCGCAGCCGAACTCGCTAAGGCTCACGGCATTTCAACGTCGATTATTTCGGCTGATCTGGGAACGGATGAAGGCGTGGCTGAAGTCATCGCGGAGACAGAAGGCCAAGATATTGGTCTCCTCATTGCTGCAGCAGGGTTTGGAAGCTCCGGATCCTTTGTTGATCTATCTGTTGATGACGAAGCCAATATGGTCGATGTCAATTGCCGATCTATGGTGAGGCTGACCCATCACGTTGCCAATGGTTTTAAAACACGTGGAAGCGGTGGAATTATACTGATGAGCTCACTTCTTGGCTTCCAGGGCGTCTCCTATTCGTCAACCTATGCGGCAACGAAAGCATTTGTTCAAAGCTTTGCAGAAGGCCTGCATGGCGAATTGAAGCCCTTCAATATTGATGTCTTGGCTGTGGCCCCCGGCCCCGTCTCAACTGGCTTCGCGGCGCGCGCCAGCATGAAATTCTCCCTTGCAGCAAAGCCAAACTCAGTGGCCAAATCCGCTCTCGCTGCACTTGGGCGGGAAACAACCTGTGTTCCGGGCTGGATATCAAAGGTGCTGAATTGGTCCCTATTGCCTTTGCCCCGCTGGGGAAAGACGATCATACTCACAAAGGTCATGCGACAAATGGCGGGGTAAGCATCTAAACCGGTATCCGCACCGTAGCCCGCAACCCGCCCATCGGGCTATCCAGCAGCATCACATCGCCGCCATGCGCGCGCACAATGTCGCGCGCGATGGAGAGCCCCAGGCCGGACCCGCCTTCATCCATATTGCGCGCCTCGTCAAGCCGCACAAACGGCTTGAACACGTCCTCGCGGCGGCTTGCAGGAATGCCCGGGCCGTCATCGTCGATATGGAACAGCAACCACCGCCCATCGAGTACGGCTGACAAAGCAATCTTGTCGCCATGCCGCACCGCATTGCTCACGAGATTGACGAGGCACCGCTTGATGGCATCGCGCCGGATCGTCACCACCGGATCGCCCGAAACATCGATCGTGGTCGGGTGCCCCTGCCGCTCGCCATCGGCCTTCAGCTCGTCGAGCAAGGCGCGCACCGAAACCGGCTCAGCCGGCTCCGCCGCATCGCCACGCGCAAAGGCCAGATAGCCTTCCAGCATGCGCGACATCTCGTCCACATCCTTCTTGAGCGCTTCAAGCTCGGCGCTCTCCTCCACCATTTCAAGCGATAGCCGGAAGCGCGTCAGAATGGTTCGAAGGTCATGGCTCACGCCGTTCAACATCGCGGTGCGTTGTTCGAGCGCGCGCTCAACACGGCGTTTCATTTCCAAAAACGCCATGCCCGCTTGACGCACTTCTTTGGCCCCGCGCGGCCGATAATCAATCTCGCGGCCTTTACCGAAACTCTCCGCTGCTTCGGCCAGTTGCAACACGGGCTTGATCTGATTGCGCAAAAATAAAATCGCTACCAGCAACAGCACCAGCGAAGTGCCCACCATCCAGAGAATGAAAATATGCGTGTTCGATGCATAGGCCTGCGAGCGATGCGTCAGCACCCGCAAAATTCCCCAATCGAGTTGCACGCGAATCTCGATCAGATCGGACGAGCCCACCGTATCAATCCAATAAGGCCGCTTGATCGCCTCATCGATTTCATTCGAAAGCGCACTGTCAAGAATCGAAAAAAACGGACGCGGTCCGGCGGGCGGCAACGCCCCCGGCGGCATGATTTCGAGATCAAGGCCCAGCCGCTCGCCTGCGATTTTGACCACGGGGTCAACCAGCTCACGGCGGGGGGACAATTCCATGACGTCGATCACCGCGCCAATATCATGCACGACCGCGGCTGACAGCCGCCGCGTCACCAATTGCCAGTGCCGTTCCATAAACACATAGGCCACAACCGATTGCAGCAGCACCATCGGCGCAATGATGATGATCAGGGCACGGGTAAACAGCGCCTTAGGCATTCGGCTCGCCATCCAGCCCGCGATTCGCCGATAGACCCTGAGATTCCGAATGGATGCGCGCCTGTTTTCCGCCATGGCTTAATCCACCAACAGACGGTAGCCCGCGCCCCGCACGGTCTGAAGATGCACAGGATTGGAGGGGTCAATTTCGATCTTGCGGCGAAGCCGGTTGATTTGCACGTCAACGGTCCGCTCGCCGAGCTCTTCGTCACCTGCGATCTCCTCGCGCGGCACCGTCTCGCCATATTTTTTGGCCAGAATTTGCAGCAATTCGCGCTCGCGATCGGTCAACCGGATCAGCTCGTCCCCCTGACGCAACTCGCCGCGTTCAATCCGGAAGACAAAATCACCAAACGACACAGTGTTGGAAGGCTCGACCGCCTTTGCCGTGGCCGCTGCCGTTCGGCGCAGCATATTGGTGAGGCGCAGCAGCAATTCGCGCGGCTCGAACGGCTTGGGCAGATAATCATCCGCGCCCAGTTCCAGCCCCTCGACGCGGTCCATCGCATCAACCCGCGCCGTCAGCATCATGATCGGAATATCGCTTTCCGCCCGCAGCGCACGGGCGAAATCAAACCCGTTCTCGCCCGGCATCATCACATCAAGCACGACACCATCAAACACGAACAGCTCGCGCCGCGCCCGCGCCTCGATCGTGTCTTTGGCAACCGTCACCCGAAAGCCGTGCTCGGAGAGAAAACGCGCTAACAGCTCGCGCAGACGCCGGTCATCGTCCACCACCAGAATATGCGGGGCGTTGGCCGAAACGGGAGCGGGCTGGCGAGCTGCCTTCATGGCCGAAGCTCCGTCATAACATCCTCCCCTTCGATGCCAAGACGCGATCGACATCCGGCCGAACAGACGGATCAATCATGGCTTCCAGAAAGCGTCGTGCCGCCATGGCATCGTTCGGACCAATCTCGACCAGCGCCCTTCCGATCCGCTTCATCTGCAAGGCGGCCAGACTATCGGCCAGATGCTTGCCGCGCGCGGTCAAATGAAGGTGGCGCTGCCGCCGGTCCTCGATGCCTGAACGGCTTTCGACATAATGTTTTGAAATCAGTTCCTTCAACACGCGGTTGAGGCTCTGTTTCGTGATCTGCAAAATGTCCAGCAATTCGGCGATGGTGAGGCCGGGGTTGCGATCAACAAAGTGGATCACCCGATGATGCGCCCGCCCAAAACCATAGGTTTCCAGCAAGCGGTCCGGATCACCCACAAAATCGCGATAAGCGAAAAACAGCAATTCGATCAGCTCGTAAAGCGCCCGCGTTTCGCCCGCCTGCGGGATCAACGCCGACGGAATCAACGACTCCATAATGGGTTG